>NZ_JBICTV010000015.1:0-76577 GCF_043197855.1 Dactylosporangium sp. NPDC048998
GTTCGTAGCCGTCGTCGCGCAGCCCGCCGAGGTGCTCCTCCAGCGCGTAGAGATACTCGCGGCGATACCTGGTCCACAGCAGGGACGCAAGGCGGCCCGGTGCCCCGTCCAGATCCCGGACCCACACGTTGAGCACGTCCTCGTCGGGCGCGATCCATGCCAGCTGCCGGCCGTCCGGTGAGATCGCCGGGCTGAGCCTGGCGGGGTTGCCAAACAGCACCTCGCGCGGAACGAGCGGCGGCAGGGTGCTCGGGTCGCGTTGTGCTGCGTGGTCAAGCTGGGTTTCCTCTCCAGGCGTGGCGCCGTGGTTGGGGTGATGCCGGCGGCATCACCGGGACAGTGCGATACAGCGGCCGGCGGTCGCGGCGGGCATGGCATCGATGTGCCGGCGCCGATGGCGGCTTACCGCAGGTGGGAGTAGGTCCTGGGTCGCCACATCGGATGTAGCGCGGGACCGTCCGGTATTCGGATCGGGCCCCAGGCCGTGTAGCCGTGGCGCTGGAGCAGCGTCCGGCTGCGCGGTCCGGTCGCCTCCAGGTAGGCCGGTGTGGCGTCGGTGTCGAGTTGGGTATGGCGGTGGCGCAGCAGTGCGCTGCCCATCCCCTGGCCCTGCCGGTCCGGTCGGACCGCCAGGGACGCGAGGTAGTGGTGCGGCCGGTAGGTGGGGTCGTGCGCGCGGGCCGTCATGTCGAGGGTCACGAACCGGCCCACGGCGTTACCTGTGACGTGGGCGAGACGCTCGGCGTAGTCCGGGATATCCATCTCCAGGAGCCGGCCGACCGGCCACCACAGCGCGACGGCGTCCAGGTCCCCGGTGGCGTCGACCTGGCCGTGCTGGAGGAAGAACTCGGCGAAGATGCCGCAGTAGTCGGCGTACACCGACCGGCGGGTAGCCCGGTCAGGGACCAGCCACGATGCCAGATCCCCGTCAAGATAGCCCTCGGCGAGGGTGCCAGTGACAGCGCCGATCGCGTCGATCGGCGGGTGTGGATGCCGAAGTCCGGCCGGGCGGCGGTCATCGTGTCGGTGCTCCTGTCAAGGGTCGAAGGGTCTGTGCTGGCGGGCGGCCCTGGTTGAAACGAAGTCCGGACCGCGTTGCGGCGGTGTCTGGTTCCACGGCAGGAGGTTGCTGCCGTGTACTGGTGTTGTCGCTTACGTACCGGCGGCGGTTGGCGGGAATTCGTACAGCCAGTACTGCTGTTCGTCGATGCGCTGCGCCTTCACGTCACCGGAGAGGCGGTGCAGCATCAGCCGCACGACGTGGGGCCATGTGCCGCACCTCGTCGGTGCGGCTGCAGAAGTCCAGCGCGATGAGACCGTTCTGCGTCGCCGCGGTGAGGTACATCGCGGTGACGAGCTCGCCGAACGCGGTGGCCGCCCGGGCGTCGGACTGGTGGCCACGAAGCCGCAGTACCAGATCCGCCGCTCGGCGTAGTGCTGCGGCCAGCGCCGGGCGAAGTACGGCGGCGCGATGAGCGGCACCGCGTCCAGATCGTTGGTGTAGATCGACAGCCCGCCGATCGTCCCGTCGTCGTCCAGGCACACAGGTACTTCTGGATCCGCGGATCGCCCATCACGTCGTCGAACTCGTTGCGTTACATGAGATGGCGCTGCACGGCCACCGCGTTGAGCTCCGCGAACACGTCCGAGTACAGCGTCCACGCCTCCTCGCGCAGATTGCCCTGCACCTGCTCGTCAATCTTGATATTCATCGAGGGCATCCGAGCTCGGGCGTGTGCGTGTCCGGGGCGTACGTGCTGGTCAGGATCAATACGTAGATCGCGTAGTGGTCGCCTTGGTCCGGTGGGGTTGTCGCGTCGGTCCGCCGGTGCGCTTGGCTGTGACTGGCCAGCAGTTGCCCCGTTCCCGGGTCGAAGATCAGCGTCTTGGCGACGGTGAACGGCATCGGCGGCGCATAGATCCAGGTGACCGCGAACCCGCTACGTCCGGCACGGTCGGTGATCTGCGGTTGAACGCCGACACCGGGTAGGCGGGCGAGCATCCGCAGGACGCCTTGGCGGGTGGCCAACGGCAAGAACCGGGCGCTGTAGATCCCTGCGACTTGCCCGAAGACGTCAGGAACGACGCCGGACGGCAACGGCTCGTGCAAGACCTGCCGGCGGACCGCGTCCGGGTCGCTGGACAGCGGCCCGTCGAACAGGCCGAGGTCATCGCCAGTCTGGTCGGACACTAGTTGGCAGCCATGGGACTCATCGAGTTCTACCGCGCGGCTGGCGCCCTTACCAGTGGTCCACAGCTGTATGCGCCGCGGCGGCGGCGGGCCGGACGGCGCGGCGGCGGGCGGCGCGGCGAACGAGTCCCATGTGCGCACGTCGATGTACTCGAATCGGGCTCGGGCAGGGTCCGCTGGGGCGTTGGTCAGGTCGTCGGCGAACCGCTCGAGCATGGCTTTCGGGTCTGTGCTGGCGGCCGATGGCCAGTTCCGCCCGGATACCGCGGTGGGCGTCGCGCCGCGGTTCGGGGTATTGGGCTGTGTCGCGGCCTGGCTGCCGGGCCGGCCGGCCGCGACGGCGGCGAGCAGCGTGAGGACGGCCGCCGCGCTGGCGGCGATGGCCAGCGATCGGCGTCGGCGCGGCGGCGTGCTCGTGTCAGCTTGTTCACCGGGGGCCGTGGCGTCGCGGGTTACCTGGTCGTTGTGGGGGTGGTCCATCGGTTTCTCCTGGTCGCTTAGCTGGGCTGGTTGCGCGTGGTCCTGGCTGGTCGTCGCCGGCTTGCGGCGGTGAGGGTGATGCGGTGGCCGGCGTGGTCGTCGACCGACAGGAACCTGGGCCGGTCCGGGTCGGTGGGGTCGCCGTGCATGGCGCCGACCACCGTGATCCGGTCGCCGGACCGGAAGACGGTTTGGAATCCGCGGGCGGTGACCACGACGCGGGTGCACGGCCGGGCGCCGGTGACCTGGAGCGTGATCGGGCAGCTGTCGGTGACGTTGAGGATGGTGAGCCCGCGTGTGGTTTGGTACAGCGGCGGCGTTGCGTATGGCAGTTCGGTGTTCCGTTGCCGGGGACCGCTACGGGTGAGGTCGAGCTGGACGTTGCCCAGCCAGGCGACGTCGCTACGTCGGGCGCGGAACCGCTCGTCGCTGGCCGCGTCGGTCGGCGACGACCTACGCCGGTGCGCCCGGTAGCGGATCAGGCGGGGGTCATCGTCGGCGAGGTCTGCGGGCAGCTCGGCGCCGATGGACCGTAGGGCTGCGGCGATGTCCAGGCCGCTCGGTGCGAGCGCCAGGAAGAGCACCAGGTCGAGGCGCATGGGGGTGCCTTGTGGGGTGTGCAGGCGACTCGGGTCGAGCGCGGCGGTGCCGCTCAGGCCGAGCATGCCGCGCACGTTGCCGGGGTCGCCGAGCGCGTGGGCGAGTGCGGTGAGTTGGTCGTGCAGCCAGCCGCCCCTGGTGACTGCGCGGTTGAAGGCGTGCCTCGGGTCGAGGTACGTGACCTCGCGGGTGAGGTCTACGGCAACGTACGGCGTCCAGGGCAGCGGGTGCAGGCCGGCCACGTGCGGCAACCGCGGCAACCGCCTCAGCAGCTCGGGCACGGACCGGCCGTGGGGCGGCGGCAGGACTTGGTGGACGTCGTAGAACCGTGTTGCCCCCTGGCGCAGCACGGGCGGCGGTACCAGCGGCAGGGTGTCGCTGGCCAGGTCAATAGGCAGGCTGCTGGGTACGGCCGACAGCGCAGTGTGCACGAGGTCGGTCGACAGATACGCCACGGACGCGGCCGCCTGCGTCGGTGTGTGCACGGTGCCGGCCACCCGGGCGAGGACACCGTGACCGGTGCCCAGCCAGCCGCCTTCCCGTGGGACAGGGTTGATCGGGCTGCCGTCGATGGGCCGAGTAAGGGCTTGGCCGGTCATGGCAGCAGCTCTGCGGCGGTTTGGGCCTGGCGCAGGAGGGCAGCGTCAGCGCCGCCCTGACCGCCGCTCATAGCTCGGGCTCCGCCGGTGCGGCCGGTGATGCCGCCGGCATCACCCCGTCTCCTGGCGTCGCGCCGTCGGGTACGCCAGCCACGACGCCGTAGCAGGCGACATCCTCGTCCCGCGGCAGGTTCGGCTCGCCCGGGTCGGGCCGCCATTGCGCGACCGACACGAGCTGCGACCCGGCCCGGTCGATCGGCACGAGGTGCGCGACCGTGCCCGGTGCTGCTGGGTCGGGGTCGACGGCGTGCAGCCCGGCGACGAAGCCGGCGACCTGCTCGCGGGACCGTGGCCGGAAGCGGATCTCGTTCTTCTTCTGCAGAGATGGGATCCGGGCCGCGGTGTCGTCGCTCGCATAGTCCGTGGTGCCGTGGCTGAGCACGACGTAGCTGCCTGGTGCGAGCGCGGCGAGGAGTTCGGAGACCGCGTGGGTTGCCTCGTCGTCCGCGAGAAAGTGCAGGACGGCGACCAACAACAGCCCGACCGGCTGGGACAGGTCGAGGGTGTGGTGCACGCCGGGGTCGTCCAGGATCGCTGCCGGGTCACGCAGATCGGCCTCGACGTAGGCCGTGGCGCCCTCCGGGTGGCTGGTGAGCAGTGCCCGGGCGTGGGCCATGACGAGCGGATCGTTGTCGACGTAGACGACCCGGCAGTCAGGCGCGATGTCCTGCGCGATCTCGTGGGTGTTGGGTTCGAGTGGGAGCCCGACACCGATGTCGAGAAATTGCCGGATGCCGGCGTGCCGGGCGAGGTAGGCGACCGCCCGGTGCAGAAACCGGCGGTTCTCGATGGCGGCGATCCGCACGTGGGGGAACACTTTGGCGATGGCGTCGGCGGACTCGCGGTCGGCGGCGAAGTTGTCCTTCCCGCTCAGCCAGTAGTTGTAGCGGCGCGCAGGATGTGCAACTGTGGTGTCGATCTGGTAGGCCGCCGCCGCGGGACCGTCGGCCGGTGGGGTCACGCTGGGCATGACGGCATCCCGCCCAGAGAGGCGTGGACGGCGGTGCGGTGGCTGCGCTGACCTCGGCTGCAGGTCGTTGCGACGGCGGCGTTGGCCGGGCTCGCGGCATCCGGGGCTATCGGTGTTGCCAGCGGGGTGAACATGGGCAGTGACTCCATCGTCGATGGGTTGGGCAGGCCGGGTGTTGGGGGTTGCGCGGCCGGGCGGGACGCTGGGCTGACCGTGGACCGCAGTGCGCGGCCGTGGCGGGCTCGGCGGCGGTGTCACGAGAGGTCCTCCAGCGCGTCCTGGAGCTGCGCGATGACCACCGCTGTGGCCGGCAGGGGCAGTGTGTGACCGTTGGCGGCCGCGTCGGCCAGGGTGGCGGCTGCTCGGCGCAGCTGATGCCAGCCCATGGCCCACCGGTCGGAGGGAAGGTCGCCGCAGCGGTCGTGGCCGGCGTTGCCGTAGCTGGCGCGCAGGTGGGTCCAGGAGGATCGCAGCGTCTGTCCGGGGCTCGTCGGCCAGTCGGCGCACAGTGCTGCGAGGTCGAGCAGGACGGGACCGATGTAGGCCCCGGACCAGCCGACGATGACCCGGCCGCCGGTCGCGCGGAGGAGCCTGCTCGGGTGGAGCTGGCCGTGGCAGAGGCCCACGGGCTGCGCATCGGCGCAGGCGGCGCGCCGATGCGCCAGGTCGGCTAGCCTCAGCAGTCGCTGCTGGATCTGGCCGGCGGCGGGCTGACCGTGGTCGGTGAGCTGGTCGAGGTCGTGTAACGCGCGGTGCGGCACCTCGGCGAGATCCGAGCTGTCGATGGTGCGCAGCGGGACGTTCGGGCTGAAGGCGTGGACCTGCGCGGCGAGCGTGGCGGCCTCGGCGAGCGTCGGCGGCCGGCGGCTGGGGTCGTCCGGGCCGAGGTCGTGCATGAGCAGGCCGTGCCACCCGCCGGCCGCCGTTTCTGCGATCACCGCCGGGACCGGCAGGCCGGTCGCACGCAGCGCTTGCAGCAGCGGACCTTCCAGGCTGCCGTCCACGGTGGTGCGGGTGCGCTTGAAGATCACGCTGCGGCCGTCGTGGAGCTGGAAGCGGTGGGTGACGCTGCGCTCATCAGCCTGCCCGAGCGTTGCCTGCGGTGCGACTCGTAGCTCGACGGCGCTGGCGCCGAGCAGCTGCCCGAGGATCGCCTCGTCGAGCGGGTCGATCGTCGCCGTGGCAGCGTGGGACACGAGCCGGGTCATGAGGCGATCTCCGGGCTGGTCACGGCCGCCCGGAGGCAGCGGGTCAGCGTGCCGACGTGTCGGTATCCGGCGCCGTCGCGGATCGCCGCCAACGAGCAGTTGATGCCGCCGCACGCTGCGTCCAGCGCCGGCAGGTACGTCGGCGGGCGGTTGAGCAGCAGTCCGGTCCAGGTGGACGGTGATGCCGCCGGCATCACGCTGGCGTCGGCCCGGATCCGGTTGAGCCAGCGGTCCCCGTCGTTGTCGGGCAGTGAGGCCGCGCGCTTGGTGGTGCTGGGGTTGATGGAGGTCATCGCTGCTCCTGTGGATGCGGGGCGGTTGTTGCCGGTGTGGTGGCGCAGGCCGGTGCCGCCGCAGCCAGGACCGAGGGGGCGTAGACCGTCGCGACAACGACGCAGTAGCGGGTGCTCGGTTGCAGGCCGGTGAGGTGGCGGCTGGTCGCGGCGGCCTGGACGACGGCGACCGGCGCGAATGGGCTGTCGCTGTGGGACAGGGAGATGGCGGTGGGCCGGGTACCGCCGCTCGGGTCGGTCCACGTCACGGTGAGAGAGCTGCTGGTCACCGCAGCGATGCGGACATTGCCGGGCGCGGGCCGGGGCACGGCCGCAAAGGAGGAGGCCGTTGCAGCCGCCGCCGGGCGGGTGGCCGCTGCGACTGCCTGATGCTCGCTCTCGGGGCCGGGTCGTGCCATCGCGTAGGTCACGGCCGCGCTGACGCTGCCGACCAACGGGAAGCCGACCACGAGCGACGCGGCGATCCAGGCGTGATACCAGCGGGTGAGTCGCCGTCGCGCGACGCCGGCTACGGTCGGCGTGCTCCTGGACGTTGCGGCAGCGCTGGTGACCGAAGGGGTGCGGCGCAGCTGCAGCCGGCGGGTGAGCGGGTGGCGGCCGCTCAGCACGGTCGTCGCCGCGGGCAGGGCCTCGTCCAGCAGCCTGTATGCGTGCGTGGTGGCGCCGAGGCGCACCTGCAGGGCGGTGACCTCGTCGACGAGGTGCAGCACGTCGTGGCGGGCCAGGCCACCGGACTCGACCAGGTCGGACACGGTCGCGGCGAGACCCGCCAGGGCTTGCGCGTAGCGGCCGTGTTCGGCGTCGAGCAGGGCCAGCCCAGCGGCGGCGAACCGCCGCGCCCACCACAGGTCAGCGTCGTCGTGCGGCAGGCCGGTGACCTGCTGGTAGCAGCCTGCCGCTTGGCCGAGCGTGCGGGTGGTGGCGTGGCGGCGCAGTGCGTCGCCGAGCGCGACCAGGGTCAGCGCGGTCTGCTGGTCCGTCTCGCCGCGCCGGGCCATGAGGTCGGCGGCCTGATCGGCCAGCAGTTCGACGGCCTGGTCGATCTGGCCGAGGTGCAGCAGTGTCAGCCCGAGATACCGGGCGGCTGCATCGGCGATGTCGCGGTCGATGGGGGTGACGTCGCAGACTGCTCGGCGGAGTGCGTCGAGCTCGACGAGGGCGCGGTCGTAGTCGGCGTTGACGAACCAGCGGGCCGCGGCCCGCAGGTCGTGGCTGGTCAATGCCGCCCGGTGGCGGGCTGAGGCGCGCTGCTCGGTCATCGCGGCCATGGCTCACCGGCCTCGCCGCGCTGGTCCCGCACGAGCCTGCGCGTGACGGCCGTATCACGTGCCGTTCGGAGACCGGCGGTACGGTCGAGCAGGCGGGCGCAGACGGGTTCGTGGTACTGCATCCCCGCCACCAGGCTGGCCAGCAGCGCACAGAGCACGTCGTAGGTGGCGTCGCCGGGCTCAGGGGCCTGCAGGTCAGCGGCGACGGCGATCGCCTGCGCCTCGTCCACCCGGTTGCACGCCAGCAGCATCCAGAACAGGTGCATGGCGATCGCGAACGAGTGGCCGTCCGTGGGCTCGTGGTGCATGATCCACTGCTGCCACGCGGCCGTCGCCTCGCGGATGGCGTCGCCGCAGCGTCCGGCGTCGTGCCACTGTTGCGCGAGGTCCATCCGGGCCAGCAGGTGGGCGTCGATGTCGCCGCGATCGAGGTGCAACCGGATGAGGTCGCGGCGCAGCTGTTCCGCCTCGGCGAACCGGTCGTGACTGGCCAGGGCCAGCGCGAGAGCCTCGGTAGCCTCTATCGTGGTGAGGCCGTCGGGTCCGTGCAAGGTGTGCGCCGCCTGGTGGGCGTAGCGGGCCCAAGCGACTTCATCAGGCACCAGGTCCATAGTCGGATCGACCACACGGACAAACAGCACGGCGGCAGCGATCACGTTCTCATCGGGCCTGGTCGTGGCCGGGTCGAGCACGCTCAGCGAAGCGCCCAGCACCGCGGCGGCGCCCGTGTATTCGCCGGCGTTGGCCAGGGTGTAGGCCAGGTCGAGGACGCCGTCCCACTCGATCGGCTCCGCCGCCGTCATCGGCTGCCTCCGGCGTTGCGGCAGCCCGGCACATGCGGCGCCGGAGGCTGCAGGGGCACGCCCGGGCACCGTTGCACCGGCCCGGCTGGCGATGATGCCGGCGGCATCACATCGGGGCCGCGAACTGCCCCAGCGCCTGCGTGAAGATGCCAGCCAGGCTGCGGCACGGCTGGAGCGGCGACTCGCCGGACGGCGTTACTGGTGCACAACACCGCTGCCGGGCGGAGCGACCGGGAACAGGCGTGGGAAGCAGCGGTCACGGGCCCGGCAAGGCCAGCCGGACGCAGCGACCGGCGGCGGCACGCTCGGGCAGCGGCATTGCCGCTCGGTGATGACAGAGGCACAGGACGGCCACCGGTGACGGTAGCTGGCTGGTCACCGACCAGCAGGGGCGTCGAACGCCGTGCCGATGCGCTCATCCGGTCCGCCAGGAGGGGCGCGGCGTGACCAGTTCGATGGGGCCCGGCGAGCGCACGAGCCACTGCACGGCCAGGCCATCCGCGACGGGGTCGACGTGATGCGGCCGGTAGCCGGCGGTTGCGTAGAGCTGTTGCCCGGCGGGGTCGATCGCCACGGCGACGGCGGGTGCACGGTGCCGGTCGAGGGCGTCGTGCTGATCGGTGAGCAGTTGCCGGGCGACACCCTCGCGGCGGGCGTCCGGGTCGACGCCCAATGCGACGAGGAACCATGCGCCCGCGGTGCCGCCGCGACGAGGGAGCACGGTGGGGCGCAGCAGGGCGGCGAGCGTGTCCAGCACGGTTTGCGTGGTGTGGTTGAGCGCGGCGCCCGCGGCCGGGACTCCGTCCGCTGCGGCCGGCACCGTGTCGAGGTCCATGACCGCGATGTCGAGCACGTCGGCGATGGCCGAGGTGCTGCCGGTCCGGTCGGTTGGCTGTGCCGCGGCGCTGGTGGGGGTGTCGGCGGGGAGCCAGATCGCCGCGCCGGCAACGTCGCTGCGCACGTGCACGGTGCCGCCGTTGACGACAGCCGCGGCGGCCAGAGCCGTGCACACCTGTCGCAGGACGCGTCGACGCCCAGTGCGGTTGACCGGCAGCAGCGCGCCGAGCGCGGTGTCGGTGAGGGCGGCGGCCAGCACGTCGCCGACGGCCGTGGCGTCCTGCAGCCCTGCGGTGCGGATCGTGCCGCCGGACCATAGGCTCATTGGCGCGGCCCGGTGACGTCGGCGGCCGAGCTCGGCGCGACCAGCACGAGCTGCTGCCCCGCCTCGGCCTCGCCTGCCGGTGCCCGGCCCGGCGCACGGCGGTCGGTGGTGTTGAGCAGGCCGGCGAGGCCGAGCGCCGCGGTGGCGGTCGTGGTGATGCCGGCGTCGGCCAGGAGCCGTCGGGCGTGCTCGGCCTGGTCGTCGCCAGCCTCGATGATCCAGTTGGCGCCGTCGCGGGAGCCGAGCTGCTGGTAGAGCGGGGAGTCCGGCCAGGCCGCCGCCGGGCGGAGCAGGCGCACCCCCGGTGGCGGTTGCCGGGTGACGGCGGTCAGGGTGGCAGGCCAGCCCATGAGCAGCAGCGCCGCGTCGAGGGCGGGCACCAGCTCGTCCAGCGGCGTCCAGATCGCCGTCGGCGGTTCCGGCAGGCAGCCGAGCAGGTCGACGAGGTGGACGGCGAGGGCCCACATCCCGTGGTTGCCGTGCGGGCCGGGCACGTTCGCATCGGCCGCGCCGATCTGGGCGGCGTGGCGTTTGCTGACCGCGACCGCGTCGGCGTAGCTGCCGTCGATGATGTGGCCGTTCGGGCCCGGCCGGCCGGCCACGGTGGACGCGGCGGCCGCGGCCGGGCGAGGGCGGCTGATCGTGCCGCCAGCGGCCAGGAACACGGTGAGGTCCATCCCGGCGCTCGCGGCCTGCATGTTGACCGCGTGGCCGTAGGTGTCGCAGCATTCGCAGGCGTCGCAGACCGCCACGACGACCTGGTTCCGCCCGGCCCGTCGGGCCGCGTCGACGGCCCGCCCGGCGAGCCCGAGCATGAACCGGCTCGCCGCTGGCGCCTCGTCCGGCAGCACCAGCACCCGCGCCATGGCGGGCAGGCCGGGCACCTCCTGGACGATCGCGGCGGGTGCGGCGGTGAACATGGACGCCTCCAGGCAGCGGTTGACGGTGGTCAGGCGAGGACGAGGGCCGGTCGTGGTGGCAGGGTGAGCACGGCGCGCTGGTGGCCACCGCCGTCGTCGACAGGGTGGAGCAGACCAGCGGTGGTAAGGCGGACAAGGACCTGCTTGAAGCCGACGGGCAGCATGTGAACCTGCTGTGCGCGGACCCTGGTGTGGGGCGAGTCCAGGTCGACGGTCAGGTCCCGGCCGACGTCGCCGGTGAGGAGGTCGGCGACGGCTCCGGCCCGGCTGCCGCAGCGGTGCCATGCCTGGCTGCGCCAGGCGGCGCGGTAGGCCACGAGGTGGGTGGCCGGGTCGGGGTGGCCAGTGCCCGTGAGGTCGGCCAGGTCGAGGGCGGTGGCCAGGTCCGCGCCGGTAAGGACCGTCCGGCACTGCGGGTCGCCGGTGCAGTCGACGATGCGGCAGGTCCACCGGTCCGGGCCGTGCGGCGTCTCGGCCTCGATGAGCCGCCCGGCGCGCACCGCGTAGAGGACGTGACCGACGGCGTCGGCGGGGCGGTCGCGGTGGCGCTGCAGCGGGTCGAGCACCCGCAGCGGTGTAGCGAGGGTTAGCACGCGATCGGGTCCTTCAGTTCGGCCAGATCCGGCGACGGTTTCGGCGTCGGATGCCGGGTGGGTGGGATCGGGACCGGCCGGGCCGCCAGCTGCGGTGGCCGCATCACCGCGACGTAGTCGCCCACGAAGCGGTGCACATCGTCGAGGCTCTTGCCGGGCATGCAGATGATGTGCGCCCAGTCGCCGTCGACGGCCAGGGGCCAGGTGTCGAGGAACGGCTCCGGCGGGCGGGGCAGGACGACGGTGAACGCGTGTTCGTGCCGGCCGGCCGGGATCCCGGCTGCGGTGAGCCAGTCCACCGCGGTGCGGGCGTTGGCACGGGATACCTCGGCCCGGCGGTGCAGCACGTCCGGGCTGAACTGTTGCAGCGCCCACCACAACATCAGCGGGGTGTGCCCGGACCGGGAACCGTCCATGGTCAGGTCGACCGCGCCGGTGTAGGTGACGGTCTCGTCCGCGTCCGCGCATGCGGAGCGGCGGATGACCAGGATGCCGCACGGTTCGGGCACCCCGAGGAACTTGTGGCCGGAAATGTTGACGCTGTCGGCGCCGTCACCGAAGTCGAACCCCGGCCGCGCCACCGGCGGCAACCCGGCCAACGCCAGCCCGGCCAGGGCCGCGTCGGCGTGCACATGCCGGGCCTCCCGGGACACCCCGGCGGCGTCGAGTGCCAGGTGGACCTGCCGCACGTCGTCGACCGCCTCGAACATGGTCGTGCCGATCGTCGCCACCACCACCGGCACCACGCCGGGCCGACGGCGGCCGACCGCGGCGGCAAGCTCGGTGTAGTCAATCTCCCCGCCAGGGGATGCCGGCACCGCAACGAACGGCATCCGCAGCTGATGGCGGGCGACCTTCCGCACACAGGTGTGCGCCGCAGTCGACGCGAACACAACAACCTTGCGGTAGCGGTCCCGCGCGTGCAGCAGCGCGTGACGGATCGCGGCCGTGCTGCCCGTGGTGACCAGGCCGGTGCGGTCGTCGGCGGGGGCCCGCAGCAGGTCGGCCACCCGCTGCACAACCTCGAACTCCTCCTCGAGGGTGTGACTGCGGAACCCGCGGCTGGCCCGGCCGGGCCAGCCGACGTTGTTCATCGGCCGCTGCACGAACTCGGCCAGCCTCTTGAGATCCACATCGGTGGCGTTGGGATACCCGAGGTCGTTACGGACGGCGTCGTCCAAGCGCCGCCGGATGGCGCGCAGGCGCCGCTGCGCCGCGACGACGTCACGGGCCCCGCCGGCATCGGCAACCGTGCTGGCGCTGCGGGTGCTCACGACAGCTGCCCCCAGCCCCAGTAGATCATCCGGGCCAGCTCCCGCAGCTGGTGCCAGACGTGCGCGTCCGGGTGCTCGACCGGGATCCGGTTCAGGTCGGGCGAGTATTTCCACGCGAACGGCGCGAACCCCGCAACGGTGTGCAGCGCCACGCTGGAGCTGCGCTGGACCGCGCGGCGGCCTTCGGCGCCGAGCTGCCGCACCACCATCCGGCCGCCGTCGATGCATTGGATCATGGACATGATGGGCAGGTCCTCGGCGTGATCGACGGTCGGCGAGGTTCTCGCCCACGACCCGGATCCGGGCGGGTCGTCCAGGGACGACAGGGCTACCCCGAAGAACTTTGCCGTGCCCAGTTGCGCCGCGGTCCAGTCCGGATCCGGGTCGCTGACCAGGGTCCGGCGCAGGTTGAACCCGGGCGTTGCCCAGCCGGCGTGCACCTGGCTGACGAGCTGCTGGAGCACGTCGACGGGATTGCTGGTCAGCCGCACCTTCGGGTAGTAGCGGCGGTCGATGCGCAGTTGCCGGCCCTGCGCATCGGGCGCGGTCCAGAACAGCAGCGCCACCGCGTACGGGCCGATCGGCCGGCCGCGGAACCGCCGGCTGAACGCCTCCAACGCATGCCACCGGCCAAATGACCTGACCCGCTCGACAATGTCGGCCCGCAACGCGATCACCGCATCACGGTGCGGCAGCAGTCCGTCGGGCCAGACCGGGACCTGCGGGAACAGATCCTCGGCCGGCGCCGCCAACGGTTCCGGATACTGCAGGAACTCCGGCGGCGGCGCGAAATGGACCTGCTCTGCGGTCCCGTCCTCGGCCGGCGGCAGGCCGGGCGTCGGCGGCACCAGGTGCGCGGACTGACCGGGCACGTCGGTTCGTCCCCTCGCGTCCCTGTCGGTGTGAGTATGCGCAGCGGCCTGCGTCGGCGCGGCGGAAACTACTCGCAGATGGCCGCGGTATCCGGGGCCGTCGCGGTGCCCGCCCGCCGGACCTTGGTAGCGGTGTGCCTCAGCCACGGACCGCTCCCAGCTGGATGTCGATCTCCGTGAGCGGATTCGGCTGTCCCCGGCCGATCCCGGCGTACCGGCCGGGGTAAGCGGTCTTGATCCATGCCCCGTACAGCAGCCCGGCGACCACGACGGCCGCGACGCAGGCCGGGATCAGCAGCTGCCATCGTGAGCCCGGCTTCAGTTGCAGCAGCAGCGACTGGTTGAAGGCGATGACCGCTGCGAGGACCGCCCCGGCGACCGCGCCGACGATCGGCAGGACGGTGCGGATCCACACCGATGCCGCGCCGCCCTGGCCGCTGCGGAACCACAGCACCGCGGCGATCGACACCAGCACCAGCATGGTCAGGATCGCGAACGCCGCCCCGGAGGACAGCCAGACGAACATGTCCTCCATCGGATCCGCGCCGGCCAGTTGGAACCCGGCCAGCACCACCGCGACCAGGCCGCTTTGCGCCAGCGACGCCGGCCACGGGGTGCCCTCGAACCGGCCCCCGGTGCGCCCGACCCGCTCCAGGAACCCGGGCAGCACCCGCTCCCTCGCCATCGCGTAGACGTACCGGTTCGTGGTGTTGTGGAAGCTGAGCATCGAGATGTAGACGCTGCTGATGAGCAGCACCCCCATCACCGTTCCGGCCGTCGCGCCCCAGTACCGGGTGATGATGTCGAAGGGCAGTGCGCTGGTCGCCTCCGCGACGATCCGGTCGGCGCCGGTCCACACTGCTAGCGACCACGCCACCACGGTCAGGAAGCCGGTCAGGAACACCAGCGTCAGGACGCTGGCCGCGACCACGGACCGCTCGTCCTTGATCTCCTCCGAGAACGCCGGCCCGGACTCGAAGCCCAGGAACGCGGCAACCCCGAAGGCGAACGTGCCACCGATCTGGCCCTGGTCGGACCACAACGCGCTCAGGGTGAGCGGGGTTACGGTGATGTGCCCGTCGTGCGGGTGCGCGAACGCCGCGATCGCCATCATCGTGATCACCGCCAGTTCGACGATGGTGATCCCGGCGACCGTGTACTGGCCCAGGGTGTAGCGCAGGGTTCCGAAGGCGGCGAGCAGCAGCCAGGCCGCCCAGGCCCACACCTGCCACGACCCGCGGCCGGTGAGGTCGGCCATGTTCACGCCGAACAGCCCGAGCAGGGCGATCTGCAGCGCCGGGTACGACACCAGGGCGATGAACCCGCCGGCGACGCCCCACCGCGGACTGAGGCCGACCGCCATCGCCGCGTACGCCGCGCCGGCATGCCGCTGCCGGTAGGACATCGCCAGATAGCCCACCGACAGCAGTCCCAGGCAGACGCCGATGATCGGGAACGTCAGCGGGACCCCGACGACCCCGGTCACCGCGTAGGTGGTGACCACACCACCGACCACGAACGTCAGCGGCGAGGACGCACCGACCTGGAACTGCCACACCGCGAACGGCGACACCAGGCCACGCACCAGGCCCGGCTTCCCTGAGCCTGGCACTGGGCCGGGCGGCTGCCCAGTCCAGGTAGCCGCGCTCACGCCGGGACTCCCGCTGACTCGCCGGCGGTCAGGCCGTACAACACGGCTGTGGTCGGGCAGGCGAGTGAGGTGCACGCCTGCGGGTGTGTGGTGAACTCGGCGCGGCTGATCGGCACGACAGTCACGGCGAGCGGGCGCAGCGGCCCGGGGCGCCAGAATCGTTGCGTGGCAGCGGCGCGTCGCAGCGCCCGCCGCTGGCTCGTCGTGAACCTGCTGACGTCGTGACACACGCCACCCTGGGTCGCTGCCGGCCAGTCGCAGCGGACCGCGTACCCGACCTCGGCGGGCGTAGACCGTCCCCGACATCGGGACAGCAGACGGGCAAGCCGTGCGCGCAGCCGCGCTGGCCGCCTCGTGGTGGTCGTGGTCGTTGTCATGGTGTCGAACTCCGCAGATAGGTCGGCCGGAACAAGGTCAGCAACGTGAGTGAGTGGGTGGTGGGGTGGCCCGGCCCTGGGAGGCCTACGGCCGGGACCACCCCGGATGGGCAGCGGCCACCCTCGGCGGTCAAGGGTTACGGGCCGCCGCCCGACCGCCCCGGACCGGCACCGAGTCCGGGACGCGCACACCGCCAGGAAACGCTCATCGGTACACCGCAACCGCCGCCTCACCGATCAGGCTGTAGGTCTCGGCCAGCACGTGCCCGGCGGCCGGCTGGTCGGCACCGACCCGCTCGACCATCCGTCGCAGCGCCGCGGGCACGTCGAACAGCGCACCGTCCAGGTACAGCTCGCAGACCAGGTCGAGGGCCCGGATCAGCCCGCCGAGCGCATCGGTCTGCACGTCGGGCACGGTGTGGCCACTCAATGTGCTGTTCACCCGGCCGCGGATACGAGGAATGACGTTCGGGTCGGTCGGCGGATACCGCCGCCGCCCACGCGCGATCCGCCGACGCGAGGCCTGCACGATCAGGCCCCCCGCATACATCCCGGCGGCGGTGCGCTCGTAAGCGTCCGCGGCGAGCGCGCGGATGATGTCGCGCACGTCCATCCACCGCCGCTGCGACGTCAATGCCGACATGCCGCTGGAGCTGGCGAGCAGGCTGACCGCCCAGTCCGCGACCGGGTCGCCGGACAAGCCCGGGTTGGTGACGATCATCCGGCGGTCCGCGACGTGGACCCGTGTGACCGGCCGCAGCAGCTCGTCGAGCAGCACCGCGCCGGCCAGCGCGACGCCCACCGCGGCGGGGCTGGCCAGCCGCTCGCCCGTCTCAGAGTGGGTGAGGAAGAACAGCTCGACCCGCAGCGGCTGCCGCAGGGGCGGCGCTGGCCGCTCCCCGATCGGATTGGTCATCGCCGGTCACCACAGCGTCTCGGCCAGCCCGCGCAGCCGCCGATGGCTGTCGCCGTAGGCGGTCGCACCGCGCAGGACGTTCGTGTCGATCGCGGCGTGCATCGTGTACAGCGGGTCGCACACGTTGCCCGGCGCGGCGCGTCCCGCCTGCGACACCAGCTGATAGGCATCCAGCACGTCAAGACCGGTCAGCTCGACCACCCACGTGATGAGGTCGCGCTGGCTGATCCGAAACGCGTCTTCGAGCGGGCGAGCCGCGCCGATGGAGATGAGCTGGTGGTCGGTCTCGATCCGCGGCCACGGCGTCGCCACGCCTTTGACCAGGTCGACGGCGACGGTGACCCGCATCGCGCACTCCACCCCGACCCCGCACACTTCACCCTGGCCCTGGCGGGCGTGGCCGTCACCGAGCGCAAACAGCGCCCCCGCCACGTTCACCCCCAGATACAGGGTCGTGCCGGCACGTAGCTCCGGCGTGTCGAGGTTCCCGCCATGCGCGTCCGGCACGATGCTGGCCCGGACCTCGCCGCCAGCCGGGGCGACACCGACGGTGCCGAGCATCGGATCCAGCGGGAGCTCGACCGCGAAGTCGGATCGGCGGGCGGCGTAGCGGACGGTGCCGACCTGCAGGTTGATGTCGTACTGCCACACCAGCTCCTCCAGCGGCGGCTGCAGCGTCGCCGTCGCGTGGGTGCTGGTCAGCGCGCCGAAGTGCGGAAACGTCGCCGACATCCCCCAATCCCGGGCCGGGGTGATCGCCGCGAAATGCAACGCGAGGGTGTCGCCGGGCTCAGCCCCTTCGACGTAGAACGGGCCGGTGACCGGGTTGAACCGCTGACACACCCGCGACGGCAGATCGTCGACGGTGCGCACCGCGCCGCCGAAGCAGTCCTCGGTGCTGGTCCGCAGGATCTGGCCCGGCTTGACCACGGCGACCGGCTCGGCGCCGCCGAACGTGTAGAGCGACGGCGCGCTCGGCTCGAAGTCCACGACGCCGGTCACGACTGCGCTCCTACCTGCACGTCGAGGCCGGACAGCTGCGGGCGACGGCCGGCCGCGTACAGGCCGATCAGCACCACTACGCCGACGCCTACCCAGACCAGGGCGAGGCGCTGGGCGGCGACGTTGGCGTTGACCGCCACGTAGCCGAGGATCGCGAACCCGACCGCCGGGACGAGCAGGTGCACGAACAGGTTCCGGCTGCGCTTGCGGACGACGTAGTGCCAGACCACGGCCAGGTGCAGCACCATGAACGCCGTCAGCGCCCCGAAGTTGATCAGGCTGGAGAGCAGGGTGATGCCGTCGGAGCGCCATGCCATGTACAGGCCGATCGCAATCGACAGGAACGCGGTGAGCACGATCGCGTTGGCCGGCACCCCGGAGCGGCGTGAGACCGTCTTGAGGAAGCCGGGCAGCTGCCGGTCCCGGGCCATCGCGTACAGCAGCCGGGACGTGGCCACCTGCGCCACCAGGGAGTTGGCGATGCCCCACGCGATCGCGGTCGCGACCGCGCAGAGCGTGGCAAGCCACCCGCCGCCGGCGGCGCGAGCGGCGTCGTAGAACGCCACACCGTCCGGGTCCCCGTTGGTAATCAGCCCAGCCGGGTCGGGCACCAGCAGCGCCGCCACCCAGGTCTGCGCGATGAACACCAGTCCCGCCAGGCCCAGGGCGGCGGCCATTGCCCGGCCGATCTGGCCTGGGCCGCCCCGGTTCTCCTCGGCCAGCATGCTGATGCCGTCGAAACCCAGGAAGCTCAGCACCGCGACCGACACCGCACCGAAGACGAGGGGCCAGGTGAACGTGTGCGCGTTGAACAGCGGCTCCCAGGAGAACCCGCGACCGCGGCCGTGCAGCAGCGCGGCCACGGCAACCGCCATGAAGATCGCCAGGACGATCAGCTGACCGATGAGCATGACGCTGGTGAACCGGGCGGTGGTGCGGATGCCCAGCAGGTTCACCGCCGTGTTGACCACCACGTACCCGACCAGCCACGCCCACACCGGCACCGCCGGCACCGTCGCATGCATCGCCACCGCCGCGATCAGATACAGCAGGCTCGGCACCAGCAGGTAGTCCAGCAGCACCGCCCAACCGGCCAGAAACCCGACCGGCGGCGCGATACCCCGCCCGGCGTAGTTGTAGACGCTGCCGGCCAGCGGGAACGCCTTCACCATCTGCGCGTACGAGGCGGCGGTGAACACCATCGCCACCATGCCGATCACATACGCGAGGGCGACCATCCCACCGGAGCTCTGGAACACCCCGCCGAAGATCCCCATCGGCGCGATCGGCACCATGAACAGCAATCCGTAGAACACCAGATCCCGAAACCCCAGCATCCGCCGCAACTCCGGCCGATACCGACCGGCCAATGGTGTCCCGTCTGCGGGAACCGGTATGTGCTGTGTCACGCTCACGTGGATACCTCCCAATCGCCGACTGGCAGCCGCACCAGCCAGTCGGCCAGCGGGCATGACGCATCCGCGCGTCACCGCCTGACGCGCCGATGCTTAGTTGCTGATCACGTTGTGCTGGTTCTGGCCGCCGCCGTCAGCCCACGCAGCGACGGCGGCCAGAAGCCTCAAATCCGCCAGACGAACGCCAGGTCGTCGATGGAGGCCGCGACTCGCACCTCTGCGAAAAGTTGGCCGAAGACCGGTCCGAGTCGGTCTGCGGGCACGTCCTCCACCAACACGACCGAGGCCGCCTCGACCCGATCCCGTACCAACCGCTCAGCTGCCGCTGCGTCGATGACGGTCCGCTGGCAGCCGCACAGGAATAGGTAGACGCGTTCGTCCCGGCTGTTCCACGACGGCTGCAACGGTTGATCACAGCTGCCGCAGACCAGCAGCGACGCCAGGCTGAAGGCAGACGTCCCAGTCCCTATGTTTGCAATGTGATCGACATCGGTCGAAATCCGCGCTGCCGGTACCCTGAGCACGCTGCGAGGCGCCGGCCTCAACAGAACCTCCTGCCTCACGTCGCCCTCCTTCGACCATCGCGTGAACCCGAACCATCGACGGGTAACTCGTTGCAAGTCAACGATCACGGACGTGCGGACGGCTGGGAATACCGACTACCGGTCCGACCTTGCGTACCGACCTTTGGTCCGACCGACCACTGAGCTGCTAAATCTTCCTGCGGCTACACCCACTTCAAGATCACTTTTGCGGTTGGAGGGGTTACATTGAGCCCACCCGGCCGGAGCGGAAGACGCCGACCGGGTTCGAGTGGACCCGTTGGAGGCTGCCGGTGACTCGCCCCAGTCCGTACGTCCGCCGGCAATGGCTGGGACGCGAGATCCGCCGCCTGCGCGACGAGCACGGCATCGCGAGTGAGCCGCTCGCCCGCGCCGTCGGGTTTCCGCGACAGCAACTCAGCGCCCTCGACAACGGCCGCCTCGGGCCGGACATCGACATGGTCAGCGCCATCTGCGACTACCTGGCCGTCGGCGCCAACCGACGCGCAGCGATCATGGACGCAGCGGCGGACGGCTGGGCCCGCGGGTGGTGGGTACCCGAGGCCGAACGGATGGGCTTCCGGCAGGCCACCTACGCCGACCTGGAAAGCGGCACCAAGAGCATCGCGGAGTACGCCCTCGCACTGCCCCCAGGATTGCTACAGACCGCCGCGTTCGCCGAGGCCCGCATTCGCAGCACCGCCGCCGGTCACACCGATGTGTTCGATCCCGCCGCCGCGGTCGCCGCCCGCGCATACCGGCAGCGGTTGCTGCTCGCCGTCGACGGGCCGCAGTACGACGTGGTGCTCGACGAGTTCGCGATCCGACGCTGCGCCGCCGAACCTCAGATCGTCGCCGACCAGCTACGGCACATCGTCGCCGTCTGCACGACGTATGCATCCGTGGTCGTCCGCGTGCTGCCGATTGACGCGTCCATCCGGGGCCATAGCGCACCGCGGTCGGCCTACTCGATCTACCGCTACCGGGGCGCGCCCGGTTCCATAGCGGTCGCGGTGGACACGCTCACCAAGGACCTCATCCACACTGACCCACACGAGATCGACCCGTACTTGAGCCTGCACCGGCGTCTCAAGGCCGCCGCGCTGGCACCCGAACCGAGCATCCGCCTGCTCCGCGCCGCCGCGCAGGAGCTGTCCCCCGTTGAAGGAGCAGCAGCATGACCACCCGGACATACACCAACTGGCGCAAATCAACCCGCAGCGACGACGGCAACTGCGTCGAGGTCTCCCGCGCCGTCGACGGCACGGTCGGTGTCCGCGACTCCAAGGACACCGCCGGACCCGTGCTGGAGTTCAACCCAGAAACCTGGGGCGCGTTCACCAGCGACATCCGCGCTGGCAGGTTCGACCTCTGATCACACCGACTGCCGAGACCCCGGGTCGACTGGCCAGCCGGTCGACCTACCCCCGCCCAGGACCAATGCTCACGGCCTGGTCGATCGGCAGCGGCAACGCCGCACGCGACATCGGCATGTTCAGAAACGGAGGTGCATCGTGCCGCGCCATCCCGACACGCTCGTCGCACCAAACCCGCACCTCACCGACGCCCGCAGGCGCCTCACCTCGCCGCGCTGGCCCGATCGGACCATGTCTCGCCCGGAACTGGCCGACACCGTCAATGCCGCCCTCGACCAGCTCTATCCGGGCCAGAACCTGACCGCCCACTACGTCGACTCCCGCTGGATTGGCAAACTCGAACGGGGTGAACACCGGTGGCCCAGCCGCGAGCGGCGCGCTGCGCTGCGGCACGTGCTGCACGTCCGCAGCGACGCCGAACTCGGCCTGTTCAGCACGCGGCGCTCAGGTGATCGGGTCGCACCACCACGACGGCCGGAACTCCCACGCGCTGCGGCAAGTGGCGAACCAGCGAACCAACTCGACACCGACACGCCGGACACCGCCGAGGCGTGGCTACTAACCCTTGACCAGCTGACGACGCAGGCTCGTCGGGGTGTATCTGCCGAACTCGTCCGCCGTGTCCGCAACCACCTCAGCGTCCTTGACGATTTGCAACGCGACGACACCCGCCCCGACCTCGCAGCCGTCGATGGACGCTGGTCGGAGTTCATGAGCTGGCTCGCTGACAACGCCGGCGAGCCGGACGGTGCAGAGTGGCTGGCGCGATCACAACGACATGCTGCCGCAGCCGGCGACCAAGCGCTCGGAGCGTATGCGCTCATGCGGCACAGCCAGCACGCGCTCGACAACGGCGACGTGCGCACCGCGATAACGCTGGCCCGCCGCTCACTCACACACGGCCCGGTCCCCGCACGCACCCAGGTGCTGTGCCTGACCCGCACCGCAGAAGCACTCGCCGCCTCCGGTGACAACGACACCCACACGGTGATCACCGCCGCGCGACACGGTCTACGCCAGGCCGGCATCGACCCCGTAGACCAATTCGCAAGCCACTGCGACCTGCGCTACGTCACCGCCGTCGACGCCCGCTGCCGGCAACTGCTGGGCGACCCCAGCTCAGCTGTGGCGATCCTCGAGGAACTCCTGACTGACAGCAGCTCGGCCTCGATCGACGCCGGCATGTGGCATGCGCACCTCGGCGAGTGCTACCAGTTCGACGACCCCGAACGCGCCGCATGCCATGGCATGGCAGCTCTGCAACTCGGCGCCACGGCCGGCTCGTACCGCACCGTGCGCGCCCTGCAACCGCTCGCAGTCCTGCTCCGAAGGCACCGAAACCTCACCGCCGTCGAAACGTTCATCAACGCGCACCGTCAGGCGATGACCGCCCCGGTGGCAAGATAGTCAGGTGGATGTGATCCCGACGACCACGAGCACAGACGTCGCCGACCGTGCCCCACGCGTGGCGGTGCTGCCCGTCGGCAGCTTCGAGCAGCACGGCTCGTTCCTGCCGCTGTCCACGGACACGATCGTTGCCTCGGCAATCGCCGCGGCTATCGCTGAGCGGTACAACATCCTGCTCCTGCCGCCGATCACGATGTCCTGCTCGCATGAGCACGCTGGCTGGCCTGGCACCGTCAGCATCAGCCACCAAACGCTCTCCGCCATCGTCGAGGACATCCGCGTGTCCCTCGCCGCCAGCGGCGTCACCCGGCTGGCCGTTGTCAACGGACACGGTGGAAACTACGTGCTCAGCAACATCGTGCAGACCGCCAACGCCACGGCACCCAGCTCCATGACCCTGTTCCCGACAAAGGCCGAGTGGGACACCGCCCGAGCCGCAGCAGGCCTCGAAACCGATGCTCATCACGACATGCACGCCGGCGAACTGGAAGTCTCCCTCCTCCTGCACGTGCAGCCGAACGCGGTTGGCCCCGGGTACGCCAACGCCGATCACACCGCCGACGAGCGATCCATGCTGCTGGTCCACGGGATGCGTGCCTACACCCAAACCGGCGTCATCGGCAGACCATCAGCAGGCACGGCGGAGAAGGGCAACAGGCTGCTGGCTAGCCTCGCGGAGTCGTTCGGAACACATCTCGCGGCGCTCGGCGAGCCGTAACCGACCGGGTCGATACGGTAGCGGCAGGTACACGCAGCACGGCTGCAGGCGATACGCTGACGTCGCCGTACAGCACCCCTGCCCGGCGGGCTGGCAGGTGCGTCCCAGCCTGGTCGGCCAGCTGTAGAGGGAGGGGGGTTCGATGCCTCGCCATCCCGACGCGGTGATCACGCCAAACACCCTGCTCAGCGACGCGCGCCTCCGACTGGATTCCCCGTGGCGGGCAGGTCAACTCATGTCCCGGCCCGAGCTCGCCGACGCCGTCAATGCCGCACTCGACCAGCTCTACCCCGGCCGGGATCTCACCGCCCACTACGTCGACTTCCGCTGGATCGGCAAACTCGAACGCGGCGAACACCGCTGGCCCAGCGACGAACGCCGCACCGCCCTCCGCCACGTCCTCGGCTCCCCCACCGACGCCTCGATCGGCCTCTACAGTCCACGACGAACCGACGCTGTCCAGCGACGTCCTTACGAAGGTCGGTCGGGCAGCGTGGCGGTGGTGTACCCGTCAACAGCCGGTCTTGTGCCGGTTGGCCGGACAGCTACTGCCGGGTACGTTGGAGTCGAGCAGGCGATCATGTTGGCGGCACGTGAGTGCAGCGAACATGCCAGAGAAACAGGGACGTGGGCGGTGCCGGACGGGGTGATCGACCAACTGCGCAACGATGTGCGCGGCGTTGCGCGCCGTTTCGATGCCCTGACGCCCGCTGAAGCAGTGAACGAGACGTTTCGGGTACGCAACCTTGCCGTGGAACTGCTGTCCCGAACGCGGCGGCCCGCACAGTTGAATGACCTGTACTTCACCGTAGCCCAGGCAATGGCACTCCTCGCCAGCGCCAGTATCGATCTCGGACTCTGGGCAACCGCACGGCAGTACGCGCAGGCCGCAGAACAGTATGGCGAGGTCATCGATCACGCCGGTGTCCGGGCGTACGCCCTGGGACTCCAGGCCACGGCTGCCTATTGGACCGGGCAGCCCATGGAGGCAGTTCACTTCGCCAGCCTGGCAGTCGAGCAGGCGCCAGCAGGTGTCGCGCGGGTGCGGGCGTTCAGCATCTTGGCCCGTGCCTGGTCACATCGGGGATCGGTCGACGAGGTGCGGCGGGCCCTCAACTCCGCCGACGCCGCCCGCAGCGCCGAGGGTTGCGACGAGTTGCATGATCTCATCGGTGGTGAGTTCGGCTATGCCTTGCCGCAGCAGGCACGAAGCGCAAGCACAGCATGGCTGCAGGTCGGGCAGGCCGATGAGGCCACCACGTCCGCTCGGCAGGCACTCGACGCCCTGTCCGGGGCGGCGCTTGAGCCATGGTCCACTGTTGAGGCCGAAGCCCGCGTGGACCTGGCCACCTGTCTGTTCCTGACCGGCGACGTGAACGCCGCACGTGAGACGCTTGTGTCGCTGTGGACGATGCCGCCGGATTGGCGACGGGTCGGGTTGCTCGGGCGTGTTCGCCGCGTGCAAGACCTCTTGTCTGCAGGCCGCTGGCGTTCCGTGCGTGCGGCGCGCGAAGTAGCCGAGGCGGCAGCGGTGTTCGCCGCGACCGCCAAATCCACCCCCGAGCTTCCGCCGGCCTAGACCCGCCTGTTCCACTCCTGCAGCAGTTCACGCTCCCGATCTGCCGCAAGACCATGATCAGCGGCGCGGGCTGCCTCACCGCTACCGGTGATCGCCGTACCGCCGTCGGTCATCCACGCCCAGGTGTCGGCCACAGTTTGCGTCAGCGGGCGGCATCGCAGCCCAGCGTGTTCGGCACGCGAGCTGTCGACCTTCCACACTCCCTCATGTGTTCGCCAGAGCGGCAGCTCGGTCCACTGTTGGACCCCCCGCTCCACCAGCCACTCCGGGTCTACCCATACCGGTCGGCTGTCGGCCCCGGTCGCGGCGACACAGGCATCGATCAGGTCCGCGAAGGTCGCACGCCCGATGGGGGCGCCGAGGTTGAACGAGCCCACGACGCCGTCGGATGCGCAGCGCAGGGCGAAAGAGGCCACGTCGCGCACGTCGATGGGCTGAATCGGCCGGTCCAGCGGGCCCGGCGCCAAGAGTTCTCCACCGCGAGCGGCGCGGGCCAGCCACCACGTCAGGCGGCCGACGTACTCGTTGGGACCAAGGATGACCCCGGGTCGCAGGATGGCTGCCCGGTCGGTGCCCAACGTCTCGATGACGGCCCTCTCGCAGCCGGCCTTCAACGCACCGTATTGCCCGGCATAACCGAGTTCTGCACCGAAGTCAACGTCGGCATCGGGCGGGCATTCGAATACCGGCGAGGTGTCATTCAGCGGCTCGCTGGGCCAGCCAGTGTAGACATTGACCGAGGACAGGAACACGTAGTTGCGCACGGCCGGCGCCAGGGCAGTCGCTGCAGCCAGGACCTCGCGTGGCACGAACCCGATGGTGTCGACGACAGCGTCCCACGGCCCATGCTCGGCAAGCCGGCTCAGATCGTCGAACTGTTCGCGATCACCGCGTATCGCCTCCACCCCCGGCAGGTCGGCGGCCGAGACGCCACGATTGAACGTCGTGACAGACCATCCCGCCTCAAGCGCCAGTTCACCGAGCGCTCGACCGAGAAACCAGGTACCACCGAGGATGAGCAGCCGCATCCCTCCATCATTACCGACGCCGCAACGCAGTACTACGTCCGTCCCTGACCATGTGTCCCGCAAGGTTCAGCTCGATCGCCCCGGCCGGCGCTGCCCATGTGTTCAACTGGGCTGACGTCGTGGCGGCCATGGCCACAGTTACACGCCCATAGACGATCGCTGACGCCACTGCGCGCGTGGAGCCGTGTGCCTCGTCGCGCAGGCCGAAACGCACCCGCCCCCACCAACACGCGGGCTGCGCGGTCAGCCCACCACCGGGATACCACATTCTGCCGGCACCACCGCCTGGGTGCGCCTACACCTGGTTTGGCGACCGTTGTCCTCGCAGGTCAATAGCCGGTCGGACCAAAGGTCGGAACTCAAGGTCGGACCGTAGGTCGGCATTCCCATCAACTACGTGCTGCGGAATCCTGGATGCACGGAGTGATGGCCTTGGATTAGAGCCGCCCGCTGCGCCAATGTCGTTATGACGATGCCGAAACCGCAGACATGAGACGGAGCGTCGAGTTGACGGATACGACTGACACGGACGATCGCACTGGCCGTGCGGAGGAACTCCGTACAGCGCTGGTGGATCGGCTGGTTGCCGACGGAATGATCATTTCTCCGGCCGTGGAGGCGGCGTTCCGGACCGTGCCGCGGCACGCCTTTGTGCCGGCTGGCACGCCGCTGGAGGACGTCTACCACGTCGACCGGTCGGTGGTCACCAAGACGGATGAGCACGGGGCGCATCTGTCGTCGGTGAGTGCCACGTACATCCAGGCCCGGATGATTGAGCAGGCTGAGGTCGGGCCGGGGATGCGGGTGCTGGAGGTCGGCTCGGGCGGCTACAACGCGGCGCTGCTGGCCGAGGTGGTCGGCACCGGCGGTGCGGTGGTCAGCGTGGACATCGACGAGGACATCACGGATCGGGCCACGGCGCTGCTGGCGGCGACCGGGTACGCCGGCAGGGTGCGTGTCCTGCAGGCCGACGCCGCCCACGGCGTGCCAGGTGAGGGCGTGGTCGACCGGATCATCGTCACGGTCGGGGCATGGGACATTCCGCCGGCGCTGCTGTCACACCTGGCCCCGGACGGGGTAATCGTCATACCGCTGCGCATGAACGGCGTGACCCGCACGATCGCGTTCCGCCGCGACGGCGACCATCTGGCCAGCACGTCGACCGAGGTCGCGGGGTTCGTGCCGATGCAAGGTGACAGCGCCCGCCCGGAACGGATCTTCCAGTTGCCCGACCGGGACGGGCATGTCGTCAGCCTACGGTTCGACGCCGGCACACCGGAGGACGTGCACCTGCTCACTGGGGTGCTGGGCACCGAACGGACCGAGGTCTGGTCGGGTGTCACGGTGGCCGGCAGCGAGTCGTTCGCCGACCTGTACTTGTGGTTTGCCGGGTTCCTGCCCGGTTTCTGCCTGCTGAAGGCGGACGAGGGTACCGAGCTAGCGGCCGAGCGCGGCTGGTTTCCGTTCGGGGTGGTGCGCGGCGACTCGTTCGCCTACTTCGCCTTCCGCCGTACCGGCGATGACGCCCGCTCGGAGCTCGGTGCCCGCGCCTACGGGCCGCACGGCAAGGACGCCGCCGCGGCGATGGCGGAGCAGATCCAGGCGTGGGATCAGCACGCCCGGCGCGGACCGGCGCCGACGTTTGCGTACTGGCCGGCCGGCACCAGCCCCGGCGTTGGGTCGGGCGGGATGTCGGCCAACGTCGCAGTGCTGGACAAGACCCATGGCCTGCTCACGATCTCCTGGCCGGCGGCGAGCTAGCCGCCCCTGGCCGGGCGCACCAACCCCTGGTTCGACCAACGCGAGGAGCGTGACGACCGATGACCCTGCTGCTGCACGACCGCGTGACCGTCACCGAACCCACCCCCGTCGGTGAGGACGGCAGCGCCGGAAAGCCGGCGCTGCGGCTGGTACCGCCGACGGCCCCGGTGGCCTCAAGCCCGGCGGCGTTCGCAGCCCCGGACGATGACAGCGACTTCGCGCTCGACATGCGGGTCGTGGAGTCCACCACCCCACTGGTGATCATGATGTGCAGCACGAGCGACGGCTGCGGCCAAAGCTGCAGCACCAGCGCCTGCACGACCAAGGCCAGCGACCCGCTCTAGCCCAGCCCGAGGACCGAGCCCGATGCCAGCTGGCTTGAGTCCCGCAGTCCGGAGTTCGTGCAGATCCTGCCGCCGGCACCCAGCCCGGTGCCGGCGGCAGGGTTCCCCGCGGGTTCGAGGAGGTGTTCGCGCGTGCCAGTGCAGTCCGTCTTCCGGCATTGCGGTGTGGTCGTGGTCCGTGCCACGACGGACCCCGGTGACCTCGACATCCCGTCCCAGCTCGACCTTTCCGACGACGCCACGATGTTGCACGAGGGCTTGGGCTGGCTGGTGAAGACGTGGGCGCGTGCCGACGTCCGCGACGCGCTCGGTCTGGCCAGCCCCGCCTTCGCCGCCCAGCTGGACCGCATCGCCGAACGCCCTGGCCTGACCTCGGCCAAAGACGTCCGACGAGCCGTCCTGTCCCTTGCCGGGTATCTGCTGCGCTGGCAGCGGCGGGCCACCCCGTTCGGGGCGTTCGCCGGCGTCACCGTCGCCGCCATCGGCGCGGGCCGGGCGACGATCGGACGGCAGCACCGCGTGCACGCCCAGGCCGACAGCGAGTGGCTCGCCGCGGTGATCGGCCGCTTGGAGCAGCACCCGCACGTGCGCCGCCGGCTCCTCGTGGTCGCCGACAACACCGGCATCGTGCGCAACGGTCGGTTCATCACGGCCCGCCGGGCCGACCTCGGTTCCGGCAAGGCGGTCCCGCTGCGGGAGGCGTCGGTCCGCTACACCCCGCCAGTGCAAACGGCGCTGACCCTTGCCGCCACACCCGTCCGGTATGACGACCTCGCTCAAACACTGGCGGCCAGCTTCCCGGCGGCCCAGCCAGAACAGCTTCACGCCGTCCTGGACAGCCTGTTGGCCCAAGGCGCGCTCATCAGCAGCCTTCGCCCGTCCATGACCGCCCCCGACGGCCTGACCCACCTCATCGAGACGGTGCTCGCCGCCGACGGCCAGCGGCACGACGACGTTGCCGCGCTCCTGCACAAGCTACAGACGGTGCGGGAGGAACTCGATCGGCACAACCAGTTCGACGATCCGGTGCAGGTGGCCGCGCTCCGAGGGGCTATCGACCGCCGGATGCGTGACGTGGTTCCTGGCAGCCGGCATGTGCTGGCCGTGGACACCCGCCTCGAAGCCCAGATCCGCCTGCCCGAGCAGGTGCTGACCGAGGCTGTCCGTGCCGCGGACGTGCTGCTGCGGGTCTCGACGAAACCGTTCGGGTCAACGGCCTGGCAGGACTACCGCTCCAGATTCCGGGCCCGCTACGGCCAAGGCGCGATCGTCCCGGTCCGGGACCTGGTCGCTGACTCGGGCCTCGGCTACCCCACCGGCTATCTCGGCGCGCCCCGCGCCCACCCGACCTGGCGTGGCATCACCGAACGCGACGCCGTCCTGCTGGCCCTGATCCAGCGGGCCGCGCTCGACGGCCGTGCCGAAATCGTCCTGACCGACGCCGACATCGACGCACTCACCGTGGGCGAGCCGGCAGATGTCGTCCCACCGGCCCGGATCGAGCTCGGCGTCGCCGTCCATGCCGCCTCGCCTGAGGCGCTCGACCGCGGCGACTTCCGGCTCCGGTTCACCGCCGCTCCCGGCGCGCCGACCAGCATGGCGGGCCGGTTCGTCCACCTCTTCGACGGCGAGGAACAGACCCGGCTGGCTACAGCGTGCATCCCGCCGTCCCCGCACGACGGTGCGGTGGCGGTGCAGCTGTCGTTCCCGCCGCGTCGCCCGCACAACGAGAACGTCACCCGCGTCGGCCAGTTCCTGCCCGAGGTGGTCGCGCTCGCCGAGCACCCCACCGGCACCCCGATCAGCCTCGACGACCTTGCCGTCACCGCCGACGCCGACCAGATGTACCTGGTCCAGGTCTCCACCGGCCGGCGGGTGATCCCGTCCATCCCGCACGCGCTCGACACCGTCGTGCAGAGCCCACCCCTCGCACGGTTCCTGGCCGAGGTCGCCGACGCCCGCACCGCCGTGTTCGGCCCCTTCGACGTCGGCGCCGCCCGCGTCATGCCGTACCTGCCGCGCATTCGCTACGGCCGCACCATCCTCGCCCCCGCCAGGTGGCTGCTCTCCGCCGCCGATTTTCCAGGCCGCCCCGGTGACGGCTGGGACGCGGTCCTGGAAGCGTGGCGGCACCGGTGGCGGGTTCCGGCCCGCGTCGTGCTCTGCCACGGCGAGCTGCGCCAGCCGCTCAACCTCGAACACCGGCTCGACCGGACACTGCTACGCACGCGGCTGGCGCAGGCCGCGCGGGTCGAACTGCACGAAGACGCCCAGCCCGAGGAGTGCGGCTGGATCGGCCGGCCGGCGGAGCTGCTGATTCCGATGACCGCGGCATCACCGCCGGCGCGGCCGTTGCCGCACCTCACACCACCCGGCACGCTGCACCTGCCCGGTGACGGCATGGTGGTGCAGGCACGGCTGGCCGGCAACCCGGCGCGGTTCGACGACATCATCCAGCACCTCCCGGCGTACATCGCATCGCTGGGCGACATGGTGCAGCGGTGGTGGATCCGGCGGCAGCGCGACCTGGTCCGTCTCGACGCCGACCAGCATCTCGTCGTCGTGCTACGGCTGACCGCCGCCGATCACTATGCGCCGGTCGCCGCCAGCCTCGCCGCGTTCGCGGCCGGGTTGGCCGCCCGCGGCCTGCCCGGTCACCTGTCGCTGGTGCCCTACCAGGACCATCCCGGCCGCTACGGCCACGCAGCGGCGCTCACCGCCGCCGAGGACGTGTTCACCGACGACACCGGCTGCGTCATCGCCCAGATCACCGCCGCCGCCAGCCTCGACATCCCGGCCCAGGCGCTCGCGGCCGCGTCCATGGCCCGCCTCGCCGCCGCGTTCGCCCCCGACAAGGCGTCGGGCTGGCAGACTCTCCTGCAGTGCCTTCCCCAGCAGACCGGACCCCTCGACCGCGCCCTGCGCGAACAGACCCTCCGCCTGGCCGACCTCTCGCTCCAGCCAAGCACCGTCGCGCCGTTGCCAGCCGTCGAGGAGGCGGTCCTGCGTGCCTGGCAGACCCGCGACATCGCGCTGCGCCAGTACCGGGATGCCGTCGCCGTGCAACGCGACCCGGCCGGGCTCCTGCCGACCCTACTGCGCGATCACCACATCCGGGCGCTCGGCGTCGACCCCACCTTCGAGCACACCACCAACCGGCTCGCCCGCGCCGGCGCACTGCGCGCCCTAGCCCTCACCAGCCAATCGTGAACAGCGCCGCGAACACCGACACGAACGCCGGCCCGGCGGTGCTCGACGGCCCTGACGCAGCCCGCCAGTCCCTGGCCACCGGAACTGCCGGGATCGCCCTGCTCCACCTCGAACATGCCGCCACCGGTGCCGGGCCCTGGGCCGAAGCACACGCACGCATCCGAGCCGCGGCCACCGGCCCGGTCGACGGCGGCCTGCACACCGGCCTCTACTACGGCGCCCCAGCCATCGCGTTCCTGCTGCACCGGGCCGCCGAAACGGAGGAGCGCTACCAGACCGCCGCGGCCACCCTCGACCAGCACGTCCTGCGGCTCGCCCGGCGGCGCCTCACCGCCGCCTTCGCCCGCATCCACCGCGGGAATACCGCCACGCTCGGCGAGTACGACCTGCTCTACGGTCTCACCGGCATCGGCGCCCTGCTCCTGCACCGCACGCCCGGCAGTGATACCTTCGCCGACCTGCTGCGCTACCTCACGCGGCTCACCGAAAACACCGCGCCGCTGGTGCACAACGGGCTGTCGCTGCCCGGATGGTGGGCGGGCCACGACCCAGATCCGATCCTGCCGACACCGGGCGGCCACGCCAACCTCGGGATGGCCCACGGCGCCGCCGGCATCCTCGCACTCCTCGCCCTCGCCATGCGCCACGGCCACGTCGTGGACCACCACACCGAAGCCATCGACCGGGTCACCGATTGGTTCGACCGCTGGCGCCAACACGACACCGACGGCACTGTGTGGTGGCCGCAATGGCTCACCCTCGACGACCTGCGCACCGGGCGACCCCAGCAGCGCGAACCAGGCCGACCGTCCTGGTGCTACGGCACCCCCGGCATCGCCCGCGCCCTGCAACTCGCCGCCATCGCCACCAACGAGCAAACCCGCCGCGCCGAAGCCGAACACACCCTCGCCAGCTGCCTCACCGCCCGACGCCTCGACGAGATCACCGATCCCGGGCTGTGCCACGGCCTCGCCGGCCTCTACCAAACCACGTACCGGGCCGCCGGCGAAGGTCGCAACCCAGCCCTCGACGAACAGCTTCCGATGCTAGCTGCCGCGATCCAGACCGCCGCCGAAGCCCAGCAGTCAGCTCCGGAAGCCGGGCTGTTGACCGGCCGCGCCGGCATCCAGCTGGCCGCCGCGACGGCCCGGCACGACACCACCATGACGGGATGGGACGCATGCCTGCTGATCATCTGACCGCGGACCCGTTGACCAGCGCAGTGCTGCAGGTGCTCGCCGGCGCCCCGCTGGGAACCGCTGCAGCCGACGCCGGGATCGACCCAGCCGACCTCGCCGACGCCGCCGACACCTACCACGAAGCAGGCTGCACTGCGCTGCAGCAGCGCGGCGACCCGCGCTGGTATCAGGTCCGCATCGAGTTCTCCGAGTGGGACACCGCCGAACGCGTCGCGGCCACCCAGCTTGGACCGCAACTCGACCGGCTCCTCGACACCGGCGCGACAAGCGGCTGGTGGTTCCTGCGCAAACATCCCTGCTGGCGCCTGCGCATCGCCAACCCGGACCTGGCCGCCGTCCACCAGGTCCTCGACAGCCTCACCACTACCGGTGCAGCCACCCGCTGGTGGCCCAGCCTCTATGAACCGGAAACCGCCGCGTTCGGCGGACTCGACGGCATCCGGCTCGTCCATGACCTGTTCTGCGCCGACAGCCACGGCGTGCTGCACTACCTGCGCCAACCCCAGCCACCGCTGGGCCGCCGCGAAATCTCTCTCCTGCTCCTCGGTGCCCTGCTGCACGCCGCCGGCCTGGACTGGTTCGAACGCGGCGACGTCTTCGACCGCGTCGCCCAACTGCGTCCCGCCCCCGACACCGACGACCACCGCCTCCCGACCCTCATCGGCCACGTACGCGGACTGCTCGCCGTCGCATCCGACCCGGACAACGCCCTGTTCGGGCCCGGCGGGCCGGCCCACTTCGCCGCGCCCTGGCACACCGCCTACACCACCACCGGACACAACCTCGCCACCGCCGCGGCAGCCGGCACCCTCCACCGCGGCCTGCGAGCCATCACCAGCCACATCGTGATCTTCCACTGGAACCGGCTCGGGCTGTCCGCCGCCACCCAGGGCATCCTCACCCGCGCCGCCCGCGAAGCGTTCCTGCCCCGGAGCTGACCATGAACCCAGTCGCGATCCCACCGACCGTCCACGCCGCCGCCCGCAGATTCCCGCTCCTCGGCCGGCCCCGCCCTGCCTGCCCCGCCCTCACCGACCGGGTCACCGAAGTCGTCGACACCGCCGAAGCGGCAGCCCAGCAGGCCGGGAACGGCATGGCCGAAGCAGCACACGCCCTGAACAAAGCCGCACTCATCGCCAGCGACTGCGGCCTCCCCGACCTCGCCCGCCGATGGTGCTGGCAGCACATCAACGTCTACCGCCGACTCGACACCCTCACCGCACTCCAGGCCGGCTACCTGCTCGAGCCCGTCCTCAACCTCGCCCGCCTGCAGATCCGCGCCCACCACGGCCAGCCCACCCTCGACCTGCTGCACGCGATGTTCCAAGCCGTCGCCACCGGCACCGACCTCATCCTCGACGGACACACCCTGCCGCTGGCCAACCTGCACGGCAACCCCAACGAAATGCGGCAACTGCGCCAATGGACCTGGCTGCAACACCTCAGCGAAGGCATCCGCATCCTCGCCCTCGCCGGACGCTGGGACGACGCCGTCAAACACGCCAACGCGCTCAACGGCGTCGGACTGCACCTCATGGAAGGACGACAGGCGACCGTCATCGCTCACCTGCTCCACGACAATCCCGACGCTGCACACGCCGCCCTTGAAGGCAGCACCGTTACCCAACCCTGGGAACACCAGGTCTACGCATGCCTCGCCGCGATGTGCGCCGAGCGCGCGCTCACCGCACAGCACGTCACCGCCATCGCCGAGCAGTTCCACAGCAACGAATCCGCACCCGGATACATCGTCTACCGAACGCGCCTGGGCCTCACCGCCGCCACCCTGATCAGCGCGTACCACGAGCCCACTGCCCAGGACATCCTGCACCAATTGATCACCGAGGCCCTTGAGACACCCGACGGCTATGCGGCCCGAGACGTCCTCAACCACCACACGAACCTGCGGATCGACCAATCGCAGCACGAGGCCCTGACCCGAGTCGTCACCGACGCTGGCCTCAATGCCAGGGCCATACCCGAACCAGCGCACACCGCTCTTTCCACGGCAGTCTCCACGGCGGAGCACGCGCTCACGGCATCGATCGCATGACGCCTTGTCCACGAACCCGCCCACGGCAATGCCCCGAACTGCTATACCTCGTGCTCACGCCCCAACGTTCCACCTTCCGGTACACCCGGCCACCACATCCGGAACCACGCCGAAGGACAACCTTCGTAACCGACGCCACCGACACGAGCGCAACTGGAATCCGTCACAACACGGCATCCGGACCGATGCAACGGCAACGGCACATCGTTGATCCGTGATCCGCCCGAGCTGGAGTGGCCCGCGGGTTGTGGGCTCATACCGTTCGTGCCCGCTCAGCCTTTACAGGAGCGTCTGTGCAGATCAGGGTGCATCACCTTGCGTTGACCGCCGCGGATCTCGGCCGCAGCAGCGGGTTCTACGACGCTGTGCTTGCTGCGCTTGGCTATCAACGCCACGGCGGTCTCAGCAGCCCCCTCGTCTACGTCGGTGACGGCCCGGACGTGCTGATCTACATCGTTGAAGGCGCCGATGCCGCACCACACCGGCATGGCCGGCCCGGCCTGCAGCACATCGCCCTCGAAGTCGACGAGCCCGGACTGGTCGACGCAGTGTTCCGCACGGTGGTCGACGTCGGCGGGACGGTCGTGCACGAGCCGCGGTTCTACGACTACACGGACGGCTACTACGCCGTCTTCGTCGAGGACCCAGACGGCTCCCGGCTCGAGATCGTCCACATCCCAGCAGGTACAGCATGACCGATCTTGCACAGTCGACGGTGTCCGCCGCCGACCTCCGCGCACGCCTCGCCGACGCGTTGACAGCGGCCGGCTTCGTCACCACGCCCTCGGTCGAGGCCGCAGTGCGGCGGGTGCCGCGGGAGGTGTTCGTCCCCGACGGCACAGACCTGGCCGCCGCGTACGCCAACAACATCGTGGTCACCAAACGCGGTCCGGACGGCAAGACGACCAGTTCGATCTCGGCACCTGGCTGCAGGCGCACATGCTGGAAACCGCCAGGATCCGGCCCGGATCCCGTGTGCTGGAGATCGGGTCCGGCGGTTACAACGCCGCGTTGATCGCCGAGCTCGTCGGCCCCGACGGGAGCGTGGTGAGCGTCGACATCGACCCGCAAGTCGTCGTCCACGCCCGGGCCACGCTCGCCGCAGCCGGATACCAGCAGGTCCGCGTGGTCCACGCCGACGGTGAGTACGGCTACCCCGCCGGCGGCCCGTACGACGCGGTACTCGTCACAGTCGAGGCCAGCGACATCCCACCCGCCTGGACCGAACAACTCGCCCCCGGCGGGGTGCTGGTCGCGCCGGTACGGATGCGGGCCAACACCCGCTGCCTCACCCTCGAACGCGACGGCGACCACCTGGTCGCGACCGCGTCCCTGCAGTGCGGATTCGTGCCGATGCAAGGCGACGGACGGGACCCGACCCGTCGGCTGGCGCTGCGCGGCGAGGACGCCGTCCTCGTCCTGGACGACCCGACGACCGAGGTCGACCTCATTGCCCTCCGAGCGGCCCTCGACGGGCCGCGCCGCGGGGTGTGGTCGCCGGTCACCCTGCCGACGGACGCCTCGTTCGAAGCGCTGCACCTGTGGCTGGCCAGCCAGCCCCGCCCCTATGGCGTGCTCAACATCGACCGCGAACGCACCGCCGGACTGCTCGACCCGCAGGACCGGTTTTTCTGCCCCACCCTGCTCACCCACGGCAGCTTCGCCTACCTGACCATCCGCCGGCACCACGACGCGACCTGGCAATGCGGCGCGCACGGCTTCGGCCCCGACGCCACCGCGCTGACCCGCGACCTGATCGACCTGGTCGCCGCCTGGGACCGGCTGCACCGCGCCGGAATCCGCCCAGCCGTCACCGTGTACCCCGCTGGCGCTGCGCTGCCTGCCACCGAGCAGCTCCGGCTGGTCGTGGCCCGCCGCCACACCCAGATCGTGATCACCTGGCCTGGTGGCAGCCCATGACGACGTTGCTGATCATTCGCCGACTGTGGCTCACCTACGCCCCGGGCAACACCACGGCGATCGCGACCTGGCGGCGGCTCGGCTTCCGCAACCTCCCCGGCGACTACACCGTCGACGGGATGCAGGTGATCACGGACTGCAAGGGTCCGGGCCAGAAACCGTCCCGTCTTCCAGCTTGGCGCTTCCGGACCGGTAGCTCAGCCCGGCATCCCGGATGGAGCCGACACATGACGACAGCCAGTGGCGATCGCCAGGCACTGCGGGATCTCGTCGCCGGGCTGATCCCGGTCGACGAACGAGAAGCCGCCGACCGCGACGACGTCCTCGCCTGGATCGACACCGGCGCCGAACTGTACCGGCGGGTGCCGCCGGACGTGCCAGGAAAACACCTCGTCACCTATTTCCTGCCCTACGACGAGCACACCGATCGCGTGTTCCTCGTCAACCACCGCAAAGCCCGACGGCTGCTCCCGCCGGGCGGGCACGTCGAACCCGCCGAACGACCGTGGGGAACCGTGATGCGGGAAGCCGATGAAGAGCTCGGGGCAGTCGCTCGCCCGCATCCGCTGTGGCCGACTGAGCGGCCGCTGTTCGTCACCGTCACGCAGACCGTCGGCCACCGCTCTCACACAGATGCAACCCTGTGGTTTCCGCTGCTGTTGGCCTCCGACCAGCCGATCACGCCCGATTCGGGCGAGTTCGCAGGCTGGGGCTGGTACCCCCGCGCGGAGGTCATCGCCTGGCCTGCGGAACGCACCGACCCGCACCTGGGCCGATTCCTCGGCAAATTCGGCCGGCTTCGGAACACGGCCGCCGAGGGAGCTGCACATGTCGGCGGGTAGCCCGCGTCCCACCATCCCGTCCGGTGGGCAAGCGCCGTACACGGTGCCGGTCGACCTGCTGCTGCTCTACACACGTGGATCCGAGCTGCTGGTCGGGCTGCGGCAGGGAGGGTTCGCCGCCGGCCAGTGGGACACCCCCAGCGGCAAGCTGGAGCCGGGCGAGCCCCTCGAAGTGGGGATGGCGCGAGAGGCGTTCGAGGAGACCGGGCTGCGGTTGCCGCCCCAGCAGCTGCGGGTCGTGGCGATGACGCACTGGCATCCGCCAGACGGGGTGCCGCGGATCGGGGTGTTCTTCCACCTCGAGGCCGACCCGGCCGTGCACGGCGAGCCGGTCATCACCGAACCGGCCGAGTGCGCGCAGCTGCGGTGGGCACCGCTGCACGCGCTGCCCGCACCGTTGCTGCGGTACACCGAGATCGGCGTCGAGCTGTTCCGGTCAGGCCACCGGTACGCGGCAATGGACTGGCCCCACCGTCCGGGCACTGCCGCAGCTGCTGACAGGGTTGGATGAGGTGCGACGGATCGCCGCGACCGTCGGCGCGGGCGGCGCTGGCAAGACCGTCCTGGCCAACCAGCTCGGTGCCCTACTCGGGCTCCCCGTCACCCATCTGGATGCCCTGCGCTACCGCCAGGACTGGACGGTCGTGCCGGAGGCCGCGTTCGTCGCCGCGCAGCACGCTGTCGTGGCGACGGGGCGGTGGATCATCGACGGGAACTCGACGGCGAGTATGCCGGTCCGGTTCGCCGCCGCGGACAAGATCATTATCCTGGATCTGCCGCCGCTGGTCTGCTTGTGGGGCATCGTCCGGCGCCGGCTGCGCTACCACGGCGGCCGGCACCCCGACGGTGTCCACGACCGGATCACGGTCGCGTTCCTGCGGTATGTGCTCAGGTTCCGCCGCCGGCACGCCCCCGCCGTGCGGGGCTGCATCGCCGAGCACGGCAACCACGCTGTGCTGATCGAGGCCACCAGCCGCCGTCAGGTCAGCCGCCTCATCGCCCGCCTCGGCGGACCGCCCACGGAAACCGGGGCGGCTCAAGGTGGCGGTTGAGCACGGCACCGGACGGCCCACCGGGAACGGTCGGCACCCCGGCCGGATGGACGTGCGGCGACGCGACCGGTTCCCGGCGGAGCTGAAGCCGCAATCGACGCCGCGGTGAAGCCGGTGCCGAACCGTGCCGGTTGGCGTCACGACCTGCGCCTGTTGTGGGCGGCGACCCGGGTCATGTAGGCGTCCTCGGTGGCCTGCATCCGGTAGGTGGCGAACAGCGGGTTGAACGCGCCGGCGCAGCCGAGCAGCAGCGTGTCCGCCACGACGATCACGACCAGACCGACAGTGCCGGGCGGAGCGAGAGGGATCAGGCCCATCCGCACCGCCCGCGCCGCCCCGGTCGCCAGCAGCATCCCGGGCAGCGAGCCGCGGCGCAGCAGCCACGGCACCAGCAGCGATCCGGCGATCCCACCGGCGGAGGGCAGGCCGAGCGCGAGCCCGTACTGCCACGGCGCGAACTGCAGCTCCCGCAGCATCAACACGGTGGTCAGCGGCGATGCGGCCATAATCCCGCCGCCAAAGGTCATCGGTCTCTACCCGGGCCATTGTTGTCAATCAATCAACAGCTCGTACGGTCTGTCGGCGTGAACGGCCCAGCAGGCCCTCACCGAACCAACTAAATCCTCCACGGCGTACTAACTCGACGGCAGTCCGAGCTTATCGAAGAATGCACGGTTGCGCTCTGTGGCGGAGTTAATGAGCCTATCGAAGGAAATAACCTCAATGTATGCTTTCGCAGGCTCATTGAACCCGAAGTATCCAAGGCCGTCATGGGTACGTCGAAGATTAGCGTATTCACACCTACTAACCAGCGTATCGGTAAGGTCAGCCAGGATGTAACAGAACGCTGGCGAATCCTGGGACGCCGGAATTCGCCGTCCCGACGCCGTCAATACGCCGCCATTGCGTACCCGCTTCACGTAGTCGAGCGACTGGAGGATCGGATCCCTGTCCTCCGATGCGTCGTTCCGCATCGGCCTCTTGATCTCGACCACGACGATCGATGGCAACGGCAGGGCCTCACCCTCCGCCGTCAACACGGGTGTGTCAATGAGTCGGGTTGAAAGTATGTCCGGCTCTCTCGTCGAATCGGACCCGGTAATCGGCATGCTCTTGAGCGTCTTGTCGGAAGCAAGGTAGTCGTGGAACGCGAGCCTCTCATCAATAATCCACAGATTCGATGCGTCGGTTCCGATTTCGCCTGAATCCTTGCGCATCGGCATTATTAACGAGTGGATAGCATCCTCTCTGGAGTATCTACCCTGCTCGTTCGCTCTGATGATCTTGAACAGGATGTCGAGAATCACTCGACGTCGGGAAACGTATGCCGCCAGGTCAGACTGATTGATATCCTTTACGACGTCAAGGTACCGGTTTAGTCGTTCCTGGTATTCCTCCAGTGGAGTGGAGCCAGCCTCCGCGAAAACCGCCTGACCCTCGGCGATGGCCTCGGATTCCAGCCTCTGTAGGTTGCGATGCAGTAGAAGTTCAAGATCCTGGTCTTTGACGGACGGATCAACGGTAATTCCGAGCGACTCAAGCCGGGATAGTACGGGACGGTACCGCGGTGCGCGTTTGCTGACGAAATCATTGACGCGCGCCTTGCCCTCATCGCGCGCTGCCGCCAGCGGTTCGGAAAGGAGCCGTTCCACTTCTTGCAACACGGCCGACCGGATGTCTTCGAGTGAAATGTCGTCGTCCAGAGTCGCGCCAACCACGCGTTCGTCAATGTCGAAGGCGGTGCGGTCGGCACGGACGTGTGCGTCAAGATAGTCAGACGATAGATAGCAGACATACGTGAACTCGGCCGAATCCTCGTCCTTCAGGCGACCATAAAGTCCAGGGATCTTACCGGTGAGATTTTCCTCGGTAACGACGCGGCTCGCAGCACACCAGTGCAGCCGGGGTGTGGGATTGCGTGTCGCGGACTTGAGGCAGAGGTTGACCATGTCGAACTTTTTGCCTTTGACGGCGACGGTCGTCGTCGGCAATCCGGAGAAAACGAAGTCCTCCATCAGCCTATTAAGAGAGACGACCTCGTCATCGACGACCACAACTTCTGGAGCTCCGCCAGGTCGGAGGAAGTACCAGATGCAGTGCTCGAACACCTCGCGTGCGATGGCTTCGACGGTCTTCGGCGCGTGCCGCTGGAATTCACTCTTGAAACCATCCAGATGCACAGCCGTCCCCGTGTCGCTGAAGCCGGTCGGTTGCTCGATGTGCTCGACCTCGCGGTCTACCGAGAACCTGAACTGTCGTGTGCGAAGGTCGCCGTCCTCATCGTTGTACGCGCTCCGGATCGAGATCCTGTCGAACGCCTTGAGCCACAGGAGACGGCCCACCCCGCGACAACCCATTTCGGCCTTGTAGTCGCTGTCCAGCATCTCGAATGAGCCCATGTTGTCTGGCGTGAAGCCCACGCCGTTGTCCTCGACCGCGAAGCCGACGATCGGCTTCAGCGCCAGACGGCCAGGACCTGAGGGTCCAAAGTCGAGCTCGTCCTGTCCGCTCCGTTCGATCGTGACCCGAAGGCGTCCCTGCCCGACGTTCGAGCCGAAGCGCACATCGATCGCTTGGAGGCCGTTCACAATGGCTTCTAGCAACGGCAGCAGGGAGTGACTCTTCGGGAGACTCGTGTTCCGAACCCGACCCGCCAGAGACGTGGTGAGCGCCATCATGCCCCCTTTCGATGCGTGGACGCCACAACTCTATCGGCGCCCCGCGGCCTGCATTCGGTGCTACGCCGTCCTCCGCATCAGAGAACGTCGGAGCTCTGCCACACTGCTGCAACCAGGTGGAGCGGCACATCACGGGCTCAGGCCGCAGCATCGCATACCTCGATCTCGATTACTCATCACGGTGCGGAGGCCGTCGCCGGCAGCAACAGCGCAGGCGGCGAGAGAACCATCGCATTGGCGAACAAGCCGCGCAACGCGGCGTGACGGGCGATGTAGCGCCAGCCGACGCCGGCCTCGCGCACCCAGCCGCGCACACCACCGCGTGAGGTGGCGGCGGCTCGGGCTGCTGGCAGGGGCTCGGGGCTGCGCAGGCGGCGGATGTCGACGGCCGAGGCCAGAAAGCTCATCGCGTCGACGCCGATGGTCGCGGTCGTGCCCAGCAGCGTCAGCAGCAGCCCGCTGAGCGGTGCCCCGGCGAACGACGCCGTCCAGAAGGTTGTCTCGAACCGGCTCGCCGCCGTCGCCCGCCACCCGGCCGGCAAGAGCTGTCTGAGGTGCGCGCCGCCGGCCGCGGCGAACACGAGCGACCCCGCGGTCTGCACCGCCGCCACCATTAGCAGCTGCCCGTAGGTGAGCAGTCCGGCGACGGCGGCGACCGGGACGCTGCCCAGCGCCACCCCCCGCAGCAGATCCGCTGCCACCATCACCGGCCGTTTGCGGTGCCGCTCGACCCACGGCGCGAGCGGCACCACGGCGATCGCCGCCACCACCCCGGACACCGCGGCCAGCACCGACACCTGCAGCGCCGACGCGTCCAGAACGAGCACCGCGAGCAGCGGCAGCGCCCCGGCCCCGACCGCGGACCCGGCCTCGCTCACCGCGTACGCGCTCCACAGTCACCGCCAGTCCCGGCGCCATCCACCGTCCGCAGTATCCGTCGACTGGACGGCAGTCGGGTCGTTGAGCCGCCCGATCCTCCGCCCCGTCATGCCGGCTCCCAGCGGCGGATCATGGGCACAGCAGCGCCGCTAGGAACTCCTCGCGGCGCGGGGTCCACCACCACAGCAACCCAGACGCGGAACGGAAGAACCCATCGCACGCGGTATCCCCGCGCTCGTAGCGACGCCGCAGGTGCCAGGTCTCGCAGACCCGCTCCCACCACAGCCGGTCCGCGGCGTCCACGATCGCCGCATCCGCCAGCACACGCCGGGGCCGGTACCCGCGGACGAACGCGCCCACCCGCGGTAGGTCAAGGCCAGACCCAGGCTTGGCCGCGAAGATCAGCGTGGCCGCGCGGACCAGCTCCGCAGCCACAGGGCGCACCCGGAGCAGGTCCCAGTCCAGCACACCGGCCACCGCCCCCGCCTGCCACAGCAAATTGCCGTGCTGGAAGTCCCCATGCGTCCAGCCCGCCGGCCCGCATAGCACACCGCCCGCCGGGCGCCGGCCCGCGACCTCGCGCAGCAGACGCCGCCGCGGCATCTCGGCCGCCACGAAGGCGTCCATCCCATCCCCACCGGCCCGGGACGCGAGGGCGAGGTACCGGGCCACCTGCTCGTCAGCGGCGGCAACCTCGATCACCGGTTCCACCACCGCCGGCGGCACCGGCGGCAGCACCGCGCCGAGCGCGTCGTGGATGTCGGCGAGCAGCGTCCCAAGTCCGGCCGCCTCGGCCAAGGTCAGCTCGGCTCCGGCCCGGCTTTCGCCGGTCAGCCACCTCGCCGCCGTGTACACCGCGTCGGCGCGCTCAACCAGGTGGTCACCGGCGGCGGTCAACAGCGGGGTCGGGACCGGCAGCCCACGGCCGGCCAGAGCCTGACAGGCGGCGGCCTGCCGGCGCGTGGCGGCCGCGTCGACGTCCAGGACCTCCTTCACCGCCGCGGCGCCACCGGCCGCGGTCACCCGCCAGCTGCGGTTCATCGTGCCCGCGGTGAGAGCCTGCACGTCAAGCACCCCGGCCGAAGCCGAACGCCGCCGCCACCTCGGCCAGCACGACAGCCGAGTCCGGCTCGAGATCAGCGGTCGCCACCGGTGCCGGTGCCGGTGAACACGGCGAGCAGCACGCGCCCGGCAACGTCGTCACCATCGGCAGGGCAGTCCAGCGGAAGATGCCGCAACGCATCCGCATACGCCGCCGGGGGCGCCCCGTGCTGCAGACCCAACGTGATCGCCGTGGCAAGGGCGTCGGCGAGCCCGGCCAGCGTCGAACCATGCACCCCGGCGCGAAAATCCACCTGACACAGCGCGCCGTCCGCCGCATGCCCCGTGCTCAACACGCCCCGCTCGCCGCCGATCGTCACATCGACCGTGCAGCCGGCCATCCGCCGTTGACGCGGCCCTGGCAATGTCCCCGACATCGTCACCCCTCGATCCGACAGCGCCGACCGTCGACCGGCCAACGCACCGTAGGCCGTCACACGCGACGCCGGTAGCACCGACACGAGCCAAAATCGAACACATGATCGACACGCCGAGGCAAACAGCCGACACGCTGAGCGGGCGCGGTCGTGTCCTGTCTCACGGAAGGCTGCGAAGGTCAGAGTTAGGTTGCGAGTGATCTTGCGGAGTCCGGACCTACCTTGCGGATGGACGGCGCGTCTCTGCCGACACGCCGGTCGCTCGACTGGTCAGCTCAGCGCCTCCGGCCAGCCGCGCCAAGAATCCGCAAGGTAAGTCTGACCAGATCCCCGCCGCGTCGGTCAGAACTACTTTGCGAGCCGCTGGTCAGCCCATCGGGCTTCCGCAGGGTTCGACTGGAACGGACAGGTCGCCCGATGTGCGTTCGACAGAAGGGCGCCCGATGTCGTCTGCCAGTTGAGCCGAGGCACTGCCATCGGATCTGAGGCACCAAAGCGGCTGGCGGAAGAGCGGGCCCCTGAACTGCGACATCACTCCGGGCAGAACGAGGGTTTGCCCCAGATTCACTGGCAGGCCGAGCTCCCGGCGTCTGCCAGTCGGGTTGAGGCACCGCAGGCCAGAGCCGGGACCGTGCCTCAACTCGGCTGGCAGAAGACTGTGGACGCTCACGGCGTTCCTCTGGCATCGGCTCACGGAATTCCTCCAGGGGACGACGAGCGGGGACCCGGGCAGAGCCGCCACTCGCGCGCTGGAGCGTCCGCTGTGACCTTGCCCCGCCGGCTCCTCGGTGCCGCTCTTTGCACTTGCGCTCGTCGGCCCGAGGCCGCGGATGGCGAGCGACGACCCACGGTCCATGGCGAGCGGCGACCAGGGGAATTGCGTGAGCAGATCACGGCGTGCTGGAGGAATTCCTTGAGCGCTGACAAAGACACCCCGAATTCGCACCAAGTTGGTGGCCGAGGACCCCAGTTGTCCGGTGACAAACGATCTTCCTCATTGCCACTGAATCTTGCTCGACCTTGGGTTTCTGCCACTACGGGTTGCTCGATGCATGTTCGTTGTGCAGGTCGGCGGCCTACCCAACGCGTTTGGCCAGGCAGACCGTCCTGACCACCCCAGGCACGCGAGCCGATCCTGAGCAAGATCCATTGGCGAAGTCCCTTGGGTTACCGACGAGCAGCGGCCTTGACCCGAGACCAGTTCGCCACTCAAGATTCCTCACCCCAGGTCAGGGCACCCGCTCCGAGGACGGTTCGCTGGCATAGGACACCAGTGTCCCGTGACACGCAGGTCGGCCCGTTGACAGCCAATACGGCCCGTTTGGCGACCGTGCCAGCAGAGTCGGCCCAATTCCTGAACATCACGCGTCGTGACCAGCCGATCAGTGCCGCCGTCGCTGCCGGAATGATCGGCACCGTCCCCGTCCAACAAGATTGCGGGCCGACTTCGATGACAATCAGCCGCTTGATCGTTTGCCATCGAAGAAAGCCCGCCCAAGTCAGGGGCGCATAGCCGGGCCGACATGCCTGTCACGGGACACCCAGTTTCAGCTGAAGCCGGGTGGCCGCGATTCGAGCGGCGGCATGCAGCGCTCCCGGCGATCAGCAGGCGACCGTCTCGAAGGCCGACCCAGGTTACTCCAAATTATTGCCACATGGCCCTAACATGGGGGTCATGGATTCCTCCCCGTCCCAACAGGTCGGCTATGTGGCCGCCGCCGATCTATTGCGCACGAAGATCCTCCGCGGCGAGTACCCGCCGGGCAGCCAACTGCCGTCGGAGAAGGACCTGTGCCACGTCGTCGGCTGCGGCCTGGACGCCGTCCGGGACGCGCTCGGGGTGCTCCGCCGTGAGCTGCTCATTACCACGCGTCGCGGCTACCGCTCCCTGGTCTGCGCGCCGCCCGACCGGGCGACCGTCTCACTGGCGCCGGGCGATCGGGTGACCGCGTGGATGCCCATGCGGCCGGAATCGGCGAAGCTCGGCGGCCGGCCCGAGATGCCGGTGCTCATCGTGGCGGGGGCCGATGGCACTACCGTCTGCCATCTTGCCGACCAGGTCGAGCTGATCGCGCCCCCGGCGGCAGCCGCCGGCGATGCTAGCTGATCAATCCACGCGGCCGGTCACGCTGGCGAGCCGCTGCCAGGTGCGTCGCACACCGCCGGCGCACGGCGTTCCCTGCTCAACTGCGGAACGGCCGCCCCTGGCGGGGCGCGGTCCACGTGGCTATTCTGTTGCGCGAGACCGGCATCTTCCCCCGTGGATGCCGGTCTTCTCTGTTCACCCACCACGATGCGGTCGATGATCTACAGGGCCAGCTCGGAGCTGCCAGTAGGACAGCACCCCGAACACGGCGGCGACGGGCACGCTGCCCAGCGCACCGAACCGGACGAGGTCTGCGGCGATCATCACCGGGCGTTTCCGGCGATGCTCTATCCACGGCGCCAGCGGCACCGCCGCGACCGCACTGGCCACGCCCGAGGCTGCCGCAAGCAACGGAACCCGCAGATCCGACACGTGCGGGACCAGCACCGCCAGCAACGGCAGGGCACCGGCGCCGACCGCGCTGCCGAACTCGCCGACCGCATACGCGACCCACAGCCGGCGCAGGTCCGCCCGCCACCCCGCCCACGCCGCCAGCCTCGACGTGCGCATCCCCGGTCACGGCTGTTTGTCACGCATACGGAAGGACCGCTACGCCACGGACACAAACCGGACGTTGTCGTCGATCACCGTGGCGGCTCCCCGCAGGTCAGCGATCCGGGCCGCGAGCGTCGCCGTTGCCAGTCGCGGCGGCAACGCGTCGCTGAACTTCAGCCCTCGCAACGCCTTCTCGCTCGGCTCAGGCAGACACAGCCGTGTCGCGGCGTCCGCGGTCAGCTCCTTCCATGTTGCCGGTGTGAGGTCTTCGCGGAGCCTGATCTGGTAGTCGTCGAAGCGGTGCATCGGGTCGGTGACCTCGCTGAGGGTGGCGGCGAGTGTGGCGTTCGCCCGGAATCCGGCCCAGGTCCACCACCGCAGATCGCCCTGCTCATCGCGGACGATGGTGTTTCCGCCAGGGTGGATCAGGCTGCTTCGTTCGTCACGTTCCTGGGCGAGACGGTCCACCGCGCGTCGGGTCAGTTTCACCGGGGGGTCGGTTCCGAGCAGGACTTCCCGTGTGGCGCGGGTCAGTTCGAAACTTTGTCCGGCCCAGCCCTGGTTGAGCCAGCGGGCCCGCCCGCCTCCATCGGCCGGTTCGACGAAGCACCGCCGGCGCCGCCAGTCGACGTAGGTGACGCGCCAGCTGCGCCCGCTCAGCAGGAGCCGTCGTTCACCAGGCACCTCTTCGGTCAGCAGGCTCGGGTCGATCCGGCCCAGCTCGGTGCGCCCGGTCAGCACGGTGAACTCGGGCGGGCCGGTGAAGACGGCGGTCAGGTCCATGAAGTGACGCCGCCCGAAACGCTTCTCCGCTTCGGGGCCGATAAAGAGCATGCCACCGTCGCGTTCGAGGTAGCCGTGTTGGACGAGGTGCCGCACGATGACGTCGCCGCCGGCTCGGAATGGGTCCAGGCCGTTCCACCACTGCGGCCACGTCTGGTCGCCGATCCGGCCCTCTTGCAGGCACAGGGCGAGGATCTGCTGGGCGACGATGTGGCGGGGCTCGGGCGGGGAGATGATCGGCTCCACCCAGTGCTGTCCCCAGAGGTGCAGCAGGGCCGCCGCGGACAACAACGATTCGCCGCGGGTGGTCAGGAAGAGACAGTTACGCACGGTTTCGGCGCGTCGTCCCGTCCGCCCGAGCCGCTGGAGGAATGACGCGACCGTGGCGGGGCTCTCGATCTGGATGACCCGGTCGAGATCGCCGACGTCGATGCCGAGTTCGAGCGTGCTGGTCGACACGATGACGCAGTCGCGGGCCTCGGCGAACGCCTGCTCGGCGCGGCGTCGTTCGTCGACCGACAGCGACGCGTGCGAGAGGAATGTCGTCACGCCCTTGCCCCGCAGCAGCGCGCCGAGTTCCTCGACGGTCTGCCGTGACTCGCAGAACACCAGCCGTTTCTCGCCGGCGTGCAGCGCGGCGACGACGGTTGCGGCGTTGGCGATCGAGCCGACGTAGTCCAGTTCGATCTCGCCAGGAGGCGGCCCAGCAGCCTGTTCCGTCGTGACGGCCGAGGTGAGGTCCGGCGCCACGACATTTGCCTGCCGTTGGCCGGCTGACGATCCTTGGAGCCACCGGAGGAGCTGGTCCGGGTTTCCGACGGTGGCCGAGAGGCCGACCCTCTGCAGGGGCCGGCCCACGATGGTGGTGAGCCGTTCCAGGACGGCGAGCAGGTGCCAGCCGCGGTCGTCGCCGGCGAAGGCGTGTACCTCGTCCACGACGACCGCGCGTAGCCCGGCGAAGAACTGGCGGTGGTCGACGTTGACGCTGACCAGCATGGCTTCGAGGGACTCCGGCGTGGTGAGCAGGACATCCGGCCGCTGCCAGAGCACGTTTCGGCGCTGGCTCGGGCCGACGTCGCCGTGCCACAGCGCGACGCGCCGGCCGAGCCACGAGGCGTAGCGCTCCAGCCGCGGGTGGAGGTTGTTGAGCAACGCCTTGAGCGGGCACAGGTAGAGCACCGACGTGCCGGACCAGTCCTCCGTCGCCATCCGGGACAGCATGGGGAACATCGCCGCCTCGGTCTTGCCGCCGGCGGTCGGGGCCAGCAGGAGCGCGTCGTGCCCGGCGAGGAGCGGCTCTGCGGCCGCTCGCTGCAGGGGGCGGAGGTCACGCCACCCCAGGGTGTTGACGATGTGGTGGACCACGATCGGGTCGAGACCGGCTTCGGTACTCACAGCGGTAGGTCGATGTCGTCCGCGAAGGCGGCGTTGTGCTCGACTTCGGTGAGCTCACCCATTTGGAACGTGAGCCCGTAGTGCAGCCGAGGGTCGAAGTCAGGGTACTGGTCGACCCGGTCGAACACGTCGGCGATGAGTTTCTTGAGGTAGATGCGTGGTGCGACACCGACTTGTCCGCCGAGCCGTCCGGTGACGGCACGGGCCAGTTCACCGATGTACGCGTCGTCGACCCGCGCTGAGACCTGGCTGCTGCCGTACAGGTCCCGGACCTTGATGCCCAGCTCGGTCAACGTGTCGATGGTGAATCCGGGCAGGCGGACCTGCACAGCGCGGGGGTTGTCCCATCGTGCGTCGGATCCGAAGTCGGTTGCTAGCCGCTGCGCGAGGGGTGCCAGGCGTTGCACGCCCTGCGGCCCGTCGAAGAAGGCGGGGGTGCCGGTGATGACGAGGTACAGGCCGGGGAAGCGTCCGGCGTGGACCTCGTCGACGAGTTGCCGCAGGGCGTTGAGGGCCTTGTCCCGGGCGTCGGAGCGGACCCGTTGCAGGGTCTCGACCTCGTCGAGCACCAGCAGAAGGCCGGGATGGCCGCTGTCGCGCAGGACAGTGAGCAGGCCCTGCAGGAAGTTGAGCGCCTGGAAGTGGTCGAGGTCGCCTTTGACCCCGGCGACCCGCCGGACCGCCGCGGCCACGTGTGGTTGCCCGCCGATCCAGGCGGCGAGCCCCTCCGCGGTCGCGTGGTCGCCGGTAGCCGCGCTGGTCCGGTAGGCGCGCAGTGCGGCGGAGAAACCGGGTGCGCTGCGGGAGATCTCCGACAGGCGGCGCTCCATCAACGCGCCCACGGCCCGGTCGAGCGCTTCGGCGTCGTCTTCGGTGACCTCACCGGCGCCGAGGACATCTTCTTCCAGGGTGAAGATCCAGCCGTCGAGGATCGGCCGGATCGCGCTGGGCACGAACTGTTCGGTGCCGAGACGCTCGACCAGCCGCCGGTACACGGTCTCCATGCGGTGCAGCGGCGTCTCCGTCTCGGAGACTTGCACCTCGGATGCGGCGAGACCGCGCCGTTTGGCACGTTCGGCGAGCCAGCGGGTGAAGAACGTCTTGCCCGCCCCGTACTCCCCGCGGACAGCTTTGAAGACGCTGCCACCACCGACGACCCGGTCGAGGTCGTCGTCGGTCGCGGCCGTGAACCTGTCCAGGCCGACCGCGAGGACGTCCAGACCGTTCATCGGTACCGCGCCACGGCGCAGCGCGTCGATGACGTCACGACGTCGCCGGGCGGAGATGTCTGGCGTCACGACGGCTCCAGGTGGAACTGCTCGATCAGCAGCGCCCGGTTGAGCACGACGGTCCGGCCGTCCGCGTCGATCTCGAGCACCGGGTACCCCTCCACCTGCAGGAGCTTCTGCAGTGCGGTGATGGTGGGGCCGGTCCGATGCTCGGGGATGCCGGCGAGGGCCGCGAGCGTGTCGCGCGCCACCCGGTCGTTGTTCGTGAGCAGGGCGGTGAGCATCGACCGGACCCGTTCGTCGGGCAGCGGTGCCCGGGTGCCGCGGCGCTGCGCGTACACCTCACTGGCCAGCAGCGCGTCGACGAGCGCCGGAGACTGGGGGGAAGGTGCGGCCGGTGCGGCAGGTGACTGAGCCGGCGGCTCGGCCACCTCGAACAACGCGCCTTCGAACTGCGGCGCTGGCGAGGCACGGCGCGATCCGTTGCGTTTGACCGGGCGAGGGGTCTGGACAGCGGAACCGGACTGCTGCAGCGACTCCCGCCACCACTCAGGGCTGGCGACCGGGGCGCCGGACCAGCCGGGCACGGCGTGGTCGTTGCCGGCGCTGAACACCAGCAGCGGTATCACCGCTTCGGCGGGTGCCGCGCCGCCGTGATAGCCGGCCTTGCGGGGACCGTACCGCAGCTCCTCCCGCCACGGCAGGACCACTGTGCCACCAGCCTTCGCCACCCGGCTGCCCTTGAAGAGCCTCTCGCCGTCGCCCGCCGGTGTGGTGGCGGGACGCCAGCGGTTCTCGCTGCTCGGACTCGGCCGTAGCACCGCTTCCGGGCCCCGGTCGACGACGTGGCCGTGGTCGGAGAGGACCACGACCACGCGGTCCTGGGCCAGGGCGAGCAGGTCCCGGACGGCGCGGATGGTCTCCTGCCCCCAGATGATCGTCCCGGGGTCGCTGCGGTCGAGGGCGTCGTCGATGGTGTTGACGACGGCCGCGACCAGCGTCCGCTCCGGCGACTGCAGTGCGGCGACGACGTCCGGTGCGAACGCCGCACCCGCACCGGCGCGGAGGTTGCCCTTGTGGAGCAGGACACCGGACGGGTACCGCGCCTCGAACGCCTTGCGTTCCTCCGCCTGCTGCCCGACCGCGATCCGGCCGCTGAGCAGGCTGCACCGGCTGACCTCGGTCACGGTCGGCAGCGCGGCGAGCACGCCGGTCCGGGCGCCCCCGCCCGGCGTCAGTTCCAGCCACGAACCGGACCTCGTGATCGACTCGGCGAGCTCGGTCGCTGCGGCGACGCTCATCCCGTCCATCACCAGCAGCAGCACCCGCTGCCCGTGGTCCAGGATCGGCTGCACCACCCGGTCGAGCACATCCTCGACGCGCAGCATCGTGCCTGGGTCCGACTCGGCCGTGGTCGCGTGGGCGAGCTGGCCGGCGAACTGGTCGTCGTGCCGGGACCGGCGGGCCTGAACGGCCTGATGGAGCAGTTGATACGCCTCGGCGAGCTGTGGGTCGACGTCGCCGGCGAAGATGTCGAGCCGGGCCCGGTCGACCCAGCCGTCCTCGCGGACGTGGCGGTGGAGCGCCTCGGCGAGGGTCGACGGGGCGCCATTGTCCGGCTCGGCGAGCCATCGCAGGAGTCGTACCGCCATCCGCGCCGTCTCCAGGACCGCTGGGTCGGCGGCGCGGTGTTCCTCGGACCGGGCCAGCAGTTGCTGCGCCTTGACGACCGCGGTCGGGTCGGCCTGTCCGCCGGCCGGCACGGCAAGCCGCAGGGCGTCGGCGAAGGTGCGCATCCGCTGGGTGAAGCCCGTCGGCAGGACCGCGCTCTCCGCCAGCAGCGGCATGGCATCGATCTCGGCGGCGATGGCCTCCGCCCGGCGCAGCATGGGTTTCGCGTCTTCATCCAGGTGCCCGGCATCCACCGCGCGGTCCAGCCACGCCTCGGCCGCCTCCCGGAACGCCGCAGCGGAAGCGTCGCTCAGCCGATCGCCGCCGAACCGGGGCTCCAGTCTCGTCCGGGCCACCGCGACCTCGACCGGGACCGTGGCGCCGAACGCGGGCGCCCACAGCGCACCCGTCAACAGACCCAGGGATATCGCGTCGACGCCGTGCCCGGCACGGACCGCGGCCATGATCGGCCGCGCGGACTGCCCGGCGATCTCAACGAGGAAACTCGTAAGCCCATCGGCGACCGCTACGGGCAGATGGGCGACCCGCTGCACCGCCAGGGCATCCGTGCTCCACTGCAGCAGACCGGCGCTGTCGATCTGCTTCGGGTCGAGACCGAGCAGCTCACCGGCCAAGGACCGCAGCGCGTGTTCACGGGTGAGCACGGTGCCGGACGGTGCCGGCCACCCGCCCGCCGGCCGGTGGTCGGTCAGCGCCTCGGCGGCCCAGCGGCCGTCCCGGACCAGCCGCGCGTCGAGGTTGACCCCACCGAACATCTGGCGGACCAGGTCCCACGGGTCCACGCTGCGCACAGTCTGCAGGCTCAGGTGCGCGAGCACCCCGTCGCCAAGCTCGTCCGGGGTCAGCTCGGTGAGCAGCACCAGCCACTCGCCCTCGGCGCGGTCCCGCAGCGCCGCGCGGGCCGCCAGCGGGGTCGGACACGCGACGACCCGGACCGCCGTGCCGTCGACGGACAGCACCGGTTCCGCCGTCCACTGCGGAGTGACGCGCAGCGCGATGGCGGGGACGCCGTCCGGCTCGGCGAGCCAGGCCTCGACCTTGCGCCGGATCGCCGCCGGCTGCACCGGCGTCACAGCACCTCCCACGTGATCCGCACCCGGCTGCCACCCTCGACGGCCGAGCGGATCTCCCGTTCGACCTCGGCCAGCTCACCGGTCCCGGTGACGATCCGTGAAGTGGCTGCCGGGGTGCCGCCCGGGTTCTTGCCGCCGGGGTTCGGGAGTGGATCGACGACGATCGGTCCGACCGGCTTGGAGACCTTGGCGAGCAGGGCGGCCGAGCGGCCTGCCGCCGTGCGCAGCGCTGGGACGAGGTCCGCCGCGAGCTGCTCGTGGTTCGCGGCGATGCGCAGGTCGTCGATGACGGCCTGCGTATCGGGGTTCGTTACGGCCGCCGTTCGGATCGCGTCGAGCAACTGCCACTGCGTGGACCGCAACTCGGCGAGCACCGGCCTCGCCTGCACGAACGCCGCCGATGCGGTCCGGTCGTCGATGTCACCGACGTCCGCGTGGGCGACCGACTCGACCAGCGCCACGTCGTCCTGCTCGGCGGCCAGGCCGGTCAGCAGCCTCGCGACCCGGCGCGCGGTGGCCAGCCGGCCCGCCGTCGCGTGCTCGTCGAGGCCGAGCGCGCTCGCCCTGGTGTGCAGCTCGGTCACCAGGTCCGCCGCGGTCTTCGTGTGCTGCTGCGCGGCCCGGCGCAGCGTGCCGGCCAGCTCGCCGAGGTTTGCCGGGCTGCGCCACTTCGGCAGCGGCTCGCCGAAGAGCGCGCCACCACGCTCGACCGCCCTGGTCCAGTCGTCCTCGCCAGGCATCGGCGGGTGCCGCAGCTCGTACTGGTCGATGTTCACCTGCACGGCGTCAACCATCACCTTGACGTTGCCCTGGTACCAGGCGAGCTGCTGATCGAGCGCAAACACGGCGATGATGAGATTCTGCAGCTCCCGGTCGAAGCCCCGGGCGTCCGGCTTGTCGAGCAGGTCCCGCAGGACATGCACCGGGAAGTGGTCCTTGTAGCCCTGCTGGGCTGCCCCCTGCAGCAGATGCTGGCTCCACCAGCACGTGCTCGTCGTCAGCACGTACCGGTGATCGATCAGCTCGCCGAGCCGCAGCTGGTTGCAGACCCGCTGGATCGTCTTACGGTCGAGCTGCTCGACCGCCGCCCCCTTGGTCGGGTCGGCGGACGCCAGCTTCGCGTACTTGAGGACCTTGCCCAACTCGCTGCGGGTGACCGGCTTCTCATCGTCCGGAAGCGCCGGCCGGCCCGGATACGCCCACGCGAGCAACTCACCCGTCAGGTTCTCGAACGCGGCCTTGAGCGTGCCGCCCCGCGGGTCGCCGATGTGCAGCCCGTCCGCGAGGGTGTGCAGCACGCCGATGCTGTCGTCCTCCACATCGGACGGTTGGGGCTTCGCCGCACCGTACGCCTGCTTCAACGTGTTCAGCAGAGCCGCGCGGAGCTGCTGCTGGCGCTGCTGGAGGTAGATCTTGCCCTGCTGCCGGTCGGCGAGCGACCAGTCCGCGGCGAGGGTCTGCAGCCGGTCGCCGCTGCCGGTGTTGCCGAGCAGGTAGTTGACCTTCGCCAGCTGCCGTACCCGGCCCATGACCTCATCGGTGAGGAACAGCGGCATCCAGAACACGGTCCGCGACCCGCGCGGCAACGTCTCGATCCGGGCGAAGTCCTCATTGCGCCGGTGGCCCGGGTCGAACGGGTAGTCGATCACCAGCCGCCACGTCTCGCCACTGGCGATCAGCGCCGACTCTGGCAGCGTGTCCTTGTCGCGGACGTTGCCGAACCGCACCTGGACATAGTGCCGGCGGCCGCGCCAGTCGCGAGGATGCTGCAGCTCGCCGAGCGTCCCCTCGGCGCTGGCCAGGCCGAATTCCTCGCCGACCAGCTCACGGACCATCTGCTGCAGCACGCCACTGGCGGTCTCATTCTCCCGGACCAGGTCGAGGAGCTTGTCGTAGTCGACCGACGACAGCTTGATCGACACGACCGGGTCCGGGCCCTCGGTGAGGTGCAGTTCGCCCGCGTCGTTGTTGAGGCGCCGCAGCCGGTCCAGAACGATCTGGTTCTCATACCCGGGGATCGGCGAGGCGATCGAGCCGAAGTTCAACGCGTGCAGCTTCGCCGCCGTGAGGTTGTGCAGGGCCGGCACCTCCTGCACCAGCGCGCCCAGCATCAGCGTCTTGATCAGCCGGTCGTCGAGCAGGAACAGTTCGTGCCCGGCGGTCTGCTCCTCCTCGATGCCGTGCGCGGCGCGCATCAACGGGCGCAGTTTGTGCAGATACGTTTCGCGGGCCGCCTGGAACAGCTGCTTGAGCTGCGGCCGGTCGGGCAGTTCGCCGTGCAGGACAAGCGGGTCGAACAGCGCCGACACCCCGATGAGGTCGTTGACCTGCAACGTGTCCCGGCGGGCGGCCAGCAGTTCGGTCATCACCTTGAGCGCGGTGCGCTGCCGCTGCAACGCCTGCGACAGCGCGACCAGCGTGGCGACCAGCGCCGGCGAGAACGGGTACAGGCTGCGAAACGCCGCGGCGTCCGAACCGATCCCGGCATCGCCGTACTGCGCGCCGAGCAGCAGCGTGTCCCAGACATCCCGGTTGCCGCGGACCGCGGCGAACGCCTGGTCGATGGTGTGCCGCGCGGCCTCGTCCTTCGGCTTCAGCAGCCGCTTCTCGGTGATCTCCGGCAGGTTGGTGTCGGCCAGCACAATGTCGCTGCCCAGCCGGCCCTGCACGCTGCGCATGACGTGAGCGAGGGCCTCCCGCTCGGTGCCGCCGACCTGCGGACCGAGGAACTCCTCCAGGTTGCGCTGCCGCGCCACGAACGACGCGATCGGCAGCGGCCGGGCCGCGTCGGAGGACTCCACGAGCTTGTTGAGCTTCGCGCCCTCGGTCTGCACAAACGTGTGATCCGCAATCTTCGTCGACAGCCACAGAATCATCTCGTCGAGGAAGAAGACCATCCCGTCGTACCCGAGATCCTTGGCGTGCCGCGTGATGACCGCCAGACCCGTGTCGAGGTCCAGGTAACGGCCGCTGCGCACCGCACCCGTGAAGAACGTCGCGGTCAGCGCGCTGACCAGTTGGTCCCGCTCCGCGGTGCCCGGCGGCTGAGCGGCAGCGGCCCCATAAGTCTTCGCAGTCCACCCCGCTTTCTGGGCGACCTGCGCGGACAGGCTGCCACCGCCGGTACCCGGGGTGAGTCCCGAACCACCCAGCCGGGCGAAGAACCGCTCGTCGCCGAGATCCTCACGCAGCCGCGCCGCGTCGGCGAGCAACGCGGCGGAGAGGTGCACCGCCGGCGCTGGCGCCTCCGGGTGCAGCGCGGTGACCTGCCGTAAATATCCCTCCAGCACCGCCTGCTCCACCGACTGCGCGTCGAGCATGTGGAAGGTCAAGTTGAGGATCTTCTTGCCGCGCAGCCACGCCTCGTCCGCCTTGGCGACCGGCTCGGCCAACCCGCGTACCGCCCGTGCCTCCGGATTGTGCTGCAGGATCTCCCGCAGCACCGCCATGAAATGCGACTTGCCGGAACCGAACGAACCATGCAGAAACTTCGCCTGCGACCGGCCCGACGTGATCGCATGCCCAACCATCGACAACGCCTCGTCGAAGTTACGCCGCAGATCGTCCGTCACGACGTACCGGCGCAGGTCGGCACCCTCCGAGGCTCGGACCACAAAGTCCGCGTCCCCGACCGACGTCGGAATGTCGATGAGGTCTCGCAGCAACGTCACGACAACTCCTCAAGGCCACGCAGCTTCGTAAGGGTCGCCCGGTCGGCGCCGAGCGCATTGAGCTCGGTGTCGACCAGGCCGGAGAAGAACTCCGCTGGCGTGCCCGGATAGCCGGGGCGGGACTCGGCGTACCACTGATGTAACCACGGCTCGAGCTCGGCGATACCAGCAAGGATCGGCAGCAGCCGCTCCGCGGACCAGGCGGCCTGCGTCTTGCGATCGAGATACAGCGCTGCAAGGGCCTGTGCCTGCTGCAGGTGATCCCAGCCCGCCCAACCAAGCAGCTCCCCAGCATCACCGGAGAGAGCAGCCCGGGGATACGAGATGAAACGCTCCTTGGGGACATCAAGCTTCCCGCGGTTACCCCAGTAGGAGCCTTTGAGAAAGTCGGCGGAGGCATACTTCGGCGGCACCGGAATGTCCTTGATCGTCTCCCCGGCGTCCTCACGCCGCTGCAATGCCCACGTGCGCTCCCATTGGACGCGCTTGCGCAGGCCAGCAGGCTTGTACCGATCGACCGGCAGAAACGGCATGTGCTCGTCAGCGACGAGCCTGCCGAGCGTCTTGACGAGGTCGTGGGCGTCGGAACCCACCCACAGGTCCAGTACCGCTCGGAACTCTTCATCGTGGCGAACACGGTCAGCGAGCTGCGCGACCGACTGCGGCTTCGGCGCACCTCCCCACAGCTCCGGGGCTTCCAGCCGTTCCAGCAGCCAGTTCTGCAACGCCTCGGTCTGCAAGGCATCCCAGCCTTTGCTGGCCCACCGGCGCTTGTGTTCGGGCCGCTCGATGAGGGCGATGTTCCGGTCCGACTCGATGACCGCGATCCGCCGCTCGACCAGCGCCCGGTACTCAGACGACCAATGATCAGGCAGGTCGGTGACCGGCGTGGATCCATGCCGTGTGAACCACTCGGTCTTTGCACCACTACGGGCAAGGACGATCTCGAACGCCCGCTCGCCTAGTGCCAGCTCGGGCGGGTCGTTCGTCGCCAAGTCCTCGTCGAGCAACCCGTACGCCTGGTATACCTGCCAGTCCAGTTCTTCCTGCATCGCGATCATCCGTCGCCGCGCCGACGCCCACTCGACCTGCCCAGCCTTCAACCGGTCCCGGGTCGGCACACCAGAAGCGACCACACCCCCCGGGCTGATCCCCGCAAGCTGCTGTGCCAACTCGTCCAACATACGACTCAACACCAACGGCTGCTCGGTAGGCAATGGGAACGCCAGCAACTTCGTAGAATTGAACTGGTAGAACTCATACCATGGCTCCGGAGCCCAGCGGTTTCCGCCTCCGCTTGTGTTGTCTTTACCTGCTTTGTTATGGCTAACCTGCTTGAGCCAGAAAGATGCGGCCGAACTGTTAAGTACGCCGAGCAGCCTCAGGTGGTCGTCTTCGCTTGCATCTGGAGGCAGCTTGATTACCGGAGAGGTCTGCTTGAAGACCTTACCGCCCCGGTCCAGCACGAAATGGTTATGTGTCGCAACCTCTCCCCATGCAATGCCAAGCGGCTGGACGAATCTTTCCGGATGCCATCGGCTCCATTCGTACCAAGTAAGCCCGACCTCTTCATGGGTCCCACCTAGCTCCCGCCTACGAGACAAGATCGACTTGGAAAGCCAAAGTATCCGCGCTATCGACGTGTCGTCAAGGGACGCTTGGAGCTTGCTGTCGTATGGAAAAAGCGATTCGGTTTCGACTGAAATGGACCAGTCTCTGACCGTCTCACCAGTCACGAGTGGAATTACAGAGCTAGGGAGCACGCCATAGCGCCGCCATGTGCCAATTGCTGCTAAGTAGGCATCGTCTGAACCAGTGTGTGCAGTCCGCCCGATGAGCAGCACCGCGTCCTTCAGCATGCGTCGATCATCAAACGTGAGAAGTCGCATCACATCGGCGGCGCCGCCACCACTGAGGCTCCACGGATGCCGAGCAAAATGACTCCGAGGCAGGTCTGCTGTGCTAACCCATTCAGACTCCGAGTCAGCGTCGTCGACCTGTCGAACAATTGCATTCCATACTGCACCATCCGCGGCGATACGCAGCTGTCCCGGTTCACCACGAATTCCGAGTACGGTGCGGACAGGACCACTGTAGCGCGGGCTTACGAGGCGATTTCTGCCGACGAGGATAATAGTGGGCGTGCCGTGGCCAGGAATGTATGCACCGGACGCGTCGATCACCTCTGCCAAATCCACATGCGCGGCGAAGAAATCGTTGATTAGCTTCTTGCCGAACTCACGCTTCATGAACGAGTTCGACGTGATCTGTCCGACGAAGCCGGTGCCGTCCCCGTCGGCGTCGCCCCGTTTGGCCAGTTCGAAAAAGCGCTGCGCGAACGGGACTGTTAGCGCATATGTACCGGAGCAAGCCGAGTACATGCCGCGGTAGCGCTCGTTGAGAGTCTTGTCCTTGACCGTGATGTAAGGCGGGTTACCGACCACGACCGTGTACTGCCCAGGAGTCAGGTACTCGGCGAGCAGGTCGGCGTCCTCGCTGAAGTACGCGAAGGTGTCGTGTTCGGGCTGGCCGACCGGGAGTTCGCCCTGGTGGCTGGAGCGTTCACCCCAGTTGAGCAGCGAGTCGCCCGCCGCGACCCGGACCGGGTATGCCGTCGCGAGGTTGCGCCGGCCGGTCGCCTGCAACGCGGCCACGACGAGCCGAAACCGGGCGATGGCGACGGCGAACGGGTTGAGGTCCACGCCGGTCACCTGTGCCAGCGCCCGCTCCACCAGGGTGTCCACCAGTGTCGCCGGTTCGCGTTCCTGCCATTTGCGCAGCAGTCGCGCGAAGGCGCCGAGGAGGAAGTGGCCGGAACCGCATGTCGGGTCGATCACCTTCGTCTCGGCAAGGCCGAACTCCTTGACCGCTGGCTCGAACGTGCGGTCGAGGATGAACTCTTCGACGAATAGCGGCGTCTGCAGCAGCGCGTACGTCGCCTTGGCGTGCGCCGACAGGTCCTGGTAGAGGTCGCCGAGGAACCGGGTGTCCAGCTCGTCGCTGCGCAGCGATACGAGGCCCGGGCCGCGGCGGAAGAACTCGGACAGGTTCTCCGCGGCCTGGCCGGAGACGTCGAAGCGCCATACCGGGTTGTGTTCGTCGAAGATCTGGGCGGTCCCGCGCAGTGCCCGCAGGTGCCGGAACGCCTCGCGCAGCCAGTGCCGGTCGTTGTGTGTCGGGTTCTGAATGAGGTACGCCTGCCGCTGTTCGACGGCCCGTCCGGCCGAAGCGTCCGGCTCGGGGCCGCCCAGCCAGAGGCCGTCGACGAGCCCGTTGTCCTCGCAGAACCGGACGAAGACGCAGCCCAGCACCCAGGCGACGGCGGCCTGGTCGAGGACGTCTTCCAGCCAGGTCTCGAAGGTGCCGCCGGTCCGCTCTGCGCCCTTCGCCTCGCTGTGCTCCTTGCTCAGCTGCGAGCGCAGGTCGCTGTCCGACGCCACCTGGCCGCGCAGGTCGTCGACCAGGTGTTTGACCTGGGTCTGCAGCGGCTTCAGTTCGATCATCGGTTCGCGGTCCTCTCGGCGGTGGGGGTGATCCAGGTTTCCGGCAGCCAGAGGGACTGGCTGGCTGGCGAGGTCAGCGGCAGTTGCGCGGTGTCGAGCATGGCGGGTTCGAGCCGCCGGGCGGGCACTAGGAGCAGTCGGGCGGCCGGTCGGGGGCGGCTCAGGTCGGCCAGTTCTTGCAGCACCCGCAGCTGACCGTACCGGGCGAGTGGCGCCGCCTCTGTGATCAGCAGTGGCCGGTCGGTGGCAAGGGCCTTCTCGATCTCCGGTACGACGTGGTGCTTGACTAGGTCGACGAGAGTGCGGAACTCGACGTCGGTGGGGTCGCCGGTGTCTGCCGCGACGACGGCCTCCCAGCCGAAGTTCAGCCTGCGCAGTTCGTCGAGCAGCACGGCGGTGACGTCCAGCTCGGCGAGGTGCAGCCGGGTCAGCAGGGCACGCCGTGCCGGTACCAGCCGCTTCAACGGGGCCAGTAGGGCCAGGAAGCCGTGGCTTTTCAGGGCCGCCGCCAGCCTGGTGTCGACTTCGGCGTCGTCTCGGGGACCGGTCAGCGGCGCCGAGACGAAGGTGCCGGCCCGGGTGGCGCTGAACGTGCCGCCGGCGCTGCGCGGCGTGTACACCTGCCGGGCCGGGTCCCAGACCAGCGGTACCCCACAGGAATTGAGGGTGTCTTCGTCCAGCCGGCGAGGGAGCGGGCGGGCACGGGGGAACCTGGCGCGGACCCGATCCTGGAGGCGCTCGTGGCCCAGTGTCTGGCCGACGAGGCTGGGCGCGGCGAGCCGCAGGGCACGCTCGGCCGGCATGTCCACCGGGTACAGCTGGCCGACCGTGTTCACGTCCGCGACGCCGTTGCTGGCGGCGGCGGCGAGCTGCAGCAGCCGGGCCTCGGGGATCGCCGCGGCGCCGTCCGGCACAGGGATCGTGCGCAGCTCCTCCAGCGCCCGCTGGCGCGTCGGCAGCGGGTCCAACGCGGCGAGTTCGGCGGCACGCCGGCCCAGCCGTACCGCGTACGCCAGCAGCTCGGACGCGGTGGTCGTCGCGGTCGGATCGTCCGGCTCCCGGCCGACGAGCACCGAGTCGCTGCCCCGGAAGCGCTGGATGGCGAGGCGGGCGTCACCGCCCCGGCTCAGCTCGGCCTCGACGGCGGCGCGGGCCAGCCCGATCGCCTGCGGCATGCGCTTCGGGTCAGCGGTGTACGAGCCGCGGGCCGCCATCAACGCGTCGGCGAGTTCCTCGGCGGACATGACCCCGCCACGGGCGTCGAGCAGGGTCACGATCTCGTCGCGCACCTGTTCCAGGGCCCGGTTGTCGAGCCACACCTTGGCCTGCTTGCGGAGCAGGACGGAGATCTGCGGCTGGGACTGTCCGGTCGCCCGGGCGGCCTCGGCCTGGGCCGGCCAACGCAGAAACGCACCATCCCCGGTCGGCGCCTGCCCCAGCAGCACCTCCAGGATGCCTCGCTCCTTGGCGTTGCGCGTGGTGGCCTTCGGCAGCAGGGTGGCGCTGACGGCCTCCACGCCGTGCGCGAGCGGCTTGTCGTCGGCGGGTGCCGGAGCTGGCAGCGTGACCTGTCCCTGCAGTGCGCGAACCTGGGCGAGGATCTCTTTGCGGGTCGCGTCGGGCACGCCTTGCGCGCGGGTGAGCGCGGAGGGCTCGTAGGCCAGGAGTTCCCCGATCGTGTGTACCCCCAGCCGCTCCAGCGCCGACCGGGCGCGGGCGGTCAACCCGGTGACGTCGAGCAGCGACTCGGGCGTGAGCGCCGTTGCCCTGGGGCCGAGGGGCACCGGCCCTGGTGCCGACTTGGGGATCTCTTTGAAGATGACCCGCCAGGCATCCGACATGTCCTCGGCGGTGTCGAACCTGCGGGCGGCATCACGGGCGAGGGCCTTGGCGAAGAACGCGGCGAGCCGGTCGGCGACCGCCGGGTCGAACGACGCTGGGTCGAGGCTGACCTCGTCGGTGATCGCGGCGGGGTTGGCGTTGTCGCCCCAGCGCGGCAGCGTGCCGGTCGCCATCTCGTACAGCGTGACGGCGGCCGCGAACCGTTCCGCCGCGGCGTCGTAGCGCATCCGGCGTGGCGGGCCGAGGAACGGGTCGAGGTAGGGCGGGGTGCCGGCGCGGATCTGGTCGGCTGCGGAGCCGGCCAGGGAGAAGTCGAAGATGCACAGGTGCGGCTGCTTGTCCTTCGGCCGGGGCCGGGCCGCCAGGTTGGCTGGCTTGATGTCGCGGTGCCAGATGCCCTGGCCCTCGAGGAAGACGACGATGTCGAGCAGGTCGCGGCCGTACCGTTCGAGCAGGTCCAGTGCCAGGCGCCGGTTGCCTTCGAGTTCCTGTGCGAGGGTACGGGCGCCGGCGCTCTCCATCAGCAGCGCCGTGCGACCGCCGACGTTGACCGGTCCCTTCACCAGCGACGCGACCTGCCAGTGTTTCAGCTTGTCCAGGGTCTCGGCCTCGGTACCGAGGCGCTCGGCGTGCTGCTCGTCGCGGGCGACTTTGAGCACCAGTTCGCGCGGCCCGTCGGGGGTGCGCTCGGTGACCAGCAGCGCCAATGCGGTCGCGCCGGTGCCGAGTCGTCTGACCACGGTCAGGTCGCCGTCGAGCACGTCGCCCTTGTGCGCCCCGAGTGGGTCGATGACAGGCTCGGGCTCGGGTGCGGTCATCGCCTCCCACACCCGCTCCAACCCCGCACGGAATGCGGTGACGTCCCGCAGCCGCTGCGCCGGGTCGCCACGGGTCGCGTCGTAGACGAGCTGTACGAGGCTCTCGGGCATGCCGTCAGCTGCCGCGGACAGGTCGAGCCCACCGTCGTGGACCGCCGCGACCAGGTCCTCGGCGGTTGCCGCCGACTCGGCGTCGGCGAAGATCCGATACGCGATCGCACCCAGTGAGAAGACGTCCAGCTGGCTGCCGGGAACGGCGGAGCTGATGGCTGCCTCGGGCGCCTGGTAGCGGCGTACCTCGTCGTCGAAGAACAGCTCCAGCCCGGCACCGTCGGTGGACGAGCTGAGCCGGGTCAGCTGGGTGGCGCCGGCCAGCCTGCCGCCGGTCTGCCAGTCGGTCACGACCAGCGAACGGCCGGGGCCCGCCGGGTCGGAGACGAACACGGCCCGGGGGTGCAGCGCGCGGTGGGCCAGGCGGCGAGAGTGTGCGTAGTCGATGATCTCCGCCAGGTCCTGGACGAGCCGGAGCCGCTGGGCGAGCCGCAGCCGTCCGTTGTGCTCGGTCAGCCACTGGTCGAACCGGATGGAGGCATTGTCGTGGTCGAACACGACGGCTGGACCGAGCGGGTGGTCCACGAGGTCGGTCGCGCGGGCGATGCCCGGATGATGGATGCCCTGCAGGAGCCGGAACTCCCGCTCGGCACCCCGGCGGATGACCGGGACCTCGTCGTCGGCGGCCCTGCTGGTCAGATAGAAACGGACCCGGCGCACCAGTTGCGTGTCGAGCGCGTGACCGGCGAGGAAGTCCTGCCAACCGATGCCTTCGGCGAACGGCTTCGGGTACAGCAACAGTTGACCCACCTTGCGATCGGCGACCGATGGGCGGATCTTCGCGCCTCGGACCAGTTCGACGATCTGTCGTCCCCGGTCCGGGTCGACGAGGTGGTCGGGGTTGCGGGGGCGGGCAAGCAGCAGATCCTTGAGACTGTCGAGGCCAGATGGATGCTGGTCGAGGCCGTACACGTGCTGCCGGCCGATCTCGTCGAGACCTGCCTGCAGCGCGACCGCATGCAGAAAGACGGCCGCCCCGACGTACGGGATCTGGTCGGCTTTGCCCTGCTGCCGGGCGTAATGCCGGATGAGGCCGGCAAGGCGCTTTGCCTTGCGGTTCGCCAGGATGTACGGATTGTCCTCCGGCATGAGCCGGCCATTCGGCGTCCGGCGGACCCACTGCGTGCCGCCGCCGGACAGTTCACCCTGCCAGTGCTTCAGCTCCAGGACGTACAGGCCGCTCGGGACCAGCACCAACGCGTCGACCTCGTTGATGGAACCGTCCGTGCCCACGAACTCGACGTTCGCCCACACGTGGTACGGATCGGTGTCCGGCAGGTACGAGCCGAGGATCCGCAGGCCGTCCTGCTCGTGCGTGAACGCGCTGGGGTTGATCTGCTCCCAACGCGGAGAGTTCTCACGCACGGCATGTCTCCTGCCTCGTCACCACCATGGCCCTTCATTCTGCACCGCAGGCTCCACGCGCCAAGAGGCCGAGCAGCCAGTGGCCGCCTTGATCATGACCTCATCCTGGTACGTGATCACGCGTGCCGGAATAGACGTTTGATCGATTTGCGATGACTAGACGTCGTCACATTGTGTGCTACCAATGTGCGCATGTCGCTACGGAAAGGCGTCGTGCGGACGTCTCGCCGCCGTGCAGGTTGCACTATGCCGCCAAGGGCTAACAACTTGCGTCGCAGTTTGGAGTACCGCGTTGAATTGGCGGCGCATCCGAGGACGGCGCCTGCTGAACTGGCTACGCCCCAGCACCCGGCGGCACTTCGAGCGCCGCCGCCCCACTCGCGTGAACACAGACTGACAATCGGCACGGCAGCGGCGCCTCAAGGCGACCGAGATGCAGACCTCGGACTGTGCGTGGCGGATCGAGATCCTGCAGCGTGGCGGCATCGAGTGGTGCCGAGTTGTGCACGGTGACGCGGTCGTCGGCGGCCTCGACATCGCCGAAGCCCACCGAACCCTGGCCGCCGCCGGCGTCGACCTCACCGAGATCCACCCAGCCGCGTAACCCCGGGGCCGCGAGCAATGCCCGGCGCGGCGTCAACCCGCCCGCCGGCCCTGCCACAAAGCGGTGTCCTCGCGCAGGTGCGCCGCCCACGGGTCCTCGGCGACCGGCCGGGCTACCGGTACCGCGCCGGGCGGTGCGCCGTGCGTGCGGTCCGGGTTCCTGATCCAGTCCTCCGGGATGCCCGCGATACCACTAGCTGAGGGTCCGACCCGCTTCACGATCGACGGTGGCGGTAGCCGCAGCAGGGTCGTGCGGGGCTGTTCGGAACGACCCCGCACTGCGGCGGTCACCGTCGTCTCCTGCAGCCGCAGCCGGCCACGGCCGTGCCCGAGGCCGGCCCAGGTGATCTGCGAACTGCGGACCACCAGCTGGCAACCCGGCCACGGCTGCGTCGGCACCAGCACGCACCGCCGCTGCCGCGCCCGCGCCATCAGCCGCCGGGCGACACCGTCCTGCACCGCACCGGGCGTGCCGACGACCACCAGGTCGACGCCGTCGATGAGCGCGCTGACCGCCGCCGCCCACGCCGCCCCGGCCTGCGGCACCAGCGCTGCTGGAGTCCGTGCGGGTTCCTCCCGGCTACGATCGGCAACTCCCGACGTCTATGCAGGTCATCCATGTGGTTGAAACGCGTCCTCCCAACGAGTGAAATCCGCGAACTACTCCTGGATTTCAGGAGCTTTTCGCGGATTCGATGAGTGAGTGGCGAAATCCGGCACCCGTGTGCTGTCGGCGGTGCCGACGTTGCCTGTGGCCGCCGGCATCGCAGCGTCCCCGCCTGGGCTTGCGGATGTGCTGACGCTGGACCGCCGCCGCACAGACGGAGGTGGCGACGAACAGGCGCTGTTCCTGGACACACTTGCGGAGTACCAGTGGGCTCGGGATGTGGCCGGGCTGGCCCCCTCAACGCTTGAGAAGCTGCTTCGGCCGGTCGTTGAGGTGTGCGAGCAGCTGGCGGTGGTGCCGTGGCGCCTGACGGCTCGGGATCTGGATCGGTATTTCACCGGTGCTGGCCGGCGGTCGACGTCAACGGTGCGGCGGAAGCTGAATGCGATCGACGGGTATTTCGCGTTCTTGGAGCAGGCGGTACGCGGGCGAGCTCGCACGGCGGTTCGGGGTAGCAGTCGAGTCGCCGGTCGACCGGTTCAACCGGCCGCGGCATCGCGGGGACTTCGGGTTGCGGGTGCCACCATCACGGCGGGCGATGCAGGAGTTCTTCGTAGCGTGGCGGGCGTCCCTGCCCGAAGCGCGCAAACCGTTGGTGGCGTGTCGGGACTACGTGATGGCGAAGATCGCGTACGTGTCGGGGGTGCGGGCGGCGGAGTTGTGCGCGGTCCGGCTCGCCGATGTGCACTGGGAGTCCGGGCAGTGGGGCCGGTTTCTGGTGCAGGGCAAGGCGGCGCGCGGCTCGGGCCCTCGCGAGCGGCTGGGGTACCTGTTCGCTGAGGGCCGGTCGTTGTTGTGGTGGTACGTGGAGGAGGTCCGGGGGCTGTTCCCGGACGATGTCGAGCATCCGGATGCGCCGTTGTGGCCGTCGGAGCGGCTCTCGCCGGTGGCGTTGTCGCTGGGCATCGATGCGCCGGGGCTGGCGGTGGTTCCGGGGACGTTCCGGCGGGCGCTGAAGGCGGCGGGTGAGCGGTTCCTGCCGGCGCCGGGCGGGGCGCTATTCCCGCATCTGCTGCGGCATGCGTGCGCGACGCACAACTACGAGGCGGGGATGTCGCTATGGGAGGTGCAGAAGTTGCTCGGCCATGAGTGGACGACCACGACGGTGCGATACCTGAACCCTCGGGAATTGCATCAGACGAACGAGAAACCGCAGGTCGGCTGGTCGCCTTGGCGTCGGAATAGCTTCCAGGGGCTCTGGGATGCGGCCCTGTGAGCAGGGCGAGCCATCACGAGATCCCATCTGATGCAGGATCTGCCCGTCAGATAGGCAAGGCCGCTGGTGAGCACTCTTCAAGCGCATCGAGGAGGGGAAAGGCTTGTCGGGGCTGGACTCCGACCCCCAAGGCGGGCATTCGGACAGTTGGAATACCCGACTCCGCCAGAGGCGACCGCGCACGGCGATCCGGAACAGGCCGCGCTCGAGGCGGCGGACCGGGCGGTGCAGCGGCTGCTGGGCAACACTGGGAGGCTGCAGTGAAGTGGAACCTGCGGTGGGCGGCGGCGCAGCGCGGCATCTGGCGGCCGAACGATCTGCGCAAGGCGTTCCTGGATGTCGGGTTTGACGCCTCGTTGAGCAAGGTGGCCGCGCTGTGGAGCGGCCAGCCGATCTCGGTGCGTCTCGACGACCTGGACCGGATCTGCGCGGCGTTGCAGTGCACGGTCGGCGACCTGTTGGAGGCGGAGCCCCTCGCGGATGCGCCACCGGTGGGCGAGCCAGCCCTGGTCGCGGACGCCGCGGGCACGGCCGCGCAGGTGCGGCCGGTTCCGCGGCGCCGAGCCGGCCGTGGCCCGCTGCTGCCGCCCAGTTAGCCGTGGCGAAGAACTGGCAGGTCGGGCAGTGCCGGCAGTGTCTGGGCTGGGGCTGGCTGCTGGGCCCGACCCATTGCCTGCCGTGCACCAGCTGGCGCCGCGTGGGGTTGCCCCGGGGTACCTGCCGGCTATGCGGGCACGAGGCGCTGGTCAACCCGAGCCGGGAATGCCGCGTGTGCACGGTGGCGGTGCTGAGCACCGGCACGACGGACGCAGCGGCCAGGCAGTACGACCCGCCGCAGCTGGCGCTGGTCGGCCCAGGCCTGGCCAAGAGGATCAAGCTCAGACGCCCGCCGCCGCACTGCGCTGCGATCGACGACCCGGCGGTCTGCCCGCCCGCGGTCCGCGGCCAGTTGGCGCTGTTCCCCGCTGGCCGGTTCCGCCGACTCCGGCGGGAACACGCGCGTCGCATCGCCGGGCGTAACATTGCGGACCTCGACCAGGCGTTGGAGGTCTTGCGGGTCCACGCCGAGGTCGAGCCGACGCTGCCGGTGCGGCTGCTGCGCGACTTGCTGCGGTTGATCCTCGCTGTGCGCGACTCCGAGGGCGCCGCCGCGGTAGACGAGGCGTGGCTGGCAGCGCTGCCGCGCTGCCGGCATCGGATCGCCGTGATCCTTCGCGGTGTGGGGCTGCTCGTGCCGTGCCGGCCGTTCGATGCAGCGCTGGCGCGGCGACCGGCGGTCGCACGCAGTTGCACGGACTGCTCGTCGTGGGGATTCGAGACGACCTGCGCTGCCTGCACGGTCTGGCGAAAGAGTTGGCCCGCCGTGGGCCGATGCCCGCGGTGCGGGCAGGACAACGTGCACCTTGACCACGACGGGTGCCGACGCTGCCGTGTCGACCTGCGCTGGCACGCCGCAGCGGACGGCGGCGCGGTGGCCACGCAGTTGTGGCTCGGCGGGACGCTCGCCCCGAGAGTCTTCACCCACGCGGGCGTCCTCGGATATCGGCCCGACCGAGAACCGCCGTACCGCTCGCGAGTCACCTCACCGGGCGGCGGCGAGCTGCCGGTGAGCCGGCACCTGCTGGATCCGAGCCAGCTTGTCCTCTACGACGGGCCACGCGAGTGGCGGACCGCCGCCCGCGCGCCGCAGCCGGCGCTGACGGACGCGGCTCGGCGGCTGATGGACCGTTTCGAGCAGCATTGGCGGCACCAGCTGTGGAGCTATGACGTCCACATCCCGTGCCGGGCCGCGCTGCGGCTGGCGGTGGGCTGGCTCGGCGCGGACGTGCCGTTCACCGACCTGGACCTGGCCGGCCTGCGCCATCTCACCTGGCGGCCGTCGCTGTACCGGCTCACCCAGTTCCTGACCGGGCAGGCGCTGTACCTGGCCACGCCCCGGCCGTGCGCCGACACACGCGCCGTTGAACGGATGCTCGCCGAAGTCCCGGCCTCGTTCGCCGGGGAGGTCCGCCGGTGGGTCGCCGCGCTGCGCGGGCGCGGCCAGCGACCGCGGCCGCCGCTCGCGCCGATCACCATCCGCCGTTACCTGCACCTGCTCGTGCCAATCCTCGCCACCTGGGGCGATGAGTTCACGACCCTGCGCGAGGTCACGCACGACGACATCGTCGCTGCCCTGCATGCCCTGCCTCGGCAGCGCGGCCATGGTGCGGCCACGGCGCTGCGCAGCCTCTTCGGGGCGCTGCGCCAGGAACGGGTCGTGTTCCGCGACCCAGCCCGCCGGATTCGCGTGGGCGACCGCACGCCCCTGCCCAAGCCGCTGCCGTCGGACCGGCTTGCCGGACTCCTAGACGCCGGCAACGCCGCCCGGGTGCAGCTGTGTGTCGCACTGCTGGCCGTGCACGCCCTCACCCCGGCCGAGCTGCGCCATCTCCGCCTCGCCGACGTGGACTTCGCCCGCGGCCGGATCACCGTGCACCGGCCCGGCGGCGACCGCATCGTCTACCTCGACCGCGTCACCCACCGTATCGCCACGGTCTGGTTGCAGGAACGGCGCAGACGCTGGCCGACCAGCGCCAACCCGCACCTGATTATCACCGGCCGCACCGCCCACGACCGCCGCCACCCTCCCGTGACCAACGCGGTCCTGTTCGTCCCGCTGCGTCGCCTCGGCGTGCACCCCACCGGTCTGCGCACCGACCGCATCCTGCACGAGGCCGCCGTCACCGCCGACCCGGTCCGGCTGATCCACCTCTTCGGCATCGAGGCCGGCACCGCCATGCGGTACCTGCGCGCCGCCCACCCGCATCGTCTCACCGGCCCCCGCTAGGTCAGCGGAGCGGGTGCGCAGCTGGTGGGCCGCGGTCAGATCCTTCCACGCCTGATCGGCAGCGAGGTGCAGCTGCGCCTCCTCGAGCGCATCCGGCAGCGACGCGAACTCGCGACGCCAGCGCCGGCCGCTCGCGCCGCCCTGGCGGACCTCAACCTCGAACGTCACGCCGTCCGTGCGGACGTAGGCGTCACGGCGGTTCAACCGCCCCCAGGTGCCATTCCACCAGTGGCGGACGGTCTCGGTATGCACCCCGATCAGCATAATCGAACACACGTACCATTCCACGGCGAACCGTCGACATGGCACAGAACAGGCACACCGGCATCCGCTGCGAGGAGCTGCTGGAACTGTCCCACCACAGTTTCGTGCAGTACCGGCTGCCGGACACCGGCGAGGTCGTGCCGTTGCTGCACATCATCCCATCCAAAACCGACACGGAGCGGCTGTACTCATCGATCCAGAGCTCGCCGACACCCTGGCCGCCGTCGTCGCCCGAGTCCGGCTCGCCGACGGGTCGATACCGCAGCTGGTCGCCTACGACGAGTCCGAACGCCACTGGAGTACACCCCGGCCGGTGCTGTTCCAGCGCAGAGTCGGGTCACAGCGGCGGCCGTTCGGCCGGCACGCCATCCGGCAGTTACTGCATGAAGCGATCGCCGGGCTCGGCGCGGTCGACGCCGACGGCGCCCCGCTGACGCTGACCCCGCACGACTTCCGGCGCATGTTCGTCACCGAAGCCATCGCCTCCGGACTCCGACCCCCAAGGCGGGCATTCGGACAGTTGGAATACCCGACTCCGCCAGAGGCCGTCTACCCCGCCGACGCGATCAACGCCCACCGCGCCTTCCTGGCCCGGCGCCGCTCCGTACGCCCGGCCGAGGAGTACCGCACCCCGACCGAGCAGGAATGGACCGACTTCCTCGGCCACTTCGAACTGCGTAAGGTCGCACTCGGCACCTGCGGCCGCGTCTACGCGAGCCCGTGCACGCACGAGCACGCCTGCGCTGCCCGATGCTTCGGCCCGATCCTGCACAACGCGACCGGCTCGCCGACATCTGCGCCAACCTGACCGACCGGATCGCCGAGGCGGAACGCGAGGGCTGGCGCGGCGAGGTGCAGGGCCTCACCGCCACGCTGAGCGCAGCCCGTGACAAGCTGGCCCGGCTCGATCAGTTGCGGACGCCGGGGCCGATCATGCTGGGGCTGCCCCACGCCGGCGGCGCTCATGCGTAGCTGGACGTCGTACCGCAGCACTCACGCCAACGCCCGGCCATCACGTCCGGCGAGTGTGCGCACCAGTGATGTCAGACCACCGCTGGTCCGCCGCCATGCGGTTCGCGGCTTCCTCGAGCGCCACGTCCAGCGTCGGAAACCGCCGCCACGGCGGCCGGCTGTCGGCGCCGCCGAGCCGCAGCTCCAGTTCGAAGGTCTCGCCATCGGTGCGGATGAACACGTCACGACGGTTGAGCCGTCCCCAGGCGTTGTTCCACCAGTGCCGCACCACTCGGTCACGCATCCCAGGAGCATAGTCGAACCTACGTTCGAACGAGGTCGAGATGGGTAGCGGACTCCGGGAGCCGTGCCGAAGGCATGGCCGGCGCATCCAGGGTCGCAACGGGCGACGGGTCCCGGGGAATCGATCGCATGGTCCTGTGGGACGACTGATGCACGTTTGACCTACCCGTTAGCAGAAGGCGAACATCCGCATGCCCGGGGCGGCTGAGGGTGTTTCCGCTGGGTGAATAGAGAGTTGATGCATGCCTACCCTGTTCCTGGACCCGGCTGGGCTGGTGAAGGACAGCTCCGCGAAGCCGTGTTCGTCGAACCACGTTCGTACCTCGAGGCTTGGGTCGTCGCCGTTTTCGAGCAGGCCGCGGTTCCAGATGACGATGCCGCCCGGAGCCAGGAGCGCCGGCAGAGTGGCGATGGTTCGCTGAATGTCTTCGGACGAGATGTTGCCAAAGACGCCGCATGCGATGATCACCTGGGCGGGTCCGGCGCCAAGGTACACGTCGATTGTTCCCGCGTCGGCAGTTGCTACCTCGACTCCCGGCAGTCCGAGGTCGGCGGCCGTTGCGCGGGCGCGTTGCGACAGGGTCGGGTCGAGTTCGACTAGCAACGCCCGCACGCTACGGCCGCTGTCGTGTTTGGCTAGCACGGGTAGCACATCGCGCCCCTCTCCGGAGCAGATACTGATCAGGCGGCGGGTGCCGTCGGGGTCGTAAGGGGCGTCGTCCAAAGCTCGCCAGAGGTTGTGTTGGACAATTTCCAGCCTCTTCGCCAACCACGAGCTCGGGTTGTCGTAGTCCTGGTGCCACCGGACCCAGTCTTTGGTCATGGATGCCCTTTCAGGGAGTTGTGGGTGATGCCGCCGGAGTGCCCGCTTTTCTTGGGTAACGGACTCCGGGGCCGCGCCGTAGGTGTGGCCGGCGCATCGAGGGTCGCAACGGGCGACGGGTCCTGACCAGGCCGCGGGCTATCGTCCGGACGGATCCGTACAGGGTCTTGTATCGGACGTACTCGGCCGTACGGCGCCGGACGCCGCTAGAAATAGGCCATGACCGATGGACGCCCGGGGCCGATCACGTCGCGCGCGGACTTCGCCCGGGAGCTGTCGTCGTTGCGCGACGCTGCTGGGCTGACGGTGCGGAAGCTGGCCGCCAGGGTGGCGGTGGTCGGCGGGCATAGCACAATTGGCGATTGGTTCGCCGGGCGGGCCATGCCGTCGACATCCTCCCGACCGATGTTCGTCGACGTCCTGCGGGCGTGCGGGGTTACCGACGACGAGGAGATCGAACGCTGGCTGACCGCGTGGCGGTCCGTGCGGCGGCCCTCCGGTCGCCGGGCCGCCGGCCCCGAGCCCTACCGCGGCCTGTCGTCGTTCCAGCCCAGCGATGCCGAGTGGTTCTTCGGACGCGACGAGCAGGTCGCCGCCCTCGTCGAAAGGATGGCGGCACTCGACCAGGCCGGCGGCGGCCTGCAGCTGGTCGTGGGAGCATCCGGCTCCGGCAAGTCGTCGTTGCTGCGAGCCGGCCTGATCCCGGCCCTGGCCGACCGGCCGGTAGCGCTGATCGTCCCGGGCGAGGCGCCGGTGGCCAGCCTGCGCAGCCAGGTCGGCCCGGACGCCAAGGTCATCATCGTTGACCAGCTGGAGCAGGTCTTCGCCGCCGCGCCGGACGAGCAGCGCACCTTCGTCAACGAGCTCTGCGCCCGGGCAGCCAGCGGCGCCCTGGTCGTGCTCGGGGTTCGGGCAGATTTCTACCCGCAGCTCTTGGCCCACCCCCAGCTGCTCGCGGCGACGGGCGACCGTCAGCTGACCGTCGGCCCGATGACCGAGGCGCAGCTGCGCGAGGTCATCACCGCCCCCGCTCGCCGGGCCGGCGTCGAGCTCGATGACGGGCTGGTGGAGCTGCTGATGCGCGACATCGTCCCGGGCCAGGCCGAGGCGGCTGGGCCTTCCGGCGGCAACGTGCTGCCGCTGCTGGCGCATGCCCTGTACCAGACATGGGCGAACTCGCCGAACGGCCGGATGACGATCGAGGCATATCAGGCCTCGGGCGGTGTCGTCGGCGGCGTCGCGGCGAGCGCCGACCAGGCGTACGGTGGCCTGACCGAACACCGGCGCGAGCTCGCGCGCCGCCTGTTCCTACGGCTGGTGCACGTTGGTACAGATGCCGCAGACACGCGCCGCCGCATCGCCGGCGATGAACTGCTCGCATCGTTTCCGGCCAGGGACCGCGCCGATCTGCAGCAGGTGCTGGACGCCTTTGTCGACCAGCGGCTGATCACCGTCGACCTCGTGGCCGTCGAGATCACCCACGACGCGCTCCTGCACGCATGGCCGACGCTGCGGTCCTGGATCGACGAAGACCGCGCCGGCCTGGTCGTCGGCCAGCAACTGGCCGTGGCCGCCGGCCAATGGCGCGACGACGACCGGGACCGGGCCGCCCTCTACCAGGGCGGGCGGCTCGCCGCGGCCCAGGAGTGGCATCGAGCGCACGCCGTCGAGGCGTCACCGCTGGTCACCGAGTTCCTGGCGGCCAGCACCGGCCACGCGCACCGGCGCACCCGCCGCCTCTACAGCGTCGTCGCCGCGCTCGTGGCCCTGCTGGTCACGGCCGTCACGGCCGCCGGATACGGGTTCAGCCAGCGGCAGTCGGCCGTCGCCGAACGCGACCGGGCGATCTCCCGGCTTGTCGCCGGGCAGGCTCAGCGGCTGCGCGACTCCGACCCCGCGCTGGCCAAGCAGCTCAGTCTCGCCGCATACCGGATCTCGCCGACGACCGAGGCCCGCTCCAGCCTGCTCGACGCGCCCGTCGAACCCACGGTAACCAGGCTGCTGAGCTCCCCCCGCGCCCTGCAGGCGGCCCAGTACAGCCCAGGAGGCAGGCTGCTGGCCGCTACCGGGCTGGACGGCGTGATCCGGCTCTGGGACGCCGCCGACCCGAGCCGTGCGCCCGTCGCCCGGGCGGCGGTGACCGCGTCCACACGGCCGCTGTTCGCGCTGGCGTTCAGCCCCGACGGCCGCATCCTGGCAGCGGCCGGCGCCGACGCCACGATCACACTGTGGGACCTGCTCGACCCGGGCCGGCCGATCCGGATCGGCGACCCGCTGACCGGGCCGGCATCGACGGTGTACGCCCTCGCCTTCGACCCGGCGGGTGAACATCTCGTCGCGGGTAGCCACGACGGCCACATCTGGCGCTGGGCAATCAAGGACCCGCACCGCCCGCGATCACTGCCGCCGCTGACGACCGGCGTCGGTGAGGTGCACGCGCTGGCATATGCCCCTGGCGGCAGCGTGCTCGCCGGCGGCGGCAGCACCGGCCGCGTCGAGCTGTACCGCACCGACGCGCAATCGCCGACCGGCCCGGCCGCCGGCGCCGCCGCCGCCGCCGACGGAACGGTATTCGCTCTGGCGTTCGCCGCCGACGGGGCCACCCTGGCCAGCGGCGGCAAAGACGCCCGCGTCCGGCTATGGGACGTGCGCGATCCCGGCCGGCCCAGCCCGCGGGGCAATCCGCTGACGGGCCCGAACACGTGGATCAACAGCGTCGCCTTCAGCCCGGACGGCACCAGCGTCGCCGCCGGCAGCTCCGACAAGACCGTGACGATCTGGGACACCGCCACCTCCGCAACCACCCTGACCCTGCCCCACCCGACCCCGGTCACCGCGGTCAGCTACCGCGACCAGGACACGCTGCTCACCGCCGGCACCGACGGCATCCTGCGGCTGTGGACGGTGCCCGGCCCCGTCGCCAGCGGCACCGACGCGATCTTCAACACCGGGTTCAGCGACGACGGCCGCACCCTCGTCACGGCCAGCCACGACGGCACCCTGCAACTGTGGGACGTCACAGCGCCGCGAGGACCCCGCCGCGCAGGCCCCCCGATCCGCACCCCGGCGGGCGCACCTGCCTACTCGGCCGCCGCAGCGATCGACCCCAGGGGCGTCACCCTCGCCGCCGGCACCCACACCGGCGCGGTACAGCTGTGGGATGTCACCGACCCGGCCCGCCCGGGAGCCGGTCGGCTCCTGCACGGACCGACGGATCTCGTCGAGTCCGTCGTCTTCAGCCCGGACGGGCAACTGCTCGCCGCAGGGGGCGACGACGGCCGCGTGTACCTATGGGACCGCGAGGCCGCGACTGACGCCCCGGCCGCTGTTTTGAACGCCGCGGGCCAGGTCATGGCGATCGCCTTCAGCCGCGCCGGCCATCTTCTGGCCTCCGCCGACACCGACGGCCACGCTCGCGTGTGGAACCTCACCGACACCCGCCACCCGGTCGAATTCGGCCCCGCCCTCGGCGGATTCGACGGCTACGCCTACAGCGTCGCCTTCACCCCGGACGGGCGGACCCTCGCGGTCGGCAGCGCCGACACGACGATCCGTTTCTGGGACCTGTCCGTCGACGGCCACCCTCGGCCGGTGGGAGAAGTCCTCCGCGGCCCGACCAGCTACGTGTACTGGCTGACCTACAGCCCGGACGGCCGGCATCTCGCCGCCGCAGTGGGCGACGGCACGCTGTGGCTGTGGCAGACCGGACCGCGCGGCGACCCAACGCCCTACGCCGCACTCACCCGCCCACGGACGGCGCTGTACACCACCGCCTACGCTCCCGACGGCCGCGTGCTGGCGGCAGCGGGCGCAGACGGCTCCGTCCGCCTGTGGAACCCAGATCCGGACCGAGTGGCCTCCTGGATCTGCGCCACGGCGGGCACCCCGATCACCGCGGTGGAGTGGGGCCGCTACATCCCTGGCGCCGCGTACCGATCCCTGTGCCCATGAGACCAACCTGTCAGGCGGAGGTTGCTCGGGCCGGCTCCGCCGCAGACCAGGTTCTTGCGGGTGGTCAGGTGGAGGTCGGTCCTTTCACCTCTTGTCGCCGCTGGGCAATGCGCGGGAGCTTGCCGAACCTTACGGAAGGTTCGCCACCTCCTCAGGCCACGTCGGAAATGCCTGCAGTCACTCTACGAGGAGACCATTGCGATCGCGAGCAGCACGAGGTTGAGGCCGTACCGCGTGAGCCGCTCACCGGCAGACCACGGCGCCGACGCGTAGGCGTCGACCGGCACGTCGAGGCGGGCCGGCGCGGGCCGGAACGTGCGCGCGAACCAGCCACTCGTGCGCGACGGAGTAGGTGTACCGGTGAGTTGGGCGTGGCGGGCGGCGTAGACGGGGTGGTGCTGCAGGGCGCACCGGACGGCGGTGCCGAGGAACATACGCTGGCCACGGGATCGCCGCGACCCGACAGCGCCGACACATCCGAGATCGAACGGCCCATCCCGCGAATCAACAGCTCGTGGCCGGCTGGGCGTCGGAAACCCGTCACCCAAACAGTGTCGAGTTGCCGCTTTGAGTAATGGGCGAACCGTACAGTGGCGGCGGCGCGGACGCGGTACGGCGGCGGATGCCGCAGTACCATCGCCTACGTTTCCCTCGCTTGCTCTGGCCGAGCAGTTGCGCGCCGAGGAGTCGGCCGGTCGTGCGGCCGCCGGTGAGGCGGATGCGGATCGGGGTAGCGCCCGGGTAGTACGCCTTGTGGTTGTCGGCGATGACCTCGACGGTGAGCGGGTCGTACTCGGCGGCGGGGGCGGTGGTGTCGCGCAGGCCGGTGCCAGCCACGACTCGGTCGAAGACCTTGACCGCCTGCGTGCCGAGGGACCCGGCGACGGCGATGCCGCCGAGGGCGTTGGTGCCGGCGACGCGGCCCTGTTTGTCGGCGGTGCTACCGAGGGGCAGGTAGACGTGCTGGTCGAGGAGCCGGTGGTAGGTGTGGACGCAGTCGCCGGCGGCGTAGCGCCACGTCCAGCGTCGGAAACCGCCGCCACGGCGGCCGGCCGTCGGCGCCGCCGAGCTGCAGCTCCAGTTCGAAGGTCTCGCCATCGGTGCGGATGAACACGTCACGACGGTTGAGCCGTCCCCAGGCGTTGTTCCACCAGTGCCGCACCACTCGGTCACGCATCCATCGGCCGGTCGGCCCTGCGGGCGCGTCCACGGTAACGGCGATACCCGGCAGATGAGTGGCGGCGGCGCGATCCCGGTCGACAGCTATCTGACGTCGGCGGGTCGCTGGATTGTTCCCACCGGCCGGTTGGCCGGATGGGGTGCGGTTGGGTGACCTCGTACGGTCGCGACGTGTACGGAGGGGTCGCCACGGTCGAGCGACTCCCATCGACCCATCGGCTACTGGCTCGCCGAGGCGACTGGGCCCAGATCGCCCGCTGAGCGGTGACATGTAGCCGATCGGAAGATTGCTCACGGTCACCACAATGGTGAAGGGTTATGCGAGCAACGCCGTTCATTGAGGAAGGACTCGTGCTGGGACATGGCCCGTACCGGAATGGCGCGTGGTCAGGACGCCGATCCGACCAGCGAAGTGCAGGTGCGCATCACCGACGCTCTGGCAGGGCTGCTGAGCAATCGGTCAGGTGCGAGCGGCGCCACGCCGGCTGCCTATGTCCGGCGGCACCTGGTGGAACACGCCGCAGCGGGCGGCGTCCTCGACGAACGCATCCTGACACCGCGTTTCCTGCCCTACGTAGACGCCCCACGGCTCCGTGGTCTTACCCCCACATGGCACACATCGGCCGGGGTGGCGCTGTGGCGGGCGTGGCGGCATATCGCCCACGCCTGGCGCTGGGACTGCCCGGCCGCCAACCTCGATGCGCTGGCATTCACCTTGGCGGCGTGGGACCAGACCGGATCGGCGCCACCGGACCTCATGACCGCAGTGTCGTCGGACCGGGTGTGGTTGACGCGCTGGGCTCGCCAGCCTCGCCAGGTCAGCGAGATCCTTGCTCGAGGCACCGGCGGCGTGTTCGCGGTCGCGGCGGTGACCCTGCCCGACGGGCGCCCGGTCGCGGTGATCGCCGGCGGCTTCGATGGGACGGTGCGGGTGTGGGACCTGACCGCCG
>NZ_JBICTV010000015.1:76676-160907 GCF_043197855.1 Dactylosporangium sp. NPDC048998
GGCACCCAGGTCGGGACGCCGATGACCGGCCACACCGGCAGCGTGTGGGCGGTGGCGGCGATGACCCTGCCCGGCGGGCGCCCGGTCGCGGTCACCTGCGGCTACGACCGGACGGTGCGGGTGTGGGACCTGACCGCCGGCACCCAGGTCGGGACGCCGATGACCGGCCACACCGGCAGCGTGTGGGCGGTGGCGGCGATGACCCTGCCCGGCGGGCGCCCGGTCGCGGTCACCGCCGGCGACGACCGGACGGTGCGGGTGTGGGACCTGACCGCCGGCACCCCGGTCGGCGAGCCGATGACCGGCCACACCAGCGCCGTGTCGGCGGTGGCGGCGGTGACCCTGCCCGGCGGGCGCCCGGTCGCGGTCACCGCTGGCGACGACCGGACGGTGCGGGTGTGGGACCTGACCGCCGGCACCCCGGTCGGCGAGCCGATGACCGGCCACACCAGCGCCGTGCGGGCGGTGGCGGCGATGACCCTGCCCGGCGGGCGCCCGGTCGCAGTCACCGCCGGCGAGGACCGGACGGTGCGGGTGTGGGACCTGACCGCCGGCACCCCGGTCGGCGAGCCGATGACCGGCCACACCGACGGCGTGCGGGCGGTGGCGGCGGTGACCCTGCCCGGCGGGCGTCCGGTCGCAGTCACCGCCGGCGGCGTCGACTGGACAGTGCGGGTGTGGGACCTGACCGCCGGCACCCTGGTCGGGACGCCGATGACCGGCCACACCGGCAGCGTGGAGGGGGTGGCGGCGATGACCCTGCCCGGCGGGCGCCCGGTCGCAGTCACCGCCGGCTTCGACGGCACGGTGCGGGTGTGGGACCTGACCGCCGGCACCCAGGTCGGGGAGCCGATGACCGGCCACCCCGGCGGCGTGTGGGCGGTGGCGGCGGTGGCCCTGCCTGACGGGCGTCCGGTCGCAGTCACCGCCGACGGCGTCCACGGGACGGTGCGGGTGTGGGATCTGACCGCCGGCACCCTGGTCGGGGAGCCGATGACCGGCCACACCGGCGGCGTGGAGGGGGTGGCGGCGATGACCCTGCCCGGCGGGCGCCCGGTCGCGGTTACCGCCGGCTTCGACGGCACGGTGCGGGTGTGGGACCTGACCGCCGGCACCCCGGTCGGGGCGCCGATGACTGGCCACACCGGCCCCGTGTTGGCGGTGGCGGCGATGACCCTGCCCGACGGGCGCCCGGTCGCAGTCACCGCCGGCTTCGACGGCACGGTGCGGATGTGGGACCTGACCGCCGGCACCCAGATCGGCGAGCCGATGACCGGCCACACCGGCAGCGTGGAGGCCGCGGTGGCGGCGATGACCCTGTCCGACGGGCGCCCGGTCGCAGTCGCCGCCGGCGGCGTCGACGGCACGGTGCGGGTGTGGGACCTGACCGGCGGCACCCCGGTCGGCGAGCCGATGACTGGCCACACCGGCAGCGTGCGGGCGGTGGCGGCGATGACCCTGCCCGACGGGCGCCCGGTCGCAGTCACTGGCGGCCGCGGCGACGGCACGGTGCGGATGTGGGACCTGACCGCCGGCACCCCGATCGGCGAGCCGATGACCGGCCACACCGGCGCCGTGGAGGCGGTGGCGGCGATGACCCTGCCCGACGGGCGCCCGGTCGCGGTCACCGGCGGCTTCGATGGGACGGTGCGGGTGTGGGATATGACAGCGGGTACGTCGTTGGGTCATCCCTTGGCGTTGCCCGACGAAGTGCGCGGCGTTGCTGGAGTTGCGGGCCCGTCCGGCCCGTGGTTGGTGTTTGCGGGTTCGGGAGTTGCTTGTGTGCGGTTGAACATCGAGGCGTTGCAGAGCCGAGCGGGAGGGTGAGGCGTGGGTGAGTTGGTCGGGGTGCATGGCGTGGCCAAGCATCGGTTGGGGCGGCACCTCCTGTTGCGGGACTGGGCGCCGGCGTTGGCCGATGGGGTGGAGCGGGCAGCAGGCCGGGCAGTGCCGGTACCGGATCTCGACCTGGCGTTCTACGGCGACGTGTTCCTTCCGGTCGGCGGTACCGTCTCGTCCGGGGCGAAGTCCGGCGGAGGTGACGATGCCGAGTTGGACGGCATGGACGAGGCGGAACTGGCTGAGGTCGCCGAGGTGTTGGCGGAGTCGGTGAGCGCCTCGGATGTGGCGGCGGCAGAGGCGGAGGTGCCGAAGGGCTACACGCGGGTGCCGCGGCCGCTGCAGGTGCTGCTGCGGGCGGTCGACCGCCGCTTCGGCGCGGCCGCCGGTGTCCTGTACGTGGGGGTGCTGCGGCAGCTCCGCCGGTACCTGACCGACCCGGAACTCAAGGCGACGGTCGACGCCCGGGTCGAGGCGGCGATCGTCGGGCGGTGCCGGGTGCTGATCGGGCACTCGCTGGGGTCGCTGGTCGCCTACGAATATCTGCGACAGCATCCCGGGCATAGCGTACAGCTGCTGCTGACCCTCGGTTCACCGCTCGGGCTACGGATGGTCCGCAGCCGGCTGACGGTGGAGCCGCTGCCGGTGCCCGCCTGGGTGAACGTACGCGACCTGCGCGACCCGGTGACCTGCGCCGGGCCGCTGCACACCTGGTGGCCGCAGATCGGGCCGGCTGGCGACCGGATCGTCGACAACGGCCCCGACGCGCACGCCGCGGAGGGCTACCTGGCCCGCGAGACGACCGGTGCGGTGCTGCTGCAGGCGCTGCCGCACCTGGCGGACGGATGAGCGACGTGGACGACGAGGTCCTCCGCCGGCATTTCGTCGCGGTCGCCACCGGCAAGTACGACGACCCGGCTTTCCCGCCCCTGGAAGTGGACGGCGAGGTGGCCGCGCTGCGCGACTGGCTGTGCCACGAGCAGCTAGGCCCGCGCCGGTTCACGCCACGCTTCCCCGAACTCGCGGCGAACCCGACCAAGACGCAGATCCGCGACGCCCTGGAAGATCCACCGCCGGAGCGGCTGTGGCGCGCCGGCGACGCCGCGGTCGTGTTCGTCACCGGTCACGGCACGAAGGCCGATGACACGCACTACCTGGTGCTCAAGGGCACCGACAGCAGCCGGCTGGTCGGCACGGCGATCCGCACCGGTGACCTGATCGCCTGGCTCGCCGAAACCCGCATCCGGCATCTGCTGGTCGTGCTCGACGCCTGCTACGCCGGCGCGGTCGCCCGCGACACCACCCGCCTGGACCGCGACCTGCCTCCGACCTGGCTGGTCCTGCCCAGCGCGACCAAGAACGAGCAAGCGATCGTCGGCGCACTCACCAGCGCCGTCACCCGCTTCCTGGACAAGCTCGGCCGCCCCGAGGGCGGCAGCTACGGCGGCGCGCTCGAGCCCTACCTCAAGGTCGACGAGTTCCTGCGCGGCGTGCGTGAACACCTAGACCCCGGGCAGACCGTGACTCCCCTGTACGGCAGTCAGCTCGGCGACCGGCACCTGTGCCTGCCCAACCCGCACTACCGCGGCAGCGACACCGCCGAGCTCACCCCGGCCCGACACGAACTGGCCCTGCCCCGCAGCGACCTGGAAACCCACTGGCGGCCCCGCGCCCGCGGCGTCATGCGCGACGACGAACCCGGCTGGCTGTTCACCGGCCGAGCCACCCTCATCCGCGCCCTCATCGACGCCGCCACTGGCGCCGCCGGCGCGACCGTGGTCACCGGCGGAGCCGGTAGCGGCAAGTCCGCTGCCCTCGCCCGGCTCGTCACCCTCAGCGACACCCGATTCGTCGACCAGCACCGCGACGAACTGCACGACGTCCCCGACGAGCTCCGGCCGCCGGCGGGCGCGGTGGACGTCGCCGTGCTGGCGACCGGGAAACTGCACACCCAGGTCCTCGCCCAAATCTGCACGGCCCTGCACGTACCACCGCCGGCCACCGCCCACGCCGAACCCACCGACACCGAACGCCTCGACGCCTGGCACCACTGGCTGACCACCCACCAACGCCCCCTCACCATCGTCGTCGACGCACTCGACGAGGCCACCCACCCACACGACCTCCTGCACAACGTCCTCGCCAAACTCGAACCCGACCCCACCCACCCACACATCCGGCTGCTTATCGGCGTCCGCTCCCACGCCGCCGGCAGCCGTCCGGAACCCCAGCCCAGCTCCGGCGCCGCGCTCGCCGACACCGCGGCACACGTGCTGCAGGCCCGGCGCATCCCGGTCGACGAACCCCCATGGTGGAACCAGCACGACGTCACCGACTACGTCGGGAGCATCCTGCGGCACACGCCCCGCTCCCCGTACCACGCGGTGTCCGATGAGATCGTCGACGCCGTCGCCGGCGTCCTCGGCACCCAGGCCGGACGCTCGTTCCTCATCGCCCGCATCGCCGCGTCATCGCTCGCCGCACACCACACCGTCGTCCAGGCCGCCGACCCGGCCTGGCGCGCGGCCCTCAACGACGGCGTCCTCGGCGTCTTCCGCGACGACCTGCACCGCAGCCTGCCCAACCCGAACGACCGCCACCGCGCCGTCGTACTGCTCCGCGCGGTCGCGTTCGCCTACGGCGCCGGCCTACCCTGGGGCAACATCTGGCCGCTCGTCGCCCACGCCGTCGACGACGACGGCGGCTACTACGGTGACAACGACATCGCCTGGCTCCTGCAGTCTCGCCTTGGTGCCTACCTCGTCACCGACACCGAAGACGACACCACCGTCTACCGGCTGTTCCACGACCTGCTCCGTACCACCCTGCGCGAACGCTGGCGCGAACTACTCACCCCGACCCCGCCCAGCACGACACCATGACCGACCACCTGCGCGACGTTGAAGCTCGCATCGCCCGGCAACTGGCCATCATCGCCGACGTCCCGACCACCGTCGCCTGCGACCAGCCACCCCCCGCATACATCCGGCGCCACCTGACCGAACACGCAGCTGCAGGAGATGCCCTCAACGCCCGCACGATCCCCGACGCTTTTGTCCCCTACCTCGACCCCGCCCGGCTCCGCGCCGCCGTCACCGCACCAAAGCACGTCGACCTTCCACTGTTGCCTGCCATCCGCCAAGCGACCCACATCTGGCAATGGCACAACCCCGCCGCCAATGCTGCCGCCATTAGCCTGCACGCCGCCCTCAACAACCAACCCTGCTCACCAGCCATCGGCGGCAACTGGCAAGTCCACTGGGCCACCCGCAGCAGCCCCCATGAAATCCTCACCCGAGAAACGACAGCAGCCCCCATCGCGATTGCAGAACTGCCCGGTGGGCGGCCGGTTGCGGTGACCGGCGGCGATGGGACGGTGCGGGTGTGGGACCTGACCACCGGCACCCGGATCGGTGAGTCGACAACCCGCCATCCCGGCGGCCTGGGGGCGGTAACGGCGGTGGCGGCGGTGGTCCTGCCCGACGGGCGGCCGGTAGCGATCACTGGCGGCTTCGATGGGACGGTGCGGGTGTGGAACCTGACCACCGGCACCCCGATCGGCGCGCCGATGACCGGCCACGCCGGCGGCGTGGGCGCGGTGGCGGCGGTGGTCCTGCCCGACGGGCGGCCGATCGCGATCACCGGCGGCGGTGATGGGACGGTGCGGGTGTGGAACCTGACCACCGGCACCCCGATCGGCGCGCCGATGACCGGCCACCTCGGCGGCGTGGGCGCGGTGGCGGCGGTGGTCCTGCCCGACGGGCGGCCGGTAGCGATCACCGGCGGCGGTGATGGGACGGTGCGGGTGTGGAACCTGACCACCGGCACCCCGATCGGTGAGCCAATGACCGGCCACGCCGGCGGCGTGGTGGCGGTGGCGGCGGTGGTCCTGCCCGACGGGCGGCCGATCGCGGTCACCGGCGGCGGCTTCGATGGGACGGTGCGGGTGTGGAACCTGACCACCGGCACCCCGATCGGCCCGCCGATGACCGGCCACGCCGGCGGCGTGGAGGCAGTTGGACTGGTGATCCTGCCTGACGGGCAGCCGGTCGCGGTCACCGGCGGCGGCTACGACGATGGGACGGTGCGGGTGTGGGACCTGACCACCGGCACCCCGATCGGCCCGCCGATGACCGGCCACACCGACGGCGTGGAGGCGGTGGCGGCCGTGGTCCTACCCGACGGGCGGCCGGTCGCAGTTACCAGCGGCTTTGATGGGACGGTGCGGGTGTGGAACCTGACCACCGGCGCCCGGGCCGGCGCGCCGATGACCGGCCACGCCGGCGGCGTGGTGGCGGTGGCGGCGGTGGTCCTGCCCGACGGGCGGCCGGCTGCGGTCACCGGCGGCAGCTTCGATGGGACGGTGCTGGTGTGGGACCTGACCACCGGCACCTCGATCGGCGCGCCGATGACCGGCCACGCCGGCGGCGCGGTGGCGGTGGCGGCCGTGGTCCTGCCCGACGGGCGGCCGATCGCGGTCACCGGCGGCGGCTTCGATGGGACGGTGCGGGTGTGGGACCTGACCACCGGCACCCCGATCGGCGCGCCGATGACCGGCCACACCTACGGCGTGGTGGCGGTGGCGGCGGTGACGCTGCCCGGCGGTTGGCCGGTCGCGGTCACCGGCGGCGGCTTCGATGGGACGGTGCGGGCATGGGACCTGACCACCGGCACCCCGATCGGCGCGCCGATGACCGGCCACGCCGGCAGCGTAGAGGCGGTGGCGGCAATTACCCTGTCTGACGGGCGGCCGGTCGCAGTCACCGGCGGCTTCGATGGGACGGTGCGGGTGTGGGACCTGACCACCGGCACCCCGATCGGTGAGCCGATGACCGGCCACGCCGGCAGCGTAGAGGCGGTGGCGGCAATTACCCTGCCTGGCGGACGGCCGGTCGCAGTCACCGGCGGCTTCGATGGGACGGTGCGGGTGTGGGACCTGACCACCGGCACCCCGATCGGTGAGCCAATGACCGGCCACCCCGGCGGCGTGGTGGCGGTGGCGACGGTGACTCTGCCTGACGGACGGCTGGTCGCAGTCACCGGCTACGACGATGAGACGGTGCGGGTGTGGGACCTGACCACCGGCACCCCGATCGGTGAGCCTTTGATCGGCCTCTTCATTAGGGCACTTGCCGTGCCGCAGCAACACGGCTCACTCGTCGTCCTGGCTGGCGACGGCATCGCTCTCGCAGAACTTGCGGATCAACTGAGCAGGTAAAGACCCTGAAACGGGAGCCGGTTTCAGTTCAGAGAAAGAACACCCCGAAGCTCGTCAACGACCGGCAAAGCCCCCTCCGAGCCGACCTCACCGATCGACCGACCACGCCGAACAAACCCCGCCTGCTCCAACGCCGCCAACCGGGCGTCGCTCGCCAGCGCCTCAACAGCGGCGGCCGTCACGGCGCACCGCCCGCCGTAACCAACACCCTTCGAACCGGCACAGGAAACGACACAGAACCGCCACTCCACGACGAGTTGACGTCGAGCACCAAGCAGGATTCCCGGAACCGGTGCACCTCAAGCCGTTCGAGGGGGATCCCGTACTCGGCCGCCGTGACGGGACTCAACTCCGGCAGGTCGACCGTCACAGCGGTGCAGCCGGCCGCCATCGCCTCCGCCAGCAGGACCAGCACCAGACTCGTCGACCCGACCGCCGCCACCGTGTCACCCCGCCGCAGCCCACCCAGCGGAAACAGCGCACGGAGCTCGGCCGCGACCGGCAAAATAGCCGTCGCGCCGGTCCGATCGACGCGCTCGGCTCGCTCCACCGCCCGGGGCAGCACGCCGGTACGGTCCCGCGCGACGGCGGTCGCATTGACATCGCGGAGTACCGCGGCGACCTCATCGGCACGACGGATCACCCGCAGCCGCTGAGGCGCCGGACTGCGCTCGCCAGCGGCCGATTCAGCCGCCGCGGCCGTACTCATCCGCGCACCCCCCTTGAGCTGCCACAACATGAACGCTCGGGCGGAGGGGGAAGTCCCGACCCGGGCGTCCTCGGGCTGGCACCGCAGCACCACCCGAGTCACAGAATAGTACACACGTTCGGCGGCCCGCGTGCTGGCCGCTCGGTCACCCGTGTTATCCACGGCTGTGGACAACACCTGTGGACGGCGTGTGGATATTGATGTACATAACTCCCAGGCCGGGCTTAGCCGCGACCCCGACGTTCGTGCCCGGTGAGGCTGTGCCACCTTCAAGTCGATATGTTCCGGACCGGAGGCAACTGGCCGGCACAAGAGCGAACTCCCGGGCCTACCAGAGTCAACCCGAACCAGTTCGCAGTAAGGTGTCGGCCTGGCCGATCCGTAGGCGTCCGTCCCACGTCGGGCAGCAAGTTTGTTGTGATAGGCCGACACGAGGCGGAAACCAAGATGAGAGGCTCGCGGCGATTCCGGTTCCTGCCGACGCTGACCGTGTCGTTCTTGACCTCGTTCGTGGGCGCCGCTTTGGCAATCATCACCAACCTTGCTAGCAACTCGCTGACGCTGCCGTCCGCCTTGTCGTTGGTCCAGCGTCATCCACTGGCGTTTTCGGGCGTGCTTGTGGTCGTGATGTTCGGTCTGTGGGCAGTCGGCTACTTCCTCGATCAGGCTGGTCCGCAGCCTGCGACGACGGACGACCTCGCCGAGGCGGGCGAACGGATACATGATCAGCTTGATCGGATTGAGCTCGGCCAGCTAGAGCATGACGATCGGGTGCTGGAGCGGTTGCCGCCCTACGCGCGGCAACTGCTGGACGAGGATGTCGATCACGACAGCACGTGGCAGCTGGTCGTGGCCTTCACGCGGGATGCTGCAGATCCAGTTCGGGTGGCGCGGGAATGGGCGGTCGCACCTCCGGGCGCCGCTGCCAACCTTTCCGCATACGGCCAGCTCGTCATCGCCGAGCTCATGCTCGCGTATGGGCAACCTGCCGCCGCGGTGACCTACGTGCAGGCGGCGCTCAATCTCGGCGTGAGCCCGAGACCGTTCTGGCTCTTCCGGGCCGCGCAGGCGGCGTGGACCGCCGAGGACAACGACTCGGCGCTGGCCTACCTCGAGGAGGCACAGCGGGTCGACGCCTCGTATCCGCTCACCAACGCCGCTCAACTGAACTACGAAGGTCGGTGGGTCGATGCGGCAGCTGCGCTCTCGGCATGCGTTCCGCAGACCGCTTGGGAGAGGGACGCTGCCGCGTCGCTCACCGCGACGGTCTACCAGAACCTGGATCGGATCGACGAAGCGATCAGGGCCATCGAGGCAATTGCGGACGACACCGCAGGTGCCGGACTGCTGCTCCAGCTTGCGCGGCTGCTCGGGCGCCGTTCCGTCACCGGCGCCGGCGACAGCCAGTGGAAGGACGCCGCACGCGCCCGCGATCTGGCAATCCGGGCCCGGAACCTGCGTCGATCGTGGCGGGGAGACAGCGCAGAAGCAATCGCCGCCGCCGCGGAGGCGCTCTTCATCGGCGAAGACCCGGCAGGTGTCTGGGAGGTCACCCGCCCCGCCCCGGACGGGGACGCCACTGACGCTGAGGCCGCCGATAGTCGGGTGCTGCCCATCGCCGCGCTCGGCGCGGCCCTCACCGGCCGGATGGAGCAGGCGCGGCTGCTCGCAAGCGAAACCAACGACACCTTCGTCAAGCTCCAGGTCGATGCCGAGATTCTCAGTCTGCAAACCGGGGACAACGACCGCGAACCGGTGGTTGCCGCATGGATGCGGGTTGCGGAGGCAGCGACGACGGACGAGCAGCAACTTCGCGCGTTGCGTTTCCTGGCCCTCGAAGGAGCAACCCACCACGTGCACGCCGAGGCGCTGCGCAGCAGGTATCCGGGCGCGGTGGCGGAGATTGAGAAGATCCGGGAAATATCTTCGATCGCCGGCCCGGACGCCGACGCTCGGTTGCGCAGCCTCGAAGCCACCTCTTCGCTCGCTTCGGTGCGTCGTGCCGAGCTCATCCGAGCTGCTGGCGAGCCGGGCCGCGCAGCCGGCGTGTTGCTGGACGCCATGCAGCGATGGCGCGACCCTCGTCTGCTACTCCTCGCGGCCGACTGCCATATGGACGACGGCGACTGGCCAGGCGCCCGGTCGATCGCCCAGCAGGCCCTAACCGAATCCGGTCCGCTGTGGCCGGGGCGCACCACGGTGCTGCGCCGGCTCGCGAATGTCGACATGACGCTGCACGACTGGCCCGGCGCCATGTCGGCATGCCGGGCGCTGCTCGAACTCGACGACCGCGACGACGACGCCCGATGGATCCTCGCCTACTGCCAGGCCCGCGACGGCGACCCTGCGGAGGCATGGCGGACACTGCGGCGCCACGGCGAACCACGCCCGACAACACCGATGCGGGCCATGTTCCTGCTCGACCTCGTACGACGGTTCTGCGATGCCGCGCAGGTCGCTCGCACCGCCCTCACGCTGCTGCACGCATTCCAGCAGGACGAATCAGTCCATCTCGCCGCGATGAACGCGATCAACCTTCGGATTGACCGGACCGACCTGCCGCAGGACGTCGGTCAAGAAGTCACCGAGGCGTGGACGTTGTTTTTCGAGCGGTACCCGGCCAGCACGAGGATCCAGCAGTACAGCCTTGCGGGCAACGTCCTTCCCGCCGAGATGGAAGCAATGATGCGCGCACATGCGGCCAGCTACCAGGCGGCGCGCGATCAAGTAATGAACAATCTCGTACCCATCGGCATGCTGAGTCCGGTTGTCGGCAAGCCGTACGCGGCGATCTTCCCGTACCGCCCGCTCGGGATGAACCGGATCGCCTCGCCCATCGAGCAGGACATCGACACCGAGCTGAGCCATGCGCGCGGCGTGCACGGTCAGGCGTGCATCATCGATGCCAGCGCGCTGTACACGTTGGCCCTGATTCCGGACGTCGCCGCCAGCCTTCTCGGGATCGCCGGCCGGGCGTTGACGACAGCGGCGGGTCTGACCGACTTGCTCGCCGCGGACGACTACTTCGCGCTTCCAGCCGAAGGCACCATGGGCTTCGATCCGGACGCCGACCGGTTCTTCGCAACCGAGACCGATCCGGACATTCGGCGACGTCAACAACAGCAGATCAGCGCCATGCTCGGGCATGCCCGCGGCATGCGCCGCATCGGCCACTCGACGCTCATCCATCTGCCGTCGTGGACGGCGCATGACGAGCCGGCATGGCTGCTCAACGTCGACGCTGCGAAGACCACGGACAGCTTCCTCTGGTGCGACGACCTTGGCCTACGTCGTCTCGCCCACGCGGTCGGCGTGCGCACCTTCGGCACCGTCTCCATGCTTGATATCGCCGTGCAGCTCGGGCTACTCGACGACGCTGCGCGCCGACGCGCCCTGCACGCCCTGACGACCGAGTACACCGTCGACCTTCCATTCGACCAGGACACGCTCATCAGCGTCGGAGTGGCCGGGCATTGGCAACCCGGACCGGTTACGGCAATCCTCGGCCGACCGGCGACATGGGCGCAACCCGAGCCAGCGGCCGCAGTCCTGCGCACCGCCCTGCGGGGCGCGCCCTCCACTGCGGTCGACACCTGGATACATCAGGCGCTGCTGGGGCTGCAAAGAGCCTCACCACACGAGCACTGCACCGACAACCTTACCCAGATCTCGACAGCGCTCGCGTGTGAGCTTTGGGCTCAGCCCAGGCACATCGTCGGCATTGCCCGAGCGTTGGTGCAACTCGTACCCGAAGACGGTGGCCACATCCTGGACACCATGCTGCAAGAGCTGTGGTCACGGCTGTCGAAGCGTCACAGATCGGAAGAGGCCGTACTGATCATGACTCACCTGGTTGGCGACCTCGACGACGCAACCCGCCATCGAGCGATGCGGTTCGTGCTGCAAGTACCTAAATCCGGCAACGGAGATGCAACTCGGTAAGGCGCATCGCCAGTCTCCCGCATCGGCGCAGCATCGAACCCAGCGACAAACGGCATCTCTTCTGCGCTCAGCCGCCCGGCCGTCTCCATTGGCCGACGGGCGCCGCGATGTGCGGACACCCGGGGGTACAGCTCTGGCGGGCCTGGTTTCAGGCAGGCTTGAGGTGGTCGGGGCGATGAGCACGCCGGACGGCGCTGGCGGATCGATTTCCTCCGCTACGCCCGCCGTGAATGGTGCCGCCTTGTGCACGGCGCGTGGTGGACGACCTCGACATGGCGCAGGCGCTTCGACTGGCTATAGCCGACGTCGATGTCGGCTCCCTCCGCGAGATCGGCACGGCCGCGGCCTGAGCGCCGGCAGCCCGGCGAGACTTACGCCAACGCAGCAACTCGGCTCAGCGCTGGTGCGGGGTCCAGGCACATGCCGTTGACCGTCCGAGCCAGCCCGCCGCACCGCGAAGCACTGCAACAGGCGGCCTTGACGCTCGCCGGCACCCGGCCGTGTCCGCCGCCCACTCCCTTGGCGGGCCAGGCGATCACCGGCCGGGCCGAGGCACGCAGGTGACCAATGCCGATGGCAGTTGGCGCAGCGAGCCCTGCTTGGGGACAGGCGCTGCCAGCGAGGGGTGCGAAGGAACGTCGCGGACACCGTACGCAAGGCGATCTACCATGGACAGCACAGGAGGCGGGAATGGACGCCGGACGATTCGACGATGACCTACAGCCCTGGAGTGCTGGGCAGCAGGAGGGGTACGACCGGGCGATCGGGGTCCTTCGCGCGCTCGCCGCGGCGTACAGCGCCCGGATCGCGCGGCCTGAAGCCCGCGATGACGTCGCCCAGTTGCGCGCCGAGCGTGGCAAGGTCGCCGCGCAGCAGCGCGACCTCGACCCTGCCGATCACACGGCGATCGCCCGGATCCTCGCCGAGTACCCGGCGGTGCTGCGCGAGGTCCGATCCGGGCCGCCATGACGGTCGGGCTGGACCGCGACCGATACGTGCTGCCACCCGATGTGGCTGACCGGATCTTCGCCGAGGACATCGCACCCGAGCGGCTGACCGGCATCGCCCAGCAGCAGCCAGTCGTGGTGCTCGTCGTCGGCCAGCCCGGCGCCGGCAAGTCTGTCGCCCAGGCTGCCGTCCTCGCCCAGCTGGGCCGCACCGCCGCGGTTGCGGTCGATGTCGACGACCTGCGCACCTACCACCCCAGTTATGAGCAACTGGCCCTCGCCGACGACCGCACCGCCGCCGCATACACCCAACGCGACGCCCAACGCTGGCTGCGCATGTGCATCGCCGAAGCCACCAGCCGCCGCTACGACATCGTGCTGTCCACCACCTTCGCCGACCCCGGCCACGCCGAAGCCCTCATCAACCGCTTCCGCAGCCTCGCCTACTCGCCGCAGGTGGCCATCCTCGCCGTCCACGAGCTGCACAGCCGGCTCGGCGTCCTCGACCGCTACCAGGCCGACCGGGCCGTGCTCGGCTACGGCCGCAACACGCCACCCGACTACCAGCGCACCGCCTACACCGGCCTGCCGGCCACCGCCGACCGCATCGACCAGCACCACCTCGCCGACACCGTCCACGTGTACCAACGCAACGGCCACCAGCTCTACCACAACCATCTCATCGACAGCCAGTGGCGGTATCCGCCCGCCGCCCGCGCCGCCATCGAACACGGCCGCGCGGCCAGGCTCGGCACCGATCTCACCGGCCTGTACGTGCGCGCCGCCGCGCTCGCGCAGACGCTGCCCGCCGCGCTGCGCCCCGATCTATCCCGGCTGCTCGCCGACGCCGCCCAAGCCACGCGCCGCGACGTGCAGCGCCTCGCGGCGATCACAAGCCGGGCCGCTGAGCCGATCCCGGCAGCTGATCCCGCACCGGCCCGCGCGCCGCACACACCCACGCCCTTCCCTCCGCAGGATGCCCCGGTACACGTCGACGGCTGGGGCGCTGCTGGCCTGGCGGAGGAGCGCGAGCTGGGACTCCCACCGGGGCTCCCCGGGGTCGCCGCGGCCCCGGGGAGCCGCGGCGGCGCGGTCGCAGGTCCGCTCGCGGGCGGGGACCAGGCACTGTCCCGCCCGGTCGGGCCGGTGTCAAGCCGGTCCGGGCGCCAGTATCCCACGTGGACAGTGCCGCGGACCGGCTTGACACCGGCTGTGCCCGGGCGGGCCGGACGTGCCGTCCCCGCCCACGGCGAACCGCGCGAACTCGGCACCGCCGGGGCACACACTCCACTGTGGAGTCGCTCAACCATGACCATCGAAGATGGTGCACGTGATGTGCTGGCCGGTCTGTCCCGCCACGTCGGCCACACCCTGCCGCCCGACCTCGCCGGGCTGCGCGGCCACGGCGACCTGCCGGTGCGGGTGTCTCTGGTCGGCCCCGACAACGAGGAGATCGGCTCGGCGCGCCCGGTGCGGCCCGAGCTGTCCACCGACGGCGACGGGGCCCGGTATGTGGCCGTGACCGGGTACCGGGAGGAGGGGCAGTGACCGGCCCTGCAACGGCCCCCGGCGGGCGTACGGTGACCCTCCTGGCGGCCGGAAGCGACGTGTACGTGTTCCCGGCCGGCGACGGCCGGATCGACCTTCAGGTGACCGTGCTGATCGGGGCCAACCTCGACGTCGAGCGGCACACCGTGCCCGAGGCCGGTTTCGACGACGCGGTGTGGCCGCAGCTGTCCAAGGACGGCATCAACGTGGTCGACTGCCGCCCGGGTGAGCTGGTCGGGTCGGCGGCCCTGGCGGGCTACACCGGGTACGGGATCGACTGCGACGGCGTGCGCCGCACCATCGACGGCGCCACCGTGGGCGTGGACGGCACGGCGGTGCTCATCGTGGGCGGCTCCCTGGACTCCGGCCTGAAGCCGGCCCGGCTGGTCGTGCGGGCCGGGGCCAAGGTCCGGGTGTACGGCAGCCCGGCCGCCGACCGGCGCCGCCAAGCCGACGCTGGGGTGGTGCAGCCGTGACCCGGATGACCGGCGGGCCGGTCACGCTGACCCGCCTCGACGTGACCGCCCGCACGCTGCTGTGGGCGCTGGCCTGCCGGGCGGCGCAGTACCGGCGGGGGTGGCTGCAGGCCCAGGCGGCGGCCAAGGGCGACGGCGGCCAGGTCCGCGACACCGGCGGCGGCATCCAGGCGTTCGCGCACTGGGCAGCCGGGGAGCGGATGCTGGCCGATGCCGTGCTCGCCGTGACCGGCGGGGTCGACCACCGGCGGCGCGCTGAAGCCCGGGAGTGGCTGCTGACCGCGGCGTCGGCAGCCCTGCCGGAGCCGTCGGGCGGCGGCGTGATCTGCCCCTGGTGCGGCCGGGGCGACAACCCGCACACCGGCACGCCGGAGCTCGTGGACCAGTGGCCGGTCAGGTACCCCCGGACCTCCTGGCACGACTCCTGCCGCGACGCCTACACCCGCGAGCAGGAGGGCCGGCTGTGAACAGCCCGGACAGCGTGCAGTTCGGCCCGACGTCGGCGTACACCGAGGCCGGGCACACCGCCTACGCCGACGTCGGCAACGCCGGCCCGCTGGATTGCGGCGGGCGGTGGTTCACCCCGCAGCGGATCACCGTGCACGTGCGGTGGCGAACCCAGATCGGCTCCGGGTGGGTGATCGAGCGAATCGAGATCAGCGGGCCGTGGCTGCCTCCCGCGCCGGGCACGCCACTCGGCCCGCGGATCGCTGAGGCCCGCACGGCCCGTGGCCTGACCCAGCAGGCGGTGGCCGAGGCACTCGGCGTGGACCGCAACGAGGTCAACCAATGGGAGGCCGGACACACGCGGCCCGAAGGCGCCGCTCTCGTGCACCTCGGGGAGCTGCTGGGCTGGACGGCGGTCGACATCGCCGACCTGGTGCGCGGCGCGGGCGTGCCGCCGTCCGGCTCCGGCCGGCTCATCCTCGGCCTGGACAACGCGCCGCGGTGGGCGGCCGACTTCGCCCGCACCTGCGTGCCGGACTGGGCGCTGCCGGCGGCGGTGACCCCGTGACCGGCGAGGAGGAGAAGCCAGCCCCGGCGCAGAACTTCCGCCGCGCGATCGTGCCGATGCTGCAGCAGATCAGCGGCTGGCGCCAGACGACAACCCACGCCTGGAAGCCGCCCAGCGCCCGATGGTTCGCCGACCCGGACGGCCACGAGCGGTGGCACGCCACGCCCCGCAACGGCTGCCACCGGTACCTGCGGGTCCTCGGCACCGCCCGGCAGGCCCCCCAAGCCAAGATCAATCGCAGGTTGCGGGCGGACTGGGCGTCCCTCGACGACCACGAGGCGCTGCCGGTCGGGCCGTACCCGAAGCACCCCGACCGCCCAAACCGCCGCGTTCCTGCGGCCCGCACCAGCCCCGCAAGCCGGACCGTCGGATGAGCGCCCAGGCTGGCGAGGATCTCGCGGCTCAGGTCCGGGCCCTGCTTGCCGGCCTCGGCGACGGCGAGACGACCCGGGTGCAGCGGTACCAGCTCTGGACGGCCGTGCTCGGCCTGCTGCACGCGGAAGGGTTCGCTGGGCTGGGTGGCCCCCCACGGCCCCAGCGCAGACGCGGCCGGCGGGCGCGGCTGCGTCAGGCGCACGCGTACGAGCAACTGGCCGAGCCGGGACTCACCCGGCTGAGTGCGGGTGAACGCATCCACTGGCTGTACATCAGCGTGCAGGACGTGACCGACATCGAGTGGCTTTCCCTCCTTGCCGAGATCGTCGAAGACCCCGCGGCGCAGGCGCCCGCGTAGCCCGGCCCTCGGCCGCACCCGGAGCGTCGCGCTGGCCGGGCGGCCCGGGTGCGGTGGTTGCCCGGCGCGTGGACCAGTCCACAGCAGCGCCCGACCGAACTGCGGGCACGGCTCCCATCGCCACGCCGACACCAAGATCGATCAACAGTCCGCCCTGAGGGCGGGCCGTTTCCTCCGTGCTGTGAAGGAGACGTCATGCATCACCTTGCCGTAGGCGTGCTGGTCTGCGCCGCCGAACTGCTCCAGGTGGCCGCGGTCGCCTGGTTCTGGCGCCGGCTGGCCGCGACGCTCGGCACCGACGACCTCACCGGCCTGCGCAACCGGGCCGGGCTGCACGCCGCCCTGCGTGATTTCCGGTCGGCCCCGGGCGTGCTGCTGCTGGACCTGACCGGGTTCAAGGCGGTCAACGACCGGCTCGGTCACGACACCGGCGATGCGCTGCTGCGCGGGGTCGCCGCCGGCCTGGCCGAACTCGCCGCCCAGCTGGGCGGTGTGGCCGGCCGGCTCGGCGGTGACGAGTTCGTCGTGCTGCTGCCGGATGCCTCCCGCAGCGGGCTCATCGACGCCGCCGTCGCCGTGCGGGACGCGGTCGCCCGCGCGGTGCCCGTCCACCCCGGCGGTGAGCCGCCCGGCCCGGCAGGACAAGCGGCGCCGGCCGTGTCGTGCGTGGTCGGGTTGGCCCTGCCCGATGCGCTGCCGGATCGCGACCGGCCGTTCCGGGCGGCGGACATCGCCCTGTACCACGCCCGGCATCGGCACCAGCCGTATGCGCTCTACCAGCCCGGCATGACCCACCCGGCGGCCGCCGACCGGCACGGACACCGGTTGCGTGACCGCCGTCCGGCGGCGGTGCCGGTCGTGTTCGACGCCGCAGCCTTCGACGTCCACACGGAGGCCGACCACACCGCCAGCGGCGACGTCACCGACGCCGACCCGACCGTGCACGGCCTGGCGGAGGAGCCCGGACTGCCCGAGTTCCTGGCCCTGCACACGCACGACCTCGGCACCGAGGTCGCCGACATCGTGCAGCGCTGCGCCGAACTGGGCGTCCTGCGGTGGGACGCTCCGATCACCGCCCTGCTCGTCGAACCCACCACCCTCAACGGCTACCGCGACGGGGGCCTGCGGGTGCTCGTCACCGTGCACAGCACGGTCATCCTCGCCTCGCCGCAGTGGCGGCCGGACCTGTCGATGGCCCGCCACGACGGACCGGTCACCTCGACCGCGGCGGTCCTTGCCACGATCGCCGCGATCGCCTGCGACCTCTACCTCACCTACGCGGCAGACCGCGCCGCGCCGCCGCCCGACCCGTCGCCCGAGCAGGCGCAGACCGGCACCGGTCCCACCGTGGTCACCGGTCCCGGCCACGGCGGCGGGACGTTCACCGCGGCGATCGCCGAGCTGCACACGGCCGCCGGCCGGGCCCGCTCCGGCACGCTCACCCCTTGGCGCACCACCGCAGCCCTCATCGCCGCGCACGACCTCATCGCCCGGCTCGACCTGCGCGCGTTCGCGGTCGACACCAGCGCCGGCAGCGACGACACCAAGGAACTGGTCGTCGTCACCGTGCACGGGGTGGACGTAGAGATCCGGGGCCGCCGCCGACCCGGCGGGACGGAGGAGCTCTACGTCCACGTCGACGACCAGCGCACCGACGAGGAGGTCACCCACGTCCCGCTGGTCGTGGAGACGTACCCTTCCTGACCGCCCGCCGGACCCGGCCGTCGAGCCGGGTCCGGCACTGACCGACCGCCCGTCCCCAGCCGACGTCATCCGGCCGCAGCGCTGCGGCCGGACCGCCTGCACGTCCCTCGGGTCGCTGCGGCGTTGCGGGCCGTGTGACCGTCCGCACAGGCCAGGCGTACCGCGTGGCGGTGGTGGCTGCGGCACGCTCGAAGGATCATCCCCGCCGACCTGCAGCCCAGATGGCGGCAGTTGCCTGCCCTGGCGTGGCTGGCCGCGGGCCGGTTCCAGCCAGCCCTGCTGGACCGGCCGGTCCTGCGCCACGCCGGTCAGGCAACAGGCTGGCCGATCATGCTGCAGGTCCTGGTCAGCGCCCGGGCCCGGCACACGCTCGCCGCGTGGCAGACCAGGCGCTGGTCATCGTGCAGGAACTCCCTGCCGGCCGGCACCGGTCGGGGCAGGGCTGGCTGGCCGGACTGGCCTGTCTACCGGTCACCGTCGCCGCGATCGCCGGGCCGTTCGCGGTCCTCGCGGCCGCCGGTGTCTGGCTCGCCCGGTACAGCCGGACCGCCGCCGTGGTGTGCGTCCGTGCCGCGTTCGCCGAGCTGCTGATCCACATCCTGCTGGTGCTCATCCAGCTCGCGTCGGGACTGGCCACCGTCCGGCCGGACCGGCACCGAGCGCGGCGCTGGGCGCTGGGCACGTTCGAGAGGGTCGCGGAGGTCACCACCCTCGCCGCCAACCCCGGCGACCGGCGGCCGCGACCCAGTTGATCGGCCCACTGCGCGCGTCGCCGACCGCGACGGGATCGTGGCGCTAGCGCAGCCCCGCAGCTCACGGCTCGATTCGACCTGCCGGCGGCTCGGCTTCCGTTCCTTGCCGGCCCCTGGCGCCGCCGCCGTGCTGTACCGGCCGCCGCGCGCCCGCCGCAGCCCACCGCGCCCCAGCGCCAGGCGTAACGCCCGGACGCCACCAGCCGCGGACCGCGCGCCGTCCGCACCCGGCTGCTCGGGCTGGCCGAGGGAACCGGCGGCAGCCGCTGCCTACGGCTCGCCGGTGCCACGGACACCGCGTTGCCCGACACCGACGGTTCGCTCGGCGCCGATGGTTGCTGTCCCGCTCAGGTAGCCCGAATCCGGCGCAGCCAGTCATGGCAGCGGGTCCGCGCCGTCGCCGCCGAGCTGCCCGCGAGCGCTGCGGGACGTGCGGCGCATCGGCGCGCGACGGCCGTTGACGAGCTGACGGCACAGCAGCCGTCCTTCGCCGCGGTCGCTGCGCGGGCGGGCCAGTGGGCTGGCGCGAGGACGCACGCTCCCACCCGGGCTGACCACCGTCAAGCCCTGCTCGAGCCGGCCACCCCGACCCCCCGACGCGGCTGTGCACTGCCAGCCGTGGCCGGCCCTGCCAGGGCTGTGACGGCGGACCGCGCCCGGGTGGGCTGCGGGTCCTCAGCACCAGCCCACCAGGCCGGGCCGCGCCACCGCGGCGGGCGGCGCGTCGGGTCGCTCCGAGGCGTCCCGCACGGGCTGGCGGTCGCGGCCGTGCCGCGCTGCCGTTTGGAGACCAGCATGGACCTGTACGACGAGATCGACTGCGTGACCGACCGACGCCGGCCCGGCTGGCGGGCCCGGATAGTCATCGACGACGACGCCAGCGAACCGGGCGGTGACGCCCTGGCTCCGGCGCTGCTCACCGGCCGCGACGGCCACGCGCGGATCGCGGCCGCTGTGTACCAGGACGAGCACGCCGAGGAGATCCTGCACGCCTGGCGGCACTTCTCCGACCGCGACCAGTTCATCCGCTACCTGCGGCTGGTGCACGGCACCACCGCCCTCGCGACCGCGGCCGGCGGCGACACCACCGTGCTCATCTTCGACACCAGCGGCTACCGCGCGCACGCCGGCATCACCGGCACCGTCGACCTCACCGCCGAACGCGACGAGTGGCAGGCATGGCTGGACGGCGACGTCTACGGCGTCATCGTCGAACGCGCCACCCAATGGCCCCCATGTGTCCACTGTGGACGAGCTGTGCCGGCCGGGTGGGTACATGCCGATGCCTGCTGGGGCTTCTACGGCCACACCTACGCCACCGAGCAGGCGCTGCACCTGCTCCGCGCCGCCGCCCGCCACTGACCCGCAGCCGCCGCGGCACACCTCCGTCTGCCCATCACGGATCTACGCAAAGGAACACAATCATGACGACCAGCAGCAGCCCGTTCACGAAGGACCAGCAGATCAGCACCCGGTGGGGAGTCACCTTCACCCCCATGGCACGACCCCGACGGCCGGGTCGGGTTCCGCGCCGACCGCGACGGGCGGACCGTCCTGGCGTACCTGACCCTGCCCGCCGACCCCGGCAACGGCCGGAGCCTGTCCGTCGACGTGTGCACCCGCCCCGGCGACGCCGCCGACCGCGACGGCGACGCTCGCACGGCGACGGCCGGGCTCGACCTCGCCGGCCCGGTCACCACCCGGCCGTGGAGCGACGGGTTCAGCGTCGGCTGGCACGTCGAGGGCCTGCACAACAGCCGCTACGTCTACCTCACCCCGTCCGCCGACGGCGACAGCGACGACGACGTCGCCGACGTGCACGTGTACGTCAGCGACAGCGACGACCCGCACGACGCCGGCACCGTGCTGTGGCTGCCCGTCCACGACCGCACCGCCGAACCGCTGATCAGCGCCGGGCCGGTCACCGGGCCGGGCATCGTGTTCGACCCGGCCGCGTTCGCCGACTGGTTCCGCACCGCCGACGTCCAGCAGACCCTGCCCGGGCTCGTCACCGGCCCGTACCACAGCGCCGACCCGGACGACAGCGCCGCGGTGCGGGCGCAGCTACTGCTCCTCGAGCACGTCCCGGCCGCCGTGTGGCGGCTCGGGGCCGGCGTGTCCAACGTGACGATCTGGCCCACCACCGACGCCGAGGGTGCCCCGGCCGGCGACGGCGGAGCCGTCATCACCGTCCGGTACGGCCCCGTCGAGCTCAGCGCCGGCCACCTGGCCGCCGACGAGCTGGTCCGGAGCGTCTACGCGGCCGGCAGCGGCACCATCGGCGCCACCGCCCTGCACGCCGCCACCCAGGCCCTCACCGCGGTCGCCGAGCGGGTCAACCACACCATCCGGCACCTCGCCGACACCGTCGGCCTCACCGCGGTGAACACCGCCATCCCCGCCGCAGCGGCCGCCGACGCCACGACCGACGACGCGCCGCAGCCACCGGTCACCGCGACGGCGACCGCGACGCCCGACGCCGACACGCCGGGCGGCGTCCCGGTCAATCTCGTCACCGGGCGGGCCACCAAGACGATCCGTGTCGACCCGGACCTTGACGACGCCCTCGTGATCGTGGCCGTCGGCGACCCGGACGGCCACCTCCTCGACGTCGTCGGCATCGACCTCAACGCCAACACCGTCGGCGTGTGGACCGGTCCCGACCCCGACAACCAGGACTGGACCGTCGTCGCCCACCTCGACGCGGCCCAGATCCGCGAGCACCGCCGGCCGCCAACCATCAGCTGAACCCGACCCCAAACCCGACGCGGCCCGGGCAGAGCCGCACACCTCTGACGGCAACCAGCGACCGGGGCGTTGACGAATGCCCAGCAGCCACGATGACCGAGTCCCCGACCTGAGGAGCACCAGTGCCCACGTACCGCATCCAGACCCTCCGCTACCAGGATCAGACCTTCACCATCGACGCCGTCGACGTCGAGGACGGCGCAGAAGCCACCTTCGTCCTGGACCCGCAGGACCTGACGCACCCCTCAGCGATCGCCCACGCCGCGGCAGGACTCCTCGAGCTCGCGATCGAGCGCATTCACGACCTCGAACGATCGAGCAAGCTCTGACCCGCACCGGCACGATGGCGCGCGACATACGGATCTGATGCGCAACAACCACCGCCCGAACGCCGCCCTGCGATCCGTGCAGACCCTGGCCGCCGGCACCCACGCCGCCGTGCACGCCACGGGCGCCGCGGCAACCGCACGGCACATCGACACCGCCACGCCCGGCGTCGTCCGCGCCCGCTCCGCCCACCTTCGCTTACCCCGCGGGGCCGAGCATCTGATCGTCGCCGGCCCGGCGGGCATCGCCGGCCAGGAACGTCCCGCGTTTCGGGCCGACCTGGGACGCCCTGCAGACCACCAGCACCCACGGCGCCGCCGCGTCCTGCCCGGGCACCGGCTGAGCGGGCCACCACCGGCGCGACGTTACCCCCTTTCCTGTCCCTTTCGGCTGGAGATCGTCATGACCGACCTCGTCATCCGCCCCCTCCTTAACCTCAGCACCGCCCACCTAATACTGCAACGGCGGTTTGTCACGTATGGTACTGTTCGAGCCGTTTGCGGTAGTGGCTTGCTTTCGCTTGTGCTTGCCGATGGCGGCGCCAGTCGGACCAGTACAGCACATGCGCGGCGACGGTCTGTCCAATGAGGACGATTTTGCCGAACAGGCGACGGATCTCATTGCTGGTCAACGGGATCAGTGTGTGCCCGCCGTCAACGGTGCCCCCTTTTCGGCTTCCACGGCCCGGGTGGCGACCAGGAACGCGGCGGCGAGCATGGCCAGGGTGATGTGGGCGTACCAGGCGTCGTAACGGCGGGCCTGGTACTGATCCAGGCCGACCTCATTCTTCGCAGTCTGGAACGACTCCTCGACCGCCCACCGACTGCCGGCAACCCGGACCAGTTCCCGCAGCCGGGTCCCGCGCTTGCCGAAGCACACGTAGTAGGCGATCTCGGACGGGTCGCTGATACTGCGCCGGGCCAGGACCCAGCCGCGCCGGCCGTGCTCGAACACCCGGCGGATCGGTAGCCACACCCAGTCATACACGCGGGGCCCGTGCGCCCCGTCACCGCAGGACATCCGCCGCCACGCACCGGCCCGCACCGCGGCGATCAGCGCGTCGACCCGGCTGGTGGTGTGCAGCCCCGAGGGCACCTCGTCGTCGCAGCGGGTCGCCATCACGTACGGGATGTCGGACTCCTCCAGCCAGCCACGCAGCCCGGGATTCTGCCCGTACGCCTCGTCGGCGGTGAACCAGGCGAACGGCACCCCCGCGGCGATCGCCCGTTCCAGCATCATCCGCGCCTGCTGCGGCTTGGTCGCGAACTCCACCTCGTCCGGGATCGCAGCCTTACGGCACCGGTCGCGGTCGCCGGTCCAGGACACCGGCAGGTACAACTCCCGGTCGATCAATGCCCGACCCTTCGACGTGGCGTAGGCCAGGAACACCCCTATTTGACAGTTGTCGGTCCGCCCCAGCGTGCCCGAATACTGCCGCTGAACTCCCGCCGAGGCCCGGCCCTTCTTGGCGAAACCGGTCTCGTCGGCGATCAGCACCCCGTCCGGGTCGGCGAGGTGCTCCACCACGTAATCGCGCACGTCGTCGCGGACCGCGTCGCGGTACCAGCCAGGGCTGCACAGCAACTCCTGCATACCGTCCGGCGAACCATCACCAGCCTGCTCCGCCAGGGTCCACCCATTGCGCCGCTCCAACGGCGCCAACAACCCCCGCACATAGGCGAAGGCCCGCTTCCGTGGCTCCACCCGCCCGAACCGTCCCGCGACCAGCGCGAACAGATCCTCAAGCGCAGCGTTCCATGACTCCACCACCCCGACACTGACCACAATGGATACTAACGATCAACGACCGACCACTACAAAACACCGTTGCAGTACTAACCCAGGACACGTGCGAGCACCTCGACGATGTCGACGGCGTCATCGCCTACCCGACCACCTACGGCTGGCTGATGTACGCACCCGAGCCGGACCACGCCCTCGAGCTCGCCGCCACCCGTGGCTGGCCGCCCGAACTGCTGCCCATCGTCCGGCTGGCCCGCGAGCACGGCGGCGCCTACATCCTGTTCGACAGCGACGCCGACACCACCGAGCTGTTGCCCGCTTTCGACTGGTAGCAGCTCGCGTCCATCGGGCCGCTGCCGTATCGGCCGGTATCGCAACGCCGTGCCGGCCCCGGCGCTGCGGTCCTGGCTGCGCTGCCCTGCCGTGCTTGTACCGGCCGTGGCCTCGCCCGGCAAGGCACACCCGCCCACCGCAACCGTGCACACCAGCATTGGGACCCCACGGATCCCGGCGACCTGGAGACGGGCGCGGGTGGCCTTGACCGGGCCACGGCCATCCGCCCGGTCCGCACCACGGGTCAGCGCAGCCGGCCCGGCGCACCGTCCGGGCCGTGCATGCATCCCCCGCGCATCCGCGACGGCGTCTCCACGCCACGTGCAGGTGCGCTGCAAGCACGGCGTGCGCGCACGCCGGGAAGGACCCGCCATGGCCGTGGTCACCATCTACCTCAACGCTGAGCGGCCGCTGCAGCCCTACATCGAGGGTCAGCAGCTCACCGCCGCGATCTCCACCCATCTCAGCGCCGACATGGTGGCGCATCCGGAGGCGGTCGCCGATTGGGCTTTCGCGCTGGGTAACCAGGACCTCGACGTGCTCCAACACGAGCGCGACACCGAGGACGGCGAGACCAGCTTCCTCGCTGCGTGCCTCTATCGGCTGTTCGGCAACCGGTCCGTGTCCGTCGGTGACGTCGTGCACATCCAGCACGGCGAGCAGCACTGGTGGCTGGCCTGCGAGCCCGCCGGCTGGCGGCACATCCCCGAGCCGATCCACCGCACCAACCCCGGCCCGATCACCGACCGGGTCTTCCAGCTGCTGCATGCCGTTCGCCAGACCGCCTCCAGCACCTCGCCACAGGCGACAGCGACCGCGCCAGTCTGACCATCCACTGTGGATAACAAGGGTTCGGCCGGTGACCAGCCTCCACGGCAACCTGCCAGCCCTCCGAACGCGCGTGTGGCGGCCCGGGTCCGATGGCCCGCACCGCTGCCCACCCCAGCTCGGAAGTCGTCCACGCCCCCTGCAGCACCTGGGCCATCCGTCCGGCGATCCGGGCGGATGGCCCAGACAGCCATGCCCCAGCACCGACCGAGGAGCCACACCATGACCGCATCCACGACCAGCCGCAGCACGGCGGCGACCGTCTCGACGGTCACCGCCACCGACGACACAACCCAGCTGATCCGCATCCACGCCACCCTGACCGGGGCAGGGCCGGCCGGGACCATCACCGGGCTGCACCCGGACACCGCGGACACGACCCGGGACCGGCTCTACGCGGCAATCCACAACGCTGGCCTGCGCTGGCCGGCGCAGCACGTCGCAATCGAAGCCGCGCCCACCGCCCTGCCCGCCCACGATCCCGGCCTCGACGCCGTCCTGGCCGTCGCGCTGCTCGCCGTCACCGGCCAACTCCCGACCGGCAGCCTCGGCAACACCGTCATCATCGGCGAACTCGGCCTCGACGGCAGCCTGCGAACCCCACGCGCCGTCGCGGAGCGACTGACCGCCGCCGCCGGCGCCGGGATGCCGCTCGCGGTGATCCCGTCCGGCGGCCGGAACGTGGCCGACACGGTGCCCGGGATCAGCGTGTGGCTGGCCGGGCACCTGCGGGAACTCGCCGCCGAGCTGCGCATCGCCGCCCATGATGCAAACAGCGCGCAGGTGGCCGCCGTCGCCGCCGCGGGCGGGGCGCCTGGGTGGCCGAGCCCGGGCGTGCCCGTCGCGGACCTGGCCGGCCTGCCCGCCGGTGCCTGGCAGGCGCGTCGTGTCCTCGAGGTCGCCGCCGCCGGCGGGCACCACCTGATGGTGACCGGACCGCCAGCGGCCACCACCGCCCTCGCCCGCTGCCTGCCGGGGCTGTTGCCGGATCTGGACGACGACACGAGCCGGCAGGTTGCCGACCTTTACCGTGCCGCCGGGCTGATCCCGGCGCAGGTGACGATGCTGCGGCGGCCGCCGTGGCAGGCCCCGCACCACAGCTGCCCGACCACCGCGCTGATCGGCAGCCTGCACCGTCCGGGCGCGGTCAGCCTGGCCCACGGCGGGGTCCTGCACCTCGACCACGCCGCCGCGTTCAGCAGCCGGGTCGTCGAAGCGCTGTGTCAGCCCCTCGACGCCGAACTGGTCCGGCTCACCGGCGCCACTCGGACCGTCACCTACCCGGCCCGGACCCAACTGGTCATGACCACCCAGGACTGCCCCTGCGACGACCCGGGCGCCTGCACCTGCACACCGGCCCGGCGCCGCCGGCACCTGCACCGGCTGCAACCACTGCTGGACCGGGCCGAGATCCAGGCCGTCCTGCCGGCCGGACCTGCGCAGCCACTCGGCCGTGGGGAGCCGTCCGCGGTGGTCGCCGCCCGCGTCGCCGCCGCCCGGGCCGCAGCGGCGGCCCGCTGGGCACCCCACGTCGCCGCCACCAACCACGGCGTCCCCGACGCCATCCTGCAGCACAGTGTCGCCCGCATCCGGGCAGCGGACCTGCGCCGCTGCGCGACGCGCTCGCCGCGGGCACCGTGTCCACCCGCGGCGCCACCCACGTCCTACGCCTGGCCTGGACCCTCGCGGATCTCGCCGGCCGGCACCGCCCGGGTCCCTACGAGCGGACCGAAGCCATCACCCTGCTCGGCCCGCCCGCCACGCACAGCACCGAACACCGCTGAACGCCGAACCGGCGGAAGCCGGTCGCTGCACGCGACCACCCACCCAGCGACTCCGCCTCAGGCCGCAACGCACGACACACATCGGCAACGGCGACAACAAGACGAGGAGCACGACCGACACGACTCTCGACCGAGTCGGCGGCCGTTCGGTCAGCGTGCAGGCCCGGATCAAAGGCCCTGACAGCACGCCGCTGCCACTCATCGGGAACGTCCCCGTCCTCGCCACTGACCGCGCACGCGTCCGCCGAGCCCGCCATCGCATCCCGTCCCGCACCGGCAGCACGGGCCGGCCATGACCGGCCCGTGCCCGGCCGCCGCCTGCATCTGCGATGACCCGGCACCGCCTCCCCGGCGGTGTCACCAACATGCGAAGGAGATATCCATGACCACCGGTGACCGCCCCGACCGACGCACCAAGCCACACCAGGCCGACGCCGCCGGCCCGGCTGCCGACACCCTCGCGTACCCGATCTCCCCGGACTACGTACAGTCGTGGACGCCGGTCCGTGCGCTGTGCGAGCTCATCGCCAACGCCCTCGACGAGGACCGTGCCTCGAAGGTCGGGTGGGTCGACGGGGTTCTGACGATCGCCGATGACGGCCCGGGCATCCCGGAGGAGGGCATGATCCTCGGCCACTCCACCAAAACTTCGGCGCAGATCGGCCAGTTCGGCGAAGGCAAGAAACTCGCCTGCCTGGTCCTGGCCCGCAGTCCCGAGATCGGCGCGGTGCGCTGCGAGACGGTCGGCTACGACTTCGTCCCGACCGTCGAGCGGCGGCGGCTACTCGAAGGGCTGATCCCGTCGCTGTCCGGACAGGGTGCGGAAGTCCTCGTCTACCACCTGCAGGCCAACGACCGCACCCGCGGCACCGTCTTCACCGTGGAATGCGCCCGGCAGCTGGCGGAGGAGGCGATCGGGCGGTTCCGGGCGCTGCGCGAACCCGGCTACAACCCGCCCGCAGCGCCCGGCACCTGCGTACTGACCGGCACGCCGGGCCGGGTGTGGATCGGCGGCGTCCTCGTCTCCACGATGCCGGGCCTGCTGGCCTCCTACGACTTGCCGCTGGACGACAAGGGCCTGCAGAACCGCGACCGGACCGTGATCGAAGCCGGCGCGCTACGTGACGCGGTCCGCGCCATTCTCGCCGCCAGCGACGACCCGCAGGTTGTCGACCGGTTCGCCCGCCACGTCCTCGGCGGCGGCAAGCTCCGCGAACCCGAACAGTTCTTCGCGACGGTCGCCGACGCCCGCCCCCGGGTGGCGTGGCGGACCTGGGCCAGGACGCACCTGCCGGCCAAGGCGTTCTTCGCCGGGACCCGCCAGGAGGAGGCGGTCCTGGACCTGCAAGACATGCACTACACCGCAGTCACGGCCGACGGCCTCCCCGGGCACCAGAAGTCGGCGCTGATGACCCTGCTCGGGATCGAGGTCGCCCGGGTTCGCCAGCAACGGCACTACCACCGCACCCACGACAAGACCACCTGGGTAGCCGACCGGGACCTCACCGCGCCCGAGCGCGACACGCTGACCGCCGCGCGGGCACTGGTGTGCCGGGTGATCGGACCGTTCGCCCTCGACCGGGTCCGCGTCTACAGCGCCAGCGAGGAAGCCCCATGCGCGCAGGGGTTCTACAACCCGCGCAACGGCGACGTCGCCATCCACCGCGACGTCCTCACCGACCGGCACCAGACCTTGGCGACCCTGCTGCACGAGGCGGCCCACCGGGTCGCGCACCGCGGCGGTGGCCGCTGGACCCCAGGCCCGGACTACGGCGACCGCAGCCGCGGCTTCGAGCACATGCTCACCGAGTTCGGCGGGCTGCTGCTCGGCCACCTGGCCGACGTCGCCGACGGCCGCCCCCTGCCCGAGCCGGCCACGCCGCCATCGACGCCAGGGAACCGGCAGCGGGTCCGACTGGCGTCGGCGGACGACCCGGCGGTGCCGATCAGCCGCCGCGAACTGGCACACCTGCTCCACGACCGGCTCCCGCACGCACTGTCCGCCCGCGGGTTCACCGACGAACACGACCTAGTCGCCTCCACCGCGGTCCGTCCCGTGTACTGGCACCTGCTCACCCGCCCCAGACCAGCCGGGTTCCGCCGCCAGCAAGGCGTCAGCACTGCCTGGGACTACGACAAGGTCGCCCTGCTCGCCGAAGCCGTCGGCGTCCACCCACCCGTGGTGTGGCTGGCCTCAAACGTCTGCGAAGGACCGCTGCACGGCCGCCGCCGCGACCAGTGGGGCAAGCCCGGCCGATGGGCGAAGCAGGTCCGCGACCTGGTCACCCGCGCCTGCATCGACCTGGAACATCTCGGTGGCGCCTACGCAGCCCACGTTCCGGCTCTGCGCGCCCTCGCCGACGGCTCGACGCCCGCCCCGACGGGCGATGATAGCTGGCAGGCCCCCGCACGAACCCTGATCGTCCTGGAACGGCGACGCCTGCACCTCCACGGCAACAACCAGCTCGAGCATATCGCCCCAGACCAGCACGGGGCGTCACACCGGAATCCTGGCTGATTCGCCGACTACGACGCCCGCCATGCGGAGATCGACGACAGCGACACGCCGCTCCGCGCGAAGCTCGCCCAGCAAACGCGAGTCCTCACACCAGCCGCGCTTTCGCCGCACGGATAAGCATCGCGGCAGTGAGCACCACCCGCAGCACGCCAATGCGGACGCTCACGCAACTGCTCCACTCGTCGCTCGTCGTGTCCCGGTTCCTCGCACGGCCCTGCCGGCCATCATGCCTGGTACCGATCGTAAGGCGGCTGGCCAGCCGGTGCACCCGCTCACCCCACACCCCATCCTCGGTGCGGGTTTATCGACTTTGTACTCGTCGCACGCAGGACGGGCGCGACAAGCGAGCAACCAGGATCGCCGGTCTCTTCGGATCGGGGACGACGAACGGGCCAATGACGGTGGGTGCCGACAGCCGGGAGAGGCTTCCGCAGAGCCGGTCGGGTGGCGTCCGGGCGCTGCTGCCCTGCCGCGCTTGTACCGCCCCTGCCCTTGCCCGGCAAGGCACACCGGCCGGCAGAGACCGCGGCATCGCTCCAACGCGGACGTCGCCGCGATGCGAACCGGCCGTGGGGCCGGTGGCCTTGCCCGGCCGCGGCCGTCGGGACGGTCCGCGCATCGGGTCAGCACGACCCGGAACGCCACCACCGGTCCGGGACATGCCGACCGGGCCCGGCGGCTGCCGAGCTCGACGCCGTTCGGCCGTCGCCGTCAGACCGGCACGGTCGGCATCGTGATCAGGAGTGCTCGCATGCGCGACGCGTCCGCAGTACAGCTGCTGCGCAGCCCCGAAGACCTGCTCGGCAAGATTCCCTACCTGCTGCAGTACCACCCGACCGACCGCATTGTCATCCTCTACCTCGGGCCGGACCAGTTCATCCTGGCGTACAGCAGCGTCGGCCTCGACGCGCCGACCGCCGCCCTCGCCGACGAGATCCGCGACACCGCCACCCGCACCGGCGCCAGGCGGTCGTGATCGTCGGGTACGGGCCGCTGACCGCCACCGGGACCGTCACCGCCCTCATCGACGACGTCGACCCGCACATCCACATCAGCTACACCTGCATGGTCTCGGCCGGCTCCTACTACTGCCTGGACCGCGGCTGCACCTGCAAGGCCACCACCGGCATCCGGTTCGACCCCCGCGCCACCGAGACCGCCGCGCACGCAACCGTCGTCGGTGAGGTGGCCTGGCCGTCCCGGTCCGACCTGCTCGCCCTGACCGAACCCGACCTCGACGCGCAGGCGCGCGTACGGGCCGCGTTCCACGACGCGCGGCGGATCGAGCGACCGGAACTCGTCGAACTCGACAAGCTGCTGGAGCGGGCCACGCTCGACCAGCGCCTCACCGACCTCGAGACGGCCCGGCTTGCGCTGCTGCTGCGCCGCCGCCCCGTGCGGGAAGCCGCCCGGCTGCGCACCAGTGACCACATGTGGCAGCGCAACCTGTGGCTGGACCTCACCCGCCGCATCCCGGAGCCGTACGTCGCCGCACCGGCCGCGCTGGCCTCCTGGTGCTGCTGGATGCGCGGCGAAAGCACGCTCGCCCTGGCCGCAGCCCGCCGCACCGCCGCCGTCGATCCGCAGAACCCGATCACGACAGTCGTCGTCGCCGCCGTCCTGTCGAAGCTGCGGCCCACCGACCTCATCCCGGGCTAAATTTTAGTCGGCCGCCGGCGTACCGGACCCAGCTCCATCTCGTAGGCCGGCGTCGTCTGGCACGTCGCCGGCCGCCCATGCGGCGACACGGCAGGCTACGCGATCCGCCACCAGCAGAGACTGTGGCGGAGTGATGGTCGCCGTTCGCCGCCTCTGGGACATGGCGTGGCACCTGGTGACCATGCGCGTCCCTGCCGTCTCTGGCGATTTGGATCTCGGGTCCGCCACGGGTCCGTCTGGGCGTACCACCCCGGCGCCCGCCTTGCAGTCACGCCCGGACGCATCCCGAGACAACCACGCCAGCGGGCCGGCAGCGGCGGCCGAGAACGTTCAGCCGGACGTACAGGTGTCGCGTCAACGTGTTCGATGGTTTCGATCGATGTCGTGCGGGTGGCGGCGGTCCGGTGCTCGCCCTGTGGGGCTGGTTCGAGGACTCACGCTCCCGCCTGGCTGGCCGTCGTCAAGCCCTGCTTGGGCCGGGGCGCCGCAAGCTCCCCGGCCTGGCGGCCGGGGAGCTACTTGGCGCCTGATTCCGGCCCGGCGCATGGGCTGTGACGTCAGCTGCGCTCAGGCGGGCGGCGGGCCCTCGTTCCCAGCCCCCACGGGGAGGCCCTCGGGAACCGCCGCTCAGCCCGTGGTCGTGACGGGCACCTCCGGCGCCAGCCGCATCGTCGCGTGCGGGCTGGGCGGCGCACCGAATACCCCGCGTCTTCGAGGAGTCCGCTCGTGTCCGCACCCACCATCGCCGTGTCCGACACCCGCAACCTGCAGCTGGGCCAGCTCATCGACCTGCTGCGTGACCAGTCCACCCGCCGCCTCGACGTGAAGGCCGGCTCCGGCCGGATGCGCGCCGCCGGTGGCCGGCTGGTGCTGGACGAGACCGAGCCCGAGCTCACCCCGGACGGGGTCACGATGACCGCCGGGGTCTACCAGCCTAACGACATCGCCAACGCCGGCCTGGCTGACAAGCTCGGCATCCCCACCGCCTACCTGCGCAAGCTCGCCGTCGAGCACCCCGACCTGTACGACGAGAACGTCAATGGCTGGCTGACCCGCACCGACCGGCGGTTCCTGATCCGGGTCCTGCGCAACCCTGCCGGCGGCGGTGTGGCCAGGGCGGTGCTGTCCACGAAGTACGCCCGCATCGACAACCTCGACGTGGCCATGTCCGCCCTGGACGGCATCCGCCGCGCGGACGTCGCCGTGGACGTCGTCGCGTGCGACCTGACCGACCGCCGCATGTACGTGAAGATGATCTCCCCGGAGATCCAGGTGATGGCCCCGAAGCTGCTGGCGAACTACCGGTCACCGTTCAACGGCCGCTCCGGCCGCGACCTGCCGGTCGTGTCCGCGGGGCTGGCCATCACCAACTCGGAAACCGGTTGCGGGGCGTTCTCCATCCAGCCGTGGGTCCGGTTCGAGGTCTGCTCCAACGGCCTCGTCATCGCCGAGAACGTCCTGCGGCGAGCCCACCTCGGCGGCCGGCTGGCCGACGACGACGGCGTCGTGGAGTGGTCGACCGAGACCAACACCAAGGCCCTGGAACTGATCACCTCACGGGCCACCGACGCGGTGCGAGCGTTCCTCGACGAGGACTACGTCGCGGAAATGCTCCGCGAGCTGGAAACGACCGCGGACACGCAGCTGAAGGAGCCGGACACGACGCTGAAGGTCGTCGGCAAGCAGCTGCGGTTCACCGAGGAGCAGCAGGACAGCATCCTGGCGCACTTCATCCGCGGCGGTGACCTCTCCGCCGGTGGCGTGATGCACGCGGTCACGTCGGTGGCGCAGACCCTCGACGACGCCGACGCCGCGTTCGACCTGGAGAGCAACGCAGTCCAGGCGATGCGCCTCGCCGCCGCCCACGCCTGAACCTCCCCCGGCGAGCCCGGACCGCCGCCCCAGGCGGTCCGGGCTCGCGGCCCGCATGTCTGCAACCTGTCGCCCTTGAAGGAGATGCATCGTGCTGTCCACCCCCGAACCGCCGCCCCTGCACACCGACGCCTACACCCACCAGATCACCGCCGAGCCGATCGTCGGCGAGTACGGCGTCCACACGTTCGGCCGGGCAATCACCACCCACCTGCGCGGCCTGCTGCACGTCGACGTCGACCCGCCGGTCTACCGGGAGAACCGCCGCGACGAACGGCGGCTGCCGAAGGTATCCACCTGGACCAGCACCGTCGCCGGCCACACGGTCGTCATCGCCAGCTTCGAGGTGAAGCTGCCGCTGCTGCGTGAACCGGTCCCGGTCTATGCGATCCACGTCGACGGGGTCCGGGTGCCGTTCGAGGTGTCCACTTACCGCGACGTCGACTGGCAGCTCGCCCGCACGGTCTGGATCGCCGTCGACGACCTGCGCATCGCCGCCGACCGGCAGGCCCGTGAGGCCGCCGGCACGCCGCAGCCCGGGGATGCGCCGGCGGTGGCGTCGTGATCATCGCCGATCCGGCCGCGTTCCGGGAACGGTTCGACGCGGCCCTGCGTACCGGCCCGGCCCGGGTCGACCGGATCTTCGGGGCCGGCGATCGCGAGCCCGGCCAGGTCGCGGTTATCGCCGCCGACCGCACGGTGTTTTGGTTCCTCTATCGACCGGCAACCGGCCGCGCGGCCGTGTTCGCGGTGCAGGAACCCGGCCGCGAGCCGGAAATGCCGACCGGGGCCGGCTGCGACGAGGACGGGTTCCGGCTCGCCGGTGACCATCCCCACCTCGTCCTGGAACTGCTCGCCCTGACCCACCGCGACCTGACCATCGTCCGCGGCCAGCCCGGCGCTTTCATCGGCGTCGGCATGCCCTGACCGTGCCAGCTCGCCCCCTCCGTCGCATGCGCCCCGGACCACCTGCTGGTCCGGGGCGCGGCCGTCTCCAACCTGATTCCCTCCCTCGTTGAGGAGTCCACGTCATGTTCCGCACTCCAGCCCCACCACCCCTGCCGGCGGGCGCCGACCGGCACCCGATCCCGGACGTACCGGTCCGCGGTGAACCCGGCGCGGTCACGTTCGGCCGGGACATCAGCGACTACCTCACCGACCTCCTCGGGACGCCGGTGGACCCGCCCGTCCTCGTCCACGGCGACGACCTGAGCGGCGCGCAGGTCTTCGGCTACGACCTGACCGTGGCCGGCCTACCGGCCCGGATCACCGTATTCCCGGTCCGCGACCCGCTGCTGCACACCACCCTGCCCGGCTACAGCATCGAGCGGCCCGGGCAGCGGGTGCCGTTCGACCCGGACGGCTACCGCGACCTGGACTGGCAGCTGGCCACCACCCTGGCGGCCGCGGTCCACGCCCGCATCGCACCCGCCGCGAACCGACCGGACAGCGCGCAGCGGCTGCCGGCCCCGGCCGGGGTCATCATCGACCCGGCCGCGTTCGAGGCCAGAATCGCCGCCGCGCTCGCCGCAGGGCCAGTGCGGGTCGACCGGCCGGTCACCGGCGACGCCGACCGCGCGGAGTTGAGCGTCCTCGGCGCCGACGGTGCCCTGTTCTGCCTGCTGTACCAGCCGGACAGCGGTCAGGCGTGGGTCTGCGCAGTGCGGGAACCCGCCAGGCTGCTCACCGAGCTGACCGGGGCCGGCTGCACCGGACCCGGGTTCCGGCTCACCGGCGATCTGCCGTACCGCGTCCACGCGCTGCTGCGTGGTACCCACCGCCACAGGCACGTCGTGCGCGGCGCGCGGACCGCGTTCGATGAGGCGGGTCTGTCATGATGCCCTGGCCCCCGGACCGCCACGCCGCCGCCGACCGCGACGCCCTCGACCAGATCCACCAGGCGCTGCGGCAGTCCCACCGGGACGTATTCGCGGTCATCGACCGGATCACCACGATCGTGCGCGGCTCCGGCCGCCCGTGCCGGCCGCTGCTGCCGCCCGGTCACGGCTTGACGCTGCAGGTCGCCGCGCCGCACCGCGGCAGCATCGAGCTCACCGTCGGGGTCGCCGGCTGCCGTGTCGCGATCAGCCCGCAGTTGGACACCGATGGCCGGCAGGCGCTTGGCATCGCCGTCGACGCCCACGGCGACACCGACGTCCGCGTCGCGGTCGCCGGCCTCCCGGCGGCCGGCCGGATCGAGCCGCCAAGCGGCGGTGACCGGCCATGACCCGCACCCTGCCGCTGCCGCTGCCGCTCCCGTACGGGCCGTTGACGGTCCTCGAGACGATCGACACCGCCACCGGGGCGGTGCGCTACCTCGTCTCCGCGCGGCGACTGTCCGGGGTGTTCGTGTTCCGGCCCCACCTCGACCGCGACGTGCCGGTCCCGTCCCGCGTCGCGGTCGAGTACGGCGACGGGCCCGACGATCACCACCGGCCCGGCGACCGGGTCGACCGACCCAGCGTCCACGGCATCGACCTCATCGGCGGCACCGTCATCGACCCCACCACCACCGAGCCGCTCACCCGCCACGACATCACCGTCCACCGCGCCACCGGACCGCTGACCAGCCGGCCGGTGCCCGACCGCACCGCCGCCTACGTCGCCGCGGTCATCGACGCCCTGCGCACCCACTGGCAGGCCCAGCCGGGCCGCGACGCGCTCATGCTCGCCGCCGCCCGCCGCAGCGCACACCGCCGCCTGCACGAGGTGATCCGCGACGAGCTACGACCGCGACGTGCCCAGCGCGACCTCCTCCACGCCGAGATCCACCACTACGAGCGCGTCGTCCAGCACCTGCACCAGCTGACCGACATCCCAGATACCGACGAGCCCGGGGCTGCGCCGTGAACCGCGACCCGCACGGCGAGTGGGAGGTGTTCCGGTTCCTCGCCTGGGCCTGGGACGTCACAGCCGGCAACGCCCTCGCCGCCGACTATCCCGTGCGCCAGGCCGACGTCACCGTGCTGGCCGGGATCGCCCAGCTCATCGGCGTGAACCAAGACCGGGCCGAGGTCGCGGACCTTTCCCGGCCGCTGCTCATCGCCCCGATCCCCGGCGCCGGACTGTTCGTGATCGACGGCTGGCACCGCATCACCCGCGCACTGGCCGAACACGTCACCCACCTGCCCGCCCGCGTGCTCACCGAAGCCGACGAGGCCCGCATCCGGCTCCGCGGCCCCTGAACTCCGTTGGACCCGGCCCGAACCGCATGCCGTCGCAATACCCGGACCCGCCCACGTGGCGGGTCCGTCTCATGTTCCGCCCCTCGTTCTGGAGCCCATGCCATGCACCGTTTCCGCTCGCTACGCACCACGTTTGCTGCGCGCCACATCCTCGGCCACATCCCCACAGAACCTTCCCCGTGCCGGCAGACCTCTCGGCCCGGTCAGCGCCGGATCCAGGCGCGCACCGTCGAGGCCTCGCCCTGCGACCAGCCCGGAGCGCAACCGTGACTGCCAGTCCGATCGCCCCGCACCGGCTCGGCGGACCGCCCACCGAGATGGCCTGCGCCACCTGCGGCCGGATCCTCAACACCTACCGCACCCCGGGCGGGGGCGTCGCCCACCTGCACCCGACCGGACCCCGCGACTACGACCACCGCCCGGCGCCGGTCCCCGCTGACCAGCTCACCGCCGTGGCCCGCGACTGCGACTTCTGCAGCAACCCGTACCCGATCCTGTCCATCCGCAGCGGCCCGGTCCACGCCGTCACCATCGGCGAGGACACCCAGACCAGCCACAACTTCGGCGACACGTGGGCCGCGTGCATCTCGTGCGCCCGGCTCGTCGACGCCGGCAAGGCCGCGCCCCTCGTGCGCCGCGCCCTCGACCGCACCTCCTGGGCCACCGACGCCATCGCCGCCCGCGCCGTGCAGCGCATCCACGCCACCGTCCTGGCCACCCGCCGGCCCGGCGCCACCCTCATCACCACCACCGACTGGCCCCACACACCGATTCCGGCAGCGACCATGCCCAAAGCCCGCGATGCCGCGGTCAAGTTGCTGCGGGCCGACGCCACCACGCTCACCATGTTCGAGGCCCCGGTCCGGCGCGCGATGGCCGACGGGCTGGACCAGGCCCATCTGTACGCCGTTGATGACGAACTCACCGACCTCGCCCGTCACGCCGCCACCGACCTCCCAGCCGGCACCACGCTCACCGCGGCCGACCTGCCGGTCCCGCACGGCCTGCTGCGCTGGGCCCAGCCCCACGGCCCGCACCGAGTCAGCGCCGCGTCCTGGACCAGCACCAACGGCGAGATCACCATCATCACCTACCGTGCCCTAGGTGCCCGCCTGCCACCCGAGGCGCTGCAACACCTCCGCGAGGACATCGGCTGGCTGCTGCCCGTCACCACCATCCACGTCAGCCAACACACCGCCACGGCCGGTGACGAGGTGGCGCTGCTGACCGCCACGCTGCTGCTCATCGCCCAGCGCTGCACCGAAATCCTCGAGACCGAACCCGACCAGCGCATCGCCAGGGCCTACCGGCGCAGCCGCCGCCCGCTGCCCGCCGTCCGGCTGGTCCAGCTCCGGGGCCGCGCCGCGCACCCCCGAACCGGCCAACCGGCACCGGTGCCGGCATCCGCCGCACCCGACCGGCCCGCGCCGAACGTCCGGCGATGGGTCTCCGGCTTCTGGCGGCAACAACCGTACGGACCCGAACGATCATTGCGCCGCTGGCGGTACGTGTTCGCCTACCTCCGCGGCCCCGACACCGCACCCATCGCCGCGTCCACCACCGTCCGGGTCCTCGGCAAGATCCCGCCCCGACCGGCGTCACAGCCCACAGCGCCCCGCCGTGAGCCATCAGTACCTGGCTGACGCTCCACACCGGCGACCGAGGCGACCACGAACGCTTGCGGCGGCCGCGGTGTGCTGGGTGAGTTCAGTGCCGGCTACAGCCTGGACCCGGACGAGTACGCGATGACCGGACCGCAGATCGGCCGGTGTCACCGCTGCGGCAACGACGGCGAGCATCTCCGCAACGCCGACCAGCGTGCCGTCCCGCATTGGAAACGACCAGCAGCAGAACGGACGGCGTGACGCGTCCGCCGCCGGCCACGGGCGGCCGGATGCGGTTGCTGGCCCTCGATCCTGGCCGACCGCGGCTTGCCCCGCAAGACCCACCCTGACAACCCGCCCTCCACGACGCAGGAACCGCAGGGGTGGGTCTTGCGCGCCGGCGCCGAGCGGCCGGCCGGGCGGATCGGGCCAGCACCGCACACCGGCTCGCACGAAAGCCGATGGCGGTAGTCCGCTTCTTACTCCTTATGGAGGACGAGCACCATGAGTACAGCAGTCCTGCAGCTCCCGGCCGACCCCACCGCTACGGATCTCGACGCCACCGACCTGGGTGACGGCACCGAGCTCAGCGCGCCGGGACCCGCCGAGCAGCCCGACACCACCGACGACACGACCACCACGGACCCGGCCGACGACGACGCCGACCTGCCGCCGCTGGTCACCGACTACCTGGACGCCCGCGAGCTGCTCGACGACCCCAAGAACCTGCGCAAAAACCTGCGGGAGAGTCTCGGACTCACCCCCGAGCCGCTGGCTGATGACCCCGACATCGAGGACCTCCGGACGCTGGTCGCCGGCAACCTCGAGGACCTTCCGGCGAGTGTCCGGCAGCTGGCGGAGCTGAAGGCATCGATCAAGGAGGTCGGCATCCTCCAGCCTCTGGTGGTCGTCCCGGCACCCGGCCGCGACGGCGCCTGGCAGATCGTGATCGGCCACCGCCGCAAGTACGCCTCGATCCTGGTGCGGAAGTTCCGGGTGCCGTGCATCCTGGCCACGGACTACGACGAGGTGAAGCGGATCCTGGCGCAGCTGGCCGAGAACGTCCACCGCGTCGGGCTGACCGCCTCGGAGGAGGCCGACGCGTTCGAGCAGCTCACCCTGCTGGACTGGACGACCGGGCAGATCGCCGCCGTGCGCGGCGTGACCGAGGAGACCGTGCTGCGCAGCCTGCGGCTGCGCCGACTGCCCAAGGCGGTGTCCGCGGCCCTCGACAGCGGCCAGCTCAGCCTCGACGAGGTCGACGACGACATCGAGGCCCTGGGCGACAACCCGACCGCACTGGCCAAGGTCCTCAAGGCCCAGTCCGGGTGGAGCCGCCGGCACACCCTCGCCGGTGAGCTGTCGAAGATCGCCTCGGCGAAGGCGAAAGAGCTGGCCAAGGCCAAGCTCGTCATCGACGGCGTCACGGTCACCAGCAAACCGGCCGGGTTCGGGTACACCAGCACCGCCACCGACGTGCGGAAGCTCGTCGACGGCGACGGCAGGCGCCTCGACCCCGACGAGGTCAAGGCCCTGCCCGGCTTCGCCGCGTTCGTGGAGAAGGTCGGCAGCGGCGCCGACACGGTGGTGTACTGCACCGACCCGGCGAAGTACGGCTACACGAAGTTCAAGCAGACCTACGGCCGGCAGCTGTCCGACGCGGAGATCGCCGCGCAGGTCGAGGCCGAACAGGCCCGGGCCGCGTTCCTCGAAGCGCTCGAGGCCGCCAAGGGGCTGCGCCGCCAGCACATCCTAGCCACCTACGGCCCCGCCAAGGGCGCGAAGCGGCTGTTCCCCACCGCGCTGCGCCAGGACCTCATCCGCGTGCACCACATCAGCTTCGCCGACGTCGACGGCCTGTACGCCAACCTCGGCGGCAGCAGCGACGACGTCCTGCGCACCGCCGGGGAGGACCGGCTGCGGCGCAGCTGCGTGGCCCGGTGGATCTGCGCCCAGGAAAACAACCTCGCCCGCGCCGCCGACAGCGACGGCTGGGGGTTCGACCGTACCGCCGTCGTCGACTGGTACGCCCAGCTCGTCGCGGACGGCTACGGCCTCGCCGACGCCGAGCAGCAGCTCCTGGACTCCCTCACCCGCACCGACGACGAGGACGACGAGGAGGACTATGACGACGAGAGCGGAGAAGACGAGAACGGCGCGGACGGACAGCAGCCCGGCAGCGCTACCGGCGAGACAGACGAGGACCTCGCCGACGCGGTGGCAGACGTGACCGTGAGCGCCGCGGGTTCCGACGGCCCGGTGCAGCTGGACACCGATGGGGCGGCCGGCGTCGAGGACGTCGACCTCGACCAGGCCGTCGTCGACCACAGCGACGGCCACAGCAGCGATGACGGCGTCGACCTCGGTCAGGAGCTGGACGACCTGGTCGGTGCGGAGCTCACCACCACCGGCTGAACACCGCTCGCACCTGCATCCGCCTGTACCGGCGGGGCCCACGCGTTCGTCGGGCCCCGCCGGTTTCGCGTGGCGGGCGCGCCGCCCGGGGCCGGCCAGACCCGGCCCCGGGCCGATGCCACCGCCCACCGACCAGCCGTACGCCCGTGACCCTGATGGAGCGACCACGTGACCGTTTGCAGCACCGAACCTGAGCATCCGGGCAACGAGCGTCACCCGGACACGTCCATCGTCGACGACCTCACCGCCTACCTCAACAGCACCGCCGACCCGTCCGGCGCCGACCTCATGGACCTGGTGGGCCAGCTCATCGCCGGCAGCGGCCGGCCCCTGCTCAACGAGACGTGGGACGTCACCGCCGAAGTGAGCGAGGACCGGTACGGCCTGCTCACTGCCACGGTCACCGCCGGGCCCTACACCATCCGCGTCGCCCAGCCCACGACCGGTCCGGCCGACCTGCAGGTGGCCATCACCAGCGGCGACACCGACGCCAACCGTGACGACTGGGGCCTGGCCGTCACCGTCGACGACCGGCCGGTCCTCGACCCGATGCCGAACACCTGGCGCAGCACCGTCCCCGCCGACCTGCAACTGACGAAGGAGACCCGCCGATGAACCACACCACGCAGGCCGAGGCCTGGCGGCAGATCCGCGCCTGCGCCGACGTCAGGGTCGGCCGGCTGACCGGCCGGTGCCTGCGGCACACGTACCTGACGCCGGTCCTGCCCGGTACCCTCACCGAGGACGCCGCGCTGCAGCTGCACGCCAGCGTCTACCCGTCGCCGAGCACTCCGCCCGGCCCGGACACCATCTGGTACGTGGTCTCCTGCGACGACACGCCCGTCGCGTGGCTCACGCGCGCGGCCGAGGTCGTCACTCCGCCGGCCGACCTCAGCGACTACCAGCGCCACATCCAGACCCAGGCGGTGGCGGCACTGTCGCAGCTGGCCCGTACAGCTCTGCTGGAACTGGCGAAGCTGCGCGACAAGCGCGACCACCGGACCCACAGCGACCTGCCAGCGTTCCGGCCGGATGGCCGCCCGGCCGACGCCGGCACCCGCGTCCTCGTCGCCGACCCAGCCGATCCGACGCTCACCTTCTGGACCCGCGTCACCGCCGACCTTCCGGCGAGCCGGCTGCACGTCGCGACGGTGACCGGCGTCGCGGAGGGCAACGACGCGCTCATCCTGGACGTCCACGGGTACGGCGCGTACGGCGAGCGGCGCGCCCGGTTCGACCTGCCGATCCTGTGCACCATCGAACACCTCGCCACCGCGCACGACCTGCCGGCCGCGACGATCGGGACCTGGCTCAATCTCGCCGGGGCCAGCACCACCGACCCGACCCCCGACACCGTCACCGCCGCGTTCGGCGACGCCTACGCCGGTACCCACCAGACCCGGCACACGTTCGCCCGCACCGAATGCGACCGCAACGGCTGGACCCGTGCGTTCGCCGCCGCCGGGATACCGGACCGGTACTTCAACCTCGACGCGTTCACCGAGCACCTGTTCCGCTCCGAGGTCCGCGGAGTCGAGCTCCCTGACGAGCGCATCGCGGTGTTCCGCCGACCGTAGGCAGCACCTCCAAGCCCCGGCAACCGCCTCGCACACGACCATCCCTCGCCCCGGCGCATCCGGCGCCGGGGCCTTGCTGTGTCAGGAGCCTGCTCATGCCCGAACTCGCCAGCACCTACCGGGTCCGGCGCCCGCTGACCGCTGCCGAACTCGAGCGTCTCCGCGACCGCATCGACACCGCCCCAGCACCGTCGAGCTGCTGCACACACGGTCACCGGCGTGCTGGACGCGCTGCTGGCCGACCCACTGTGCGACACCACCATCGGCCTCTCCCCGCCCGTCCATTGACCCCTGGCGCCGGGCCGTCCTCGCCTACCGTCCCCGGTGCACACACCCGGATCCGCCAGCGCGGGGCGGCCCGGCGACGACCATCACCGCCCCCCGGAGGCGTATCCGTGACCACGACCCTCATCTGCCCGGCGCCCGACGGCGAACCGGTCACCGTCCACACCACCCCCCGCGCCGCCGGCACGGTCGTCTACCAGCTCACCGGTACCCGGCTGCACGGTGCCGTGCTCATCCGGCCGGACGTCCCGGACACCGAACCGCTGCCGAGCCGCCTGAGCGTCCAGTTCGGCGCCGAACCGCGGACGACCGCTGCCGCCCCGCCCGACCTGCCGGTCGTGGACGGCGTCACCGCCGACGGCTGGGGATACGCACCCCTGCACGCTTCGGCCGGCCGGCCGCAGTTCTCGATCCGCAGCGCCGCACCTTGGCGCACTGTGGCGTGGCGGTACGCGCCGCTGCCCGCCGAGTCCAGCCGGTACTTGCACAGCGTCCTGGACGCGCTCGTCGCCCACTACCAGGCGCTCGACGTCAACGCGCTCGCCCTTGCCGCGGCCCGGGCCAGTGCCGACTTTCGGCTCAGTCGCCTCGTGCAGGGCGCCATCCTGCCCACCGCCCGGCTGCTCGCGGCAGCCACGGAGGAACTCGCCAGCGCCCAGGCGGCTGCCGAACTGCTGCAGGAGCTGTCGCCGCTGCGTCTGCAGGCCACACCGGCACCGCCGCACCGGCATCGCCTGCCCGCCGCCGACCCGGAAACACGGGTGACCGCCACCGATGACGGCGACTGGCTCACCTGCACCAGCTGCGACGCGCGCACCGTGCTCATCGAGCCCGGCATGACCCTGCTGCGCCTGTTGCAGGCGCACACCGCGCACCGCTGCCCGCCCCCACCGCTTGGGCCCGAGCGTCCGCACCCGCGGTACGCCTGACCACGTCCTCCTCGACCTCATTCGCAGCCCGCAGCCGGCGTGCCGCTGCGGGCTTGCCGCATACCTCCGACAGAAAGGCACCGCGCCCATGTCCGCACCACCCACCACCGCCGGCAACACCAGCGCAACCACCACGGCCCGCACACCGAGGCGGGACCAGTGAGCCGCCCCGCCCCGCCACACACGACCAGCGCCACCCATGTCTCTGCGAAGGGAGGTCCCGATGTCCGCCACCGCACCCACCACGGCGCCCGGCCTGCTCGCCGCGGCCCTGCACTACACCACGGCCGGGATCCCGGTCATGCCCCTGCACACCCCGCACCCGACCCGCGGGTGCAGCTGCCGCGACGGGCGCGACTGCGCATCGCCCGGCAAACACCCACGCCTCGAACACGGCCTGCGCGACGCCTCCACCAACCCCACGCTGATCCGGGCCTGGTGGCGGCGGTGGCCCGACGCGAACGTCGGCGTCGCCACCGGCACGGTCCTGGACGTGTGCGACGTCGACACCGCCGACGGGCTACGTCGCGTCCTGGACGTGCTCGACGTCGTGCGGCCCGCCGCACCGCTCGTGCAGACCGGGCTCGGCTGGCACATCTGGTACGCCAGCTCCGGGCTGCCCAGCCGGGTCGGGATGCTGCCCGGCGTCGACTGGCGCGGCCGCGGCGGCTCCGCCGTCGCACCACCGTCCCTGCATGCCACCGACACCCGGTACGCCTTCCAGCAGCCGTGGACCACCGCCCCGGACCTGCCCGACTGCCCACCGGCCTTGCGCAGCATCGTCATCCCACCCGCACCACCGGCCGTCGCCGCACGCGCCGACGGCGGCGGCGTCACCAACCTCGACCGGTACACCGCGGCCGCGCTGCACGGCGAGGTCGCCCGCATCCGCAACGCACCCCGGCCCGTCGTCCACGGCGGGCGGCGCGTCGTCGCCGGCGGCCGCAACAACGCCCTGCACCTGGCTGCGTTCCGGCTCGGGCAGCTCGCCGCCCGCAGCGACCTCGACGAGCACACCGTCTGGACGCAGCTCACCGACGCCGCCCTCGACGTCGGCCTCAGCCCGGTAGAAGCCCGGCGCACCATCCGATCCGGGTGGCGGGCCGGACTCCGTCGTCCCCGGCGGTAACCCGCCACCGGTGCCCATCAGGTTCTGCACGGCGCTCATGGAACCCGCACGACGGCTGCGCCCGCCAATCCGGCGGGCGCAGCCGTGCAACCACGCCTGTGAGGACCCACCGTTCCCCGCCCCTGACCCACCGGAACTGCGACCCGACGCCGACATCTGGCCGATCTGCGCGCATCCGGCCATCGCGGGGTCAACATCCCCGGACCCTCGTGCACGAGCTCGACCTCGCCGTACCGCGCCCCCGGCGGCCAGCCGGACGGGCGACCCTCCCGTTGAGGGCGGCACCGAATCGCGGGCCACGGACCCGGCCCCATGGCCCTGAAGACGGATGCGCCACCCGCCGAGCCGCTTCCGCTGCGGTCCTGGGCGGCCGACGCTGTCGCCTCAACGAGCCGTCGATGACACGAACGCTGTCGTCGTGCCCACGTCTGTGCCCGGGTGTCCTTTGCCAGCCAAGATTGCCCGACTTTAGGTCCGCTGCCTGGGCGGACACGGTTGGATGGCGCAGCGAGGTGCTAGATCGCAGCGGGCTCCTGGCGGAATTGACCTTGGGGTGGCGACGTGTGTGCCATCGAAGTTTGCCCAGTCGGTGTGGATCTCGATGATGGCGCTTGTCGGCCATGCGCCCCTTCCGGCCGGTCGGGGCTGGCATTGGGGCTGCAAGGTCAACGGCCACGAGAGGGCGCGGGGTGACGACTGGGCTTACTGCAACGCTCGCGGAGGACACGCGGCTGCCGCTGGTGTCGACGATCTCGGCCCAGACTCGGGCGGCGTTGAGGTGTGGTTCGTCGTCGTGGATCGCGTCGACGGCCGCCGCGAACCGGTTGTGGCGCCTTTTGCCGGATTTTTGCCACGGCGGTGGGTTCGGCGCAGCGACAGCTTTCGCGACGGTAGCGCGTCCGACTCCGAAGATGCGTTTGATCTCGTCGGCATCCGGACAAAGCAGCGTCTTGGTCCAGTACAGGCCGATTCGGCGATGCTCGACATCGACATCGGGCGGATCATGGGGTGGGACTATGGACGAATCGATCGGCAAACGGGAGCCACGGCAGGCCTACTGAGTCGGCGTTGGCTCGTGAACGAAGCGTGGAATCTGGTCGATGAGAGTGCAGGCTGCGGCAAATGGCGGGCTTGCGTCGGTGGATGCGATGACGGTTCCGAGGGGTCGGATGCTGTAGATCACACCGCGGCCTGGTGATCCGTTAAGATCCAGCGTCACCGGGTCGCCGGGACCGGAGACAAGCTCCTGAAGCCGCAAGACAGCTGATCGTGCTGTCTGACCCGGCTGCCGCGCGAGCAGTGATGCAAATGACATTGCGGCATGTCGCGCCGGCCAGTCGCTGCTGAATGTTGAATCCAGGGCGTCAAATGACCACGTCTGGATGAAGGGTTGCGGGCCTTCGCCTCCCGTGATGCCGTAGGCAGCAGACGCACCGACCACTTTTCCGGTGCCAGTTTCTATGGTTCCGGACATTTCCGCGACGAACGGAAGGTCCGTAACCGGCGTCCAGAGTGGGAACGGAACGCGGGCGCTGCGCCTGCTGTCTTCGTCAGACATATCGCTAACCCTATCAGGAGTCAACTAGTCGTTGGTTGGTCCTGACAGCGTGATCCACGTCAGGTGAGGACGTCTGCGCGGTCGGCGACCGATGCCTGTCCAGATTGCCAGCCGACCACATACAGCTGCCACCAGCCGTGCTGGCAGGTGCAGTCGGTGTAGTGGGTCGGGTAGGTGCATGAGTGGTCAGCTGAACAGTATCGATCATCTCTGTACGACAGCGAATTGTCGGGTCGAAACAATTCACCGGTGATTTCTACGCCGACGTTGGGCCAGTCGACCGTCACTCCTGTTGATACGACGTTCGTGCCGCTGACACCGATGGACGCGACCGTCTGCGGTGCCGCGGTCACGGCGCCGATGAGGCCGAGGCTCTTCCGCTTTTCCTGTTGCGCGATGAGATAGATGGCGAGGTCGCGGAACTCGTACGGCGACAGCGTGTCAATCGGCCTCTTGCTAAGTGCTTCGCCGACACTTGCCGGCACGGTGGTTGGCGGAGCCGGTAGCGGGTCCGCGTTGGCCGCTCCGGCACCGACAAGCATGGCGCCGAGTAGAGCACCTACCGCAACTGCGGCAATTCGATGGAACAACAAGGAGCCTCCCCTTACGTGGTCGCGCGGATTCGCGACTCCTGCACGCTAACAACCCCATGGATGCATGTTGGCTCGTGAGGAGAGGTCTTCATATTCCCGCAAACGCTTGATAAGCAGTGGACTATTCACGCTCTAGCGTGCGGCTCACGGTTTAGGCCGTCGTTGGTTGACCACCATGGCGACGTTGCCGTAGGAGACCTCGATTTCGGTGGTGTCCAGGATCTGTTCCCAGATATGAAGCGCCGAGATGCCGGGACGGCTGTCGAGCAGCGCGTCGATGATGCCGGGAAGGCCGAGCAAGGATTTCTTGTTGGGAGCCTTCCAGGGCGGTGGTTCAGGGGACGCAACGGCCAAGGCCACGGTCCGGGCGCCGACCCGGAAACGTGTGCAGAGGCTCTTGACGCTGATGTCGGGCTCGGCTGCCAGGGCGGCGCGGATCGCCCGGTAGAGGGCGGGTTTCTCGGAATGGCGGCGGCGGAGCCGGTCGGTGCGTTGTGGCCGGCGGGCCGTGGTGTCGAAGTCGGCGAAGGCTCTGCTGAGCGTGTCTGCGGTGCGTCCGGACAGCGCGACGAGGCGTTCCGGTCGGACTGCGCTGAGCCCGGGGCGGCCTGCGAGGTAGCGGCGAAGGTAGCTGGGGCGCAGGTGGTTGGCGCGGGCGAGCCTGCGGATGTAGGACTCGACAGTTTCGCCGTGGCGTGGCCGGACGGCGATGGGCAGGGCGCGCAGTTGGTCATGCTCGGCGGTCCGACGGTGGTCGTTCATGTCGTTCGCTGGGCGCGGGTGCGGTAATGGTCGGCGGCGTGGTCGAGCTCCACACCTTCCAACACTGTTTTCGTGATCTTCTCGGTGCCGTCGAGGATGGCCTCGATCGCGGCGCCGCGGATCAAGTGGGACAGGCTGCCGATCATCCCGCCGGTGCGTTGGTGCAAGTACTGGTCGAGCCGGCTGAGCGTTCCAGCGCGGTGATGGTGCAGGCGCAGCGCCTGTTCCAGCGATGCCACCAAACCCTGCCACTCCGTGGTGTAAGGGAACGGCACCGTCTCGACCAGAGTGAAGCGGCCGGCGATCTGCCGGCCGCGGGTGCCGGAGAACAGGCCCTCGCGTTCGACATCGATCCCGGCATACACGAAAGTCGCCGGGATCCGCTCGGAGAAGTACTTCAACGTGTCCGATACCTCGGCGCCGCTGCGGGTAGCCAACTGCAGGTTGTGGATCTCATCGACACAGACCACCCCGACGCGGGCGTCAATCGCGACCCCGTAGACGGCCTCGATCACGTCGGTCATATTGGCCCGGTAGGTCATGGGCAGGCCGAGGAACCGGGCAAACTCCACCGCCAGCATCCTTGGCGTGGCCGCCGGGGGGACGGTCACGTAGACCACCGGGATCCGCGCCAGCCCAGGGTAGCGCAGCCGGTCGGTGGCCTCATGGGTCTTGCCGAGTTGGGTGATGGCGGTGGTCTTGCCGGTGCCGGCCGCGCCGGACAAGATCAGACCCCGTCTGGCGCTGACCGCATGCCGGTTGAGCAACGCCAGCCGTCGTCCGGCGTTGACGACCTGGCGCAGGGTGCTGGTCGCGACGACCGCCATGTGGGTGTGGTAGTCCAGCCGGTGTTCATCGTATCCGGACCGATCGACGTCGGTCAGCGCCTTCCACCTGGCGGCCGGTAGCAGCGCGGGCGCGGCGACCTCGGCGGCGGTGAACTGCCGCCAGCCTTCCAAGGTGGTCAGATGCCGGTGATACTCCACCTGCCCGCCGGCCCATGTCTGTTCGGCGGGCTCGTCGGGTCGCGGGCCGCCTTCGGTCGTGTCGGTGTTGGCCGCCGTGGTCATCGGCGTCTCGCCTCGGCGAACGGGTCGAACAGCGGCAACGGGATCACGGTCGCCATCGGGGTGTCGTCCTCCTCGTCTTCGAGCACCGGGTCATGCGGGACGTGATCTGGCGGTGCCGGCGTGGCCGTGCCTGGCGGCGCCGCGGCGCGGCTGGTTGCGCGGGTCCGTGCTGCAACCCGCCGCGCCCGCCGGGTGTGACGGGCGTCCCGTTCCGGGCCTTCGTGAGCGCGCGACAGCAGCGCGGCCACCGCGTCAGCGAGCTGTTCCTCAGTGCCGTCGGGCCGCTCGTGACGCACGTGGTCCCAGGCCAGTTCGCCGAACGGTGTCGGCACCCGGTGCAGGTGCTTCCAGAACGCGGTGATCCAGCCGCCGTCGCGGTGGTTACGCACCCAGATCCGCGACACGTCATACGGATCGTGGTGGATCTCCCATAGCCCTTTCTTCTCCTTGACTCCGGAACGCTGCCGGCGGATCGGGTTGAGCCCTTCGTCGTCGTAGGTGCGGCGGTTGATCCGGATGCCGTAAGCGTTGATCGCCTGCCAACGGGACGGGAGCAACTCGACGTAGTCGTCGGCGGACAACGCCACCGGCACGTACCCTGCCGCCTCGACCAGCGCGGCGTACTTCTCGTTCGGGGTGAACGCGCGGCCCGGAGCGGCCGGATCACGCAACTCGTCGTGCGGACGGTTCTGCCACGCCGCGACGAGCCACTCGTCCAGTAACTCCTGCAGTTCCAGCATCGACCACAGGGGACCGTCTTCGACCTTGACGCCGCGCCGTTCGACGTTCGAACCGGTGTAGCCGGCGACGAACTGCGTGAACAGCGTCGCCACCGAACCCAGCATCCGCTCGACATGTGGCTTGTCGGTCGGCGTCCCCTTGTGCGCCGGTTGGAAGTTGATCCCCAGAAACCGGCACGACGATCGGAAAGCGCGGGAGATGAACACCTTGCCGTGATCACACACGATCGTCTCCGGCACGATCACCGGCCGTGCCGCCGCGTGCGCCAACCGCTCGTCGATGCTCAGCAACCGCGTGAACGGCAGCACCGAGTGCGACATCCGCAACGCATCGACCCAGCCCGGCCGCATCGGCTCCGGGGTCACCGTGCGGGCCAACAGCACCGACGCGTCCACCGCCTTCGTGGTCGGGCGCAGCACCGCGGCGGTCACCGTCCGGGTCGCTACGTCGATCATCCCGGTCATCTCCACCGGTCCCACCACGGCGTCGTCGAGCCGGACCAGCACGTCCAACGGCGTCGAGTCGATCTGCACCAACTCGCCGGGCGCGCAGGGTGTCACCTGCCCGAACGGTCGCTCCGGGCGGTTCGCCTCCGACCGGCGCGTGCGCGCCGACCCCGTCGTATGCCGGCCCTGCGCCAGCTTGCCGAACAACCGATACAACGTCCGCCGCGACGGCATCACCAGCCTCGCCGCGTCCGGCGACTGCTGCACCATCTGCACCGTCCGCCACAGCACAAACCCGGCCGTGCGGGTGGAGGACTGGGTCGTTTCCTCGATCGCGGCGCGCATCGCCTCGACCACCCGGGCGTCGACCCGCCCGAACTCGGCGGTGCGCTTGTCGGCACGGTGGTCGACCAGACCGACCACGCCCCGTGTCTCGTAGCGTTGCCGCAGGTACTTGACCGTTCTGGCGGTCACCGCCTGTCCGTCAGCGGACAACTCGGCCGCCTTCGCTCGCTCCCGGCTGGTCAGCGAGTGCAGCGACGGGTCGTACAACGATTGAGGTAAGGTGCCCGGTGCCGCGTCGGGCCGGACGCCATGCAGCACCTCGAGAATATGCGGCTCCCACCACAACGCCCGCGCGACAACCTCGTCGGGCAGTCCTTCCAGCAACCCCGTCGCGGGCAGTGCCCGGGGTGCCGGACGGTCCAGCACCGCGAAGTCCGGTCTGGACTGAAGCGACGTCAGCGGCATCTCGGTTATGCCACCGCACGCGTCGACCAACCGCACCAAGACGCCTGAGAACCCGACCACGGTGCGCACCGCCGCGTCAGCGCGCACGCGGTCCCCGACTGTCAGCACGGCCGGCCCGCTCATGGCTGCCGACCCACCCGGACCAGGCTCCCCGGCCGCAACGGCTCGGTAGTCAGGTCAACCCGAAGCACCTGCCGCCACAGGAGGTGATACGCCACCGGCAGCACCGCAAGCCGATCCCCGACTTCCGCCACGCCAGCGAATAAGCCTGTCGGCTCGGCGAACACCGCCAGTAACGCCTCGACGACGTCGCGCCGGCCCCGGCAACGAGGATGTCGATACCGCGCCAACCACCGCACGTTCGCCACGAGCACCGGATCCGGCGTACCGACCCGGCGGTAGGACCACCCAACCTCGGCACACGCTCTCGCCGTCGCATCAAATGCCTCCGCGTCAGCCTGCCCGATGCGATCGTCGGAACGCACGTCGATCACCACAGCAGTCCCGTTAGCGCGCCGAGCGAAGAAATCCGGTGCATGCCGACGCATCCGCCCGTGCTGCGTCCACAGCAGCCAGAACGGCTGCGACGCAAACGCCACCACATCCCGGTCCTGGTCCAACAGCATCGCGTGGTCGCGTTCGAGCCAGGATTCGAACCCCACGTGCTGCGCCATCGTCTCCGACCACCACCAGCCGGCGAAACTGCCCGTCCCTTTGGCCCATCGAAATTGCCGTACCGGCGGCACCTGCTCGAACTCCACCTGCCAGTAGGACCCGAGGCGCCCGCGTTGGACCTCACCGTCTCCGTCCACGAACTTGACCGCGAACGTCGATCGACCGTCTACCGCCGCCGAGACCACAAGCTCATCCACGAGCGTCACTCAGACAGCATCGCGCTCGGTGGACAAACTTCGATGGCGCCACGCCGCCACTCGGACAAACTTCGATGGCATCGGACAAGCTTCGATGGCACGGGACACCGGGCTCTTCACGCATGCACCGGTTCGTCGGGCGATCCATGGTGGCCGGAGACGCCACTGCTGAACGGAACCAGGTCAGCCCACCCAGGCCAGAGGCGCCAAGCCCCCTGGCAAAACATCTTGGCGAGCATGTCTCGCTCCGCTCGACGCCAAGATCTTTTCCCCGTTGGCTTGCACCTCCGGCCCAGGGCGGGCTCTGACCGGCCCGTCAGCGCGGCACCGCAGCACCCCGGATCACTCCACGTCGATCCGGCCAGCGAGGCGCCGCACCCGGACCACCGGAAGGACCACCGTCAATGTTCCACTTCATGTTCGAGGGCAACCTCGCCGCCGACCCCGAGCTCCGCTTCACCCAGGCCACCGGCAAGGCCGTCGCCGAGCTTCGGGTCGTGCACAACCGCCGCCGCCGCAACAAGGACGGCGAGTGGGTCGACGGCGCCCCGATGTTCATCACCGTCACCGCCTGGGAGGGCCTCGCCGAACGCGTCGCCGAGCTGCGCAAGGGCGACACGGTCATCGTCGAGGCTCGCGACGACCTGGACATCTGGGCCTATACGCGCCAGGAGACCCAGGAGCCCGGCGGCCTGCTGCAGGTCACCGCCGCCAACGTAGCCCTGTCGATGCGGTTCAAGGGCGCCACCGTCACCCGCGAGGACACGGCCAAGGCCGGCTCCGGCTACGGCGATGCGTGGGATGCCGAGTTCGCGCGGGAGCTCGAGCCCGCCGCCTAGCCGAACCGCCCCGGGGCCGGTCACCGCCGGCCTCGGGGCCCCGGGTCAGTCCCTCGAACTACTCACCCATGTGGAGCGCACCGTGCAGTTCAGTCTCACCGTCGAAGGCAGGCTCACCACCTCCGCCATGACCAACACCACCCAGTCTGGCCGCGAGTTCGTCACGTTCACGATCGTGCACCAGGACCAGTACCGCGACCACACCGGCAAGTGGGTCGATGCGAAGCCGATGTTCTTCGACATCGTGTGCTGGGGCAAGCTCGCCGGCCACGTCCGCAACCTCACCCGCGGCACGGTCGTCGTCATCGAAGGCGGCCGGCTGCTGGGCTACATCAACGACAACGAGCTTGCCGGCTTGAAGGTCGAGGCCCGCAACGTCTCCCTCAGCATGCGGTTCGGCGAGGCGCACCCCGGCCCGGCCAAGCGGACCCGCCGCGCCGACCTCGTCACCACCGCCGACGGCGAGCAGATCACCGCCGACGCCTACCCCGACGTCGTCACCGACCGGGAACTGGTCCACCGCTAGCCCGACCTCGACACCGGGGCCGGCCGCGACCACCGCGGCCGGCCCCGGCTTGCACACACAAGCCTCCCACGGCGCCGCACCGCCGATGCCGTCCATCGAAGCGACCGCCCCGCATGAGCGACATGCGGCGCCGGCACCGCAACGAAAGGAACCCCTCGATGCTCGACCAGTCGTCCCGGCACCTTGCATATGCCGCCGGATCCATGCACAGCCACGGCCGCACCATCGTCTTCGACTGCATCGACGACCATGGACGGGTCACTCTCAGCGTCATCGTTGACGAGGCAGTCCTCGCCTCCGGCATCGCCCGCGTCATCGCCGGACTCGCCCTCCTCGCCGGCGACCACGCCGAACTCGCCGAGCTGCACGCAGCCCACTCCCGGCACGACAGCGACCACGCCGCGGAGACGTTCCCCGAGCACGCGCCGGGGACGTCCTCAGCCGTCGTGCCGCTCCGCTCATCGCCGGCCGTGCCGTTCGAGCTGCTGCACACGTCCACCGGACGCGCCGCCGACCAGCTCCCGCAACTGCCTGCGCGGCCGAGTCCGCACCCGATCCAGTACCGCGACGAGCCAGTCGCCCACCATGGCGGCCAGTACGTCGCACCCGGCCGCCGAGTCGTGGCCGGCACCTGGCGCTACCCGTCACCCGAGGTGTGCCGCGACGACCGCACCGCCGGCGTGTGGATCGGGCCGCCGGACCGGACATCGCAACAGGCTCTGGTCTGTGTCTCCTGCGGCCTGGACGGCACCTGACCCACCAGCAGTACCCGGCACGACACACCCCGCCCGGGGCCCAGCGCTCGCCGCCGAGGCCCCGGGCGGCCCTCGTCTGCGCGACATCCGCAACCCCTGAAGGGACCAGCGCATGAAACCGTCACGGCCACGCTCCGACCTGCTGCTCATCCTCGCCCGCAGCGATGAGCACGGCATCGCCGAACTCGCCGGCCATGTCGCCTACCGCTACGACCCGGCAATCGCCGACCATGGGTACGCCGACCCGGGTGCAGTGCTCACCCCGAGCTTCGACCGCCCCGACGGCGTCTACGACCGCTACGCCGACCTGTCCGTGCGCGGCCGGATCGACACCGACGGCATGACCGAAGACTGCAGCTGCTGGGGCTGGCGGTACGAGTACCGGCCACACACCGTCGACCTGGTCCGCGCGCACAGCATGACCGCGTTCCTGCGCCGGATCGCACGGCAGCTGGCAGCCCTCGACACGCAGTTCGGCACCCCGGCCGCGTTCGCCGACTACGTCACCCGGTTCGTCACGGCCCTGGGCATCAGCCGCTATGCGGTACACAGCCCGAAACGACGGGTCGACGGCACCCGCTGGCATTGGCTGGACACCGACGGCATGCGCCGCTGGGTCCGCCACCACGAACCCCCGGAGCCGACACCATGGCCCTGACCGCCGGCCACCCGCAGCCCTCCGCATCGCCCCAGACCGCCGCTGGCCTGCTGCACGTGGTCCAGTTCTCCGGCGGCATCGGGTCCTGGGCGACCGCGATGCGCGTCGCCGCCGAGCATGGCACCGACCGGCTCGTCCTGCTGGCGGCGAACACGAAAGCCGAGGATCCGGACCTGTGGCGCTTCGTCGATGACGCCGCCGGCCAGCTCGGCGTCACACCGATCGTCGTCGCCGACGGCCGCACACCGTGGCAGGTCTTCGCCGACCAGCGGTTCATCGGCAACAGTAAGATCGCTCCCTGCTCTCACCATCTGAAGCAGAAGCCGTGCCGTGCCTGGCTCACCGCCAACGCCGACCCCGCGACCACGATCCTCTACGTCGGCATCGACTGGGCCGAGCAGCACCGCACACCAGGCATCGAACGGGGCTGGAAGCCCTGGACCGTCCGGTTCCCGATGTGCGACCCGCCGCACCTCACAAAAGCCGAGATGCTCGACTGGGCCCGCGCCGAAGGCATCGAGCCGCCCCGCGCCTACGCCGAAGGGTTCAGCCACAACAACTGTTTCGGCGCGTGTGTCCGAGCCGGCCAGCGGCAGTGGCGGCACCTGCTCGACATCGCGCCCGACCGGTTCGCCGCGGCGGAGGCCGAGGAGGAACGCCTGCGTTCAACGCTGGGCGACGTGGCGATCCTGCGGGAACGGCGCGGCGGCGTTAGCCGGCCCCTGCCGCTGCGGGAACTGCGCCGCCGCGCCGAACTCGCCCCGGAGGTCCGGCGCGAGGCAACGCCTCGCTGACCGCCGATGGCCGGCGCGTGCAGGCCGTACCAGCGCCTCAGCATCACCAGCGGCGCAGACGTGGCGACCGGCTGGTCTTGGCGCCTGCCTAGGGCTGACCTGCCGCGCTGCCGGGGCCCGGGCATCACAGCGGCGGCGGAGACGCCGCTGCTGAGGACCCAAAGGTCAGGCCACCCGAACCGGGGACAGCCAAGCCCCCAGCGCAGAACATCTTGGCACCCGTGTCTCGCTCCGCTCGACGCCAAGATCTTCTTTCTGGAGGCTTGCGGCCCCAGCCCAGGGCGGCCTTTGACCAGGCCCGTCAGCGCGGCATACCGACGCCCCGGATCGCCCGATCCGGCGCACACACCAGGTGAGCCGCACCCGGAACGCCCGATGGGAGCCCACCGCATGTCCTCCACCGCCGGCAGCGAGCGCGACAGTCAGCCGCAATCCCTCACGCCGCCCGACCGAGACACCTCGACCACGCCCCCAGCCGGCCGGCCCGCCGCAACGCCGGCCAGGTCGACGACGCGAACCACCGGACGCCTGCGGGTCGCGGTCGTCGGCGGATCGCTGAGCGGCCCCACCACGGCACTGCTGCTCCTGCAGGCTGGATTCGACGACGTCACCGTCTACGAGGCCATCCCGGCCAGCGCCCCGCAAGGCGGCGGACTGATCGGCCTCGAGCACTCCTCCCTCGACGTGTTCGACCACCTCGGCATCCCCCAGGACGAATTCGTTCGCTACGACTCCGAGGCCGTCATGCAGATCACCCTCTGCCAGCGCCGACCCGGACAGGTCCGGCGCCACCTCTACGCCGGCCGCAACACCACCTGGACGCTGCTGCACACGGCCCTGTCCCGCCGCCTGCCCACCGACGTCCTGCGCACCGGCGCCCGGGTCACCGGCCTGTCCGCCGAGCACGACCAGCCACTGCTACACTTCGCCGACGGCAACGCCGCCCCCGCCGACCTGGTGGTCTTCGCCGACGGCCGCTCCTCGACCGGGCGCCGGCTGCTGGACCCGCAGCGGCGACTGCACTACGCCGGCTACGTCGCCCACCGCGGCCAGACGACCAGCACCCGGCCCGACCTGCGCGACTTCCTGCGCTTCGAACCCTCCGAGCACAGCGGGATGCAGTTCAACGTCGCCCCCGTCCCCGGCGGCGCGGACTGGACGTTCTACCTCGGCGCCACACCCGCCCAATACGCAGAGTTCTTCGGCGCCCCACCGACCCGGCGGGTCTTCGCCCTGCCGCAGCACATCACCGCAGCGGCCCGCACCGAGGTCGACGCCAGCGCCGAGCGGTACCTGCCCAACGAACAGGCCGCCCTGGTGCACGCCACCACCACCCGGATGGCCGCCCCGGTCATGGACATCGAACCCCCGACCCGCATGGTCTGGCCCATCGGCGCCGGCCACGCCGTACTGCTCGGCGACGCCCTCGCCCCGGTCCGGCCGCACACCGCCCGCGGCGCCAACAACGGCATCGAACAAGCCTGGGGCCTCACCGCCGCACTCACCCAGCACCGCAAATACCACGCCGACCTGACGACCGCCCTCGACGGGTGGCAGCACCGCCACCTGCCCGCCGCAGTCGCCGCCGTCCACCTCGGACCCGAACTCGGCCGGCAGTACGGCCTCGGCACAGCCTGAGCCAACCCCGACCCGGTCGGCCCGCGACCCGCGCTGCCAGCACCCGCTGCAGCCGGCGTCGCGGGCCGGTCCCGTCAATCCATCGACTCGCCCCTGGAGGAACCCATGGCCACCGACCGCACCGCCTACCTCGCCCTCGCTTCCCTCGCCACGCCCGGCAACCGCGAACTCGGCAACCTGATCCGCAGCACCGGACCAGCACTCGCCCTCGACCGGCTCCTGCACGGCAGCGACCTCAGCCCGGAGCTCACCGAAGCCGTCAACGCCCGCCTGAGCGCGGCCGGACGCGCATCTGCCCGCGTAGACCGCATCGCTGACGGCATGCTCCGACGCGCCGAACAGCTCGGCGCCAGGATCGTCACCCCAGCCGACGAGGAATGGCCGGCATCATTGCACGACCTCACCCAGATCAGCAGCCACGACGACAATCCCATCCGCCGCGACACCGACCCGCCGCTGTGCCTCTGGCTGCGCGGACCACAGCGGCTCGACGTGACCCTACAGCGGTCCGTGTCGGTCGTCGGAGCACGAGCGGCCACCGGCTACGGCGCATCCGTCGCCTCCGAGTTCGCCTACGGCCTCGCCGAACGCGGATGGACCGTCGTATCGGGCGGCGCTCTCGGCATCGACGTGACCGCGCACAGGGGTGCCCTGGCTGCGCGCGGGTCGACGGTGGCCGTGCTTGCGTGCGGGATCGACCGGGCATACCCGGCGGCCAACGCCGCAGTCCTGGAGCAGATCGGCGCCGAGGGGTTGCTGGTGACCGAGTGGCCGCCCGGCACCCAACCGCAGAAGGCCCAGTTCCTGGCCCGCAACCGAATTATCGCAGCCACGACCAGGGGCACAGTCATGGTCGAGGCCGGCTCACGCAGCGGGGCGCGCAACACCCTCGCGTGCGCCCGGCTGCTCCAGCGCGCCGCCATGGTCGTGCCCGGCCCGACCACCTCGGCGATGTCCGTCGGCTGCCACATCGAGCTCCGCCAGCCGGACACCGTCCTGGTGACCCGGGTCGAGGAGATCATCGAGGAGATCGGCAGCGTCAACCAGCCGGCCCCAACGGGACACCGTCCCTACGAGGTCCTCGACGCGCTGCAGGCGCGCATCCTCGACGCGGTGCAGCCACACCGCGCCACGCGGGCGGAGCAGATCGCCGCGGCAGCCGGGGTCAGCGACCGCGACGCCAGGCGAACCCTGCCGCTGCTGGCCGACCTCGGACTCGTGATAGCCGGCCCGAACGGTTACCGGCGCGCTGGCGAACCGCCCGCTGTGCACCGTGAGCGCGGCTGACGATCCACCCGCCTGCACCGCCGCGCCGAGCCGTCACCCACGGTTCGGCGCGACGGTCACGCCGCAGCACCACCACACGCGCCGCACCCGTACCCGGCGCCAACCCCGGTAGCCGCCGGGGCTGCAGCCTGTGCAATGGGAACTGCACGAGGTCGTGGTCGAAGCCGCCAACGACGGCAAGACCGTGTACGGGCCTGGGCCTACATGTGCGCGCGCTGCTTCATCGGCCACGGCACCGGCCTGGGCACCGGACGCGGCCAGCGCCTCCTGCCCGGACCCCGACCCGCCGCAACGGACACGGCGACGTAACCTGCCGCCGCCGAACGAGCAGCAGCGCCGGCGTCGACCTGCCTGCCGCGGCGGACGAGCTGCCGTCCAGCCGCCGCCGCCGATGTGCAACACGGCGCTGCCCGGCCGGCGTGGAGCACGGCAGGGGCCGGGCGCGGACCGGAACCACGCCCAGCAGCCCCAAGCGATGACCGGCCAGGCCGGCACCTGGCAAGCACCACCCCCACCGGCCCGGCCCGGCTTGCTCCGCGGCGCCGGCCGCTGCGCTGCCGACCCGCCGCGGCCTGGCCTACGGCCTGCCTGCCCAGGCACCGGCCGACCGGTCCCACCCAGGACCGCCAGCGCGGCACCGCCCCGCACTACCGGGCCCGCCGCACCCCACACACCGACCAGGAGGTCACCGCCGTGCTCCACCACCTCGACGTCGCCCAGCAGGCCGAGCAGCCCGACATCCACCGCGGCCGCGGCACCACCCCCTACGTGCCCTACGGCGCCAAGCAGGACTTCCGCCTCGACCGTGCCGCCGACCTCGCCGAGCTGCGCATCATCAACGGCTACCGCGACCCGAAGCCGACCCGCGACTGACGTTGTCCCCGGGCCGGCCTCCACGTCCCGGAGGCCGGCCCCGCTCACACCGGCCGCAGCCGACAGAACCCTGTTCAGCACAGCCCCCCGTCCCCGGCCGCACTGCTGCGCGTCAGCGCCGCCGGCTCGACCATGCCAGACGCGACGGCTACACTGGTTAGTTGTCGGCCAAGCGCCTTCGGGCGGGGCTGGTTTCTGGAAATGGCGGCCGGGGTGTGCTAACACTCCACGGAGTGATCCCCGGCCGCCGCCACCAGCACGGCGGACAGCCCTCACCGACAGGAACCCTCTGCCGTGCAGATCAGGATCATCCGCGGTCACGAGTGCACGGACCGCCCCGGCGTCGCCGAGCTCCTCGACCGCAGCGGGCAAACCGTTGTCAACCTCGCCGCCGACCGGGCCGCCACCGGCTTCCCCGAACCGTGGCACACCGACACCACCGGACGCGGTGTGCGCACCCGACCCGACGGCAGCAAATCCGGCCGCGAGTGGTACCGCATCACCGACATCGCCGCGTTCAGAGCCAGCTACCTCGCTCGAGTCGCCGAAATCGGCCAGGCCCGCAGTCACGACGCGCCGCTCGACGTCGACCGTGACGCGCTGCTCGACGTCGCCGCGTTCACGACGCTGCTCCGCATCACCCGCGGTGCGTTCAGCCGCTACGTCGACAACAGCAAACCGGTCTGGCACGCATACGCCGTCGCCGTCCGCCACGCCACCCTCGACGGCCACCGCCTCATCGCCCGCGCCACCGCCGACCACGGCCGATGGCTCATCGTCGACGGCCCCGAAGAGATCGAACTCGGCGCCAAACTCCACGACGTCTTCGCCGGCTACGGCGGCACCTGGCAACCCGAACTGCCCGGCTACACCTTCCCAGCCCCGGCCGCTGAAGCCCTGCACAGCCTCCTTGCCGGCAACGACTTCTACCTCCCGCCACCCGACGACCGTAAGCCCGGCAACCACGGCATCAGGCGCCGCTGGCTCGGCGCCACCGCCTACGCCTTCATCCAGCAGCGCCGCGGCTCCACCAGCCAGCCCCGGCAGCTGCGGCCGGCGGCACCGCCACTCCAGCCGTAGCCGGCCCTGCCCCGTCGGCCGACGCACCGCCGTCGCGATGACGCCAGCGAACCGGGGGTGCAAGGCGCCGCCGGCGAACGCCGTCACCGAACCGGTGCAGCATCCCTTGGACCCCGGCCCGCCGGGCTCGCTGTCCGCAGCTCCCGCGGGACTCGGGCCGGGGCCCAGCTTCGCCGGCCCTGGCCCTGCGACTGCGCGGTTCGTCGCGCACGCACCACCACCGCCGGACACCCGCCCGCCTGCGCCCCACGGCCGCTGACGGAGGTCGGGGCTCCGCCCCGAAGGAAAAACTTCGCCTCGCCGGCGGGGCAGACAACAGGATGGCCCCAAACCCCGACCGGCCCGCACGGTCCGAGGGTGGCGCCTCGCGCTCCGGTCCATCCCGCCACCTGACCCCAAGGGGTATGCCACACCGTGCGGTCGGGTGCAAACGAGCAAAAAGAGCGCTCGTTTGCACCCGACCACCCGGCATGCCAAATCAAAGATCAGGCGACGGGATGGACCTCCACACGAGGCTCAATGTTGGCGAAGCCTGCCGCTGCGCGGCAGAACAAACCCCGCCCCACCAGCACAAACATTACATCCACCCTAGTCAACACATCCGGGATGATGTATCATTTATGTAGGTCGTTTAGCACCGACCGAATCCAGAAACCCGCACCGCACGCGAAGGAGAACCAGCGTGACCCTCGCACTCACCACCGCCGACCTCATCGCCCTCGGCGACGTCGCGATCATCGCCCACGACCTCGGCGAACCCGAGATCTATGCGGCAGCCCTCGACCGCATGCACGACCTCGGCTGGGGCCGCTACGCCGAGCTGATCCCCGCCATCCTCAACGGCGACACCCCGCCCAACCCTGACGAGTTCCCCGAGTACTACGCCGGACCCGTCACCGTCACCGCCGACGACCTGTGCGCCTTCCACGGCGAGCCGCCGTTCTAGCCACCCACGCAGCGCCGGGCCGCACACGGCCCGGCGCTCCCACGGGCAGCACCCCAACGGCCAGCCACCCACGAAAGGGCACCCACGATGCTGCGCAGACGCCACCGCGCCGCGCCGGTCGGCGCCGCCGTGACCTATCACGGCACCGTCGCCGCACTCACCGGCCGCCGCTTCACCATCACCCACATCGACACCACCACGGGCCGCGCCCGCTACCAACTGTCCGACAGCGCCGGGCCGCTCCTTGACAACGTCCACGCCGAGTCGTTCACTGTCGCCCCGGCGGACCGCCCCGCGCGATGGGAGGCGCGCCTCAAGGCCATCGACCGCGCCGCCGCCGCGAACGACGAAACCGTCATCATCGCCCCCTACCTCGCCGAGGTCCGCGCCCTGCTCGCCCGAGGCGAGCAGCGCAGCGCGCACGACGCCGCCCGCGCCCTCGAACACCACCTCGGCCTCCGCATCGCTCCCGGCGCCCACCGCCGCTAAGCCCCCGGCCGGGCGGTGCTGCGAACCTCTGCCGCCGCCTGGCCGGGCCTGACGGGAAAAAGAAGACGCCGTGCGGGACAATCTCCCGCACGGCGTACCCCAACCACATCCCAGCCAGGAGACCACCCATGTCCCCGCCGCCCGAACCGACCCGCGACAAGATCGGCCGGACCGTCACCCGCGCCGCCTGGGTGATCATCGTCGGTGCGCTCCTCGCAGCCGCCGCCGCCCTCGGGCTACTCGTCGCCGCCCTCATTGTCGGCCGCCCCTGAACCAGCCCCGCGCCGCCCCTCACGCAGCGTCGCCGCCAACAGCGCCACCGCCTCACCGTCCGCCCGCCGCCGCGCCGCCCGAACCTCCACCTCCGGCACGTCCGCAGTCAGCGCCGCCACCGAGTCGCCGACCAGCTCGGCCAGCACGACCAAGGCCACATCGAGCCCGCCGCGCGCCGCCGCTTCCTCCCGGCCCAGCCGCCCCAACGCCTCAGCCCGCCGCGCGGCAACCGCCGAAACCTCGTCCTGCGCCCGGCCGACCAGCGCCGCCGCCCGACGCTGCGCCGCCTGCGCCGCCCGAAGCCGCCGGACCGCCGCAGTGCCGCTCTGACTCGTCGCCATACGCTCACGGTAAACAGCCCCGCATCGCTTCGGCTACGCCATGAGAACGCGCAAACTCACGCTATTCAGTGGTGTCGAATAGCGCCACCTCACCACATCAAGTGGGCCAGCACCAACCTTTCTCGCGGGCAGTGGTTGAGGTCCGCTGTACGGCTTCGATCGGGCACACCACATGGCATTAAAATGTCATCAGGTGAGTCGATCTTGTACGTTTGCGGCATGCTCTCCGTCGCCAGAATCGCGCCCGGCGACGGCATCCGCTACCTCACCGACCAAGTCGCCACCGGCCGGCACGACTTCCGGAAGAACCCAGAAAGTGCTGCTGCGGCCTACATGTCGGACGCCGTGGCGCACGGCGAGGCACCCGGCTGGTGGGCCGGACAGACCCTCGCCATGTTCGGCATCAGCGGCATTGTCGACACCGAACAGCTGCAGCGACTCATCGGCAAAGGACAGCATCCGGTTACCGGTGAGCAGCTCGGCCGGTTGTGGCGGATCTACCGGCCGATGACCGACGAATACCGCGCGGCCGCATATGAGAAAGCCCTCGCAAAACTGCCCGCCGACGCGACCGTGGAGCAGAAGGCGAAGCTGTGGAACGACATCCACCTGATGCCCGAACGCAAAGCCGTCGCCGGGTTCGACGTCACCGTGTCCATGGTGAAAAGCGGCTCCCTGCTGTTCGCGTTCGGCGACGACCACGTCAAGGCGCAGGTGATGTCCGCGCAGCACGCCGGCGTCCGCGCCGTCGTCGAGCACCTCCGCGCCCACGGCGCGTTCACCCGGATCGGCGTCAACGGCGTCGTCCAGATCGACACCGACGGGCTCGCGGTCGCGGTCTTCGACCACCGCCTGTCCCGCGCCGGCGACCCGCAGATCCACTCCCACATCGTTGTCTCCTCGAAGGTCCGCACCGCCGACGGCAAATGGCTCGCCCTGGACAGCAAAGCGTTCTACCAAGCGACGATCGGGGCGCGGATCGCCTACGAGCGGGCCGTCGAACACGAACTGCACACCCGTCTCGGCGTGCGGTTCGCCGCCCGCGCCGACTCCCCGATCCGGGAGATCGTCGGCATCGGGATGGCCTCGATCCGGCACTACTCGAAACGCCGCGCGGCGATCGAAGCCGACCTCGCCAGCACCACGCCGACCCGCGGACGAGTGCCGGACACGCGGTGGCGGCGGGTCGCACAGATCGCGACCCTGCGCACCCGCGCCCCGCGCGAGCTGGCAGAGTCGACCCGGGAGATGGAGCAGCGGCTCCGCCGCGAAGACGCCGCCGCGGGCCTGTCCACCGCCGCCGACGTCCGCCGGATCGTCACCGGCCGGGTTGGCGATCCCGTCCACGACCTCGCCACCCACGCGGTCGCCGCCGCCCATCAGACCGCCGGCCCGGACCGCATCTCCCTCGCCGATGTCGACGCCGCGCTCGAGCGCCTCGGCGTCGACCCGCAGCAGCAGCCCGCGATCGTCAACGCCGCGGTCCGCCTCGACGATTACCTGGCCGTTGAGCGCGCCATCGGCAACCTCGCCCAGGAGCGGGCCGTGTTCCGGCTCGACCACGTCGAGCTGCACGTCGGCCGGGTCCTCGGCCTCGCCGAGGATGGTGACCGGCGCGCCGACTGGCGGCGGGTGCAGCGCCTCGCGGCCGAGGCGATCCGCACCCACGCCGCCGGGCTACGCGTCCTCACCCCGCCCGAACTCGTCGAGTGGGCGCCGTCTCTGATCCGGCCCAGTGACGGCCAAGGCGTCTACACCCGCCACCGCGATCTGTACCTGACGACCGAAACGGTGCTCGGCGCCGAGCAGGAAGTCATCGCCTACGCCGCCCGCACCGACGCGACACCCGCCCCTGCCCAGCTGCTCGACCAGGTCGCCGCCGAGCTCGACCTCAGCCCAGACAAGGTGACCGCGCTGCACCGCGCGGTCGGCGACGACCGCACCGTCACCGGCGTCATCGGCCCCGCCGGCTCCGGCAAAACGTTCCTGCAGAACGCGGTCGCCACCGCCGCCACCCGGGCCGGGATTCCGGTGCTCGGCCTCACCGTCGGGCAGCATGCCGCCGACGTCCTCGCCGACGCCACCCGCGCCCCCGACGGCACCGCGATGCGCACCGAGAACATCGCGATGTGGCTCCACGCCCAGCACACCCCGCCCGACGGCACCACCACCGAGGAGCACTGGAGCTTCGCCCCCGGGCAGTGGCTCATCGTCGACGAAGCGTCGCAGGCGTCGTCGCTCCAACTCGCCGAACTCGTCCGGCAACTCGACAAGGTCGGCGGAAAATTGATCCTCGTCGGCGACCCCGAGCAGGTGTCCGCGGTCGGCCCCGGCGGGCTGCTGCGCTACCTCACCGGGCTCGGCGTCACCGCCGAACTCACCGACCTGCGCCGCTTCCAAGAACCGTGGGAAGGCCCGGCGTCGCTGCGGCTGCGCGACGGCGACGTCACCGTCCTCGTCGAGTACGAGCGCCGCGGCCGGATCGTCGCCGGCGACCACGACGACCTCGTACCGCAAATGCTGTCCGGCTGGGCAGCCGACACCCTTGCCGGCCTGGACAGCCTCCTGCTCGTCGAAACCCAGGCCGAAGCCGCCGCCCTCGCCGCCCAAGCCCGCACCCAGCTCATCCAGACCGGGATCGTCGAACGCGGCCGGAGCGTCGCGCTCGCCGACGACAACCGCGCCTCCGTCGGGGATCGGATCGTGACCCGCCGCAACGACCGCCGCCTCGAGACCAACTCCGGATTCGTTGCCAACCGGGACAGCTGGCGCATCACCGCCATCGGGCCGGGCGGCGCGGTCGAGGCGGTCAACAACCGGACCGGCGAAGAAGTCGTCCTGCCCGCCGAATATGTCGCGGCGCACGTCCAGCTCGCCTACGCGTCCACGGTCGACGCCGCGCAGGGCCGCACCGTCGACACCGTTCGCAGTCTCGTCGACGAGGCCACCACCCGCGGCCGGTTGTACGTGATGGTCACCCGCGGCGCGCTCACCAACCTCCTCTACGTCATCACTCACCACCGCCCCGAAGAGGCCCACCACCGGCAGACACCCGGGGCCGGTGTCGCGATCCTCGCCGAGATCCTCACCACCGACACCACCGACCGGTCCGCCACTGAAACCGAGCTGCGGCTCATCGACGACCACGACAAACTCGCCGTCTGGGGGTCGATCTTCGACGACCTCCTCGGCCGCGTCGAGGTCGACAGTCACATCGCCGTCATCGCCGAGGCCGCCGGCCGCCACCACCCCGGACCCGGTGGTAACCCCGCCGCGCAGGCGGCGAGCACCGCGAGCGCCATCGCCGCCCGGCTCGTCGACGACCCCGCGCTGCCCGCGCTCACCTACCGGCTCAGCCAGCTCTCCGCCGCCGGTTACAACCCCGCCGAGGTCCTCGACACGGCGGTCGCCTGGATGGACTTCGACGACGCGCGCGACGTCGCCGCCGTGCTCACCTGGCGCGTCGAGCAGCTGTATGAAGACGCCCTCGCCGACCCCCGCGCCGCCGTCCAACCCGACCAAACTCGCACCTATATCGACCGTGTCCCCGCGTCCGCACCCGCCGGCCTCCGTGACACCCTTACCCAGGTCGCGGTCGTCGCCGACCGGCGCATCGCCGGCCTCGCCGAACTCGCCGCAGATCTACGCCCCGCGTGGGCGGAGGCGCTCGGCCCGGTTCCCGACGATGAGACCGGGCGCGCTCAGTGGATCGGGCGGGCCGCCGTCGTCGTCGCCTACCGCGACCGGTACACGGTGCCGCGCGACGCGCCGATCGGGCCCGAACCCAGCCACCGCGACGCCGCCCGGTGGGCCTCCTGGCACCGCGGCCGCATCGCTCTTGGCGTCGCCACCGTCGCCGGCCAGGTCGACGCCGCACCCGACCACGAGCTACGCGAATGGGTCGCCCTGCAACGTGCCGCCGACCGCGCTGCTCCGCCCTATGTCGGCGACGACCTGCGCGGTGCGCACCTCCAGCTCGCCGCCGCCGAACAGCACGTCGACCACCTCCGGCAGCGCCTCGCCGCGGCCGAAGCCAGCGCGGAACGGCTCCGTACCGCCGCCCCGCCACGGGCCGCGCTGTGGCGACGGCACAGCGCCATTGCCGAGCAGCAGGCGCTGCGCGCCGCCCGGCAGCAGCGTGCGGACGACCGCGTCGGGCACCTCGGCACGCGGCTCGCCGCCGCCCAGGAGACCGTGGCTCAACGCACCGTGCTCGTTGAGGGACTCGAGCAACAGCACGCCACGTGGACCGCGGCGTACGAGCGGAGCCTCCCGACGCGGTACCTCGGCCTCGCCGCGGCAGCCGAGCAGGCTCGCCGCGCCCAGGCCGTCGACCGGAAGTCCGACGAACTCCGGGACGCACTGAAAGCCTCCACGGCGAAGGTCCGTGCCGTCGACGCGACCCGGCCCAAACCTCGTGCCGAGATGGTCAGCCCGCATCTGCACGATGAGGCAGCGGCGGCGCGTGACCGCATCGGCCTGCCACCGGCTGATCCGGATCTAGATCTCTGACGCAGGGGCCGGATTCCGCTCCCCGTCGTCGTTTGACGGGGGTGTCTGCGGCGAGGACAAGAGTAGTTCACCCGAGTTGACATCGATCGTGATGGCGATTTCAAGTATCTGGTTTCGAAGTTTTCGTCCATGCCAGTGACCCGCTTGGACCAGAACAAGGCACCTGCGGATGGCTTCGTGGGCTTCCCCGTAGTTGCCGGCGTTACAGCAGACCGTGGCCAGCATCAGCTCGTCGTGGATCAGCTCGCCGTGGTGTGGTCCGAATACGTTAGCGGTGAGATTTCGAGCCATCCGGGCGTACTGCACGGCTTCGTCGTGACGCTGTTGGGCGCCATGCACCACGGCAAGGTTGAAGTAGGCGCTCGCGAGGTTTGGGCGGTACGGATCGCCTCCGTGGCGCAGCATCTGCACGGCGGCTTCCAGATCCGAGCGCGCCTGCTGGGGATCGCCGGACTCCAGGGCGATTCTGCCGCGTACCTGTAGCAGGCTGCCGCGGACCGGTGACGTCTCGCCTCGAACGGCCGCTGCTGCCAACCCCTTTTCCACCAGGGATCGCGCCTCGTCGAGCTGGTGGAGGTCGACGAGCGCGTTCAGCAGAGCCAGGGTGATCTCGGTGCGGTAGATGGACGGCAGGTCTTCGGTGATGTCCCAGGCTGCCCGCAGGTGGGGTATCGCTTCTTCGAGTCGTCCCGAGTCGCGGAGGGTGATGCCGGCCTGCTTATGCAGCGCGGCCGTATGGTCGGTTCGCTGCTGCTCGTCGTGGACGCCGGGAACGAGCGCGAACGCGGCGTCAATCGCGTCGAGGGCAGCGTCGAGCCGGCCGAGTCCGGTTTCAATATCAGCCAGGAGTGACTGCCGAAAGATGCGCTCGCGAACGCCAACGGCCGTACCGGCTTCCGCTGCAGCCATAGCGTCAAAGGCAGCTCGAGCGTCTGGATAACGCGCTGCGTACGCCAGTGTTTGGGCTCGGGCGAGCGTTGCGGCCCGCACCTGCTTCCCGTCATCGGCCACGAGCGCAACCTCCAGCCACTCCTCGATCGACGACAACGCTTCAGTGATATTTCCGCCCATCCGCTGGGCCGAGGCCAACTGTGCAAGGGCGGCCACGACTCGCGCCGACGGCTGCTCCATCGTCTTCGCGATTTCGACGCCACGGCTCAGGTAGGCCGTTGCAATCCCCAAGTCGCCGTACCGCAGCTGCCACATACCGAGCCAGCCAAACGCGGCAAAAATTACCTCCGGCTCGGACTTCGTTTCGACCGCATACTCGACCGCGGCAGCAATGTGTGCGCCAAGGGCGGTTGCTTCGCGCGCCTTCGACGGCCCGTCATTCTGGTACTCGGCGGCATACAGTAGGAGCACCAGAACGGATCGCGCCCAAAGCTGTCGCTGGTCAAGTGGAATGCGCTCCCGGATAATCGACTGGACCAGTGGGTGGACTTTCAGCGTGGCATTTTCGCGAATCACCAAACTGAACTGATGGAGCGCACCGATTGCGCGATCACGGGTCAGAATTTCGGACAGGGCGACGAGCGCGGTTTGCGTTTCGGACGGCTCGCCCGGCTCGAACGTAACAATGACCTGATCTTCGAATATGCGCTCGGGTAGCGGCTCGGGAGCCGCGCACGCCATGACGAAGGCCAAGGGCATGGCAGCCGACTCCGTCTCGACAGCGGTGCCGAACGCGTCGCGGATCGCCGCTGCCGTCGGTGTTGGATGGCCTGGAGCTCGTCCCAGGTCGAGCATCGCGATTGGCGCATTGCGGATGCGGGTCAGGTATCCGGCTATGGTGATGCGCTGGCTTCGGCAGTAGCTTGCTGCTTGGACAAGGCCGAGCGGATGGCCGGCGAACACGTCGGCGACCTCGCCTAGCGCCGCCGAGTCTTCGTCGGCAAGAACCGAACGCAGGTACGCCACGCTCTCATCTCGACCAAGTGGGTGGATGGCGATGTGCACGAACGCATCGTCGAGGTGGGTCGCTGTCGTGGTGACGATGAACCGGGTGGCCGATCGCCGGGGAATGAGTCCTTCAACGGTGTCCGGATCGGTGACACCGTCGACGATCAGCAACAGCCGGGGGTCGTCGGGGACATCCAGTTCGGATGTCCGCGGGCTTGCGGGGCGCCGAGTGTTGTCGGGCGAGGTGTCGCGGGGCGCATCCGCTGTGAGTGCGAACAAGGCTTCCGCCAGCGCTGCGCGCGTGTCGGCGGGGAGGATGTGTACGGCCATGATCGACCCTCGCTCAGCGGCGTATTGACGGGCCAAGGCGGACTTGCCGATGCCGGGCATGCCCGATAGGACCACCGGTGCGACCGGTGCTTCGCCCCCGAGGTCGAGGTGATCGTCGAGCTGAGCCATCTGGGGTTCCCGGCCGACGAACAGTGGGTCTGCGACAAGCAGTTCCCGTGGCCGACGGGCTTGTGCGCTGGCTTCGGCGACGAGGAGGCGAAGATCGGCCATCAGCACCAGACGGTCGGCAAGGTCGGGACCGCCACGACTTGCCACGTCGCGCATGAGACCGACGAGTCGCTCAACTCGGTCGGCGGGTGACGGTGGCCGCTGAATCGATGCTGCCGCAATTCGTGCGACGATCGCTGTGTAGACCTCGGGCGCGCGGGCGGGGTCCAGCCCGAGGTCGGGCATCAGGCGTTGCAGATCGCGGATGGCAACGGCGTCGATGTAGCGCCGATCCGGCAGGGGGTCCCGTCGTAGGCGCAGATGCTCCAGGAACCGCCCAGCCTCGGCAACATCGATCTGCAGGTCGCGAGCAAGCTTCGCGACGTCCTGTTGGGTTGCCTGCGGATGAATTGCGTCGATGACGAACTGCGCCGCGGTACGGCTGAACCCGCGGTTGGACTCGAACACATACTCGCCGGCCTCGCCCATCGCCTTCCAGACGGCGTGCAGATCCCGCAGCACGTGCTCGTTCTTCAGGTCGGCGTAGCTCCAGTCGTCCTGCCCGGAGTCGCGGTGTTTGACCGACACCATCTCGTTGGTGCCGTCGGCCCCGATCAAGACGTAGTCGGTGGCCCACTCGACGGCGACGGCAACGATCGGCGAGGTGGGCGCGAGGTTGTCGATGCATCGCAGCGCGACGCACGAGTCCTGGTATTCGTACCGGGCTCGAGTTTGCGGCCCGGTGTTCCGCGGGTCTCGATACAAGCCGGCGCCCGGCAACGACATAGGCGGCACAGAGGCATGATAGTGACTGCAGGAGCCTTAACGCCTTCCACGGACCGGATGGATCACCAGTGCCGAAGAGTAGAAAGCGGCCGCCGAAGCGGCAACGACCATCGGCATCCCCCATCGGTTCGGGTCCGGTGATCAGCGATCCGCTGGAGGCAGATGCTGGCCAGCACATTCGGGAGGCGCTGGCGGACACGAAGGCGTGCGGTCGGCTGCTCCTCACAGGTGACCCGACCATGCGCAGACTCTCGCATCACCAGGTTGCGGTCGATTCGGACACAGCCGGGCCGCCAGCAACGCCCGTCGTCCTCGTCGAGCCGGTAGTCGACAGAGTCATGCCGCTCGACCAGGGTCGCTACTCGCTGACGATGGCGATACCAATGAAACTTGGGTTGACGCCGTTTCGGCCATACCGCAAACCGGAGACGGCCGCCAACTGGGTCATCCGAGACGGGACACCCTGGGAGTTGCTGGACCCGACGGGAGCCGTCGTCGCGCGATTCTCATGCCAGCCCAATCCACAGTGGCGGGCCGCCGCGATCGAGCAACGACAGGTCGTCCTGCTCTACGGCTGCCGACTCGGTGTACGCCCGCCCGATGGCGTGCCCGGCGAGCGGTACCACATCGGTGTCCGCGACGGCGAACTGCACGCCTCGCTCGCCTCCGGCGCTGTGCTAGCCGGATCCGTCGCCTACACCGATCTTCGGCCAGGAGCGAAGGCGTCGCCCGAGCGGGCCAAAGGTGGCATCCGGCGCCTCAGGCTACGCACCGAGTGACGGCCTGCCGGCTGCGAGCGCCACAATGTGGTCAGAACATCGCGGCCTGCTCGTTAGCACGCGGCGTCGCGGTAGCATTCGGCGCGGTGGGAACCGGCGCCGCGGCAGTACCTCATTGATGCCCCACTTCGGCGGGAAGAACAGCTTGACTGCGGTGCGGGCCTTGATCCGGCTCCGTGCGCGACGAGCTTTGGGTACGCCCGGTATTGCATCGACACCGCCCGCGCGTGGGAGCAGCACGGCCGGCTTCACCAGGCGACCCATGCCCTGCACGACGCCGAGGCCCGCGCGCCAGAGAAACTGCGCCGGCCGTCCTCCCACGAGCTGATCACCCGCATGCTGTACTCGCCGGCCCGGACGCCCAGCAACCTGCGCGGCCTCGCCACCCGCGTCGGCGCCCTTCGCTGACGCTGTCGACAGCACACCTGCTGCGGGCCGGACTGACGCCCGGCAGGACGGTGACGATGGGTTCGGGGCATCCCACGGTCACTACAGAGGCGTCGGCCTCCTCATCCGCCGATTCTGAGCCTGTGCGCGACCTGCTCGGAAATCGTGCGCAAGGGCCTCCGCTACCAGCTGCGCGGCGGCAACCCCGGCAAGGTGCTCAACACGGCCGGAGGCATGCCGTACATACACCCCATCGGCCTCATCCGGACGAATAATTATCTCAGTAATCAGGCTGTTCATTCGCTCATACACGTGCCGCGACCAAGGCTGAGGGCCGTAGCGCAGAAATGACAGCACCGGCTCGCCTTCGCTATAGCGAGTTGTCTCCTGAACGTGGTCGAGAAGAAGATACGCCCTGCACGACGGATACCGATCCTCATTGCCAATGCCTCCGAAGACTATGCCCTCACCACGAGACCCTTTCCTCATTCGTTCGAAGCTTTCCTGGGTCATCATTTCATTCGGATGAAAGCGCATACGCAAATCATGCAGCCGGAGCGCCCCGCCAAGTTGCTCCAGCCATGCAAGGGAAGTCTTCCGCCAGCGCACATACAGGCTCAGCGTGCGTTCCGCAACCTCGTCATCGAAGATTCTATTTGCGAAATCCGGATCGCGCATATCCGCAATTGCACGCTTCTGAATGCGGAGAAAGACGCCCACCAAGGGGGCCAGGTCGCCACCCTTATCACTGATCGCCAGGGCATCGATGTAGCGATTCCTGTCCGCTGCCATTTGAACGATGAGCGGCGGAAGTGCCGAGGCACCGACTACGATGTTGGCGAGTAGACGCGAGACCCTCCCGTTACCGTCTTCGAAAGGATGGATGTGCGCGAGCCAGGCATGAACGGCTGCGGCCGTCACTACCGGCGGTAGCCGCTGACCCTGCACCGTCTCATTGAGCCACTGCACGAGATCGCCCATAGCAGCGCGAGCGTCGAGCGGGCTGAGCGGCGTGTGGTCCGCGCCCTGGATCGCATTGAGCCATACCTTGTACTGACCCGCGGTCGGGTGATTTCCCATAATTAGGCCGTGCATACCGCGGATGTCGATTTCCATGATTGGTCTCGACGGGTAGGTACTCATGACCTCGTCGGCGAACAGCTTTCCGCCATGAAGCCCAAGTACGTCGAGCGTGCGCTGATCGCACTGGAGGCTGCGGATCACCGTATACCGGTTGATCGCAGCTTCGATCTCCTCGGCCGACTTACTCTCAAGAATTTCTTTGGTGCGAGAAAGGCGCTCCGGCCCGAGTCCTTCAACGCGGTTACTTTCATGCAATTCTCGAACGCGGCGATTCTTCTTCAGCCACGTCGTTCTAATATCATTTTTTAGCTTGTATCGAGCAAGCATTGCCTCAGCACTCACGTACTGAATAGCCTTGAGCATCTCACCGACGTGGTCCTCGTCGACCGCTGGCGGGATCGAGTAGGGCGAGCCCTCAAGACCGAGCTGCAGCTCGCGGTCTGTCCATTCCGCTCGAAAATCAACCGTCACCCGGTGCATCCCGCCACTCGCCCGCTGCGCTCGTCGCAGACCACCTGTAGACGATCCCACGTTTGGGTTCGTCAACGAGGACGGCACGCCGAGGACGACCGCCGACAAGCGCAGCGTCGGCACGGCGCGTTCCAGACCGGCCATCCCATGCGCTGTGAAACGCTTGCGCCAATTGGCAAGCGTTCGGCACCGACACACCAACTCGGCAACGACATGCGATTTCAGTGCGTCTTGATCGACGCACGCCGATCCGGCGCCGCACCGCAAGCGCCTGCGTCGACGTCGGCGCCCCCGCACAGTCCCGCCCGCTGCTCCTCGGTGACCGTCAACATCGCCCTCGTCCGGACCAAGCGCACTATACCGCCCAAAGCACACTTAAGGGTCGGAGCGGCGAACGTGTAGAACGACAGCCATGACCGACGACGAGATGCCTGTGGGGTACTACCGCGGTTTCCGCGCCTGGGAGACGGGCGACGGGGATCTACTAGCCGTGCGCCCGTTGGTCGCCGAAATGATCGGCGCAGGTGTTGTCGCCGCTGATTCTTCAGATGCGTACTGGGCGGGCGGCGGCAACCAGCGCGATTGGGACGTTCGCGGCGGCGCGGTGAAGGTCGATGTGAAGCTTGCCTGGGTGCACCGAGCGGGCATCCTCGGCGTGCCGCCGCCGCCCGCGAAAACGCGGCAGTACGACCCTGAGCAGGTTGACGAGATCGCTCTCGTGCTCCTCGAGCCGGAACTCCGGATCGACCACGAGTACTTGTCCGATGGTGCGGTCACCTTCGCCGTGACGGGTCGCCAGCGCGCAGTCTTCCGCGTCCCGGTCGGCAAGATGAACAGGGTGATGCGTCAGGACGGCAGATCACGAGGCCGGTGGCTGGTGAATCTCGTCGACATCGCGTCCTGCATCGTGCGTGGACCAGTACTGGAGATTGAAGGCACGGATTCGCTCGCTCAGGAGGACGATGTCACCGGCGGTGATGCCTAGCTGTTCGGGCAGGGCCCACCGGACCTGGTCCAGCGGCGTCGGCGCGCACTGCGGATAGGCGGTCTTCCAGCGATATGCTCAGCCGACCTGGGCCGATCCGACCCAGCTGCCCAACTCCGATGACCAGCTACTTGTGGAAGGAACGCCATCGTGCGGCAGCGTGCCCCCTTCCGGCGCCTCGTCGAACAGATCCTGGCAGAGTGCGCCACACACGGCATCGACGTGTCCCGCGCCGCTGTAGAGGACATGGTCGCCGGTCGAGTCCGGGACATGGCCGCCACGCTGCGGGTCACCGAGGACACGGTCGTGCGGTCCTACCTGTCCACCATTGATCCCGCCGCGTTCGTGGCGGCGTTGCAGCGAGCGGGCGAGGAGGGCGCGCGGGAGCTGGCCGACACCCCACCAGCGATCCTGGATCTGGAAAGTGTGGGACGGCTGGTCGCCTCCCTCGGCCAAGCGGTGCGCTGTGTCAGCCTCAACCACCAGACCATCGCCGGTGGCGAACGGGGCAAGTGGGAGGCTGTCGGAGTGCTCGACAACGCCGGTGACGGGCTGACGCTGATCGGCGCCGCTCTGGAACAGACCGCAGTCCGGAGTGGCCGGGTCTCAGTTCTGTTCAGCGACGAGGCGGTGGTCCGCGCCCGCCGTGCCCTGGACCAGACGGTGCAGAACCTGCAGGCCGGTGTCTGGTCGTTCGGCCACGAACCGGACATCGACAGGGGGGTCGCCGATCGGATGGCCGCCGACCTCGCGCTGCTGCCACCGGCCTGATCGACGCGCGCGGCGGTCGCATGCCACTGGATTCGGGGATCGCCCACGCGAGGGTCTCGCGTCCGGAGCCAGTTCCCGTTACATCCGCACCGAGCCCAGGTTCACGGCTGTGCCCAGCATCGATCAAGAGACGTGCGCGAAGAAGGGGCTAGACAGCCCGGGTGGGTACTGGCAGGTCAGGCAGCGATGGGGAATTCGTAGAGCCAATACTGCTGTTCGTCGATGCGTTGCGCGTTCACGTCGCCGGCGAGGCGGTGCAGCATGAGCCGCACGACGCGGGACATGCGCCGGACCTCGTCGGTGCGGTGGCAGAAGTCCAGGGCGATGAGCCCGTTGTGGGCGGCGGCGGTGTGGTACATGGCGGTGACGAGCTCGCCGAAGGCCACGGCGGCGCGGGCGTCGGCGTCGGTGGCGACGAAGCCGCAGTACCAGATCCGCTGCTCGGCGTAGTGCTGCGGCCAGCGGCGTTGGAAGTACGGCGGGGAGATGAGCGGGACCGCGTCGAGGTCGTTGGTGTAGGTGGCCAGCCCGAGCAGGGTGCCGTCGCTGTCCAGGTAGAGGTACTTGTCCACGCGCGGGTCGGCCATGACGTCGTCGAACTCGTGGCGGTACATGAGGTGGCGCTGCACGGCCAGGGTGTTGAGCTCGGCGAACGCCGTCGAGTACAGCGCCCAGGCTGTCTCACGTTGGTCGCTGTCGACTTCGGCGACGACTTTCACAGTCATGATCAATCCTTGAGAGGTTGGGGTTGGGGGTTGGGCGAGGACGGTGCGGTATCCGGCGTCAAGGACCACGGCGCCCCGATCGATGGCCGCGGCATGTGGCGAGGCCGGGTGATCGCGACTACCTGCATGCGGCGGCCAAGGCGAGCCGCGCCTCCGCCGGTGTCGGAGCATCGGTTCCGCGGCCGTGGTCAGTGGCGGCGCGCCGCGCGTTTGCGGCGCCGGCGGCGTCTGCGGCGTGCTGGCGCCGGGGCGTTGGGTGGCTGCCGCGCTGGCCGGGTGACCGTGCTCGCACTCGGTGTCCGCGCTGGAGCCGGCAGGTGCATCCGTGGTCGCGGCCGACCGGCCGGGAGTGCCGGGGCCTGGGCTGCGGGCTGGGCAATGTGGTGTGGGCGGTGCCGGGTGGCGCGCCAGAGCAGGGCGGCGCCGGCCACGGTAGCGGGGATGAGCAGGTGCGGGCCGCCGGAGCCGAGCACGGCGGCGGTGACCGCGGTGCCGGTGAGGGCGGCAAGGGTGTGCCAGCCGGTGGGGAGTAGCACGGCGGCGGCGACCATGCCGGCCATGGCTACCGCGGCGAGCAGGACGGTGACGAGCTGCATGAGCTGCCCGGGCGCGATGTGCCAGTGGATCGCGGCCGTGGTGATGATGATGGTGGCGGTGGCCTGGACGGCGAGGCTGCGCCGGGCGACGCCGTTAGTGTGGTGGGCGAGCCAGGAAGGCAGGTCTCCAGCGGCGGCGAGGGTGGCGCCGGATCGGGCTGCGCCGGCCAGGTAGGTGTTGCCGGCGCCGACGGTAAGCAGCAGCGCGATCGCGGCGACGACGGGTGGGGCGGCGGGGCCGAGCCCGGAGCGGACGACGGCGTAGAGGGGGACGCCGGTCTCCGCAGCGACGTGGCCGAGGGTGCCGATGGTGGCGGTGGCGAGGCCGAGGTAGACCACGCCGATGACGACGAGGGTGGCGGCGGTGACGCAGGGCAAGGTCCGGTGGGGCCGGTGGACGGCGTCGGTGAGGGTGGCGCACGCTTCCCACCCGGCCACGCCGACAAACAACACAGCGGTGGCGCGGGCGACCGCGGCAAAGCCGTGCGGGTTGAACGGGGTGAAGTTCGCCAGGTGCAGATGCCGGGCCGCGGCGGCGAGGCTGATGGTGAGCAGGGTGAGCAGGACGCCGATGAGGCCAAGTTGGACCCGGCCGGACAGCCGGATCCCGGCGGCATTCGCCGCGATGACGAGGGCGAGGATCGCGGCGGCAACGGCGGTCGCGGTGTACGGGCCGGCGCCGAGCGCCGCGGCGACGTACTGCCCGCCGAGCAGTGCCGCAGCGGCTGCGGCGAGGGGTACCGCGGCGTAGAACCACCAGCCGACGATCGTGCGGGCGTCGGGGCCGAACGCGCGTTCGGCGGTGGCGGCGATCCCGCCCCCGGACGGGTAGCGCACGGCGAGGGCGGTGAATGTAGTCGCGACCGGGATCCCGAGAACGACGAGCGCCGCCCAGGCGAGCACTGAGGCGGGGCCGGCGCGCCCGGCGGCCATGCCCGGCAGCACGAGGACGCCCGGGCCGAGCAGCGCTCCGGTGTAGAGGGCGACCGCGGGCCCGAACCCGATCCGCTGCCGTCCGCTGGTCGCTCGCGGGTGCACCGGCCGCGACGCGCCGGTCGACCCAAGTATCGGTCCTGCCGGGGTGGTGGGTGCAGCTGGTTTCACGGCCGATGCCGGGGCATCCGGTAGCGTTGGGGCGGCGGCGCGGATGGTGATCGTCATCTGGTTCCTCCCAGCGGGGCACCGTGTGCGGCCATGAACGGTGCCGGATCCCGCGAGTTCGCGTTGGCCAGTTGGCAGCGCTGGCCACTGGGGCAGTCGACGCCCTCATGGACCTCGAAATGCAGATGGGGTCCGGAGGAGTGGCCGGAGGTCCCGACGAGCCCGATCCGTTGCCCGGCTTGAACCTGCTGACCGACGTGGACGTCTGGGCGACGGACCATGTGGCAGTAGCGGGTTGCGATCCCTGAGCCATTGTTGATGTCCACGTACCAGCCGCACCCGGGCGTGGACGGGCTTCCGTCGATGTCGCAGTTGCCGGTGTGGCGGTCGCAGTCGGCATAGCTGACCGTCCCTGCCGCTGCGGCGACGATCACATCGTTGCGTTTCGCTTCAAGGTCGTCGCCAGCATGGAGTTTGCGGTCTTTGCCTTCGCCGCGCGGCCCATACGGAGACACGATCTTGCCGGGAACGGGCTGGACCCAGCCCGAGGCGGACGGTGTGCCGGGTGCGGCGCTGCCGTCGCAGTTGGCCAGGGACGCGCCGGGCAGTTCGTCGATGGTGGCGGCGCCGGTGACTTCGGCGACGACGCGTTCAGCGTCCTGCTCGTATTTGGCGTACGCGTTTGGGTAGGCGCTGCGTTGCACGGCCTGGGCGGCTTCGGTGAGCGGCAGCTGCTCCCAGCCTTTGACGGTGAGCAGTTTGCGGTAGAACGCGGTGGCCGCGTAGGCGGGGTCGCGCAGCTGCTCGGGGGTGCCCCAGCCTTGGCTCGGGCGTTGCTGGAACAGGCCGACCGAGTCGCGGTCGCCGCCGGGCGTGTTGGTCAGCGACGACTCCTGCATCGCGGTGGCCACGGCGATGACCCAGCCGCGGGCCGGCACGTTGAGCTGCTGGCCGGTGCCGACGATGATCGCGGCGTTGCGAACTTGTGGGTCGACTCGCCATGGTCCGACGTCGTGGAGCCCGTCGGTGTGGACCGTGACGCCGCCGGTGAGTGTGGGGGCGCAGGCGCTGGCTTGGGTGACGCCGAGGAAGACGACGAGGCCGCAGCAGCCGCAGACGACGAGGACGACTGCGGTGATGATGGCGGTCCATTTCATGGCGTCGCCCCGGTGGGGTGTTCGGGCGGTTGGACGTCGGTGACCAGCCAGCGGCCGTCGTAGCGCACGCAGGTGATGGTGATGGGCCCGGCGTCCGTGCCGACGTTGGCGACGACCGAGGCGGTGGTGGCGCTGGTGACGGTCGGTGGGCCGGTGATGCGGGTGGCGGGCACCATGGCCGGGTCGACGGTGGCGAGCCGGGCCGCGTAGGCGGGCGCGGCGAGCCCGGCGACGCCGGTGTACCAATGCTGCTGGTCGAGGTCGGGCCGGGCCCAGGCGGTGGCGAACGCAGCGATGACGTCGAGTGCTGCCGGGTCCGGTGCCGCCGCGGTGTCGGGCTGCGCGCCGTCATCGCTGTCGTCGCCGTCGTCGGCGTCCACAGATGGGTGCGTGCCCGCAGTGGTGGTCGTGGCGGTGGCCGGTGCCGTCTGGTTGGGGGCTGGGCGGTTGGTGCAGGCGGTGAGGGCGGCGGCGATGACCGCCAGCAATATGCCGGCGGTCACCACGGTCCGCCCGGGGCGGAGGGTCATGCGGCTTCGTCCTCGGGTGGGGGCGGTGGCCAACCGCCTTGGGCGTCGTTGAGGACCTGGCCGAGCGCGCGTAGCGCGGTGTGCAGGTCGGTCAGGCGCTGGCCGCGGGCGCCGGCCGGGGCCCGGCGGCTGCGGTGCAGCAGCTGGTGCAGCCGGTCCAGACCCGCCTCGACCTGGTCGAGGGTCTGCAGGTATTGGATGCGGTCGACGACCCCCGGGTCGGGCAGGTCGCCGGCCACGCCGGTTGGGCGGCGGGCCGGTGCAGCAGCCTCGATGGTGGCGGTCACCGGTCGTCCAGGTCGGGGTCGTAGTTGCCGTCGACGCGGCCGTCGGCGTCGGCGTCGAGTTCTTCGTCGCGTCGGCGGCGCTCGTCGTCGAGTTCCTGCTCGTCGTAGTCGGGGTCGGTCACCTGGTCTCCTCCTTGTTCGGTTTGGCGTTGCTGGAAGTCGGCGCGGAGGTCTCGGATGTCGTCGACCGTTTCCTGCAGGGCGTCGACGACGTCGTCCCAGTCGGCGCGGGACGTGATCGGGGCCGGCTGGCTCATCGGTCTGCACCGCCTCCCGCCGTGCGGTCGGAGACTCCGGGCCCGGCCGGAGCGACGGGGATCGGCCGGCCGGCGAGGTCGGTTTCGACCGTGTCGAGGGCGGTGTCGCGCCACCCGTCGGGCCAGGTCAGGTCGGTGGCGGGTGGGGTGTGGGTGCCGTTACGGCACCGGTTGACGTCCCACCCGCGCAGCCGCTGCCGGGTGCGGGCGAACGCTTCAAGCCAGCGCAGCGGCGCTTCCGGGTGGGCGCGGCTGTCGTAGGCGGCATGCCACGCGGCGGCGAGCGCGGTGAGCTCCTCGACCATCGGCGGGTGCGCGGGCCAGCACGACGGCAGGTCAGCGGCGAGACTGAACCGGCGGTTGAGCCAGCTCACCCAGTCGATGAGCCACAGCCACAGCGCGGTGGCGCCGGGCCGGTCCAGCTCCGCCCACCGCAGCTGGGTCGGCGCCCCGGACGGCGCCGCGTCACGCTGCCGCTGTTCCCGGACCTCCTGGCTGAGGGCGAGGTGGGCTTCGGCGAGGTCGGCGAGCATGCCGCGCACCTCGGCCAGGCCGGCGCCGAGCAGGGCGACGGCCTGCAGGTCCGGCGGCGCGTCGTCGGGGACCTCGAACGCGAACGGCTCGCCGGTCACGACCGGCCCCCGCTCTCGGCGGGGCCGGCGGTGGCGAGCGTGCGCCGGAACCCGGCCTGGTCTTCACGGAGCGCCGGTGCGTCGTCGCGTTCGTACCAGGCCGGGATCGTGAGCTCGACCGGTGACAGGTTGCCGATCAGGGCGACCGCCCGGCCGGCCGGCAGCGTGCGCAGCTCGGCGAGGTCGAGGACGTTTTCACGGCGGACCTGCTCGCAGACGCTGGCGCGGCCGCCGCCCCAGTTGTGTGACGACGACACCTCCCGGACCTGCCCGGCCAGGGCTTGGGCGTCGCGGAGCGCGGCCACGTCGGCGGACCCGCCCAGGTGCAGGATGCAGTTGGCGGACGCCTCGATCGCGGCCCCGCCGGCGCGGCCCCAGCGGTCGTGGAGCTGGTGGCGGTTCTGGCAGAGGACGTCGACGACGACGCCGGACCCGCCGGCCTCGGACATCAGTGACGGCAGCGAGGTGAGTGGTGCGACGTTGCTGATCTCGTCGCCGATGTAGTACAGCGCCGGTTCAAGGCGGCCGCCGGGGCTGAGGAAGGCTTGTTCGCGGGCGCGGTGGAGGAGGTCTTCGGAGATCGCGGCGAGGAGCGGGGCGACGCTGGCTTGGGCGTCGCGGGTGCCGACGAGGTAGAGGGTGCCCTGCTCGGCCAGCCACGCCGCCGCGTCGAACTGCTCCCCGCGTGGGGGTGAGACGGCGGCGAGGACGCGGGGGTCGGAGACGGTGTCGAGCGCCCCCGACACCACGGCCTGGATGCTTTCCCGCCCCCGGCCCGACGATTCGCGGTGCAGGGCGAGGCGGTCGGCCCAGGCGTGCACGCCGTGGTGGCGCAGGATCTGCTCGGCCCGCGGGTTGCTCGGTGTCTGTGCCCAGGACAGGACGTCGGTCGTGGTGGCGTGCTCGTCGATGGCGGCGGCGTGCAGCAGCGCCCGGATGAGCATCGCGGCCTGCTGCCGGAAGTACTCCCCGTTCTCCACCCCTGTGGACAGCCCGGCGCCGGCGGCGAACCCGTTGGCGCGGATCCAGGCGACGGTCGGGTCCTCGGCGCCGTCGATCGGCGACCACCGCAGCCGTGGGATGCCCGGCACGGTGCCGCGGGGCTCGAACACGAACGTCGGACCGAGCGCGCTGCGGCGGTGGTAGGTGATTTCGGCGGCTTCGAGGCGGGTGCCGGTGGTGATGACGGCGCCGCGGGCGTCGAGGATCGCCGGGATCACGATCCGGGAGGTCTTGCCGGAGAAGCGGGGCACGCCGGCGGCGAGCCGGGAGTATTCGTTGGCCAGGTACAGCCGCTGTCCGGTGAGGGTGTCGACGCCGAGGAACCGGCCGGTCTCGAGCGGGTCGGCGCGGCGCGCGGCCTTGGTATCAGCCTCGGCGGGAGTGTCGCGGTCGGTGACGGTCAGGCCGGGCCGGACGATGTCGGTGCGGGCCCGGACCGCGTCGGCGGACAGCAGCCCGTCCACGTCGCGGCGGCGGGCGAAGCCTTTCCGCCGCGCGTATCGGCGGATCACCTGTGCCCCGGCGGTGACGGCGGCGCCGACGTGGGCGGCGAACAGCGTGCCCCACAGCAGGTAGAGCAGCCACGCCGGCGGCAGCGCCGGGCGGGCCGGGGCGGGCCAGGCGGCGGCTGGATCGCCGAGGTGACCAGGCAGCCGCAGCAAGATCCCGACCGGGCCGGCCGCGGGCCAGGTGCCGTGGGTGAGGAATCCGCCGAGCTGCCCGGCCAGCCACAGCGTCCACCCGGCCAGCACCGCGACAGCAGCGATGCCGGCGAGGAGCCCGCCGCGGGTCCACAGGTCGGCGCGAGTCCAGCCGCGCTGCGGCACCTGGTGCCCTGGCGAGGACAGCGACGGCCGGGGCATCACGACACCCCGATCGGTGCGTGCGCCGGCCGAGCCTCGCCCCTGCCGGACGTGTGCCGCGGCGTTCGGTCTCGGCGGCCTGGCGAGGCATCCGCGTCCTCACCCGAGCCGGGGTCGGTGTCGGGGAGGTCGTCGATGCCGGGCACGACGTCCATCCGACTGTCGGTGGCGACCATGGCCCGTTCGGCGCTGGACAGCTGGTGTTTGACCACGAACGGTTTGGTGCCGATCCGCCACAGGCCGACGCCTTGCCGCAGGTAGCGCAGCAGGTCGGTCTCGACGTCGGTCGTGGCCAGGAACTCGCGTGCCTGCTCCAGCGAGCCGGCGGCCTGCCGGTAGGAGATCCGGACACCGGTGTCCTCGACCAGGCCGCGGGCGATGCGGACCTGCTCGGAGTCCGCCGCCCCGGACGCGGCAAGGTCGGAGAAGCGGTGGAAGGCCAAAACGTTGGCCACACCGAGGGCCCGGGCGAGCTTGAGCTGCTCGCGCATCCGCCGCACGAGCGGCAAATGGCGGGCGACGAGCGCGAACTCGTCGTAGATGCACATCCTCGGCGGGGCGTCGGGGCGGGACAGCTCGGCCTCCAGCCACGCCTGGGCACAGCTCATCGCCATCGCGGTCATCTGGTCCGAGGTACGGATCGCCCGCAGATCCAGGACCGCACCCGGCTGCGCGAAGTCCAGACGGGTCCCCGCCCCGGAGCCGGCGCCGTCGAACAGGCCGCCGAGCGCGCCGGTGACGAGGCGTTGTAGGGCGAGGCGGACCCGGCGTGAGTCGGTGACGAACTGCTCCAGGGGGTAGCTGAGCCCGGCCAGGTGGTGCTGCCACAGGTCGGGGTTGCCCATCGCCGCCAGGACGGTGGACAGGGTGGGGGTGGCCTGCCGGTCGGGGTCGACGCCGGTGTCGGCGCCGGTGACCGCGTCGACGGCGTAGCCGATGAGTGCCCGTTCGGCCTCGTGCAGCGGCCCGCCGAGCTGGATCTCGAGGAGACCCTCCAGGAGCAGCAGGCGGCGGGTGCGCTGGATCTGCAGCCACTGCTCGACCGGCATGCCGGGGTCGCGGCGGATCCCTGCGAGGGGGTTCATGATGACGCCGAGGCCGGGGCCGATCCGAACCGGTCGGACGCCGGTGAGCTGGGCGAGGCCGTCGTACTCGCCTTTGACGTCGACGATGTAGAACCGGGTGCCGAACGGCACCCCGCGGGCGGCGAGGCATTTCAACAGGCTCGACTTCGCCGAGCCGATCTCCCCGGTGACGACCACGTTCGGGGAGGTGATCATCCGCGCCCGGTACAGCTCGTGCACGGAGAACGTGAACGCCGCCCGGCTGAACACCTCGAGACCCACGAGCGGCCCGTCGACCGGCAGCCCCGGATCGGCCACGAACGGATAGACCGAGCAGAGCTGCGCGCTGGTCGTGACGAGCGGCGGCAGCCGCAGCGGCCAACCCACCCGTCCCGCGGCCCGGCCGTAACCGCCTCGCCGGTCGGCCCGGGGCGGGTCGAGCAGCTTCGCCTCCGCCCGGCCGATCGCCGCCCGCTCCCGCTGCAGGGCGCGCTCGGCAGCGGCGAGGTCCCGTGCCTGGGCATGGGCCGTGACCTGCTCGCGCAGCCCGGTCTCCCGCCGCAGCCGCACGCGATCCGTCCGGCGGGTCATGCCGACCACCAGCCGCGGATCGGGGCGAGGCCACGGCCGAGCGGCAATGCCCCGGCGACGAAGGCTTGGTCCTGCTCGCCGTACAACGTGACGGCTTCGCAGCCGGCCCGGGCCAGAATCCGCTTCACCGTGCGGGTGTCCTGTTCGAGGGCGTCCATCGTCGCGGCGGTGACGGTCACGAGCAGGGCGTAGCGGTAGCGGGTGTGCCCGGCCGCCTGCTCGCGGTCGATCTGCGCGACTGAGCGGGCCTCCTCCTGCTCCCGCGCCGTGCGGACGAGCCGGAGCTTGCGTTTGGTGAGCTCGTCCCCGGCCCGAGCGACCTGCTCCCGGCGGGCGGCTAGGTTGGCGAGGGCGGCGGGGATCGGCTGGGCGACGAGGGTGACGGTGCGCCGGCCGGTGACTCTGGTGTAGAGGCCGGTGAGCCAGGTCGCGCCGACGAGGGTGCGGGGCATCTCGGCCACCCACAGGGTGCGGGAGTAGCCGGAGTCGTGCCGCAGCGCACTCCAGCCGACCGTCTCCGTCGCGGCCGGGCCAGCCAGGCGTGGCGCCACCCCGGCCGGGACCCCGCCAGCGGTACCGCGCAGATCGAGCTCGGCCTGGTCGGCCGGATCCCACTGGCTGCGCAGCACCGCGGCGTAGCCGCGGGGGCTCAGCCATCCGCCGGTCGCCACGCCGGCCTCGGTCACGGTGGCCTCGATCCCGGCGAGCTTGTCCAGCACCACCGCGGCGATCGCGGCGTCGCCGCCGCCGGCGTCCGCGATCTCGGCGGACATGCGGGTGATGTCGAACACGACCGCGAGGAACGTCTCGTGTCGTTGCGCCGACGGCCCGGCCGCGGCGGTGAGCTCGGCCAGGGACTGGTAGGCGGCGCTGGTGGTGTCGATCGCCCGGTCGGCCAGGTACCGCTGGGCGCGGTTGCCGGTGTCCGGCACCGCGCGGGTGGTCAGCGCCCACCGAACGAGGCCGAGGTCGGCGTACTCGGAACCGAGGATGTTGAGGACCTGGGCCCAGTCGACGAGTCGCTGCTCCTGCACCGCGCTGTCGGCGAGCAGGTAGTTGGAGCCGTGGCACAGCAGGGCGGCGGTGACGGTCCGTTCCCGCGCGTGGGCGAGGAGCCCGATGTGGGTGGTGCCGTCGGCGGCGACGGCGGGCAGCCATCGGTACCCGGCGGCCGGGCCGGGCAGGTCGAGGTGCTCGGCGACACTTCCTGGGGCGAAGACCATGCCGCGGTAGCGGTCCTGGCGGCCGGCCCGCTGGACGAGGGCGCCGCCGATCACCGGCAGCCATTCGGTGACGCGTCGCCCGCGCAGCCGCAGCAGCCCGAGCACCGACAGCACCGCCGCGACCACGAACAACCCGGCCGCCGTCCAGGGGTGGCCGGTGACCAGGACGTTGACGCCGGTGACCGTGCACAGCACGCCCGAGGCGACCATGACGATCTGCGACCAGGTGAAGCCCATGACGGCGCCGCGGCTGCTGCGCGGCGGGAAGGAGAACTGCATCGGCACCTCCAGGTGACGGTCACGTCGGCGGGCAGACAATGGGGCTGGCTCAGACGGGCACGATCGGGATGTCGGCCGCGCCCGCAGCGGCACCGCCCGCGCCGCCGCCGCTCGCGCCGGGTGAGGCGGGCGGACTGCCCGGCCCGCCGCCAGATGGCGGTTCGCCGCCGGGGGCCGGCTGGTCGGTGGTGCCGTCCGGCGCAGCGGAGCTGTGCTCGCCGGTCCCGGACAGGTCCGGCGGCTGTAGCGGCTCGGCCGGCTGGTGGTGCTGCTCGGCGCTGGCAGCGGCCTGCAGCGGATCGGCATCGCTAGACGTCGTGCCGGCGGCGCCGCTGCCGTGGCCTGCACCCGCGCCGGTCGGGTCCGCGCCGCCCGATGGTGCCGGCCCGTCGCCGGTCTGCCCAGTGCTCGTCCCTGGCTGGCCGGTGGGCGACGCACCGCTCGACGTGAGGGTGGTCGCCGCGTTGACGTCGGCCTTCGCCTGCTGCGTGTGCTGCTGCACGCCGGCGGCTTCCTCGGCGTTCGGGTGGTCCGCCGCGCCGCCGGTCGCGCCGCCGGTCGCGCCGCCGGTCGCGCCGCCGGTCGCGCCGCCGGTCGCGCCGCCGGTCGCGCCGCCGGTCGCGCCGCCGGTCGCGCCGCCGGG
>NZ_JBICTV010000015.1:161006-189849 GCF_043197855.1 Dactylosporangium sp. NPDC048998
TCGCGCCGCCGCTCCCGGCGTCGCCGGTGCCGGTGGCCGGACCGCCGCCGCCGGCCGGGTCGCCCGGGGCGGTCCCGTCCGGGGAGGTGCCGACAGCGTCCGCGGCCTGCTTGGTCGGGCCGTCGGTCAGCCCGAGTTGTTGCTGCGCCTGGTCGGCGCCGGCGCGCTGCTGCCGGCCGCTGGTCGCGGCGGGGGAACCGGATGTGGACGGCAGCAGGTCGGCGAGGTTGCTGTTCATGACCTGCGCTGCCTGCTGCCCCGGGCTGCTGCCCGATGACGGGGAGCCGGGGCCGTTGTCGCTGGCCTGCGCGGCCTGCGAGCCGACTGCGGCGAGCACGCCGCGGGCGTTGATGTCGGACAGGTAGCCGTCGACGATGCTCAGCAGCCGCAGCAGCACCCACGGCGTCATCACCATCATCCAGATGATCACCAGCCCTTTGACCGCGATGAGCAGGTTGTTCGACCCGTACGTGGCGCGGGTGCCGTAGATCCACAGCTCGGCGGTGACGAACCGGGACATGCCCAGCGCGTTGAGGGTCCAGAACCAGCGGCGGGCCCAGTGTTTCGTCTCCGGCGCCACCTGGCCGGACATCGCGAACGCGCCCAGCAGCGCAGCTCCCTCGGCGAGCTCGCTGCGGAACAGCTGGGTGATCGCCAGCAGCAGCAGGCCGATGATCGACAGCCAGGCAATGACCAGCGCGATCAGGGCGGTGCCGCCCCCGAGCGACATGGTGGACAGAGCCTTGACCCACAGCGACGCGTCCCACGACTGGTCCTGGTTGGCGGTGATGAGCGAGTTCGTCGCCTCGTCCCAGGCCGCGACGATGACCCAGGCCAGGCCACCGGCGAACAGGATGCCGAACAGTGCCCGGATCAGCCCGCCGAGCGTCGCCAGCGGCCCGGGACCGTTGACCCGCAGCCCGTTGATGATCGTCGAGATGATGAAGAACAGCAGGACGAGCAGCAGCACGATGCTGGCGGTGGAGTTGTAGGTGAAGTAGAACGCCTCGTTCGGCGGTGGGAGCGAGGTCGCCGCGAACACCAGCTTCGCGACCTCGCCCAGCAGCCACGCCATGGTCTTGACGCTCATGTCGACCAGGCCCTGGATGCCGTTGGATACGGCGTTGTCGAGGATGTCCGCGACCCGGCAGGACACATCGGTCAGGCCGCAGTCGCTGTCCTTGTCGCCAGGTCCGGTGCTCGGCGGCACGCTGGGGGCGCCGGGATCGCGCAGCTCGAACGACAGCGTGCGGGCGGCGACCTCGCACTGGTACTGCTTGTACGTCCAGCGCGTGCCGTTGGCCGGATCGGCGGTGGCGCGTTCGCCGAACAGATTGCACCGCACCAACTCCGGTGCGCTCGCCACGCCGGAGGCGACATCGGACAGCACGGTCGGGGTGCCGTCGCGGGGCCGGTCATCGAGCGTCAGCGCCACCGTCTGGCACTGCAACTGCTGGTCCGTGGTCAGGGCCTGCTCGCAGGCGGTGATCCAGTGCGACGGGGCGCCCTGCGGCGGGCTGGTGCTGTAGCGGACCCACGGGAAACACCAGCGCTGCACGGTCCCGGGTACGGTCCCGCCGCACCTCGGGTCGTCCGACGCCGACGGGGCCGGCACAGCGGGAGCGGTCGGCGACCCGGTCGGCTGCGGCCCGGGCGGCGCGGTCGGGGTAGGGGTGGGGTCGGCTGCGGCGCGTCCCGCCCCGACGGCGAGCGCTGCCAGGACGGTGACGAAGACGGTCAGCAGGCGCACGCCCAGGCGGTGCCGGGCGCGTGATGGGTAGGCGCGGGTGCTCATGCCGTGGTGCCCGGGGCCCAGCTGTCCGGGCCGAGGACCCGGGTCAGCAGCTGCGGGTCGCGGGCGCTGCCATCGGGGGCCGCGCCGCGCACGTCCGGTGCCGGCGCCGGGACCGGCGGCTGCAGACCCGCCAGCCGCCACCCGCCGTCGGTGAGCTCGACGGTCAGCTCGTGCACCGCCCACCCACCGGTCAGCCCGGCATCGGCTGTCGTGTTCTTTCCGTCGGTGCCGGTGCCGAGCAGCGCCAGGCCGTAGGTCTGTACCGCAACCTTGGCGCCGACCGTGAGCACTGCCGGGTCGGCGGCGTGCTCGGTCCAGACGCGGGCGATCACGGTCTGCCGAATCGCGGCTGCACTGCCTGGTGGGCTGCCGGCTACGGCGGCGCCGGTGAGCTGGTCGGCCAGGCCGGTCGCGTCCGGTGCCAGCAACGCCGCGATCCGAGGCCGGGCGTCGCCGGCTGGCCGGTCCGCCGCGTCGGTGAGGAGCGCCTCCAGCTGGGCCGCCGCATCACCCGCGCCGCGGGCCGTGGCCGGGAACTGCCCGAGGCCCCCGTCCGGGGTCGTGGCGGGCTCGGCTGACGCGGTCGCCGCAGCATCGACCGCGGACGAGCGGTGCGGCAGCAGCCACCGGTCGATCGCCGCGCCCGTGCCGAGCAGCAGCACCACCGCCAGAAGCCAGCGCAGCGGCCGGGGCGCGCCGGCGTGGTCGTCGAAAACGGGCCTGTAGTCGCTCATCGCGCCCGCCTACTGCTGCAGGAAGAACGCGATGATCGCGACGGGCGAGCCGATGATGATGGCGACCAGACTGGCCCGCCACATCATGGTCTTGCCGCGGTCGGACAGGATGTGGGCGCCGAACACCGGGCCGATGCCGAAGGTGATCGCGCCGCCGATCAGCCCGGCGAACGCGGCGACGACCCCGAGGAACAGGGCGCCGTTAATCAGCGAGTAGAACAGGTCCGACCTGGGGACCTGCTTGGGGTCCGGGCCGATCCGGCTCCAGTCAAACCCGCCCGGCAGTCCCGCGTCGCCGGTGGGCTCGGGAGTGGGGGCCAGCAGCCCCGCCTGCACGACAGTGGCCTTCGCAGCCAGCCAGGCTCCGGCATGGGTGAGCATCAGCGGTCCCTCCCGTCAGGGGTTTGCTCGTGGACGTCGGGCGCCAGCGCGGCTCGGCCGGTGCCGGTGAGCAGGTCCGCGGCCACGTCCGGGTCGGCCGGGCAGGCGGCAAGGACGGCGTCGGCCAGTTCGACCAGGGCGTGTCGGGTCGGCTTGCGCATCCGGCCGAGGTCGACTGGCTCGGGGCGGGCCAGGTGCTCGTCAAACGGCACGCTGACCACGGCCGACACCGCGCCGGCGAGCTGGCGGACCGCAGCGCGGACCTCCCGCGCCGGTCGCGGCACCGTCGCCGCCACGACCACCACCGCCCGCGCCGCCGCGTCCTGCATCCCCACACCGCGCAGCTGCGCCAGCAGCCGCATCGTGTGCTGCACACTGTCGACGCCGGCCCGGGCCACCAGCACCGGGCACGCCGGCGGGTGCAACAGCCCCCAGACGCCGGCGACGTCAGCGACCGGGGCGTCGATGAGCACCAGCGGGTACACCCCGCGCAGCGCCTCGACGACCCGCAGGCTCTCGCTCAGCAGCGTCGGGCGGCGGGTCGCGGTCCGCTGCACCTCACCGACCGCGGTGTGCAGGCCGGACGTGCCGTGCTGCATCGCCGCGTCCAGCGCGGCCCGGTCGAGACCGCCGGTGTGCAGCAGCGCTGCGAACAGGTCCCAGATCGTGGCATCGTTACGGCGCAGCACCCGATGCTCCAGGCCGCCCCAGCCCCGGGCGGTCGCGTCGACCGCCGCCGGCGGATCCGGCGTCGCCGCCGCCAGCACCGCGCCGAGCGCGGCAACGATCGTCGAACGGCCGACCCCGCCGTCAGCGGAGGAGACCACGATCGGTGGGCAGCCCGGCCGCAACGACGCGGCTCGCAGCCACGCCCGGCGCAACGCGCTGCCGTCGCTGAGCTCCCGCGGCACCGGCCGCGGCTCGCGGACGTGGTCGTAGGACGGCGGCACCGGCACCGCGGCGGGCCGGGCGCGCCGGCCGGTCAGCACGGCGGGGCCCGCGACCTGACGGCGGCGGGTCGATGTGGCGTCGGGCGGTGTACGTGACGGCACAGCGTGACACCTCTTCCACAATGGACAGACGAAGAGGGAACGTGTGATCCGGCGCGGCCGTCTGCGCTGGCGCACGGGGTTCGCTCGCGCAGACAACCGGCCGGGGCAGCGCCCGGGCCGGACCTTCCGGCCGGGGGCGCTTCGCAAGTCCGGCCTGCGGTGGATGAACGAACCACCAGGCGGCCAGAGCCGGCGTTTCCCTTGGTTTCGAGCCTGCCAAGCCGACCGCGGCTGCAACAGTTGGCCAGGGTTAGCCAGAAACCTGGCGCGTCCACAGTGGATCACTGGGTCGAATCGTTCCGGGCGCATCGCAAACCTGAGGCCACCCGCGGTCGGCATGGAGCGCAGCGATCAGCGGGGTTCGTCGAGCAGCCCGGCAGCCGGACCGGCCGGCGGGCGTCGGCGGGCTGGATCGGGAACACTGGTCGAGACCGCAGCAACCGCAGTGTCCATGCTGCCGAGCCGAACGACATCATGACGGATACGCACCACGCACAAGATCGCCGACGCACCCGCGCCCATGCAGCGCGATCGAGGATGCGCGTGTCGGTGCTGATCGCGACCGCACGGTACGCAGCGGCTGCCGGCCGCTGCGCGGCACGAGCCGGCGCGTCCACTCCGGGTTCTTCTGGCGCCGACGACCGGCATACGCCCGCAAACCCAGGGGCGGCGCTCGACTCGATCCTGTCGATTCGGCCCATGGTGCAGCAAGGGATGGGTCGCCGTTCGGTGATGCCTGGCGGTCCGGACGGCGCTGCTCCACGGCGGGCGGGCAGCCGGACCGGTGACCGGACCGTATCGCACGGGTGGCCGGGTCAGGCCGTTCGTCCGCTGCGCAGCGTTACTGACGGGTCATACCGTGACGACGGGTGATGCCACATGGACGTCGAACCGCTGCACATCACAACCGCCGTCTCCCGCCATGTCCCCGGCACGGTCGTTGTGACGATCGCCGGTGAACTCGACACCGCCACGGCACCGCTGCTGTACGAGACGCTGCGGGAACTTGGCCGCCCGCCGGTACTGGAACTCGACCTGACCGGCGTGAGCCACTGCTCCAGCACCGCACTGAGCGTCCTGTTCAGAACCCGGGATGAGCTCGCCGGGACCGTCCGTATCCGCGCAGCGCAACGGCCGGTCCGCCGGATAATCGAGATCCTGCGTCTGGAAGCGGCGTTCGGGCTCCAGGATGCCCGCGGCCCGGCGGCGTAGCACGGCCGCGGCCGGACGGACGGCGGGGCCGGGGGCTTGACAGTTTGTCGGCGCAGGCCCCTGGTCCGCTGAGGCGAGCGGCGCGTTCGCGGCCAATGTCCACGCCTGTCCACGCCTGCGGTCGTTGCGATGGCTCGAGTTTCGGTGCGTCGTACGCTCACCGAGACCGGTGCCGGGCGTCACCCACCTGCGGATGACGCCCGGACTGCGTGTCGCGTCGCTGGCCTGCTCAGCCGGTGACCGGTGCCTTCGTCTTGCCGGGCGACGGGACCGCGGCCGTCGGGGTGCTGCCGCCTCCGCCCGGCGGCGCCGCGGTCGGGTTGCTGGTCGGCGAGCCGGTGGGCGATCCGCTCGGCGGCGTGCTGGTGGGCCGGCCGGTCGGTGAGGTGCTCGTCGTCGGCGATGCGCTCGCGGTCGGTGACGCGCTGGAACTCGGTGAGGTGGATGGCTTCGCGCTCGTGGGCTTGGCCGTCGGGCTGCCGGTCGGGTCGCCGCTACCCGCGCCGCAGGTGGCGACCGCGACGTTGATGGTGGCGGCCTCGGTGCCCGCACCGGCGGTGATCGTGACGCGCATCGCGACGATGGTGGTGGTGGTGCCATCGCTGTTGGTGGACTTCACCCCGTAGGCGACCTTGGCGTTGCGGCCGACCGAGCCAGCCGGTGTGCCGGTGACGCTGGAGGACACCTGCCCGTTCGTGCACGTGGCGGTCGCCCGGGAGGCACTGACCAGGCCGAACGCGGAGAAGCCGGAGATTTCGGCTGAGGCTTTGCCGCCGCCGGCGCGGACGGTGGCCGAGCTGAGGGTGATGGTGCCGTCGGAGGAGCGGGCGCCGCCGCTGGCGGTCCTGGTGGTGCCGTCGGTCGAGGACACGGCCGGGGAGGCGCCGATCGGGGCGGCGCCGGAGGCGCTGATGCCGTAGGCGGCGTCGCGGTGGGTTTCCGCGGCGCCAGCCGTGGAGCTGTAGAGCAGCAGACCAGCGCCGCCAGCACTGAGACCGACGAGCACAACCGCTGCGAGGCGCACACGCTTCACGTTCGAATCCCTTCGATTGCACGACAGATGCGAAAAAGAGCCAGATTTATGTGTTCGGCCGGGGTCAGGTTGCGTCCCCGGGCCGGGTCAGGGGTCGAGCTGGACGAGGGTGCCCAGCGGCACTACGGCCAGGGCGTGCAGGGCGTCGAGGGGCACCCGGACGCAGCCGTTGCTGACGTGCTTGCCGTAGACGTCGCTGGTCGGCCAGGAGTGGATCGCGGTGGTCGCCGGGCCGCCGTGGTAGGTGGCCAGGGTGGGGCTGTGGATGCCGAGCGGCAGGATCAGCGGTGACATCTGCTGGCTGTCGTCGACGACCGAGGCGAGCACGAACGTCCGCCCGGTCGGGGTCGGGGTGACCGAGGCGCCGACCGCGACGATCCACTGGCCGATGAGTGCGCCGTCGCGGTAGAGCTGCAACTGGGTGCGGTGCACGGCAACCCGGATCTGGTAGGTCGTGCGGGCCACCTCGAGTTGGGTGGCGTCGAGCCAGCCGGTGGCGTGGTTCGGCCGGCTGGGCAGCAGGACACGGAACCAGCCGGGTTGCCGGTCGATGACCGGCAGCCAGGTCGGGCTGCCCGCCTGGAAGGCAGGCAGCTGGGCGATCGCCCGGCCGCCCGGGCGGTCGAACACCGGCATGACGGTGCGGTTGTGCACGACCGTCCCGTCGGTGATCCCGTGGACGTCGGCATCGAGGGGCGCCCCGGGGATGGTGGTATCGGTGGTCACCTCGGGCAGCCCGTGCAGGACTGCGGCCGGGATGACCGGGACCGCCGGGTACTGCGACGGCGGCAGCGCCGACCACGACGCTGCGGTGCCGGTCTGCCCGGCGGGGCCGCCCGCTGACGGGCCGGGGACGGGGGCGTCGATGCGGCCGGGGTTGGCCCGGCAGGTCGCGGCGGCCAGCATGACCGCCGCGACCAGAGCTGCGCCCGCCAGGCCGAGCCAGGCCGGGGGCCGGGTGCCGCCGGTCGGGGCCGGCGTGGCGGGCTCGGTCATGAGACGAGGTCGGTCAGGTAGCTGGGGCCGGGGACGCCGAGGCCCGTGACGGGGTCGTAGCCGGGGCCGGTCTTGAGGCTCTGCACGCCGGCGTCGAGGTCGAGCAGGTAGTCGCCGGACGGCTGCCCAGCCGCGGTGGCCGGGGTCCAGATCCCGGCGTCGACGTGCTTGACGTCGGTGACGATCGGCCGCCCGGCGGCCGCCTTCGCATACAGCACCGGCGTGGCCAGGCCCACGACCGTGGTGCCGCCGGTGCGGGCCTGCGCGACCGCGGTCAGCGAGGCGATGATCGGCGTGGCCAGGCTGGTCCCGCCGATCGGCCCGGCACGGTACTGCCCGCCGACCGTGTACCCGACGTAGAAGCCGGTGTACGGATCGGCCAAGGCGCTGACGTCCGGGAGGGTCCGCTTGCTGCCGGGCAGGTTCGCCTGCCAGGCGGGCTTGTCGAAGAAGTGCGACGGGCCGCCGCCGGCACCGCCGGCGAGGGCGGGGTTGAGCCGCTTCCAGGTGCCGCCGGACAGGACGTTGGCGGCGGACTCCCAGCCGGTCTGCACGACGACCTGGTTGCTGGCGTTGAGACCGGTGGAGGTTCCGCCGACCGCGGTCGCCCACGGCGAGGACGCCGGGAACATGGCGGTCGGGCCGTTGGCCCCATCCAGGCTGGAGTGGTCGCCGTAGTCGCCGGAGCCGGCGTAGAAGCCGATGCCGAGCAGCGCGGCGCGGGCCAGGATCGTGTTGGTCGCGCTCAGGTATGCCGGGTCGTTCGGCTCGCCGACGATGCCCCACGACGCGGAGATCACGGTGGAGTCGATCGAGGTGTCGGCGATGACCGCCGCGACGGTCTCCTCCAGCTGGGTGCAGTCGGGTGCGGCGGCATAAACGATCCGCGCGTCCGGCGCCAGGGTGTGCACGGTCTGCACATCCAGGGCCTGCTCGGCATACCACGAGTCGCGGTCGCAGCCGGACGCGCCGCCGGGCAGGTTGTACTGCTTCACCACGAACCGGTTTGCCGGCAGGGCGGGAACGCCGTTCTTCGCGAACGTCGTGTTGGCGTCGGCCAGCGCGGTCGGGTTGATGTACGCGCCGACGATGACGATCGTCTGGCCCTGGCCTCGGTCGTTCGCCCCCAGGCCGTACATCGCGCGCAACTGGCTGCCGTTGTAGCCGCACAGCACATTGGACTGTCGTCCGCTGGGGTACTTCTGCGGCACGGACGCCTTGTTGTACTGGGCCCAGTACGCCGAGCAGTACTGCCCGTCGGCGTTCGGCACGGCGGCCGGGCGGGCGATGAGCGGACGGGCCACCTGCTGGCTCAGCCCGGACACGGCGCGCACGTCGGCGCGGACTGGGGTCGGGATCCGCGCGGTGGAGGCTGCGGCACGGACCCGGACGCCGTCGCGGGTGGTGGCGCGCAGCTGGGTGCCGAACGCCACGCGGGCCTGCCGTACGGTGCCGGTGATGGTCAGCCGGGACCGGGTGTCGTCCAGGCCGACGACCCGGAATCCGGCCTTGGTGGCCCAGCGGGTGACGCGGTCGACCTGGCCGGCACTGGCGCCGTACCGGTCCCGGACCTGGCTGCGGGTCAGATGCCTGCCGAAGCTGGCACTGCCCGGCGTGGATACCTCAGTCGCGGCCGCAGAGACCGTCTGCGGGTCCGCGGCCAGCGTGAGAGTCAGGGTGACCGGCGCGCTGTCCGGCACGCCGGCGCTGCTGCCGGGGAACGACGGCGTGGCGCCCGCCGGTGAGGCGACAGCGAACACGGCCGCCGCGGCCGCGGCGGCGAGGGGTGTACGTCGCATGCAGGGATTCCCTCCCGGCCGCCGGGCGGGGCCGGCGGCACGCTGAAGACCGGCACGACGACGCGACGCCGAGCCGGGCAGGTGGAGACGGACGAAGGGCGATAGCGACCGCGTATCGGCGGCTGCTACGGTGTTGATCAGGTCGTCGGCGCCGCCTGGTAAGGGGCACCACCGCAACCGCGGTACTTGCGACCAGCGCTGCCCACACACCACGAGGGCGCATGGGTCCGGCCCGCAGGATGCAACCGCTCACCGGCTGGGCGCGTCTTCGATGCAGACGGCCACCGCGGCGAGTCGATGCCGTACCGGCGCAGCAGCGTGCTGGTCACGCACCGAGGATCGTCGCTGCCGCCCCGCTGCGGTAGTTGGCCAGGGTTAGCCAGTTTTGCCGCCGGGTAGATCGGATGAATGAACCGCGGTGGGCATTGACGTGATGCCTACCGGGAGCTAGATAGTGAACGGCCGATCTCTCTGCGCGTGCCGTCGAGATCGGATGCCGCACCGCGAGCGGCATGACTCGGGAGGGGGCCCGTGGATGAGCCAGACGCACAGCGTGATCGAGGATGAGCTGGCCGACGCACTGCCGTCCACGGTGGCCGCCCAGCTGTTCGACCTGGGCCTGGCGTGCAACACGGCGTCACTGGCGTATCGGCAGGCGCTGCTGACCGAGGAGCGGGCCGGCCAGGCGCTCGACGCGATCCGGGAAGACGATCCGGCCGTCATGTTCCGCCGGTTTGCCGCCACCGAACAGGCAGACGCCGCGCTGGATACGGCCGAACAGCTGCTGTCGACCTACGCCGTGCTCGCGGCAACCTACGCCGAGTACGCCACGACAGTGCTGGCCGCCGCTGCCGCTGGCAAGCTGCAGGATGTCGAGCCGGTGACGCTGGTCGCGACATCCGCGCTGCTGACCGATCCCGACAGCGCGCTGCCGGTCGTGCAGCTGCCACCAGGCACCGCGGGTGATGGCCTGACCGAGCGGCTGCAGCAGCTACGCCGGCGGGTTACGGTCGCGGCGAGCAACGCTCGCGCGTCCGGTGTGACCGCCTGCTACGACGGCCGGTCCGCTGCCACCGCCCGGCCGGACGGCGGCATTGAGCTCAGTGAGGATGTGCCGGACGGGCTGCACGCCTACGCGGCGCTGCTTTTGGAGTCCCTCGGCCTGCTGGTCGCAGCGCCGCGGGCGTGAGCCCGCCACGACGGATCAGGTCGGCCAGTCGTCCAGCGGGTCAAGGGGTAGGCCCAGCGTCTCCGGCCGGACGTCGAGGGCGAGCGCGAGCAGCCGCCGGCTGTGCTGGTCGGGGATACGCTTGCCGTTCTCCCAGCGGCTGATCTTGCCCTTGACGTTGTCGTACGTGGTGGGATCGACCCCGAACTGCACGCACAACTGGCGTAGGCGGAGGTTCAACTGGTCCTGCGACCAGCCTTTCCGCTTGCGGGCCGCAGCGATCAGCCGCCCGATGCGCCGGGCTCTCTCACGCCGTTCGGCCTTCATGCGGCCTCCCGGCGTATGGTGCCGTTGCGTGCTGGCACGGGACGGCATAGCCGGCCCGCTGGTATGCGTGGCGCTCTGCCGCCCCCGCGGGCAGATTGTGCGTGTATAGCCACCTTTTACTCCTCCCCCGTGGTGCCGATACCAGCCCGCCGGCACCAGTCAGTGGCGCCCGAACCCCCAGTCGCGGCTCAGACGAACGACCCGGAGCGCGAAACGCGGCCCGACACCTTCAGCGGTTCGCCACGCTGCGAGCGCCGCGGGCTGCGCACCAACGCTGCGCATCGGACAGTGATCGATCGAGGACGGTCGAGACTTTGGGCAGGTAATCACGGCCATCGGAGGCTGTCAAGATCGAAGTTTGACGAAATGCTGTGTTCCGTCTCATCGATGCCCGGCTCGCCCCGACCTGCCCATCCACTGTTGTCGTTACCGTTCCGTTGCCTTCACGGCGGGCCAGACACGGCGCCACCTGCGCTATTGCGCGACCGCCGACCGCTCGTGGCCCACCCCTTCCGGCACCATGGCGGCGAGGTGCGAACTGCGCAGATTTCGACGAAGTTCGAAATGTTCGTTTTCGAACCTATTTGGCGCCATACAAGTTCCGGCCGGGAACGCGGGCACAGGAAATCCGCACGGCAGCTCGCGCCGCTTCGGCAGCGCGCGGCCATACCGGCGTCCGGTGTGCCGCCGCAGTCTCCCGGCGCACGCGGTGCTCGGCGCAGCTCCGGGCCGGACGCTGCTGCCGCCTGGCGCGGTCGGCCTGAGCCATGCGCGGGATGGGTGTTTCAGATGGCCCGAAAACCCGGGCATGAAGTGGTCGTCGGTCGACGTGCAGGTGTGCGTCAGGATATCGACCGGCGACACAGCATACGTCACAGCCGCGCGCCGACTCCCGCCGCATCGACGGAGGGCGCAGTCGCACAGCGCCCACACCCGCGCATGCCCACACTGGCCGCAGCGCACAGCCTTTAAGGTTGGTCCGAATGGCAGCACGCCCTGGCACCCCGAGTCGGCTCGCACCACGCGACAGAGCAGTCAATGGATGGACAAAGCGTGGCGACAGCCGGACGATCTCGTGCGTGATTCCCACCCCATCCGGCTGCCCTCCCCCGTTGCCCCCGTGTACAGGCCGCAGCGGGAACCACCTAGAGCACCCAGCCGCCTGATGGAAATTTAAGTTGCCACAGTTGCTATTCATGGCAACCACGTCAGCACTATGCTGCACATCGATCAATGTGTCAACCACTTGAACCACTAGCACTCGACATGTAAAGCTAGCTTGCCGAGCGGCGATGGGGGGCGCTGATATGCCGACTGGGCGGGATCACGTCAGGCATGACAGCGACGAGCCGCATCCCGGCCGGAGCTTGGCCAGCCGCCTGGACTACCTGTTCTGCACAATCCGCAACGGTGGCGAGGAGTACAGCCACCGGGAGGTCGCCCGCGCCATCAGCGAACACGGGCCGACCTCGATCTCGCATACCGTCATTGGCAACATCCGCAACGGCACCGAAACCAACCCCAAGATCGGCACTTTGACTGCGCTGGCGAAGTTCTTCGGCGTCGATGTCGCGTACTTCACCAAGGACGCCGTAGCCGAGGATGTCGTCGCCGAGGTCGAGCTCGCATCCGCCCTAGCCCGGATTCGCGAGAGCGACCAGGCGCGCCGGCTGGTCGTGCGGACTCGGGGCCTGTCCGACCATGGCCTGCGCTCCGTCCTGCAGATCGTCAACACGATCCTGGAGCTCGAGCAGCGGCCAGAACCGGGCAGACCCGAGCGCGGCGACCGATGACCCTCATCATCGAGCATTGGCAACGGCCGCAGCCGCAATCGGAGGACGGCGCCACCGTGACCCTGCAACGCCTGCGACGCGAACTGGAGCGCAAAGTTGACGCGATGGCGCTCCCCCGGCCCCTCACGATCGAGCGGCTCCGCGAGTCGTTACAGGCCCGTCGCAGCCGTCCGTTGCAGGTACTGCCCATGCCGCTGCCCGCGGGCGGCCCTTGCGGACTGTGGGTCTCCACCGCGGCGGCCGACTACATCGTCGTGGAGAGCGACACGTCGGCCGCCCATCAGCAACACATTCTCCTGCACGAAATCGCACATGTTCTGCTCGAACACGCCTCGACTCAGGTTCTCACCGACGATGCAACCGCCCTGCTGATGCCGCACCTCGATGCGACCACTGTTGAGAAGCTCATGGCCAGGACCTGGTTCGACGAAGCGGCCGAACGGGAGGCGGAGGTGACCGCCGACATCCTGTCGAAACGGATGGCCAGTCCGGTACCGCGCTCCGAAGAACTCGTGCCCCCAGAAGTCTCCGACATCATCGACCGGCTACGACGATCCCTTGAGCGTCCGCGCTGACCATACCAGTGCCTGACGGGGAGCCAGTGCATGATCGCGTTCTTCAACATCGCCTATCCGCTGTGCGCATTGCTGGGCTTCGCTACCTGCGCGTACAAGATTCGCGACCTGCGCCGGGATCCAGCCAACCCAGCCCTCATCGCGCTGACGCTGGCACGGGCATTCCCCGCGCTGTCGTTCACGTTTGCCACGCCGGCCGTCTATCTCTGGGTCGACCGTCTCACAAGGACTCCGAATTTCTCGACCCTACTCGTGTACGAGTTCATCGTGGCCAATAGTGTGACCGCCCAGGTGCTACTACTGCTGTGGTCCCGGCCAGCCGAGGCAGCGCGCGGCGCGATCCGAAGGCGGATCATAACTTTCGCACTCGCGATGGCCGTCATGGCGGTGCTCTTCGCTGCCGCCGACCGGTCCGGCGAACACCCGATCGACTTCGACGTGCACTTCGCTCGGCATGGACCGATCGCCGGCTTCCTCAGCGTCTATCTGATCGCCTTCGGCGCGGGCTTGATCCTGTCTGCGCTCATGACGTGGCGGTTCTCGACAGTGGTGCCGCAGCCGTGGTTGCGTTACGGACTGCGGCTCAACGCCGTCGGAGCATTGTTCGGCCTCGGGTACACCGTTGGCAAGGCCATGTCGATCGTCGCCCGATGGCGCGACGTCGACACGCTCGACACCATCAACGTCCTCTGGGCGCCTTTGAGTGCGTGCATTGGCGCCATCCTTATCGCCGTCAGTTCCAGCCTGCCCGCTTGGGCGCCGGAGATGGCGGCCCGCTACCGCCGCTGGCAGTGGTACCGCCGCCTGGAACCGCTGTGGCTGACCGTGCGGGACACGAACCCCGCAGTCATCCTCGATCCCATTCCACACCGATTTGATCGCTGGAACATGCGCAGGCTCGATGATCGCCTGTACCGCCGGGTCATCGAAATCCGCGACGTTCTGCTCGCCTCCCGCGCCGAATACAGCGAAGCCGACTCCATCGCGGCGAAGGCGCGCGCCGAAGCGGCCGGCCTGTCCGCAACGCAAGTAGCGGCGATCGCCGAGGCAGCCCGCATCGCTCCTGCCCTCCGGTCATCAAACGAGCTTCCAGCCGCGCATTTCGACACGGCGGCCGCGCCAACCAAATCCCCGGCCACCGGCGGCATCGACGCCGAGGCGGAATGGCTCAGCCACGTCTCGCACGCGCTCGCACACTCGCCATTCGTCCGCACTCCCGGCGCGGACATTCACGCGGGAACGGACGCATGAACGCAGAACCTGGCACGAACGACCTCCGAACGGTCGGTAATCCTGAGCGGATCACCACGGCTGACGGGTCGGCCTGGATGCTCCGCCGATACCACGACGTCGTCACCGCCCTGACCGGTAACAACCTATCGGCCTGCCCCCGCCACGCCGCAGGCGACGACTATCGCGGCTACGAGTTGCCGCCGGCCTTCCAAGACAACATCATCAGCGCCGAGCCCGAGGACCACCGCCGCCTCCGCCAGCTCGTCGCGCCGCTCATGGACCGCTCCGCCGCCCAAAGCATCCGTCCAGCGCTGCAGCGCGCCGCTGCGGGCGCCTTCGCGAACGCATCAGCACTGGGCCGGTTCGACCTCGTGCAGGACTTTACCGGACCGTACGTCGCTGCGGCGGCCGCAGCCTGGCTCGGGCTCGATGGCCCACAACGCGCGGATTACCTCGCCTGGGCGGCCCGGCTCGTCGGGCCCGAGTGGGCAACGCTGCGCGGTCGTGACACATTGCCGACGATGGTGTCGCTGGTCGAGGACCTTGCCAACAACCCCGGCGATCCGCGATCGACGATTGGTCGACTCTTGACCATGCGCGACACCGGGCACATGCGCGCGACCGAGACCACCGCCATGATCTTCTACCTGCTGTTCGTATGGTACGAAATCTCCGTCAACGCAGTCACCGCCGCTGTGATCGTCGCGAGCGAGAGCGACCAAGGCAGACCGTGGACCCGCCACTGGCGGCGTCACGCCGACGAGGCGTTGCGCCGCTATACGCCACAAACCATCGCTTTCCGGCGTTTTGCCATGGAGGACCAGCAAACGCCCAGTGGCGTGATCAAAGCCGGTCAGACTGTATTCATGTCGCTCGCGGCTGCCAACAAGGATCTGAGCAGCGACCTCCAGGATGCCGACAGAAGGCACCTATCCTTCGGTTACGGAGCACATCGCTGTCCCGGGCAATCGATCGCCTTAGCAATAATCCGGGAGGCACTCGCAGTGGCCGGCGACGCCAAGGAGATTCACCTACAAAGCATCGTGTGGACCGCCGGTCTTCGCACCTACGGTGCACGTCAAATCGAGGTTGATCCAGGCCCACGGTAATGCGGTAATCCTGTCAAACCCTACGCCCGACTGAGTGCACAAATCCCTAACGCATCGTTCTTCGATGCCAGGCGATCGACCCGAGTTCCGCAGATAAGGGTGTTGAATAGACCGTGGATCCGGCAGGTAACGTGCGGAAATGCGCCCTTGGCTGATGGCGGGGTGTGTCCAGGCGGTCGAAGGCCGCGACGAGGTCTTGATCTGGGTTCGGCGGTCAGGCAGAGCTGGGATGCCGGCCTGGACGCGCGTTGGGCGGGTCGATGACGAGCGCGGTGAACAGCTCGCGCTGGGCCTTGGTGAGCTCGGTCTGCCGGAAGGTGCCGGCCGGGCCGGTGAAGGTGAGGGCATGTGGCCGGTCGGCCTCGGTGCGGATGCGTTGTCAGGCCTGTCCGGAGGCGTTCTCCCCGACGCGGATGAGCAGCAGGGCCAGCCAGCACAGCAGCACGCGGGCGCGGATACGCTCCTCCAGCCGGAGATCGGGCGCAGGTCGATGATCTGTTTCATGTCGCGCCAGCCGCGTTCCACCTCGAGCAGTTGCCTGTAGCCCACGGGCATGTCCTCGCTGGACAGGTTCGGGTCGCAGCATCGAAGGAGGTCCTTGCCGTCCAGGCTCTCCTCGGCGGCGATCTTCTTCTTGTCGATGCGCCGCAGCCCGCCGGGCGTGGTGCGCAGGAACCGCTTGAGGTGCGGCTTGGCGGAGATGACGCCCTCCAGCTTCGCACGCTCGATGCCGGTGAGCGTGTCCGAGCCGGCGATCGCCTGTTCCAGCTGGGCGGTCATCCGCTCGCGGGTGGCGGCATCCCCGGACGGCCTGCTCGGGGTTGTAGCAGAGCACGAACCGGTCGTCGGAGGATGTTCCCTCTTTGACCTGGAGGTTGTCGCCGCCTGGCTCCTCGCTGTGGCCGACGCGTACTGCCGCGGCCGAAGCGAAGCGGCACCAGCTGCCGCTCCGGTGAACTGAGCCCACGAACCCGTTGGGCGCTCAAGCCGACCGCACCAGGCGCAACAGAGGCCGGTCTGAAGCCACGTCGTCCGCGGTGTGCGCCAAAAGGCCTCGGCGGCATGCTGGGCACCGGATCCCGGTGCGGCCGTCCAGACCGTGCACGCACCGATCACCGACCGCACGGCCTGCGGGCGAGGCGGTCTCGCCAGCGCCAACCACCGCGACGTCCGCACGAACCGCCTCGCCGCTGAGATGGTTGGGGTTGTGGTTCGGTCCGTGAGTGGTGGGTGGTGACGCCGCGGGGTGCAGGTGCACGTCGCCGTGAGGTGCAGCCCACTGCGTGCGTCCGTCACCGTGGGGTGCAGCCGTCTGGCGGCCTTCGTCGGCTGCGCCCAACGTACCGGGGTCCAGTCCTAGTCCGGTGGAGCGGTCTGCGCCTGGCGCGGCGGGGTGCAGGGCCCGGTCCGGCTCAGGCGGAGCGGCACGCGCGGCACTGACCGCGGGGCGATACCGGCCACGCCGTTGAGCGGCGAGTTTCGCCGCCGCGTCAGCGACCCGCGCCGGGCTAAGCACCTCGATGCGGTCGAGCACGTCGGCGGCAAGGATCAGCCGGTACTCGTCGGCTTGGCCTCGCCTCGCAGCTCTGCGGACCACCTCGATCAGGCCCGCCTCCCGCAGGACCTTCAGCGTGTTCTGGATGACGTTGTAGGTCAGTTCGCAGTCCACGGCCAGCCGCGCCACACCGGGAAACACCCGGCTGCCGTCATTGTCCGCGTACGTGGCGAGCATCAGCGCAACCGACTTCGCGGTACGCCCAAGCCGGGCGCGGCGCACGACATCGATCCATTGGCGCAAGGTGACCGATTGGTCGACCGGCTCAGCCATGCTGCAGTCCTCCTGCTTCCATGCGGTTGGGCAACGCCCAGCGCCGGAACGGCTCTTGGATGACGTTCCGGTGACATCGGTCATGGAGCGCACGTCAACCCACGCTGCCGCGCGTCAGCGGTCCTCGTGCTCGCCCAATCGGCGCATCTCCAGCGCGCGGATCTCTTCGGCAACCTCGGGGCACCGAGGCGGCGCCTCATCGTCAGCGAAATGGCGGGCATCACCCGCCGACCCGACGCACTGGCACGACGCACACGTCCGCCGGCCCCAGAAGTCCGGCGGCACCGCATCGTCTGGATCGAACCGATGCCTCGGGACGCGTGTCTGCGCGGCGCGCGCCGGCCGGCGCCGGCCATCATGCAGCCGCATGGTCCGGCCTCTCGCGGCGATCGGGAGGCCGTCCCTCGTGTAGCCCGTTGGGCACGGGTGGCGGGGCAGGCCCGCGGCAGGCACCCCACTGGCACGCGGCGCGGGAGTCCCTGACGACGACCAGCGCTGCGCGGATCACGCCGCCGTCAGGCCCCACCTTTGCACTTCCGGCGACGGGCGGCTGCTGACCGCTCAGCGAGCTGCAGCATGTACGCCTTCCTGGCATGGACTGCCATCACGAGACGCACGTCATCGGGCAGCACACCGTATGGATCGACCTGACGTTCGAAGCGGGCAAGGAATGCAGAGGTCGCCGGCGCCGTCCGAGCGGCGGGGTCGGCCGTATTGGCCCACGACGCGTGCGCGGCAATCCGAGCGCGGCGAGTTCGCTGTTCGGCGGTCAATCGTTCAGACACGTTCACCGATCCTCATACGAGCTTGGACAACCTGAGCTCGCTCTGCCGCGGCGCTGGCGCCGTAGTGGCGTGGCATGTCGTCGGATGCCCAGCCGAGCAGCAGCATCAGGTCACCGGTGTCTCCGCCCGCGAGCTTCCACTCATGGGCGTACGTATGCCGCCACCGGTGCGCATGCAAGTTCGCCACGCCGGCCCGCTGACCGCGACGCCGGAGCATGATCTTCACGCCGTTCGCGGCGAGCGGGACGCCACCACGTTCGGCCAGCCACAACTCCGGCAGGTCCGCGCCTTTGCGGCGGGCCCGAGCACGCACGTACCGGCTCACCGCCCGGCCAGTCTTCGGCCCCAGCCGCACCCGCCGGTCCTTGGCGCCCTTGCCGTGAATGTGCACCACGTCGGTATCAAGATCGACGTCCTCGACTCCGAGGTTCGCGATCTCCGACAGCCGGGCGCCAGTGTTCGACAACATCCGGATGATGGCCTCGTCGCGCAGGTCAATGAACTGCTTGGCCGAGCAGGTCCGCAGGACCTGCCTCGTCTCCTGATCGCCGATGACTGGAACGAGCTTCCTGGCCGTCTTCGGCTGCCGCACCCGAACCATCGGGTCCTGGGCAATCTCATCCTCGTCCAGCAACCACCGGAAGAACTGCTGCAGCGCTTTGTGCTTGTTCAGCGCTGTCGACGCTGACCTGGTGACGATCATCCAGGCCTGAAAGTCCTCGACCTGCTGTTTCGTCACCGTCGATGGGTCGGTGCAGCTGCCATCGTTCGTAGCGCTCTGCGGGTCACTCAGGTACCGGCCCAACTGCGCCGCCGCCAGCAAATAGTTGTACCGAGTCGTCGCCGGATAGTTGCCGGCCCGAAGCGAACGGTCCCAATCCCGCAGCAACGCCACCCATGCCGGTGGCAATGCGACCGCCAGCTTGGTTACATCAACCGCCGTCATCGCAGACCGGTCCTCGCGCTCGAGCCGCTGATCATCCATCGAGCAACCACAACTACAGCCTCGAACAACGACACTCCGCGCGGAAGTTGGCCAGAGTTAGCCAGGACGTCCGCGGACCCCCGGTCCGTCAGCCTTGGAGACGATTCTTGCGTGTCAAGGGGTCGTGGGTTCAAATCCCGCTGTCCCGACACCGCATGGAGTTCCTGCCGGTCCGGGGCTGGCCGGGAATCCGTTTTTATCGCTCAACATCGACGTCCGGCAGAGCACACCACGAATAGATCCCTTGACTCGACAAGTTTGTCGACCATGCGTTGCTGGCCCCAACGCAGGCCATCGCCGCCTCCCACCGCGCTGCTGCGAAACCGGCCTGGATCGCCGATGCCGACGCTGACGCAGCTCTGCAACGCCTTGGTATCGACGACGCTGGCCGCCGCCGCACGGTGGTCGTCAACGCTGCGTTTCGGCTCGACGAGCACCTGGCCATCGAACGGGCGATCGCGAACCTCGCCCAGGAGCAAGCTCCACATGTCGAGCTGCACATTGGCCGCGTCGTCGGCCTCAGGAAGGGCGGCGACCGGCGCGACGACTGGCACGCATACAACGCCTCGCCGCCGAGGCGTTCCGCACCCGCGCCGGCGGGCTGCGGGTGCTCATCGCGCCCGAACTCGTGGACTGGGCCCTGTCGCTAATCCGCCCGAGCGACGGTCAGGGCTTCTACACCCGCGAACGAGACCTGCACCTGTCTACCCGCGAGCGCGGCGATCGTCGTCGGCATGCCGGCTCCAGCGTCCGCGGAGGGGACCACGATCGGTGGTCAGCCCGGCCGCAACGACGCGGCCCGCAGCCACGCCTGGCGCAACGTCAAGCTGGTCGCTGAGCTCGCGCGACGCCGGCTGTCGCTCACGCACGTGATCGCGAGCCGGTGCGGGTGCCCAAGCTCGCCGCGGGCGGGCCCAACCCGGTGCTGGCGCTGCAGGTGGAGATGACGTTCGTCGCGTTGCGCGTCGCGCAGCTGCGTCAGATCGCCGCGCTGCTGGACGCCGGGCATTTCGTGGTCGCGCAGCGGGCCCGGCGTGGACGTACCGCCCGGGTCGAGGCGTCCAGCCGCCATACCCGCCGTACCGCCGCGTGCGCCCACGGCCGCAGCCGTACCCGCAGCGCGGGCAGGCGAGCACACCGGCGACCAGGTCCGGCCGCTCCTTGTGATGCGGTGGCGTCGTGGTGACCATGGCCAGCCGCATCGATACGTTCCTCTACCGGTCCACATGGGGTGCAGGCGCAGAGACTGACCTGAGGAATTAGGGCTGGCCTTGCCACCGGAGGCCGGAACGGTGGCGACGAGAGCGGTGTAGACGACCACGTCGGACAGATAGCTGCGCGCGTCGCGGTCGAATTCGCCTCCGCAGGTGACGAGTTGTAGCGCGCTGGTGCCGTGGTCGCCGTACACGAAAGTTGGCCAGAAATTGCTTTTGGGGTAGGTCGCGACGTAGGTGACCGCGAAGCGCGCAACCGCGCCGTCGGCCATGCCGACGTCGATCCGGTCTTCGGGCCGTAACAGCTTCAGCCGAAAGAACACGGCTGGGCGCCGGTGGGAGTCGACATGGCCGAGGATGACCGCGGAGCCCCGCTGGCCCGGAGTGGGCCCGCACGCTCGGTGGATTCGCGCCATGCTTCCCGTCGTTGCTGCGATCGTGCTCGTGTTTCTTCTTTCGCTTGCGGCCGGTTTCGTAATCGCACGGCGCTGAAGTGCAGTGCTCGGATCAGCTTGTCGGCACCACGTCGATGACCTCGTCGCGTGGGCGGCGGGGCGTCGACGGGGCCGCGGGGGCGCTCTCGTTGACGCCGAGCCGGATGGTCAGCTGCCCGTGTCCGGCCGGTGCACCACCGAGGGGTTCGACGGGGTCGCTCATGACCGACGATGCCAGCCCGACTGTTGTGGCCGTGAGCAGGACCGCGCTGATCGCCTCGCCGGTGCGCAGCCAGTCCGCCCGGGTGTCGTGCGCGGTCGTGAACGCCAGGTAGGTGGTGTACCGGTCCTCGCCGCGCCCCTGCTCGTGGAGAGGCCCGGTCCGTGTCACCTTCGGGACTGCTGCCCTGGTCGGTACGCCTTCGCGAGCTGGCGGCATCCGGGGGATCATCCAGCTGGCCGCCTGGGGGGCGGCAGCTGACGATGCCGCGAAGCCCGGGAAGTCCACCTGCGACGGCGCCACAGCGTGCATGTTCACCGCGAACGGTTCCGCCGCCCGATGGAGCAGTGCCAACACCTCGTCCGGCAGCGCGGCGATGCCCCGGAAAGGACGCCGGTCGGTGCAGCGCGTGCGCAGGGCGTGGTGCAGGCGCATCTCTTCGGCGGTCACCTCGTGCGGGCCGGTGAGCGTCAGCACGGCCAGCAGATCCGGGTCGGCCGGGTCGTCGATCCGTTCGACGGTGGCGGCGGCTCCGAGAACGGCGAGGACGACGGTGGCATGGTGCAGTACCGCACCGCAACTGATGGTCATCAACCGGCCCTGCGGGTCGGCGCTGGTCAACTGGCGGGACCGGTCCGCGCGGAGTTCGAGGGTGGTGCCGCGGATGCGCCAGAGCCAGGGCTGGGAGTCCTCGATCGATGGGGCCAAACAGGCCACGCGGGCCGCCTCGTACAACACGTCCCCGGCCGACAACGGCGCCTGCTGCGGGATCCCACTCATTGCTGCGCCTCCGTTTTCGTGTGCGCGCGCCTTGATGGCCCGATGCGGCCGGACGGACTGCAATCTAGGTGGAGGCTCATGGCGCAAACGCGCCTCAACTGGACTATACGCCTCGAGGAACTGCTGCCGAGGCGTCGTCGGGGTCTGCGGGCGGGGTGCGGCAGCGATGTCGGAGAGGGTCACAGCTTGCGGGCGAGCGTGCTCAGCGTGCCTTCGACGATCGGTTCAGTGTCCTGGGCGCAGTGGCAGTCGTTGCCGTGGGTGCTGCGGTGCCAGGCGATGAGGTGCTGCAGGGCGAGTTGGTTGATCTGGTAGTCGTGTTCGGCTTTGACCCGGTCGGTGTCGGCCTGGCGGTTCTGGCTGAGCAGGATGCTGGTCCGCCGCCGGACGTGCCCCCTGGTCGGGGGTTACCGGCGTTCGTTGCGGCTGTCCCGAACGTCACCGGCCGCGTTGCCGTCGTTGTCGTGGTGGCCGTGTGGGGAGTAGCGTTACTGCAAGTGATGTTGGTCCAGCGTGCGGTCGCTATGACACCAGGCTGCGGCAGCCTCCGGACGGCAGGGCCAGAGGCTCAGACGCTGCGGTCACGTTTGCTGGGCCGAGTTGCGGCTACGAGCCGTTGACCTGTCACCGTGATTGGTGCAGGCCGTTGTCGCGCGTGGGTCGTCACCGGTCGGACGCGCCACCGGATATTTTCCTTGAGGTGCAGGATATTTCCCTAGGGTGGGCGGCATAGTGGAGCTGCTGGAGAGGGTCTGCATCGACGCTGCGCGGGCGCTGTCGGCATCGGGGGTCGGGGTGAGTCTGATGACCTCCGACGGTGTTCATGGCATGGCTGCGGCGTCGGACCCGGACACCGCGCGGATCGAGGAGCTGCAGTTCACCTTCGGGGAAGGCCCGTGTATCGATGCCGCCGCGGCCGGCCGCCCGGTGCTGGTGCCGGATCTGGCCGACGGGGCGATGCGTCGATGGCCGGTGTACACCGTCGCGGTCCTGGATGCGGGGGTCCGGGCAGTGTTCGCGTTTCCGTTGCAGATCGGGGCGGCTCGCCTCGGCGTCCTCGATGTGTTCCGTGCCCGTTCCGGGGCGATGTCCAGGCCGGAACTGGGCCAGGCGCTTACTGTCGCTGACCAGGTCGTGATGACCGTGTTGGATGGTCAGGAACGGGCCACCGAAGTGGACGAGCTGGACGAGGCGTTCGAGCACCGCGCCCGGCTGTTCCAGGCCCAGGGCATGGTGATGGTCCAGTTGGGCATTCCCCTCGCGGAGGCGCTGGCGCGAATCCGGGCCCACGCCTACGCCACCGACCAGCCGTTGAGCGAGGTGGCCGCGGACATCGTGGCTCGTCGGCTCCGCCTCGACATCGACCGTGCATGAACACTGTCAAGAGCATCGCAGGGAAGGCCAGGAACCTGTCATGACCACCGTATCCGAAGAACGCCTGGCGACGATCTTTGTCGAGGTGGCCGACACCCTGGTCGGTGGGTTCGACCTGATCGAGTTCATGCAGATGCTCGCCGACCGCGTCGCCGGGCTGGTCACCAACGCCACCGTGGGGCTGCTGCTGGCCGACGAGAGGGGCCGGTTGCAGTTCATGGCCGCCTCGGACGAGACAACCACATTGTTGGAGCTGCTGCAGTTGCAGTGGCGGGACGGGCCGTGTCTGGACGCGTTCCGCGGCGCCGAGCCGGTCGTCAACGCCGATCTGTCCACCGCGAGCGCCCGCTGGCCGCGATTCGCGCCCTACGCCGCGGCCGCCGGGTTCCGCTCCGTGCATGCGTTCCCGTTGCGGCTGCGTAACGAGGTGATCGGCGCGATGGGCGTCTTCGGCACCGGCCGTGCGAATTTCGACGATGCCGACGTGCAGATCGTGCAGGCGCTGGCCGACGTCGCCGCGATCGGCCTGTTGCAGGAACGGGCGATCCGCCACGGCGAGGTTCTCACCGAGCAGCTGCAGGGGGCGCTGAACAACCGAATCATTGTCGAGCAGGCCAAAGGTGCCGTCGCGCAGGCACACAACGTCTCTGTCGACGCGGCCTTCGAGCTGATCCGGGCCCACGCCCGGCGCACCCACCGCCGCCTTAGCGACGTCGCCCTTCGCGTGGTCACCGACATGACCAGCCTGCCCGACGTCACCGGAGACTGACCCGGCCGAAATCCGGCACCGATGCCCCGGACGTCCCTGCCGCAACTTCCGTTGTGGCGGCTCGCGCCTTCCTCCCCGTCACCGCGGCGACGGGGGTGGCTGTTCCAGGTACATCGGCCGCTCGGAGTTGCAGGATTCGTACCGTGCCAGGCAGTGCCACGAGCGGGGCACCGAAGACTGCGGCGAGCAGCAGCGCCGCCCCCATCGGCAGGTTGCCGTGCGCGCCGAGGAAGGACACCTCTGCCGCTGCCCGTTCTGGAGCGACACCTTCGCCTTACGCCTGTTCGACGCCGGTGCCGGACGTCATCGTCGGCCCAACGCAGCCGTGACACGCGATCGCCACCGACAACAGGCCGAGGCCCTGGCGACCCAGGTGGTGAACAAGATCCGCGGCAGGTTCAAGTCGGTGAAGGCTCCCGGTTTCGGCGACCGCCGCAAGGCGATGCTGAGCGACATCGCGATCCTGACTCGTGGTCAGGTGATTAGTGAGACCGTCGGGTTGAAGCTGGAGAACGCCGATCTGTCGCTGCTCGGCCGGGCCCGTGAGATGGTCGTGACCAAGGACGACACCACCACCACCGTCGTCGACGGCTCCGGTGACGCCGAGGCGACCAACGGCCGGGTCTCGCAGATCGGGGCCGAGATCGAGAAGAGCGACTCGGACTATGACCGTGGGAAGCTGCAGGAACGTCTGGCCAAGCCGGCCGGCGGTGTTGCGTTGATCAAGGTCGGTACGGCCACCGACGTTGAACTCAAGGTGCGCATGCGGCCAGCAGCATGAACGACACCGCCCACGGCCGGAGACCGGGGCTCTGCCGCCGCACGGGCCACGCCGTGGCTGGGAGCTCATCGCGGCGATGGCACCTTCTCTCAACCTCCGCGCTGCAGCGCCGTGAGCAGTGTCGGTGTCCCGAGCGGTGTGCCGCCCGGGACACCACCCACCCCCTCGGAGCAAAGCATCGATGCGGATAGGGCGTGGTCACGACGGCGCCACCGCAGCACAAGGAGCGGCCGGACAGGCCACGATCAACGAATGCAGAGACCCGGTCGTACGAACCACCAGGTGGTCGATGAGCCGCGATGCCAGCAGGACTCAGCCACCGGGGACCGGGGTGACATAGACACCGTACGCGGTCGTGCCGCCGATGGCTACCGGCCGAACGCCGCAGCGTCGGCGGCCGGATGGCGTGGGCGCGCAGGCGCCTGCCCTGGCCGGGTCCACCGCACGCATGCCGAGCGTCGCCGCTCCCGGTCCCGAAACAGGCGTAGACTGCCGTGTGGCACCGAGATCACGGCGACCGATTGCTTTTGGCAGTTCTCCGTCGGCGGAAGACGCCACCGTCGAGCCCAACTGGGTGCCGGGTCGAGCCATCGGCATCCGCGGACCCGCGTCGCCTTCTCCGGCCAGCCCGCATTGTGATGCCAGCCCCGGCACCACGCACGAGCTTCGACGGACCCCTGGAGTGGGCCAGGTTCCCTGACTCGGCGGTACCTCCGCCCGCGGGGTGGCCCGCTGCGCATACCGAGCAAGGAAGCCAACATGGTCACCACCACGCAACGCGCCATTGTCGTTCCGCCGGGTCCCCCTTCGTCGCCACGACTGGTCCTCGCCCCGGCCCGCGCGGACCGCGCCGTCCTGGACGGCGGATGGTGGCCCAGGTCCCGGGATCCGGTCGCCGAACTGCCCGGGCTCGTCCTTACCCTCGCCGCCCGCTACGGACCGATCCGCCGGCTGATGCTCAGCAGCGCCGGCTGGGACACCCACTTCCACTTCCGCCGGTTGGCGGTGGGCGCCGACGTCATCCGGGCGGGGTGGTTCGCCACCGTGGACCCGGGCGTCCTGATCGCGACCACGGACCGCGGCAATCAGCTCGATCTGCTCGTGGTACCACCGGACATGACCGACGCCGCGGCCCGGTCGGCGATGTTCACGGCCGCTGATCCGGTCAACCGTATGCGCGCGCCGGCCATCCTTGCGGCGCTTGCCGCAGCCCCGGCAGCCGATGACGGTGCCGGCACCGATCCGGTCGCAGTATGGGACAACGAGGGAGGCCACGGCGCCGCAACGCGGGCAGCGCGCACGGCAGCCGATCTGACGGTGGCCTGAGCCCCGTGGGCAGCCGTCTGCGCGCAGGTTGCGGCCGGTCGGTCCGGCCCGCCGCGACGCTTGGGTGTTCGAGGTGGGGCGGCGCCTACCGTGGTTCGCAGGCCGCCTCGCCGGTCAGGTCGGCCACGTCGACCGCGAGAAGGTCGAGCAGGCCCGCATTGCGGGCCGTGTCGATGTGCTCCGGCAACACCCGATCCACCCAATCCGCGCGGTCATGCTGACCCCGGCGGCGAAGGACGGCAACGACGCTCGACTTCGAAACGGTCATGGCTGCTCCCGAGGGTGCCGATTTGTCCTGGGAGCCGCCCGGGACCGGGCGACACGCCCCCCACCCTAACGCCTGATCGGCGAGGACGCTGCGGCACGGACAGCACGCCGGCGTGATCGGGTGACCTCCGCTTCGGCGTCGGCGCGGCCGGCCCACGCGCCGTGCTCGGCGTCGATGGTCGTGCCCGGTTCGAGATCCTGGTAAATCTCGAAGAAGTGTTGGATCTCCAGTTTGTGGAATTGTTCCAGGTCGGGCAGGTCCACCAGGTAGGCCAGGCGCGGGTCGGCGGTCGGGACGCAGAGCACCTTCGGGTCTGGGCCTCTCGCGTCGCGCATCCGGAACATGCCGAACGCTCGGCAGCGGATCTGGCAGCCCGGGAAGGTGGGTTCCCGGACCAGCACGAGCGCATCGAGGGGGTCGGTGTCCTCGCCGAGGGTGTGCTCGATGAAGCCGTAGTCCTCCGGGTACTGGGTGGCGGTGAACAGGGTGCGGTCCAGCCGGATCCTGCCGGTGTGGCGGTCCACCTCGTACTTGTTGCGCGTTCCTTTGGGGCTCTCGACCGTTACGTCGAACTCCATGCAGTTTCGCTCCTCGGGTGCTTCACCCGTCCCTGCAGCGTGCAGCGATCGCGTGAGCGCCGCCATCTGATCCGGCGGCGGTCAGGCCGCGACGGCGATGTCTCGACGGTACCGCGCAGCACCCGGTGATCGTTAGGTACAAGACCAGTGCCCGAACGAGGGCCCGAACGAGGGCTGGTGCATCGCTGATGCGCTGTCGAACCCCTCAGGGGGCCTATCATTGGCGCGTCGTCTCGACCGCTCCGGACCCCGGCGGTGTCCTCGCTGCCGGCATCGTTGGGAGCTTCGAAGGCAACACCGCAGGTGGACCCGTCCGCCGCTACAGCGTTGTACCTTTCCCCGAACGCCGTGAAGACCCACGTCGCGTCGATCTACCGCAAGATGGCGGTACACACCCGGCGCGACGCCATACGCGCCGCGTTCGCCCTCGGCATCTTCCCCACGCGGTGGCGTTCCACCGGGCCCCATGTCGGCCGGCACCGAACGAGGCTGCTGACATCGGTCCGGGAGCCGTCGTCATTACGGCGGCTGCGCCGATGTTGATGGCCGTAGGGGTCAAGCCGCGGTGGTGACGCGCAACGGTCGGCCGACGTCGTGAAGGTGGTGCAGGGTCTGCGCGTAGGAGCGCAGCAGGGCGGTCTCGCAGTACGACACGTCGTGCTGCTGGCAGAACGACCGTACGAGGGGCTGGGCCCGGCGCAGGTTCGGCCGGGGCATGCTCGGGAACAGGTGGTGCTCGATCTGGTAATTCAGGCCGCCGAGGGCGAAGTCGACGAGCCAGCCGCCGCGGACGTTGCGGGCGGTAAGTACCTGCCGGCGCAGGAAGTCGGTCCGGTCGTCGGTAGCGTTGATCGGCATGCCCTTGTGATTGGGCGCGAACGAACACCCCAGATACAGACCGAACAACGCCTGCTGCACAACGATGAACGCGACCGCCTTGAGCGGGGAGAGCACCAGCAGCACCGCGGTCAGGTAGCCGGCGGCGTGCAGGAGGAGCAGCAGCATCTCCCACCAGCGGTGGCGCAGCCCACGGCCGCCGGTCAGGGCTTGGACGCTGGACACGTGGAGTTGTACCGCCTCCAGCAGCAACAGCGGGAAAAGCAGACAGCGCTGATGGCGGGCGATGAACCGGGTCACCGGACCCCGTTTGGCGCGGGCCTGCCGCGTGGTGAACGCCAATGCGCCGATGTCGAGGTCCGGGTCCCTGCCCTCCTGGTTGGGGTGGGCGTGGTGGCGCTGGTGTTTGTCGACCCACCAGCCGTAGCTCAGCCCGACGGCCAGGTTGGCGTGCAGCAGGCCGACGAGGTCGTTGGCCCGTTTCGAGCGGAAGATCTGCCGGTGCCCGGCGTCGTGGCCGAGGAAGCCGATCTGGGTGAATATCACGGCGAGGAACACGGCGACGAGAAGCTGCCACCACGAGTCACCCAGCACGGCGAGGCAAGTCCATGCCGCGACGAAAAGTCCGCCGGTCACCGCGATCTTCGTCAGGTAGTAGCCGTGCCGCCGCTGCAGCAGGCCGGCTGCCTTGACCTGGTGCAGCAGGTCGGCGTAGTCGCTGCCGGGTGCCGCGACACGTTGTACGGCATTGCCGCGACGGGGTTGATTGGTCGATGCCGCCGGTGTTGTCATGCTGGACCTTTCAGGTGCGCATCGTGATCGTGCCGATGATGCGACGCCCGGGGTTCCGTAGCCGACCGTTGCTGTTTCGCCCTTCACGGTCGCGCCGCCGCTCCCGCAACGCCGACGCTGAAAGCGGTGGCCGATACACGCAATGGCCTACCCAGCACAGGCGGACTCAACCGTACGTCGACGATGCCGCACCGCGGGAGTGTCGCCCTCGCCCTCGCCCTTGGCGGCCACGGTTCTCGAGCGCAGCGCTGTGGCCGGTCGCCCCGCGTTGCGGAGGTTAACGCCGCGTGCACACGGGTAGGTCGCGCGAAGTTGGGCGCACCGGTTGTCGTCATCTGACGCCCTTGCTGCCGCGGGCGTGTGGAGCCGTGGGCTGAATGGCCGGAGACCGCCTCCGTCCAGGTACCGGGCACCGACTTGGAGCTGGTGAAAGGACCGTCTCAGCAGCCCAGAGACGTGCAACTGCGAGGTACCAACCTCATGCGCCGCAGCAACTACCTCAAGAGCCGTGGCGAGTGGGGTCTAGGTCCAATACTGCTGACTTAAGCGTTATGGCTGTTAGCATGTGACGTGCCGCGTGCTGGACAGGTGAAAGCGCCGCTTGGTGAGCGGTTGTCGGATCGGATTGCGGTCGGGTTGTTGACCTCGACGTTTCCGCCGGAGTT
>NZ_JBICTV010000016.1:0-179152 GCF_043197855.1 Dactylosporangium sp. NPDC048998
TTGAACGCGTTCCAGATCGCGTTCGAGGGCCGCCTGAACCCGACCAACCACTGACCAATTCAACAATCCAGATCAGCCGTTAACTTGACACTCCCGATTACACGACGGCGACAGGGACAGAGCCGACATGCGCGCCTCACGGTCAGTCGGCGCGTGGTGGTGTTCGAGTGCTCGGTCGGTCCCCGAGACCGGTGCGATTTGCCGTGACAAGACCGGTCTCATAGGCGACGACGACGAGTTGGGCGCGGTCGCGGGCGTTGAGCTTGGTGAGTAGCCGGCCGACATGTGATTTTACGGTGGCTTGGCTGAGTGTGAGGTGCGCGGCGATGTCGGTGTTGGACAGGCCGCGTGCGATCAGTATCAGGATCTGGCGTTCGCGTTCGGTCACCCCGGTCAGTGTGCGGTGGAACGTGCGGGATGGACGGGGCTGTGCGCCGAACGCGGCGATGAGTCGTCGGGTGACGCTGGGGGCGAGCAGCGCGTCGCCGGCGGCGACCACTCGGAGGGCGGCGAGCAGGTCGGCGGCGCTGGTGTCTTTGAGCAGGAAGCCGCTGGCGCCGGCGCGCAGCGCGCCGTAGACGTATTCGTCGAGGTCGAAGGTGGTGAGGATGAGCACGCGGGTGTCGTCGGTCTTGGCGCAGATCTGTTCGGTGGCTTCGATGCCGGTCATGTCGGGCATGCGGATGTCCATCAGGACCACGTCAGGGCGTTGGGCGAATGCCAGCTGGACGGCTTCGCGGCCGGTGCCGGCCTCGCCGACCACGGCGAAGCCGGGGGTGGTGTCCAGCAGGATGCGGAAGCTGTCACGAAGCAGCGTCTGGTCATCGGCGATGAGTACGCGGATCGGGTCGGTCACGGCTGTCCATCCTGGCCCGACGGGCGGTACGGAATGCAAGCGGACAACGCGAACCCGCCGGTAGGGTGCGGCCCAGCCTGCACGTTGCCGCCGTATGCGGCGACCCGCTCGCGCATGCCGCGCAGCCCGTGCCCGGTTCCGCCGGGTGCCACGGCGGCGGTGCCGTTGTCGACTACTCGGACGGTGACCGAGTCCGCACCGGCCTCGACGCTGACCGTGCACCCGGTGGCTTTCGCGTGCCGGATCACGTTGGTCAACGCCTCCTGCACGACGCGGTACACGACGAGCCGGACTCCGGCCGGCGGTGCCGCCGCGGCCACGAGGTTCAACTCCACCTGGATGCCGGTCTGCTCGGCGCGGTCGGCCAGCGCACGCAGGTCCTCGTCGGAACCCGACGGCATGGCGGGATCCAGGTCCGCGCGGAGCAAGCCTACGGCGCGGCGCATCTCCACGAGCGCTTCCCGGCTGGCGGTCTCGATGACCTCCAGGGCCGTCATGCTTTCCTCAGGCCGTACCGCAGCGACGTGGCGGGCAACGCTGGCCTTCATCGCGATCATGCTCAAGCTGTGTGCCACGGTGTCGTGCATGTCGCGGGCGATGCGTAGCCGCTCCTCCGTTACCGCCCGCGCGGTCCGCTCGTCGGCGATGCGCTCCGTGAGGTGCCGCCGGTGCCGAACCACCCAACCCACCAGCCATGGGACCGCGACCGCCGGCATCGCCACCAGCGGCGCCGCCGGCCACAGCAAACCGAGCGCGACGGCACCGCCGAGCCCTGTGGCCAGCATCGGAACCGACCGGGACGGCGGCATTCCCACCGCTACCGAATACTGGATCAGCGCTACGGCAGCGCACAGGACCGGTGCGGCGTACGGCGGTATCACCCCGCAGGCCAACACGGCGGCGGACGCGGTCAGCGTCACCAAGGCGGCGGGCAGCGGCCACCGGTTGCGGACCGCGACCGGCACGGATACCGCACACACCAGCAGCCACTGCCACCAGGATGGTCGGCCGGCCTCCTGCGCCGCGACCCCGCACACCGCCAGAACGGCGACGGCGGCCGCTGCGTCGACGACCTGCCACCGCATCCGGATCACGTCGCCAAGGTTACCGAGCGCGACCGGTGTTGCCGTCCGACTCAGGGTGCTCATCCCCTGGTAGCAGCTGGGCGCCGAGGCTCAGCCTGGCAACGCTGCCACGGATTGGTGTCCTGGCCGGATGTGCCGTGCCGCGGTGTCGCGGGAGAGTCGATGGCATGATCACGGCGACAGTCGACCGGCAACACACCGCCGAGCCTCATCACGAACGGATCTTCACCTTCCCCGGCCCGTGGTTGGGCGGCGTGTCCCTCATCATCGGGCCGTGCCTGCTGCTCGCCGGCACACTCCTGCGGCTCGGCGTCCCGTTCTTCTTCCCGCACCAACTCGCTGCGTACCAGCGGCAACCCACGCTGATCAGTACCGCGTACGCGATCTTCCTCGCCGGCACCATCGCGCTTTGGCCGGGCATCGTCGTGGTCGCCACACAGGTCGGCGTCACCCGGCCGGCCTGGGCGCTGTGGGGTGGCGGCATGGTGATGTTCGGCCTGTTCGCCCGCGCCTTCCACTACGGCGTCAACACGTTCGCCTTCGCCCTGGTCGACAGCGCGGGCCTGAGCACCGCCACACACGCCGTCAGCTCCTACTACGCCTACCGGGAATGGGTCGTGTCCAGCTTCACCTTCGCCGTGATGCTGGGCTGGATCGTCCTGGCCATCGGGTGTTTCCTGTCTCGCACCCTACGTCTGCTACCGGCCGTCGCGTTGGCGCTGATGTCCGGTCTGATGGTGGGGGTTCTCAAGGGAAGCACGTGGGCCTCGGCCGTCCAGGTCGCCGGCCTTGCCGTGGCTTTCGTACCACTCGGCGTCACGTTCCTGCGCGGGGCCGATATTCCACCATCACGCGTGCTCTGGCGGACGGTACCGCTGCTCCTGCTGTTCGCCCTCGGTTCGGTCGTCCTCGGGCAGCTCGGCTGACGTCGCTTGGCCCGACAGCGTGCATCGACCTGCGGCTCGCCGGGAACGGTTGACCTTCACCCCGGGTCAAGGGGCATGGTCGTGGGTGTGCACGACAACGGGTTGCTGACGATCGGGGCGTTCGCCCGCCGGTCCTGGCTGTCGACGCGCGCCCTGCGCCTGTACGAACAGCAGGGGCTGCTGGTGCCGGCGCTCGTCGACGAGCGGACCGGATATCGCTGGTACCGGCCCGGGCAGCTCGGGACCGCGCGGCTCGTGGCGCGGCTGCGGCGGCTCGACATGCCGCTGGCCCGCATCGCCGAGATCGTCGCGGCGAGCGAGCGGGACCCGCGGGCCGCGGCGGCGCTGCTGGACGCGTACTGGACCGACGAGGAGTACCGGGTGGCGGCGCGGCGCGAACTGGTCGGGCACCTGCGGATTCGGTTGCTCGGCGAGGAAGGGAGTCTGGAGATGTACGAGGTGCAGGTGCGTGAAGTGCCCGAGCAGACGGTGCTCACGGAGCAGCGGCACGTGCGGGTGCAGGACCTGCCGGCCTGGATCGATGCGGCGGTCGGGCGGCTGGTCAAGGCGGCGGCCGGGCACGGCGACGGCATGGCCGGGCCGTGCTTCATCATCTATCACGGCGAGGTCAACGAGGAGAGCGACGGGCCGGTCGAGATCTGCCTGCCGGTCGCGCCCGACCCGAACCGGGCGCTGGAGGCGGCGGTGCGCGTAGAGCCGGCGCATCGGGAGGCGTACACCCGCATCACCAAGGCGCAGGTGGCCTTCCCGCAGATCCTGTCGGCGTTCGACGCGGTGCGGGTGTGGGCCGAGCGGGAGGGCGCGCAGCCGACCGCGGCGCCGCGGGAGGTGTACTTCGCCGACTTCGTCAACGCCGCCCCGGGCGACCTGGTGTGCGACGTATCGCAGCCGATCGAGTAGCGCCGGGTGGGCCGGCCGGTTCGCGCTAGCGGCGGACGCCGCGGACGTCCCACATCCAGACGCCGCCGGTGAGCCGGCCGGGGCCGAACAGCGCGTCGAGCAGGGCGCGCTGCGGGGCGACGGCCGCCTCCGGCGGGGCGAGGATCAGGGCGGTGTGCCAGTAGCCGAGGTCGGCCGCCGCCCGGTCCCGGTCCGCGGCGGTGACGGCCGCCGGCGGCGTGCGCAGCAGCCCGTCGAGGAACCGCCGCGGCGGCCCGACGACCGCGTGCCGGCCAGTGACGCCGCCCTCGGGGCCGAGGAAGTAGCCGTGCGAGAGGCGCAGGTCCAGGCCGGTGGCGGTCGACCACTGCAGCGCCGTCCAGTGCTCGAAGTCGGCGAGTGGCACCACGAGTACCGAATCATCCGCCGCCACATAGGGCCGCCACGCGCCGGTGGTGATGAAGGCCGGCACCGCCGGGCGGTCGAACACCAGCGTCGGCGTCGGCGCCGCCGGCAGCAGGACGGCGGCGACCAGGCCAGCGGTCAGCACCCGCGAGGGGAGCCGGGCCGCGGCGACGGCCAGCGCGGCGATCGGCGCGAGGGCCCACGTGGCGACCTCGCCGAGCCGGGTCGGCAGCAGCGTGTCGAACAGCGGCAGGCGGGCCAGCAGCGCATAGGGGCCGGGGATCCCGGTGGCGCGGCCGCGGACGGTGAGCTCGGTGCCCAGCGACAGCACGAGGAACAGCGCCCCGGTCAGTGCCAGGGAGCGCACCAGCCGGTCGCGCCATCGCCAGGCGACGAACGCGGCCGCGGCGAGCATGAGCGGCCAGCCGAAGTACGCGTGCTGCTCGGCGGAGAAGCCGGGCGCCGGCGGGAACTCGCTGAGCCGGACCACGACCGAGTTGCGGGAGAACGAGGTGACGCCGAGCAGGTCGGTGTGGAACGCGGTCATCTGCTGCTCGCCGCCGCGGTAGGCGCCGGTGCCGAAGAACTGCCACCACAGCGGATATGCGAGGACGAGCAGCGACGCGCCCGCGGCGACGGCGAGGCCGGGCAGGATCGGTCGCCACCGCGGGCCGCGCCACAGCAGCAGGAACACCCCGATCGCGAGCGCGGCGATGAACAGCGTCTCCTCGTTGACGAAGACCTGCCACACGATGAGCGCGGCGAGGATGAGCCCGTCGCGGACGAACCGGCGCGAGTCGAACAGCCGCACGACCCGCCACGCGATGACCGGCACGAGGAACTGCGCGGTGAGGTTGGGGTGGAAGGTGGCGTGGTTGACGACGCTGGGCGCGAAGCCGCCGACCAGCCCGCCGACCCACGCCGCCGGCCGGGAGTCCACGACGTGTCTGGACAGGAGCCAATACCAAGCCGCGGCGGTACCGGCCAGGGCCGCGACGATCAGCACGTCGAACGCGACGCCGGGGCCGAGCAGCCAGGTCACCGGCGCCATCGGGATCCCGAGGCCGAACTGGGTGGTGTTCGCCATCGCGTTGACCCCGACGGGCGCGTTCAGCCGGTCGATGAGCAGCGGGTTGCCGAGGTGGTGCAGGATGCGGGCGGCGTAGGCGAGGTGGTACTCCGCCTGGATGCGGTCCCCCGGCGTGTACGGCAGCCGCTGCCCGGGGTGGGCGAGCAGCCGCCCGCACAGCACGACCGCCGCGAGCAGGTAGCTCGCGACGGCCAGGGCGTCGGCGCGGCGGCCGCCCGGGCGGACCCGGGCGGTCGGGTGCACCCGCGCGGTCAGGGCGTCCAGAGCCACGGCGTCGTCGTGGTCACGGCGCGCAGGCCGAGCCGCTGCAGGATCGGGGCGCTGTCGTCGGAGGCGTCGACCCAGAGGTACCGGATGCCCCGCTCGACCGCGATGCGCGCCCGCTGCGCCACGAGCGCCCGGTAGATGCCCCGGCCGCGCAGCCCGAACAGGGTGGAGCCGCCCCACAGCGACGCAAACTCGGTGCCCGGCAGCACGACCAGCCACGCGGTGGACACGACGGTGGCGCCGGCCTCGGCGACGAGTACGACGATGTCGTCGGGCCCGGAGGCGATGCGGGCGGCAAGGTCGTCGGCGAGCCACGACCAGTCCGAGCCCCACACCTCCGACTGCAGGTCGGCGATGCGTCGCAGGTCGTCCGGCGCGGTGGTGGCGCGGATGCGCACGCCGTCGGGCGCGACGCCGGCGTCGACGAGGTCGGCGGCGAACCCGACGACGACGGTCTCGGCCGGTGCGGACGCGAAGCCGGCGGCCTCGAGGCGCTCAGGCAGGTCGGGCCGGTCGTGACCGTACGTCTTCCACTCGAAGGGGAGGCCCTTGGCGGCGAAGAATTCCACGGCCCGGGCGATGAGCGCGTCGAGCTCGTCGCCGGGCACCCCGTCGAGGTGCTGCCCGAACACGATCCCACGGGCCGGCGTGGCGACCCGCAGGACGGGCCCGTCCCAGGAGGGGGCCCAGTTGTCCGGGAGGCGGTCGGCCACGGTGCCGCGGACCTGTTCGTCGTGCAGGCGCAGCAGCTCTCGGGCGTCGGTCATCACGCGGAGTTTAGCGGGTTGTTGATCGCCGTGCGGTAGTCACACCCCCCGCGTGACCACCGCACGGTGAGTCGATTGTCCCTCCGGGCGGGTGCCGGGGCACTCCCCAGTCCTGGTGACGGGCCCTGCGGCGGAATCGGTGGGGCTTCTGGGGGCACCGCCGCCTCCAGCGCCCGCACAGACCGTCCTTGACGCCGGCCGTGGCCGATCCTGAACGTTGCCTCGGATGGAACCGTACTGAAGTACATGAGTCCGCCGATGGATCCCATCCGTGCCGAGGCACTCTTCGCGTCACCATTGCAACCGTCGGCCAGCCCCACGCCGGCTCAGATCCGAGCGGCCGTCGCGGCGAGCCTTCTCCGCCACGGCGTTCTGGGCTGCGCGACGGTCGTCGCTGCCGAGTTCGGCGATCACCCCGACCAGGCCGTCCGGCGCATGTCCTGGGTCCTCACCGTGATCCCCACGGCCTATGCCGGCGTTGCGCGGCGCGGGCGGCCGGCCCACTCCGCCTTGAGCGCCGTCCAACGTGCCCGACCTCGGCAATGACCGGCCAGGCTCGACCACCTGGGTCCTGGTCGCCAGTAGCGGCCGTTCCGCACACGTCCGAGGAGATCCCAGAACTTGATGCCAAGATCTTCGATCTTATCCCGTCGTTGGTCCGTTGATGATGCCGAGGCGGTGATGTCCCCGGCCAGACAGGCAGCCTGGGCATAGCCGCGTCGACCGGGAACTGTTAGGTGATAACAATGGCCCCTGCTCCGCACACCCTCAGGAACCAGCCGACCCGACGAGACGCCAGGTCTGGTGGGGATTCGGGGCGGCGGGATCGGCGTCCCACTGCTGGATGGCGGTGCCGTCGGCCGTGCCGCCGTCACGGACGTCGAGCAGGTAGTGGTTGGTCAGGTTCGCTATGGAGTAGCGCCCGCCACCAGCCGACGTGAAGCACCAGGACTGGTTGGAGTTGCCCCAGAAGTACTCCCACTGCTGCATCTGGACGCCGTCCGTCCACGTTCCGTCCGGATTGTCGAGCGCCTTACCGGACTTCACGTTGATGAGATGGAAGCAGCCCGATTGTGACTCGGCGATACGCCACAGTTGGGCGGGTCCCGTATTGCCGCTGAGAACGATCATCGCGCCGTCGGCGGTGGCAGCGTCGGCCACGCCCACCCATTTGCCGCTCGTGGCGGCAATCCGGACAACCAGCCCGTCGCGCGGCGCCACGGTCGTCTCGATGGGCGGTGCGGCCGGTGGGTTCGAGGTGACCGGTGAGCGCGGTGCCGCCAGGCCGGACGACTGCGGATTGCCCGGCGACCGAGCGGTCGCAGGTGCGGCCGCCGAGGAGGGTCCGCCCACAAGGGGGGAGCCGGCACGGGGTGTTCCGGTGTCATCGTTGAACGTCGGCGCCGGGGCCCGCCCGTCGAGGACGTGCACGGTGCCGTAAGGCCGGACAGTGATCGGCGGCGAGAGGTCGTCGTGACCCTCGTCGATCAGCGTCTCCAGCACGCGGGGGCGGTCCAGATTGTACGGCCAGGTATTGCGGTACCGCTCGTCGGCCGGATTGGCCAGCGTTTCCTCCCGCTCTGCCAGGAAGGCCTTGAGCCATGCATGCTCGGACACTGTGCCGGGCTCGCCGCCGGCACGCTTGGTGGCCCGGTACCGGATCGCGGGGAGTGCATCGGGATTCGACGTGTTGCCGTGCTGAAGAATCGTGTCGTAGATGACCGCGACGCCCAGTGCCGTGGTCAGGCCGAGGTCGGTGGAGATTTTCATGGCCGGCGTGTAGTACAGGTTCTCCAGGACATCGTCCTGGGCCTGCCGGAACCTGGGGTCCTGGCTGGCAAGGCGCCAAGCGTCGGGTAGTCCGGCCAGCGCGTCGATCGCCGGGCTGTTCTCGTTGCGCAGCGTCGTCAGCGTGGCCAGATAGGTGCGGGACAGAGTGTTGGAACCCACCCTCGCGGTGTAGGTCTGTATCACCTCAAGGGCCTCACCGCCGGCCGTCGAGAAGTCCCCTGTGCCCAGCACGTATCCGTGCGCGTCGAACTGGTTGACCACGCGGGCGTACTGCGGAACGAGCGTGTCGTGCATCAGGACGCTACGAAGCTGCTCGATAACCGCGCGTTGTTCGGCGGTGATCGTGAGTCGACCGCCGAGCCTGCTCACCGCGACGAACGCCACGCCCGCCACGATCGCCAGCACGACTGGCAACAGGAACAGGGTGGATGGACGACGGGGTCGTGCCGCCGGCTGGTCCTGGGTCACCCGATCTCCTCGCCTCGAATCTCTGCCGCCGCAGCGCACGTCGAAACGCTCCCAGACCTTCGGCCGCGGCCCGGAGGAGTGCGGCGGCCGGTCCGGCTCCGACAAGATGATGACAGACCGTGGGTTTGCGTGTCTGGGGAGCGGTTCGCGGGAAGTTCGGCAAGCCGGCGCGAGTCGGCGCCGGCGGTCGAACCGGAGCCACCGAAACCTGCCGGCGTTGCGTTCAGCGGCCCTGGCCCGGCCGTCGGCGAGCACGCCCTGTCGGAGGCGACCGCCACGTGTGACCGTGTTGCAGGACTTCCCACAAGATCACCGGATGGCCGCGCGCCACGAACATGAACTTGACGGCCTGGCCAGTCGTTAAAGGGAGGGTCGACGGAATTCATCGCGGGGTGTGAAATCCTCTGTGTGGTCGTACAAACCGTGCCCACGGCACGACGCGCAACCCGACCCGACTGCCGCGCTGCAGGCAAAGGAGCTGAGCGTAGATGGGATCGAACCACCGATCCGGCGAGGCCATGACACACATCCCGGACCAGATCGACCTGTACCTCACCGGTGCGCTCAACACCGAGGAGGAGGAACGGTTCGAGGAGCACCTGCTGCTCTGCGCGGCCTGCCGGGAACAGGCGGATCGCGCCAGTGAGATCGCCGCTGCGGTGGCCGCCCTTCCGGCTGACGTGGTGGCGGAGCTCGAATGGTCGGGTGTGACCGCTCCCCCTACGACCGCCGACCGCCCGGCTCGACCGGCCACGACCCCGCGTGCAGTGTCGGCTACCAGGCCCGCAGCCCGCCGCCCGCCGGGCCGACCCGGCTCGCGCGGACGCCGGGCGCTCAGTTACGCGGCGGCGCTGCTCGTCGGCGCCGTCCTGGGCGTCGGTGGCATGTTCCTCTACCCAGGGCCCGACGAGGACCGGGTCTCGGTGGGCAGCCAGTCCACCACCGACACTCGCGGTCAGTTCTCCGTGACCACGACCGCACGCGCCGGCAACGCCGACGTCCGGGCGGTCGCGGTGGGGCTGCGCCCCGGGGAGGAATACGACCTGATCGCCGTCGGTCTGGACGGACGCAACTACGTCGCGGCGCACGGAGTGGCCGCGGGCGGCCCGCAGACCATCGTCGGTTCCATTCCGGTAACGCGGGACCAGATCCGTTTCTTCGCGCTGACTCAGGGTGATCTGCTGATGGTCACAGCCGGCTCCTGATGCCCGGTCCGGCCGCACACCGGCGGGATTGAACGGTCCGTGAGTGTCAATCGTTGTGGGCACTGTGGCAGATCGGACATCAGGAAGCATGGTCGTGGTACCGGGCGGCAGTGGGCGGCAGCCGGCACACATGGCCGAGGACAAGCTCGCCCGCCTGCACGCCTCGTTCCGCGAGCCACTGACCGGCTACGTGACCGGACTGCTGTTCGGCGACCGCCCCACAGCCGAAGACATCGTGCAGGAGACCTTCACCAGAGCCTGGCGACACCTCAGCCAACACGACGTGACCGACGTCGCCGTACTGCGCCCATGGCTCTACACCGTGGCCCGGCACCTGGTCATCGACACCCTGCGAGCACGACGCGTCCGACCCTCCGAAGTCACCATGGACAAACTCGGACCGGTCGCCTCCACCAACGACGACGTCGCCCGCATGGTCGAGACCGACCGAATGCACCGGGCACTGCTGAAACTCTCGCCCGATCACCGCACAGTCCTCATCGAACTGTACTTCCACGACCGATCCTTCGAAGAAATCGCCCAACGCCACGGCATACCCGTCGGCACCGTACGCTCCCGCAGCCACTACGCCAAACGCGCCCTCCGAGCCGTCCTGGACGAGCAGCCCGGCTGACACAACTCCCACCACGGCGTGGTGGAGCCGGTCACCAGGTTTCGGCTGGCCGGGCAGATGCCGCTGCACGTGCGGTCGTGGATGTGCCGGTGCGGCACCGTCCATGACCGCGACGCCAACGCGGCCCGCAACCTTCTGGCCGCCGGGCTGGCGGTGACAGCTTGCGGAGCTGATGTAAGACCTCAACGGGAGTCCTCCCGGACGGGGCGACCGGCGGTGAAGCAGGAAAACCCAAGGGCGACCACGGGAATTTCCGTCCTTTAGGGCGGGAAGGATTTCAAGAGGGCTGTCCCGTCTCGGAGGGTGGCGGGGCCGCCGCGCAAGGGGCCGGTCGTCGACCGGCGGCCGCGGGCTGGACCGCAGTGCGCAACCGGACCAAGCCGGCGAGCGTGCTTTGCCGGAAGAACCGTTGGAACAGGAAGAAGACCAGCAGCGGTACCACCATCAACACCAGCGCGCCGGGTGCGATCATGTTGACTACTCCCATCGAATTTCGCCGGCATGCGACTCGAGTGTTGGGGCCCGACGACGGCGCACACCAGAGGCGACCGCCACGTGTGACCGTGTTGCAAGACGCCTCACAAGATCACCGGATGACAGCGCGTCACGGACATGAACGTGGCGCCCTGGCCGGTCGTTCAAACGAAGAACGCGCTACGTCGGCCACGACCACGTGTCTCGAGACACCGCTCGCCGACGTGGTGGCCTCATCGGCCAGCGGCGTGCGGGCCTGGCTGCGCGCGATCGCCGCCCAACTGCGCGCCAGCGCCATGGCGGTTGCGCTGGTGATCTTGTGAGGCATCTTGCAGAACCTTCACACGTCGTGGCCACCACTGGTGCACGGGCGGCGTCGCAGCCAACACTCGTCTGACACGACACGCACGCGACAGGGAGGTGGATGCGCGACAGCGCAGTGCGTGTCCCGCAGGCCGGCCGCGCGGCAGCCCACCTTGGTTCAGAGAGGACCCGCGATGACACCATCCTGGAAGACGCAATCCTCGGCGACGCCCGCAAGCTTCGACTCCACCGACGCCCCGCTCGGCCTGGTGCCCTGCCCCGCCGACGGTGAAGCACCACTCGATGCCGCGCCGTGCCTCATCGAACGCAAAAGGTACTGACCACGCCAGGATCTCCATGGCGGTCCGCGCGGCGTCCCGGCTCCCGATCTCAGACTTCCTCGCGCACACACCGAGAATCGCCGACGGCTGACGAACATGCCGTCAAGGGACTCTCGCATTGAACGGGAATCCGAGTTCTCCCGTTTCGCTATTGCTGGAGACTGACTGAAATTTTTGCGCGAGAGAAACGTGACCCGCGAACCAAAGGTTCAATCCTGTGATGTAAATAACCTCGGATCGAATTGCCTGAACGGCAAGGCGTTCGCGATTGACAATACGATACGGTCCACTCCATGTTCGGTGCGTCCCAACGGTTGATCGCCAACCGATACCTGCTTCTCGAGCTGATCGGGGAGGGCGGTATGGGTCGCATCTGGCGCGCTCATGACACCGTCCTCCGGCGAGTTGTCGCGATCAAGGAGTTGGTACCGCCACACGGCCTGACCGAGGACGAACGGCGGGACATGCAGGACCGAAGTCTCCGCGAGGCGCGGGCAATCGCGCAGCTCGACCACACCAACGTGGTGCGCATCTTCGATGTGATTCGACATGGCGACGACCCGTGGATCGTCATGGAACTGATACCCTCCCGCTCACTGCACCAGCTGATCAATAGCGAAGGACCCATGCAACCGTCCCGCGTGGCCGAGATCGGGCTGGGCGTACTCGCGGCGTTGCGGGCGGCACACCGGGCCGGCGTCCTGCATCTCGATGTCAAACCGGCGAATGTGCTGATCGCGGATGACGGCCGAATGGTACTGACCGACTTCGGGCTGGCGAGAATCTCCGGCGACTCGAGCGTCACGAAAACCGGACTCATTCTCGGTTCGCCGTCTTACATCTCGCCGGAACGGGCAAGCGACGGCATCCTCGGTCCGCCGTCGGACCTTTGGTCGCTCGGCGCGACCCTGTACGCCGCCGTTGAGGGCCGGCCACCATACGTTCGGTCGTCGGCGATCGCGACACTCGCCGCACTCGCCACCGAGCCGCCGCGGCCACCGGAACAGGCGGGGCCGTTGACTCCGCTGCTAGAAGGTCTGCTACGTAAGGATCCGGAAGAACGCATCAGCCCGCAGACCGCGGAGGAACTTCTGCGCCGGGCCGCAGGGCAGGCCCAGAGCAAGCCTGCCGCTGTTGCGGTTGGCCCTGCTGACCGCGCATCCGCCGACCCAGCCGCTGGCGTCGACGCGCGCGTCGAGGAAAAGACGGTTCCCTCTGCCACGAAGGACCATCAGAAGGGCCTCGTACCTTCCCCGCGCCGGAGACGGCTGATCGTCGGCTCGGCCGTGCTGATCCTGCTCGCCGCCATACTGGCGCTGCCTCTGATCAACAGAAGCTCCGCACACTGGGAGAGGCCGCCCCACGTGGGCGTCATCCCGAACGGCGTGGTTGGCGCGTCGCCAAGGTCTGAGCCGGGGACCACGTCCCACACGACAGCAACGAACACGGCCGCTTCCGGATCGCCCGGACGGCCGGGCGCTACGGGGATACCGTCCGATTCATCCGGAAAGCCGGCGGTACCGTCGACGAAGCCGGGCGGTCCCTCCGCGACGCACCAACCGGTAGTCGTGACGACCGGATCAGCAACCAGTGGACTGCCGGAGTACGAGATCTTCGGTATCGGCAGCATGAAGTGCATGGATATCCCGAATGGGAGCACCAGCGACGGGGTGCCGTTACAGATCGTTGATTGCCACCGGACACCGTGGCAGTTATGGACTTTCCCGTCGGATGGGACCATCCGCTCGCTCGGCAGGTGTCTGGACGTCCTCGGGGGTTCTACTCGCGACGGTGCGACGGTGACGATGTCCGCCTGCACCGGCGCCCCGTCGCAGCAGTTCATGCTGAACCGGGCCAATGACCTGGTCAACGTCCAAGCCGACAAGTGCGTCGACGCAAAGGACCGCGCAACCGTCAACTTCACCAAGTTGCAGATCTGGAGCTGCAGCGGTGCGGACAACCAGAAGTGGCACCTCGACTGATCGGCCTACCCGGTCCCGCGCCCAGCCTGATGCTCATGCCGGTGAGGTGACCCGGGCTCGCATCGGAGCCGTACCGCCTGGACCTCGACGACGGCGACCTCGACCTGCTGGCCGCGCAGGCACGGGCACACCACAGTCTTGGCAACGTCTACTCAGCTCGCGCACTGAACATCCCCGAACAGTGCCGTGCCCACCTGCTCGAGGCCGTCGCGCTGTTCGGCGAATGCGGCGATGTGCTCAACCAGGCCCACGCTCACCTGAGATGCGCGCACATCGACGCGCCCGGCGGCGCCGACGACGAGCAGTACCATCTGCGGGAGGCCCTGCGGCTGTACCACTCGCTGGAACGGACCGGGTACAGGGACGCACCGGACTACATCGCGATCGCGTACGTACGGCTCCGGGACTACCACAAGGCGCTGTCGTACGAACTCGCCGCGCTCGATCTGCTGCGCCGCTCCGGCGACCGGCACCGCGAGGCGTGTGCGTGGTCGCAACTCGGTGACATCCGGCGTCGATGCCGTGACCCGCCCCCGAGCCGCCGAACCGGGAGCCGTCAACCGAACGTCAACGTGGCGTTGATCCGCCGTAGACAACTCGATCCTACGTTTCCGTCGCGTAACACATCCGATCAGGGAGGCGGACCGGAGCTGCCGGAAGGCGACGACGAGGGCTGGATCCCTGATGCTCTACCGATCGGTCAACGCCCGGGTACGGGTCGTTCGGGCGGACACGGATCGAGATGTGCACCAAGGTGAACGCGGGGTTGGCGGCACAGACACGGAGGCATGATGGTCGTGGTACCGGGCGGCAGTGGGCGGCAGCCGGCACACATGGCCGAGGACAAGCTCGCCCGCCTGCACGCCTCGTTCCGCGAGCCACTGACCGGCTACGTGACCGGACTGCTGTTCGGCGACCGCCCCACAGCCGAAGACATCGTGCAGGAGACCTTCACCAGAGCCTGGCGACACCTCAGCCAACACGACGTGACCGACGTCGCCGTACTGCGCCCATGGCTCTACACCGTGGCCCGGCACCTGGTCATCGACACCCTGCGAGCACGACGCGTCCGACCCTCCGAAGTCACCATGGACAAACTCGGACCGGTCGCCTCCACCAACGACGACGTCGCCCGCATGGTCGAGACCGACCGAATGCACCGGGCACTGCTGAAACTCTCGCCCGATCACCGCACAGTCCTCATCGAACTGTACTTCCACGACCGATCCTTCGAAGAAATCGCCCAACGCCACGGCATACCCGTCGGCACCGTACGCTCCCGCAGCCACTACGCCAAACGCGCCCTCCGGACCGTCCTGGACGAGCAATCCGGCTGACACAACTCCCAGCCTGACGCCCACCCACCTCACAGGCCCAGATGCGAGCGCAACGCCAACTTGGCGTAGTAACTTCGCGACTTGATCGTGCCGACCGCCACCCCGAACTCCTCCGCCACCTCAGCCACCATGCGGCCCCGGTAGTACAACTCGACGAGCACCACGCGGTGCTCAGGACTCAGCCGCAGCAACGCGGCCCGCACAGCCTGCGTGGTCAACATGCTGTCGATGTCGCCGTCAGTCACCACCGCCCGATGCAGGTCGTCGACCAGAACCTCGGCCGGCCGGGCCCGACGCATCCGCAGCACATCGATGACCAGCCGCCGAGCCACGGTGTACAACCACGGAGCGAACGATCCGACGTCCAGATCCTCGTGCGCGACCAGGTACTGCCAAGCCCGCAGGAACGTCTCCTGGACGATGTCCTCCGCCAACCGGACATCACCGAGAGTGAGCTTCGCGACATAGGTCGTCAGCGGCTTGGCACACCTACTGTGCAGATCGCTCAACCGATCGTCAACGGTCGCCGCCGATGGTTGGACGGCCCTGCCGGACGCTGTGATCATCCGCTTCCCCACATCCTCTGCTGCCGCGGTAGGGCTACCGCCCTGGCCAGCGAGGCGGTCCATCGTTGAAACGAATGGCTCTCGGCCTCCGTTCGAACCGGCGGCGATTCCCTGCGGAAGTATTCGCATGCGCGGCAGAGGAACGGCGGCGCGTGCTGCGCCTGTCGAGCCCGGCACGGGCGGAAGCCGGTTGCGCGGACCCCGCCGGCCCGGGGGGGGCCGACGCTGGTGGCGAACGCAGGGTGGCGCCGCACACCGGACGCCGACCGGAGTCGGGTGTCCGGTGTCCGATCAATCTCAACCGACTCGGAGCAGCTGCCAGGTCTGGTTGGCGTCGGGCATCGCCGGATCCGCACCCCACTGCTGAATCGCCGTACCGTCGTTGCGGCCGCCGTCGCGCAGGTCCAGCAGCGTGCCCGCGGCGAGGTTGCGGATCGAGTACCACCCCGCGCCTACCGGCTGGAAACACCAGGCCTGGTTGATGTTGCCGGCGAACGCGGTCCATTGCTGCATCTGTTCACCGTCCACGCTGGAGCCGTCCGGATTGTCCAGTGCCTTACCGGAACGCACGTTGATGAGGCCGAAGCAGCCCTCACCGGCCGCGATGAGCCGCCACTGCTGAGCGGTCGCCGAGGTGTCGCTCGATGAGACGATCAATGCGCCGTCCGAAGTGGAGCCCCGCGACACGCCGACGGAATCGCCACTCGCCTGGCTCACCACGCGGACCACCATCCCCGCCGCCGGCGCGATGATCCGGACCGTGGCCAGCGGGGTGGTACGCGTCGGCTGCGGCGTGGGGCTGACGGTTCTCGAACCGGCCGGAGTTGGCCGCACGCCGGTCGATTCGGGACTGGGCGCGGTCGCCGGCGGTGTCGGGGACGGCTCGCGCAGTACCGTCTGCTCCCCCGGCGTCTTGGACGGGACGTCACCGGCCGAGGTGTCCGCCGGCGACGACGCGGGCACGGGTTCCAGCGGCACGCCGGTCGTGTCGGCGGTGGGCGCGCCGGAGGTGGTCGCCTCGGCGGAGGAAGGCAGCGCCGATCGCCACCACGGACCGATGGCGGCGAACACCACGGTCACTGCCATCGGCATGACGACCCCCCTGACGAGGGTCCACCCCCACGCCCGGCCGAGCCGCCGAGCCGGCGGTGGCCCCTCATGCCCGGCCTCGTCAGGCCGGCCCTCGCTCAACAGGTCCGAATACGGCGGCCAGTAGTGAGCACGCTGCCATTCACCCGCCTCCTCGTCCACGGGTGCTCCTTCCTTGCCGGATTACCAACACAACGTCGGCACTCGCGCCTAGGTTCAATCGGCCCTACTCGACTTGGCGTCACGCCGTGTTCACTACCCCGAAGACCTCGCCGGAGGCCCGAACCAGGGCAAAGAAACGCACGTACCGCGACGCGACCGGCACGGTACCAACGATGATCATGGGGCCGTGCGACCCCGATGCCGGCCTATGAGCCAATGAGCATGATGCCGGGGCCCGCGCGTCCCGGTCCCTGGTCCGCCGGGTCGATCAGGCGGGATCTGTTCGAGGTCGGCCACGGTTTGCGCCGGGAGGGACGCGACTCGAACAGCGATCTCGCTGTGCAGGTCGGCCGCCGTCCGGCACGCGCCGCAGTGGAACAGGTGCGCCTCGAACCGCGAGTGTACGGGGGCGGGCAGGGCACCCGTCAGGTAAAGATCGACCTGCCCGAAGAGGTGGGCGTCGCGCCAGACGATCCCGTTGTACGGCCCCATGTCCGGTGTTCTCCCTGCAACGAAGGTGCATTCCGGGGGTCTGAGCCAGGTCCGGCCGAACCGGGCTCTGGCCGAGACGAGAGCGACGGCAGTCGGCTGAGGCCGCGGCGGTCTGCGTCACCGCCCGGCTCGCCGCCGGGTTCACCCTGATACGTCAAGGGATGGCCGTCGACGGCGAACCCGATCGGTTCGATCATCCGGACATCTGCGACCGGTACGGCGGGGCCGGTACGGCGCAGTCGGGCGAGCAGCTCGTCGGAGCCTGCGCGACGGCCGGCGCCCAGGTCCGCGAGGTAGACCCGTGACCGCCCAGCCACCGGTTCGACGTCGAGGACCTTGAACCGGCTGCCCGGGGCGAAGATCGCCACCGGCACCCCGTCGCGGACAGTGGCGTCCAAGCGGCGCGCCACCATGGACCAGATGACGTACTCGACCTCCGCGGCCGGATTGACCGTCGAGGTGAGCTGGACCTCGACGAATCCCGGCTCGGTGAGCTCCAGCCCCGGCGTGTAGGCATCGGCGCGGCCGCCGGCCGACGCGAACACCGGCCCGAACACCACCGGCAACTGCCCGAGCGCCAGGACCGCGCCGGTGCCGATGACGGCTGCGGGCGGCCCCCATCGTCCGTCCGCGTCGGCAGGGGCGGCGAGCCCTGCACCACGCAGGTATTCGTTGACGCCCAACCGAACACCGGCGCCGCAGGCCCGGAGTGCGACCAGTTCGGGGGCCGGATCGTCAGTGACCCCGGCACGCCGCCGTGCCTCGCGCAATCCGGTGGCGTGCCGGTGGAACTCGGGGCCCAGCGCATCGACGAGCGCGGCCTGAAACTCGGCTTCGCCGCCGCCGTCAATGACGGGCTGCGGCAAGAACGCCACCGGCTCGGATGGACTCGTGACTCGTACGGGCGCCGGCATCGTCGACCGGGCCGCCAGGTCCGCGAGGCCAACGGCGGCGCAGCCCGCCGGCACGACCGGCCCGACCGGCAGGGACGGCGAGCCGGGCCGGTAGGCGTCGAAGCCGGCCGCGGCGAGCAGGATCCCGGTCGCCGTGAGGGCGAGCGGACCGGCCGAGGCGTAGACCGTCGATCCCCACGCAATGGCCAGGTCCGCCAGCAACTCCGCTGGTCGGGGGCCCTGCGGGCCGGTGAGCACCAAGGGCTGCTCGCCGGGTCCGAGCACAGCGGTGAGCAGATCGGCGAATTCGTAGACGCTGATCGCCGTGCCACCGACGAGGAACCCCTTCCGGCCGATGGCGACCTCGACGACCGCGCCCGCCGCGGCGGGCGCGAAGCCGAACGCCTCGATCCCTTCGAGAAAGGACCAGCCCGCGACGGTGGCCCGGCCAGGGACGGCGCGGCGCCCGGTCGTGAACGGACCTGACGGCACGCCCGGCGGGCCGACCGGCTGGTCATCGCCGACGGCGGGGAGGCCGACGGCGTCGACGGGAACAACAGCGTCGACGGGAGCGACGCCGCCGCCGGGCGCGACCGGAGCCAACCGCCAGCCCGTCCGGCCGAGCACGGGTACGGCCGAGCTCAGCCGCACCGGCAGAACGTCGAGTTCGCCCGGCTCGGTGCCCGCCGGAACCGCTCCCGGTAGCAGCACCAGGCGGGATGCCGGGTCGAGTCGCCGGCTCGCCACCGCCCGGAGCACCTCCTCGGCCGGTACGGGCCGGCCACACCCGCCGACGAAGATCGTCGCGTTGTCCGGCTCCCGGGGGAGGGTGCCGACCACCCCGGCCTGTCCCGGCCGGAGGCCCGGCGGGAGCAGCCACAGCCCGGCAGGCACGGGATGGGCGACCAGGACCGCCTCGACCTGGCGATCCGGCATGGGCAGCGCCGGCCAGCGCGGCCGCGGAGACCAGGGCGGTTCGTTGAGGTCTTCGCCCGGACCGGCGCCGTCGAACCCGTACCACCCCGCCGGCCACCGTCCGGCGTCCGGGCCGCGACCGGCTGCCGCGGCTGATTCCGGCACCGAGACGCAGGTGCCGTCGGAGGCGACGGTGACCGGGCCGAGCGAGCCGATGACGCGCGCACCGAATTGCCAGGCCATGCGCCGGATGCCCGCCTGCCGCGCGGCCCGGTCCGGACCCGCGCCGAGTAGGACGAGCCTGAACCCGTCCCCGGTCGGTTCCAGTTCGGCCACGACGGAAGTGATCAGATCGAAGACGGTGTCCCGAGCCGTGATCTCTGGTGCGGTCACGATGACCGTCTCCCGGTGTGCGCGCCCGAGTGCCGAGGCGACAGCCCGCAACGCACCGGCAGGACTGCGGTCGGTACGCAGCAACAGCGCTCCGGCCAGCGGCTCGACGTGGGCGACGGGCGGGCGGGAGGTCACCGGCTCGCCCCGGCCGCCGTCACCACGGCCGCCCCGTTTCCACCGCGGTCACCGCTGCCACGGCCTGGTGGACCGCGATGGTGTCGATCGGATCCGCCCGGTACCCGGCGGCCCGGATGTGCCATAGGAAGTCGGCCTCCGGCGCCACGGCATACGTACGCAAGTAGTAGGCGACACCGTCCGACCAGACCCATGTGCCGTCCGACCGGCACGTCATCGGTACCACGCCGTGCCCGCTGCCGAGAACGTCGTCCATGACGGCGTCGGTGGCGAGCACCGGGCTGCCGCCGGACAGGAACGCCAGCACCTTGCCGCGCTCGGGCTCGTCGAGACGCTCCCGATCGGAGGCGAAACCGGGCTGCACCCCCGGATCGAAGAGCCTCGCCACCCGAGGCCGGACCGACGTGACCGGGTCGGCCCCGGAGCGACCGGCCCAGACCAGCACCGCGCTGGCGAGTGCCGCGCGCTGGTACGACGGCAGCCGGTCCGCCTCGGCGAAGACCTCCACCTGCGGGGTGCGCTCGCCGGCGTGCACGAGGACCTCCTGCAACCTGGCCGCGATCAGAGCGAGCAGATCCCCATCGGCCGTGGCCTGAATCAGGACCACGCGCCTCGGTGGTGGCCACCCGGACGGCCGGTCCGGCGACCGCCAGACCCGCCATACCGCGCGGGCCGTGCCTTCGGACTCCAGCTCGATCACCTCGGCACAGGTGCGGTCGACCTCGTCAAGACCATCGGTGCCGTCAGGCCCGGCCGGACCGGTGAGCGGATATTCGTCCGCCACCGCCGGTGGCGGTTCGGCGCTGAACACGACAGGCGGGATGCCCGGCCGGGCACCCGCCCGCACGACCGGCGGGACCGAGCCGATGGCCGCCCGAAGCAGCTCGACGTCCGCGTCGGCCAGGGGAATCCGCACCGTCTGGGCCGCATACCCAATCATCGCCGCGACGTCGCCGGTCGCCCCTCGCACGAGCTGGTCGCGTGCGGCACAGAGCAGTTCGTCGGGCACCCATCCGGCGAGGCGTAGCAGCAGCTGATGGAACGCGGCAACCGCCACATCCGCCTCCCGGGACCAGGACTCCGCGAAATCTCGCAGTCCCTACTTCGTTATGCCGGCCGCAAAAGTTCACGTGCGGGCGAAGAATCACTGAACTCGACGACTCGCGGGAGCGTCGTAGTACAAGCACGACTCGACCGGCAGGGGGAATCGTATGGGGATCGTTCGTCGAATCCGTGCTCGCGCCGCAACTGCCTGCGCCGCGACAGGACTCGCGGCCGGACTGAGCATGGTCACCGCCATCCCGGCCGCCGCCGACGACGCGCCGCCCGCCCTTCCCTCGGCGATCAACGGGTGCGTCGGCCCGTCCCCGGTACGGGACGGCGGACAGGTGTCCTGGCCCCTCGCGAGGATGGCCCCGTACCAGGCGTGGTCGCTCAGCCGGGGAAAGGGCGTGGTCGTCGCGATCCTCGACTCCGGCGTCAGCAGCGCCGCGGTCGGCCTGGCCGGAGCCGTCGCGGCTGGTAAGGATGTCGTCACCGGCGGGCCCGCCCAGTCGGACTGCCTTGGTCGCGGTACCGCGCTGGCCGCCATCGTTGCCGCCCGGCCGACGTCCGGCACGGGCGTCGTCGGGATGGCCCCCGAGGCCACCGTGCTGCCGATCCGCATCATCAACCCGCAGGGCAAGGTCACCACAAAAGCCATCAGCGACGGCGTCAACGCCGCGGTGGACGCCGGCGCCGACATCATTCTCCTCGGCACCGGCGACGTGACCAACGCCCAAGCGCTGCGCGACGCGGTCGCGCGGGCAGCCGGCCGGAACATCCTCGTGGTCGCACCGGTCAACGACGGGCCGTCGAACCTTCCGGGACAGCCGCCGCCGGCGTGGTACCCCGCCGCGTATCCGGAAGTCCTCGCCGTGGGTGGCGTCGGCCCCGACGGACGGGCCACCACATCGACCGGTGCCGCCAGCGAACCGGACGTGCTGGCACCCGGGGTGGGCGCCGTCGTGCCCGGCCCCACCGGGCCCGGCCAGTACTCGGTGGGCGGGACGGCGATCGCCGCCGCGTACGCCGCCGGCGCGGCGGCGCTGGTCCGCGCGTACTACCCGGACCTGACGGCCGCCGAGGTGACGCGGCGCCTTCTCGTGACCGCCGAACGCCCGCCGCACGCGGTGGCCGGCACCATCGACCCGTACGCGGCGGTGTCGATGATCGAACCCGACGAGGCGACGCGGACGGTGCACAGGGACGCCAACCCCGTCTCCGTCGCGCTGAGGCCGCCGGCCGACCCCGCGATCGCGCGGGCCCGGCTGGTCTCCATCGCCGTCGCGGTGACGACCGTCCTGAGCGCCGTTCTGCTGTGGACCTGGCGCGCCCGGCGGGCCCGCACGAGATAGCCGACCGCGCACTACCGGCCGGCGAGGTCCACGGGTGGGCTGGCCGGGGTGCCGGGCTCGACGTACGGCGTCTGGATCACCCGGCTCCCGCGGCGGGTGCACAGCAGCGCACGGCCCGGGGGGAGGATCCTCGGTTTGGTGTTGCCCAGCAGCGGGCCCTCGCCAGGCGGGCAGGAGAGCACCACGTCCGGGCTGTTGGTCTCCTGGAGCCGCCGGATGAACGGATCCATGGACATCCGCATCGCGCCGGCGGCCGCCCGGGTCAGCACGACGTGGAAGCCGATGTCGGTGCCCTGTGCCAGGTACGGGATCAGCGGCAGCAGGGGGCTTTCGTGCCCGCCGAGCATGTCGTAGTCGTCGACGAGCAGGTAGAGCCGCGGCCCGGACCACCAGTCCCGGGCCCGCAGCTGTTCCGGCGTGACGTCCGTGCCCGGCATCCGGAGCTTGAGCCCTTCGATGGCCTGTGCGACCGTGCTCCTCGCCGAATCGACCGAGACCGAGTACCCGAGACGGTAGGGCTCGGGTACCCCGTCGAACAAGGTTCGCCGGAAGTCCACGATCATCAGGCGTACCTCCTTCGGGGTGAAGCGCCGCACGAGCGAATCGGCCACGTACCGCAGCAGACTTGTCTTGCCGCTCTGGACATCTCCGAGCGCGGTGAGGTGCGGCAGCTCCTCGAAGTCGTGCCACACCGACTCCAGCCGCTCCTCGTCGATGCCGATCGGCAGCCGCACGTCCCCCTCGGCCATGGGCAGGTCGCGGGCGGGGAGCACGGCGGGCAGGGTGCGCACCCGCGGCGCCGGGGCACCGTCCCAGAAGTCCCGTGCCGCGGCGGCGAGGGCCCGCGAGCCGTCTGCGACGCTGGCCGGGTCGGCGACGCCGTCGATGCGTGGCAACGCACCGAGGAAGTGGGTCTTCTGTGCGGTGAGCCCCCGGCCCGGAAGGTGCGGGACGGTGGCCGCCGCCCGCAGGTCGATCGCCGAGTCGACCGGATCACCGAGCCGCAGTTCCAGCCGGGTGCCGATCTGGTCCCGCATGCCGTGGTGGACCTCCGACCAGCGGGCCGCAGTCAGCAGCAGGTGGACGCCGAAGTTGAGGCCGCGCGCGACGATCTGCCGGATCGCCGTGTCCGCCGCCTCGAACTCCTGCCGGAGGGTGAACCAGCCGTCCACGACGAGGAACACATCGCCATGGGGATCGTCGACGAGGCCAGCGGCTCGCTGACGACGGTACGCCGCCATGCTGTCGATGCCCTGGGTCGCGAACCGCCGCTCCCGGTCGGCGATCAGGGCACTCACCTCGGCCACGGTACGGATCACCCGGTCGGCGTCCAGCCGACCGGCGACGCTACCGACGTGCGGCAGGTCGCTGATCGCGGACAGCGTGCCGCCGCCGAAGTCGAGGCAGTAGAACTGCACCTCGCGCGGGCTGTGCGTCAGCGCCAGCGCACAGATCAACGTGCGCAGCAGCGTGGACTTGCCGCTCTGCGGCCCACCGGCGATACCCAGGTGCCCACCGATGCCGGAAAGATCCGCGACAAGCAGTTCCCGGGCCTGTTCGAACGGCTTGTCCACGAACCCGACCGGCACCGCCAGCGCGCTGTTGCCGGGCCAGCCCACCGCGCGCAGCCCGGCCTCGGGGTCCGGGGCCAGCGCGGGCAACAGATGGTCCAGGGTGGGTGGCCGGTGCAGGGGCGGCAACCAGACCTGGTGGGCGGGCGGGCCCTGGTCGACCAACTGCGCGGCGACCACCTGGAGCACACTGGGCGTACGCTCTTCCTCCGCGCCGGGCAGCTCCGGCGGGTCGGCCGGTTGGCCTGCTTCCGGATGTCCGGAACCGTCCGCCTCCGGGTAGGGGGTGTGCTGCAGCCGGAACGGGACGACCTGGCGCTGGACGACCGCCGGGTCGAGCCGCTTATGCTTCGGCCGGTGCGGCCCGGAGACATAGGCCGCCTTGAAGCGGATCAGCGACGACACATCTGTCCGTAGGTACCCGTGTCCGGGCTGAGACGGGAGCTCGTGGGCATCGGGCACGCCGATGGCGGTGCGGGACTCGATGGCGGAGAACGTACGCAAGCCGATCCGGTACGACAGGTGGGTCTCCAGCGCTGCGATCCGGCCGTCGTCCAGGCGCTGGCTCGCCAGCAGCAGATGCACCGCAAGCGACCGGCCGAGTCGGCCGATCATCACGAAGAGGTCAATGAAGTCGCGGTGCGTGGCCAGAAGCTCGCTGAACTCGTCCACCACCACGAACAGCGTCGGCAACGCGTCCAATTGCTGGCCCTGTCCCCGGGCGCGCTCGTACTCCAGCACCGAGGTGAAGCCGCCGGCCTGGCGCAGCAGTTCCTGCCGGCGGACCAGCTCGCCGTGCAGCGCGTCCTGCATCCGGCCGACCAGCGCCGCCTCGTCGGCGAGGTTGGTGATGACGGCCGAGGTGTGCGGCAGCTTGTCCAGGCCGAGGAAGGTGGCCCCACCCTTGAAATCGACCAGGACGAAGTTGAGGATCTCTGAGGAGTGGGTCATCGCCAGGCCCAGCACGATGGTCCGCAGCAGTTCGCTCTTGCCAGAGCCGGTGGCGCCGATGAGCATGCCGTGCGGTCCCATGCCGCCGAGTGCCGATTCCTTGATGTCGAGTTCGACCGGCCCCCCTTCGGCGTCGATGCCGATCGGGATCCGCAGCCGGCGCGCGGCTGGCCGGGCCGCCCACGCCTGCGTCAGGTCGAGGTTGCTCAGGTCGGCGACGCCCAGCAGCGCACCGAGGTCGAAGTCGGTGGTCAGCGCCTCCGCGGCCGGCTCGGTGGTGATGCTCAGCCGGTACGGCGACAGGATCTGCGCGACGGTACGGGCCTCCGCGGCGGTCAGCTGGTCCGGCCGGGCCAGGTTCGATCGGACCTCGCGCCCCACCTGGTCGTGCTTGACCTGCTCCAGGCCGGACTCGCTGAGGTCGGCCCAGAGCAGACCCCGGGGCACCGTCGAGGGCGGCGTGCCCAGATCGACCAGGACCGCGTTGCGGTAGCCGCCGGCCATCATGCGGGACCCGGCGGGTATCCGGCCGTCGTCGCAGATGACCACCACGAAGGGCTCGTCGCGGCTGGGGGAGGCGCCCTGTTCCCATCGGGGTCTGGCCAGGAACTCCTGACCCAGCAGGCGCTCCACGGCGTCCATGCTCTCGGCGGCGAGCCGGGCCGGCCCGGCCGCGTCCTGTTCGGTCGGATGCTGCACGTGCGGCATCCATTTGATCCACTCCCACGCTCCAGTCGCCGCGTCGGAGAGGCAGAGCGCGATGACGACCTCCTCGGGGGCGTGGAACGTCGCGACCTGCGTGACCAATGCCCGTGCGAACGCGCGCCGTCGCTCGCTGTCGCCGGTGATCCGGATCTGGTGGAAGCCGGGCAGGAACAGTGCCACCGGGAGATCGTCGATCGCGGTATAGGCGTTGATGAACCGCCGCAGCGCCTTCGCCGACAGCGGCTCCAGGTCCTCGATCGGCTTCGTCTGCAGCGGCGCCATCCGGGTGGCCAACCGCTGCCGCCCGGTGCCCACCCGGACCTCGAGAAAGTCCGGGTGGCTCGGGCGGCGCTCCCACCGCCGGGTGGTGAACGCCACCGACCACAGCGCCGACGGGTCGGGATGCCGCCAGTCGGTCGCCTCCCGCTGCTGCTCGATGGATCTGCGGACGCGTTTGCGCTGCTGGGACAGGTAGCGCAGGTAGTCGCGCCGATCGCCGCCCATGCGATGCTTGCGCTCCCCTGCGCTCACCGCCAGCTGACCGACGACCATGCCGAGCATGGCGACGCCCATCAACCCGGCCATGACAAAGGTGAGCGCTCCCCGGCCGCCGCCGATGAACATCATCACCATGACGCTGGACATCAGCATCATCGGCAGGATCGTCATGACGCTGCGCAGGCCGCCGGGGGTGACCTCGGGCAGCGCCGGCGGCTCCTGAAGGCTGATCTCGCCCGTAGGCATCTCCGGCCCGGTTCGCCGCACCGGGCGACGGAACACGACGGTGCTCACGCTCACCTCCATACCAGCGCCCCCTGGGACGCCGTCTTGCTTACAACGCTCGGTGGCGCTGTGGCGGTCACCGCAATGCGAAATTTTGTTTCCGCGGATGAACCCGAGGCGGATTCCTGCGTTGTCTAGGCATGACTGTCGCGGCGACGGGCGAGATGTGCCGCCTCACCGTCTGCGGGCCGGCCCGCCAGGTGGAGGTGGCGGTACCCGTTCACGTGGTCGTGTCCGACCTCCTGCCGGTCCTGGTCGAGCACCTGGGCGAGAACCTGGTCGAGACGGGCCTGCTGCACGGCGGTTGGGTGCTGCAGCGCCTCGGCGCCGCCCCGTTCGATCAGGAGTCGACCATCGCCGCGCTGGGCTTGCACGACGGCGACGTGGTCCATCTGCGACCCAGGTCGGAGCAGATCCCGCCGGTCGACTTCGACGATCTCATCGACGGGATCGCCACCGGCGTGCAGCAGCGTTCCGGCCGCTGGAAGCCGGCGCTGACCCGACGGGCCGCCCTGGCGGCGGCCGCCGTCCTGCTCGGCACCGGCGTGGTTGTGGTCGCCCTCCCCGGGCATCCCCCGCACCGGGCCCTCGCCGCCGGTGTGCTCGCGCTCACTTGTCTCATCGGATCCCTCGTCGCCACGTTCGCCCTCGGTGACAAGCCGTTCGGCGTCGCCTTCACCGGCGCTGCCGTCGCGTACGCCGGGCTCGCGGGGATACTCGCGGCCGATCCGCGCGGCGGCGTGGTGGGCCTGCGGGTGGACGGGCCGGCCCTGTTCACCGGATCGGTGGCGATGCTGGCCACCGCCAGCATCGCCGCGCTGACGATCGCCGCCCGCCCGCTGCTGCTCGCCGTGATCACGGCCGCCCTGCTGACCGTGGGGGCAGCGGCGCTGGGCACCTTCGCCGACCTCACCAGGACAGCGGCAGCCTCCGCGCTGCTGGTGGCGTCCACACTGGCCACGATGCTCGTGCCCGTACTGGCCTTCCGGCTCGCCGGCCTCCGGTTGGCGCCGCTGCCGACCCAGCCCGAGCACCTCCAGGAGGAACTCGATCCCATCCCGAGCACCACGCTGCTGACCCAGGCCGCGGCCGCTGACCAGCTGATGAGCGCGCTGTACACCGGGCTCGCCGTCCCGACAGCCGCGGCCGTCGTGATCGTCGGCATGGCCCCGGGTTGGGCACCGGCCACCCTGGCCGGGCTGGTCGCGCTGGTCCGTTGCCTCGCCGCCCGTCCGATGACCAGCGCGTGGCACCGGCTGGCCCAACTGCTACCCGCAGCGGCCGGCGCCGTCACCCTCGCCCTCGCGTGGGCGGCGTCCGTCTCCCCGCTGTACCGCGCCGCCGGACCGGTGCTCGCCGTACCGCTCGGCGCAGTGCTGCTCTTCCTGATCGCCCGGATCATGCCCGGCCGTCGCCCCACCCCGTACTGGGGTCGCGCCGGCGACCTCCTGCAAACGATCGCCGCCAGCGCGATCCTTCCGGTTTTCCTCGCCGTGCTGAACGTGTACGGCTTCGCCCGTGGCATCGGCGGCTGAGCCCGGTGCAGTCGAGACGAGACCAGGTACAGGCCCAGTCCTACATGCTGGGCCGGCTCACGGCCGCACTCGTCATGGCCGAGCCTGAGGCGCTGGAGAACCCCCATCGGCGCATCCTCACCGGCATGGTCGCCGGGCTGCTGATCGGCGGCCTCATCATGGGCGGGTTCGTGGTCTTCGGCATCCTGAAGCCGGGGGGTGCCAATCAATGGCAGCAGCCGGAGACGCTCATCGTCGAGAAGGAGACCGGTGGCCGGTTCGTGCTGCTCGACGGCCAGCTCCGGCCGGTCTACAACTACACGTCCGCGGCCCTGATCTTCGGCAAGCGGCCCGCTCTGGTGACAGTGTCCGCGGCATCTCTGAAGTCCGTTTCCCGGGGTATGCCGATCGGCATCGTCGGCGCGCCCGACGCACCGCCTGACCCTGCCGGACTGGCGGATCTCGAGTGGAGCGTCTGCGCCCTTGCCGGGACCGACCAGACCGGGGCGACGCAGACCGGAACCCTCCTCATCCTGACCCGGGGTGGCGGCGCTACGCCGGTCGAGGACAACAGCGGCTTCACCGTCACCGCGCCTGGCGGCCGGGTCTTCCTGATCTGGAACGGTCAACGGTTCGCGCTGACGCAGCCGTGGATCCCACGTGTGCTCGGCTACGCCGCGGCGGCACCCCCGGTATCGGCCGACTGGCTCAACCAACTGCCGCCCGGACCGGACATCACGCCCCTCGACGTCGTCGGCCGAGGGGAGGCGGGCCCGGTCGTCGACGGCCGGCCCGCCACTGTCGGACAGGTCTTCGTCGTCCGCGTGGTCGGCGTCCCCGACCGGTACTTCCTGCTGCTCCGCGACGGTCTGAGCCCGATCGGCGCGACGGCGGTCGCGCTGGTGCTCGGGGACCCGGACACCGGCAAGGCGTATGCCGGCTCACCGGTGCGTCCGGTGGAGCTGACCGCGGGCGGGCTCGCCCAGCTGCCGGTGTCGCGGCAGCAGCCGCTCCCGGCCGGGCTGCCCCAGCAACCGCCGGCCCAGGCGGTCCTGCCGGTGAACCAGACGTGGTGCATACGACGGTCCACACCGGACGGTCCGGCCGTGGTGACCATGCAAGCCACCCCGACCGTCACGGTGGCCGGGGACTCGCAGAACATCAGCCGGACCGAGCAGACCGCGACCGCCGTGCTGGCGGCGCCTGGTGTCGGCGGACTGGTTCGCCAGGGCCGCGCCGGGCAGGCGGGCGGGACGAGCTACTTCCTCGTCACCGACGCCGGGGTGAAGTTCCCGATCGGCACCGCGGACGCGGCGAAGGCGCTCGGCTACTCCCTCGAACAGTCCCGGACGGTGCCAGCCGCGCTGCTGTCCCTGCTGCCGACCGGTCCGGTTCTGGACCTCATCCCGGCGACGAGGTGATTCGACCAGCATGCGAGTGACTCCTCTGACGCCTGAAGGCGTCAGCTTCTCAGGCCGCGCGAGCGGCCTGACGGGCAAGCCCTGCCCGGAGAATTCGCGTGGGGGTGACGTCGCGGGTCCGGTGACGGCCGTGGTCGGCGGCGGATCTGGTACATCCACGCGATGCGCCGCGCACCCGGTAGGCGAAAGCTGGGCGGATGGGTGTTCGACGGCAATGGAGCGCCGACATGTCCGCCTGCCTACCGGGCTGGCCCGGCTACGGCTTGACCACGGTGTTCACCGAACAGCATGGGTCTATTGACGTGTACGCGGCCGATCTCGCCCCTCCGGCGTCTACGCCATGACGGTGCGGCAGCGGCCGTGACGGTACCCCGATCGCCGCCGGACATCGTCGACGATTGTCGATGCGATGGATTGGTATCTTCACGCGATCCGCCACATCGCTCGACGCAGTTGACTCGGCCTGGAACCAGCCGGTCCCACTCCACGAGGAGTTCGCGATGCCAGGACCGCGCGGGCCGGGCGCCAGTAGTTACGAGCGTTACGAATCAACCAGGAGGTGCACCCACGATGGGCCACGCCACCCACCCGCCGGAGACCGACCTGATCGTGCCGCTACCCGATGGCGAGCACTGGGACCCGCACACAATCCATACCCACTACTTCAGTTTCTCGATCCCCGAGGCGCGGATCGGCGCCTTCCTCTACGTCCGCTACCAGCCGGCATTCCCACTGTCCCAAGGGGGCGTGGCGATCTTCCGCGGGACTGACAACATCCACAGCCTGGACATCGATCACCTCGACTACGAGATCACGATGCCGTGGCCCCACATCGACGGAAACATCATCACGACCGCGAATGGACTGCGCATCGAGTTCGTCGAGCCAGGGCAAGTTGTGCGCGTCAGCTACGCCAGCACCGACGGGCAGACGAAGTTCGATATCACCCAGACCGCACTGACGCCGTTACTCGTACGCGGCCACGTCATGCCAGGCGAGGAGAACCACCGCGACGACCTGGGCCGCGTGCCCGGCGGCAGCGAGCAGTTCATGCACTGCACCGGTCAGCTGGAGCTCCACGGCGAGCACTACGACATCGACTGCCACGCACCGCGGGATCGATCGTGGCGTCAGGTACGCAAGGAGACGCAGGGCGGAGTGCCGGTTCCCCCTGTGGGATGGTCCCCGATGTACTTCGGCCCGGACCTGATCTTCAACCAGATCAGCTTCGAAGCGCCAGACACCGACCCGGAGTGGCTGGGCGTCTACGAGATGCCTGAGGGCGTGCCGACGCACCACTTCGCCTGGCTGCACACCAACGGCGAGACCAAGCAAATCACCCGGGTTCGCCGCAACGTACTGGAACGGCAGCCGCACACCTTCGCGTCACTGCGCCAGCAGATCGAGGCCGAGGACGAGGACGGCCGGATCTACCGGTTCGCCGGGGAAGCGATCGCGACGGCGACACTCCCCGCCTGGCCCAACGTGTCCCTCCACGACAGCGTCTACCGGTGGGAGGACGAGCAGGGCCGGGTGACCCACTCCACCTACCAGGAGGTCTGGTTCGACCGCTATCAGCGCGCGGTCAAGGCACGCAGCCGCCGGACAGCCCAGGACTGACAGGAGAGAACTCGTGGCACTGGCCAACAAGGACCCGCAAGAGCTCAGCGACAACCTGCGGCGCTGGCTCGCAGCACAGCTACCCGAAGCGACAGCCATCTCCATCGACAATCTCGATGTACCCAGCGCCAGCGGAATGTCGAACACGACGGTGCTGTTCACCGCCTCCTGGTCGAACGGCGAGACGTCGTCGACCCAGGAGCTCGTCGCACGCATCGCACCCGACGGCCCAGCGATCTTCAAGGATTCCGACCTCGGCAAGGAAGCCATCGTCATGAAGGCCCTGGCCAGCATCGGGCAGCCGGTGCCCACCGTACGTTGGGTCGAGGAGGACTCCACCGCGTTGGGGGCTCCCTTCCTCGTGATGGAGCGTGCGAGCGGGAGGGTCCCGGCGGACGACCCGCCGTTCACGGCCACCGGTTGGGTGCTCGAACTCTCCGACGAGCAGCAGCTACGCTTGTGCACGGCGTCGCTCGAGGCACTGGCCGCCATCCACAACGCCGATTGGAAAGATCTCGGGCTCGGATTCCTTGCCCCGCCGGACGGCACGGACGTCTTCGACGCCGAGCTCGCGAAGTGGCGCGAGTTCTACGACTGGGCTCGCGGTGCCGAGGTCAACCCGACCATCGAGGCGGGCTTCGCCTGGCTTGACGCCCACCGACCCGATGACCGGCGCGAGCCCGTGCTCAACTGGGGCGACGCGCGCATCGGCAACATGATGTTCGGCGATGACCTCGCGGTGAACGCGATCCTCGACTGGGAAATGGTGGGCCTCGGGCACCCCGACATCGAGTTGGCCTGGTGGCTGTTCATCTTGCGCCACCACACGGAAGGAATCGGCCTGCCCGTGCCGTCAGGCTTCCCCACCAGGGACCAGGTCGTCGCCATCTATGAGAAGGCCTCCGGCCGCACCATCGACCACCTTGACTACTACGAGGCCTGGGCCGGGGTACGCCTGGCGATCCTCATGCACCGCGCCGGCAACCTGATGATCGATCTCGGCTTTCTTCCCCCGGACGCGCCGATGAGATTCAACAACCCCGCCAGTCAACTGCTCGCCAAACTCATCGGCGCCGAGCCGCCCATTGGTTCAGTCCAGACTTTCATCGGTAATCGCGGATGAGTCAGCCGGCCGCGCCCCGGGGTCCGGCGCCAGCTGCGCCGGGCCGGACCGGAGATCTTCCGAAGGCGCTGCATCGGTATTTGATCACTCGCCCTGGAGTGCATACTCCTGCAGGAGTGCATACGCCATGGTGGCTGCCTTTGCGATGAGGCGCTCTATCCGCGCCTGGGCCTGCCCCGGCGCGGACTCCATGGCGTGACGCGCCTGGTCGTCGAGTGCCTTGAGCACCCATCTGCTCGATGGGGACAGATCCGGATGACCCGTGATCCGGCCGCCCCGCCACATCCTCGACCATTCGGGCAGGAGCATCGGTGGGCGAGGGATGCGAACCTTCCACCGTGACCCAGATTCGGATCTGCTGCCCGCCGGATCCTGCCGTCGGTGTCGCCGTGGGTCCGGCGACCCGGGCGGCGACATCGAAGGACACGATGCCTGCCGGAAGGTTGCGTATCGCCAGCCGGCGGCGGACCAGCAGATCCAAAGCCGCGAGAACCTTGCGTTCGGCGCGAACTCGCCGGGCGTGCGGTCATCGGCCGGCGTTGCGCTTCCCTCGCCCTCGGTCCGGACCACCAGCGGCGGACCACCGTTGAGGTACTGGCGCACCGCGGCGGTTGCGAGGTCGTCGGCCAGCCGTCGCACCCGCGGCCGGCTCCCCAGCTCCACCAGCCCGTGCGCGGGGTCCCGTGCCGACGATACCCCGGGACCACGGCGACGCGGCGGACAAAGCCGTCCGGACCATGTCAAGCCCCGCCACCGCCCAACGCTGTCACCCTCGACACCCTTGATGCGCCGGCCGGGGATCAGCGTACCGATCACCGCCGCGTGGCACGCCAAAGAAGACCTCCTCGACCTGCTCGCCACCGCCCGTACCCACCCGGACCGGGAACAGGTCCGCGACCTGCTGCACCGGTTCTACCGCCGCTGCGCCGACGCCGACCTCCCCGAACTGGAGCGCCTGGCCACGACCGTCGAAACGTGGTGGCCCGAGATCCTGGCGTTCCTGCACACCGGGATCACCAACGCCGGCTCCGAAGGCACCAACCGGGTCATCAAAACCATCGCCCGCGACGCCTACGGCTTCCGCAACCCCTTCAACCAGCGCCTACGAACCCGAACCGCCACCACCCCGCAAAGCCCGCGGGCATCTCGACCCCCGCTAACTTCGTAGAGCCGGTAAAGTCCCGATCTGCGACGAGGTCCACACCCGCGGCCACGGCCGCTACGACATCCGCCGTCTGCAGGTCCTCACCGTCGCCCCGGCGATCGGCCTGGACTTCCCGCACGCCGTACAAGCCAACGCCAGAGGCCCCCGACGCCCGCTGCGCCTCCTCGGCCTACTGACATAGCGCAAAGCGGTCAAATATCTACCTTGCAGAGGCCCTGATCGACTGGCTGACCGCGCGCGACCAGGCCTGGCGCGACGCGGCCCGGTTCGACGCCATCCGACATGTGCACAACCTTCAAATTCGCGGTGCGCCGAGGCTGAGCACGCCCCGACCGTCAGTCGTCACAGTGACCTTCGGACCAGTTCGGCGGTCTTCACTCTGCCGGTGCCTTCCGATACGGGCCGGTTTAACCTTCGACAAACCAAATCCTCCCGGATCAGAAGGCACTTTCGCGTTCACGGACCACGAAATGGGCAGCCCTAACGAGAAGCTGGGGTTAACGAAAGGCCGAGGTTAAAGATACAACCACTGACTGCATCGCCAATCTGAATTGTCCCACCATGAGGTGCAAAGCTGCATCTTCACGCCGTAATCGCTCCAGTAGCTAGCGGAGTTAGAACTCCCATCGGAGTCGGCCCCCAAATACACGTCGTATTGACCGCCCCAACTGTATCGCATAGTGACGACGAGAACTGCCTTTCGGCCGTCCCAAGAGCCGTTATAGACCCAGGTCCAGAGGTGAGCGCCATTTCCGGGGCAAGTGTCGGCTTGAGCTTGATTATTGCCATCAAACGAATAGATTGTGGCGACGTAACAACCGCCCGCTGCCGCAGGGGAGGCGGGCAACGCGGCCAGGCCAGTTGCGGCCACCAGCGATGCCAGCGCCACTCCGATTCTGACAAACGGCTTTCTGCTGAGGATTTTCACGACGGTAGTCCAATCTTCTGAAGTCTTTCGTGTTTCGCATTGTCGCTCGCCACGTGCATGGGCGGGGGGCTGCCACGACGTAGCCTATGTGGTTCTTGGCATTGGGGATCACGTGGCGAGATTTAGTGCGATGTAACGGATCCAATCACGCCGTCACGGCGGGGTCGGCTGATTGTTTCCGATCAGTGGCTTTGCATTCCTATTGCGTATTGCCCCAACTTACTGTACGTAAATGGACCTGGGAAACGTAAACACCACCACCACCCTCCTCGTAAGTCGCAGAATTTGAACTCCCATCTGAATCCGCCCGAGCCGTCCTTTCGGTCGTGCCGAGTGCCATGCTCCCGCAGGTGCCGATCGCCGCACTGCCAATGCTCAGGGGGAGTTCCTCGGAACGGCGCTGCCGCGCCTCTCGCCATGCGAGACGGCTGCTCACATCCTTCCTGGAGTAGATTGGCTGGATCTAGATTTGCGCTATTTAACTGCGTCGGGTGGTGCGGCGAATCGCGTGAACGTACCAACTCGCCGCATCGACCGTCATTGACCACAGCCGGCTGGACCAGCGCGACGGCGTGGGACGCAAGCAGTCGGGGACGGCTCGTGCGGCCGGCGGTTGCCGCACCGCCATGGCGTGGGCGCAGGCGGCGGCCAGATCGGCCGCCTACGCGTCAGCCAACCCGTGCTGTTCGATCCACCGCGTTCCTGTCAAGCACTCGCCTACCACCAGGTATCAGGTGCGCGGTGATCGCGTGGAAGTACCAGATCCGCCGCCGACCACGGCCGCCACACCGCCGTTGCCATGACGACGCCAGCTGCTGGCCGCAGCGGCTTGTGTCTGGGTGTTGCCGGCTGTTGTGACATCTTGCTTCGACAACAACATGATCTACGAGAGCTACGGACATCTATCGCCAGAGTCCACAGTGGACGCCAGCCAATCTCAGACCCCGCCAAAGTTCGAAGAGCCGGCAACGTCATCGGCGAAGTCGATCGCCTCGGCGAGTGAAACACCCACGGGGATGTACGGTGGCAGGCGTTCTGGTGTGTTGAGCCAGGTCAACAGCGCGTGCAGGCCACGGACCATACTCACCCCGACCGTGAACTGAGGAGATACGGTCAGCGGCCGACCGGGATCACGGTTGATGACATGAAGCTTCGGCCGCGGACTCATCGGGCACCTGCTGCCACATGCGGGCGGGCCGCGCGACGAGTTCCTGCGCTCGACGCATCCCGGGCCAACGGCCGTCGGGTCGACGTCCTTGAAGACCTCCTGGAAGCCCGCGCCACTCGGCCAGTGGCGGCTCGGCCAGGACCGGCGACGAGCGCGCGCCCCCACCCGAACCATCCGACCGACCGCGCACCGCATGATCGGGCTCGGACGAAGGCTGGAATGCCGGGGGCGACGGGGGCTCAGCATCCTGGGGAGGGACATCCCCCAACGGCTGCGCGTCCTGATCCGGCAGGTGCTCGACCGAAGCGTCCGCGTCCGCATCAGCCTCGACGATGTCCTTTGCCGATGGCTGTTCCAGCACCGCATCAGGCGCGGGAGCCAACTGCGGCGCTACCGCGTCATCGACGGACCGCGCAGCCACCTCCATCGCCTCCCGTCGGCACGTGTTCCGGACGCGGCGGCGGGAGCGCCGTGGGCAGCAACCGGCCGAGCAACCCGTCATCTCCGCTGCTTCGCCAGCAACTCCTCGGCCCAGTCCGTCCTCCGCCCAGCCCGGTACCGGTGCCAACCGTCCCACGCCTCCACGACGCCGTCCGGGAAGAGCTCGACATCTCCGACCGGGACGATGACCTCCAACCCGTCCCACGACACTGCGGCCGCGAACGGCAAGGCATGTTCTGACCGAGACGTGGTCGCGCCCGACCAGACGATCCGAACCGAGGAGATCTGCGGCTTCGCGAGCAGCTGCCACAGTGCCCGCGCGACCTGCCCGTGGTCGGTCAGCAGCGGATCGACAGTAATCGTGAGCCGGTCGCGGTCGATCGGAACACGCAGCAGCGACCCTGGCAGCGCCGTGCCCGCGGGCTGCAGCACCAACCCCGCCGGGGTACGGCGCACCGCCAGGCTAGCGGACTCCACCTCGATCTGCGGCGGTATGTTGAATAGCAATCGCTCCCAGCGGAACGGTGGAAACCAGGACCACCCACCAATGTCGCGTGACGCCGACCCGACGAGATCGCGGATGCCCAGCGCCCGCCGCAACGCCGCATCATCCAGAACCTGTGTCCCGAGATCGGTCCGGACGCCCTCGGGCGACACCATTTGCCAACCGGTCTCCGAGCGCAGCCCACCGTCCTGTTCGGACACCGACCCGAACCGCACCGGCCGGATTACCAGCACCCCCGCATGGAGGCTGGCATCGGCGGCGGCCGCATCCCAGGCGGCGAGCACGGCGGCCCGGTCGGCCCGCAGCAGCGCGGCGAGCGCGGCGGCCCGGTCGCCCCGCAGCAGCGCGGCGAGCGCGGCGGCCCGGTCGCCCCGCAGCAGCGCGGCGAGGGACTGCCGCTGCCCGTCGGGCGGCGGCGCCAGGACGATGAACAGACCCGGGTAGCCAGCGGCAACCGCGTCGTACGCCGCCCACACCGGCCCGGTGCGCCGGGACCCCACCCACAGCGTGTGGCCGGCACCCGTCACCCCGGCGATCATCGGCGGCGGCCACGCGGTCTGCGCCCAGAGTTGGGCGACCTGTTCACGGGCGAACCCGGCATCGGCCGGGAGGAGGTCGAGCAACTCATCCCGTTCGGCCGGGCCGGCGGGTTCGTCGCCAGCCAGCAGGTGCTGCCCCGCCAGCTGCTGACGCTGCGGAATCGGGTGGTCAGGGTCAGCGGCGACGTCGGCCAGCGCGAGGATCAGCCGGAGCCTGGCCTGGAGGACACCCAGGTCCAGATCCCCGCCCCAGAACGGCAGCCTGACGTACACCTCGCCGTCGAGCCGCATCTGGGTCAGGTGTCCGGTGACGTACGGGCTTGGCTTCCTCTCGGCGCCGGGGTAGTACCGGCTACCGGTTGGGGACGCCAACCTCAGCAGGGCGTCCTCGTGAGCGTCGATCAGCTGGATGAACCGCTTCACCAGGTCGGCGTCGTGTATGAAGTCCCGGGCGCTCACAAGCATCTCGAACCCGGTCGGCAACACCACGCCGCCCGCCAGCTGGATGATCGCCAGCGTCAAGGCCACGTCGGCGTGGTGGCGTCGGCTCAGTAGCGGCGACGCCAGCATGGCCTCTGTCTGGCCGTGCCCCGGCCGGACGAGCAGGGACCAGTTATCGGTGTCGTCCGGGTATGTCCGCCCCGATACCGGCGCGCGGAGTCCAAGCCGGTGCAGGTCGGACAGGATGGCGTCCAGCCGGTCGGGCTCCGGCACGGTGAACATGATCCTGAGCGCGTGCCCGCGCTCCGAGTCGCCCGGCTGCGGGATCAGCGACACGTCCAGCGCGGACTGCTCGGCGACCCAGGTCACCAGTTCCCCGCTGGTCGCCTGCACCTCGGTATCGGTATCGGTCAGGTCGCGGGCCAAACGTCCGCCCGGTGTCGTCGCGTACCCGAGGTCGGCCACGTCGCTCTGAAGCGCCTGCCAGGTGCCGCCGTAGACAACGAGGTCGTACCGGTGAGGCAGGACTTGAGCGCCGACCGTGGGCACGAACACGGTACGGACCTTGTTCAAGAACAGCACCCGGTTCAAGGAGCGCGCACGAAGGCTGGCCAGCGCCGCTTCGTCAAAGACCGCGCCGTCGGCCGGAACGATCCGTACCGGCCGCGTCTCGTCACGCAGCTCGTCCAGCGGCGAAACGTCAACTCCGCCATCGCCGACGTGTAGGAACAACGTGCGCAGATCCGTCCGGTTCTGGGCCACCCAGCGGCTGCCCGTCTCCGCCAGCGGACGAGCGGCCGAGGCCCACTGCCCGGCCGGCGCCGGTTCCGTTCCAGCGGTCGCAGCTCGCTCCTCGTCCCCGTCGGACATCGATGGCACAGAGGGCGGCGGTTCGACGACCGGCCTACGCAGCGGTTCAGCGGTCACGGACGGAGTCGCTGCCGGGACGGGGGGCGCACGTGGTGGCGGTGGCTCGGGCGAAGACTGGGATGCTGGGGCCAAGATCGGGCTGAACAACTCCTCGGCCAGCCGGGCATCGCCCGGCGGCGGGGAGTCGGTGCGCGGTGGCGCGTCGGTCGCGGCGGCCGATGGGGCATGCTCCGTCCGGGGTGGCTGGTACGGAGGGGGCGAGGGGGGCTGCGACGGGTTCGTCGCGTCGTGGTCCGAGTCGGGTGCCGGCGGCCGGCTGGACCGCTCGCGCTGCCGGTCTGCGGATGGCTGCTGGAGGTTGCGCAGTGCCGGCAGGTAATGGTTTGTCGTCTGCAGCAGGTGGAGGGCGCGGGCGGGCACGCCGACGGGCACGCCGACACGGTTTCTCGTGAAGTCATACACGTGGATCTCCACGTCCAGCAGGCGCGGCGCCATCTGCAGCAACGCATCGAACGGGGCGGTGTTCCACTCGCCCGGCGTGCGCAGCACCGCCAGGAACGCGAAGTAGGCGGCCCGGTCCCCGGCCCAGTCTCCGGCCCAGTCTCTGGCCATCTCCAACAGGAGCTGGGTCTGGATGTCGTCCGGGCTGCCGCCACCCCGGACGTGCTCGTCCAGCCGCTCAGCCAGGTAGGCGCGCAACTGCGCGGGGTTGTCCATCGCCGCTATCCGCGCCACCGACGCCGGCGTGGCGTCCCCCAGGTGTTCCACCTCATCAGCGGCCGCGGCGAGCACCGACGCGAACCAGCAGTCCCCGTCCGGCGCCACCCATTGTCCGTACCGGCCCGCCACGGCCAACGCCTCCCGCTGCGGCTGGTTCAGCTCGTTCGGATCATCCGGCACCGCGTACCGCTGCACCGTGCCGCCTACCCTGAGTGGTACGGGCAGCTGCCCCGGCCGGAAGTCATCCAGCACGCTGCGCAGGATGTCCGCGAGGTTCGCGTCGTCCTGGTGTATCACCAGTCCAGCGACGTCGGCCGCGTCGACCCGGCGACCGATCCCGGCGGGCAGCGACTCGCTGTCCCGGACGCCCGTCGCCTGTGCCAGCAAGCCCCGCAGCGTCGCCGGGTCCGCCCGCTCGATGAGCTGATCGACATCGTTAGCCGCGACCCACACACCCGCACTCGGGCTGACCGCGTCGGGACGCACCGCCGCGTCCCAGAGGATCGACACATTCCAGCGCTGCGGCGTGCGCGTCCGCCCCTGCGCGTCCAAGACCGTCCGTACGGGCCTCGCCTGACCTGTCAGCAGTCCGGCCAACTCGCCGACCGGTACCGTAGTGACCACCTGCATCCGCGTGACCTGGCGCTCCAGCAGGAGCCGCAGCTCGTCCGCGGTCACCCCGGCGTAGTCCTCGGCCACGTCCGGCGCCTCGAGCACGTCTCCCCAGGTGCGCGCAGCCGGGCGGGAACTCGTTGCCGTGTCCTGCGAGCTGGGCGGCACCGCCGAACCGGCCACACCTTCGGCCAGCGGCGACTCGGCCAGGACCGACGACGAGCGCACGCGCAATGCCGGCAGGAAGTGCCCGCCAACCAGGACGAGATGCAGCGCCGGGCCGTCCCCCATCCCGTAGCGCACCACCCTCCCATCGGCTCCGATGACGTGCAGCCGCACCCCGAGTTGCGCGGCGAGCCGGTGCAGATCGGGCCGCCAGAGCTGCGCGGCGAGCCGGTGCAGATCGGGCCGCCATCCGAGGCCAGCAGCGGCGTGCAACCGGTCGTTGGTCCCCGGCACCGCAGTGACGCTCATCGTGGCGACCTCCCGCACCCGCCGTGTGGCGTCGCCGGCGTCCTGGGCCGCGCGGATGACAGCCTGCGCGAACGCCTCGGGTCCGGGCTCGATCCAGCCCGCGAAGCGCCCCAGCCCGGCCAGCGTGTCGTCCTGGGCATGGCTGAGCCTGGCGTCTGCCGGGATCGGTCGGGGCGCATCGGTGCGCAACGCCGGCAGGAAGCGCCCACCAACCCGGACGAGATGCAGCGCCGGGCCGTCCCCCATCCCGTAGACCTCCACCCCCCCATCGGCTCCGATGACGTGCAGCGGCACCCCGAGCTGCGCGGCGAGCCCGTCCAGGTCGGGCTGCCCGACCAGGACGGCGGCGGCGTGCAACCCGGCGGCGGCGTGCAACCCGGTGGCGGCGTTCCATGGCACCGCAGTGACAGCCGTCCCGCCGACCTCCTGGGCCGCGCGGATGACAGCCTGCGCGAACGCGTCGGGTCCGGGCTCGATCCAGCCCGCGAAGCGCCCCAGCCCGGCGAGCGCGCGGTCCTGGGCGCGGCTGAGCCCGGCGTCTGCCGGGATCGGTCGGATGCGCAACGCCGGCAGGAAGCGCTCGCCGACCCGGACGAGATGCAGCGCCGGGCCGTCCCCCATCCCGTAGTACTCCGCCCTCCCATCGGCTCCGATGACGTGTAGCGGCACCCCGAGCTGCGCGGCGAGCCCGTCCAGGTCGGGCTGCTCGCCCAGGCCGGCGGCGGCGTGCAACCCGGCGGCGGCGTTCCATGGCACCTCAGTGACAGTCATCCCAGCGATCTGACGCACCCGTGGTGTGGGTTCGCCGACGTCCTGCGCCGCGCGGATGACAGCCTGCGCGAACGCGTCGCGTCCCGGCTCGATCCAGCCCGCGAAGCGCCCCAGCCGGGCGAGCGCGCGGTCCTGGGCGTGGCTGAGTTGCTCGACCGCCTCCGTCAACCACCCCAGCGACTCGCTGCGGTGGCGACGGGCGGCGCCGATCGCGGCGTCGAGATCACCCTCCCCCGCCCGGTACTGCCCGACCTTGTCGGCCACGATCAGGTCACGGGAGCGCACAAGCCAACCACCCCCAACCTCGCGGGTGGCCACCATCATCCCCACCGCCAGCAGACGGTCGACGAAGGCCCCAGCCAGCCTTGCGTCCGCCTCGACGGCAACCACCAGCTGCCAGTCCTGCCACGCCGACTCGTTCGCCTCGACCAACCGGTCAACGAACCCCTTCGGACCAAGCCGCACCGGCCCACCGTCGCCAACGGTCCCGTCCTCGCGCACCCCACCCGCGAAAACACGCACGACCCCACCCGCATCGGGCCACACCCACGACGGGTGCTCGGCGGAGATCGAATGGCGTGGTCTGGTCCGCACGACAACGGACCGTCGAAGCTGCTCGTGCGTCAAGCCCTCGCGGTGGATGGTGGGAAGCTCGTCCGCTCGGGAGGCGGTACTGAACTTGATGAACTGGCGCCACTCATCTTTGGTGAATGCTCCCGGCGGATAGGCCAAATTGATAATGGGCTCAAGAGTCGCGGCAAGTACATGGGCGGGCCGCTGGTCGACGGCCTCCGTTCCGGCATTGAACCGTCCACCGTCTCCCTCACCCTCCACGATCACCTCGATGCCGCGGCCACCGAGCTCGGATTCCTCAACCGCGCGCCCGTAAATCCGTTCCACCAGCGCGGTCCACCCCCGCCACCCGTTATCGGGTCGCTCGCTTCCTGCCGGGACCGGAATCAACTCACCGATTTCGGCTGGCGTGGCCGGCGCGGCGTGCTGCAGCGTGTCGATGATCCCGTCGAGACTTGCGATGGCACTAGCTTCGTCTGGTTGCACGTCGCCGGCGTGCCGTGCCGTCTCCCGAAGCGGACGCAGCGCGTCGATGAGGGCCTGAACCTTCGGACTCCAGACGATCGGGGCGGGATCGCTGATCGGGGCGACCAAGCGGATGCGCCCAATGACGGTGGCGAACACATCGTCCGTGCCGAGCCTCGCCCGCCCGTGGTCCGGGCGCCAATACAGCACCCGCAATGCGGCGACGAGCCGGTAGGCCAGGACCGTCCACGATCTCGTCGGGGCCTCAGTCCCGGTGACCGCTGCCGGGTCGTCGGTCAGGCCCTCACGCCGGAACGCGGTTCGAACCACCTCGGCGACCGTCTCGACGGTGGCGTCGACATCTCCGGGGGACAGGGTCTCCCAGTATTGGGGGCTTCGGATTTCGAACAACGCCAGCGGGTGACCAACGATAGTGTCATCAAGACTGAGGTACGCATCCTCCATCCCTACCGCTTCGGACGGGGAGAGCGGGCGCCGCGGCGCCTTCTTCAGGGCCGCGAGGAGGACCTCCCCATGTGTCGGCGGGTCCTGGCCCGCGCCGGACACTGAGAGGACCAGGTCAAGCAGATCGTCGGGATGTTGTTCACGGCCGACAGAAGGCCGCGACACGGCCCGGCGCTGTCCCTCGGTCAGATCGGGCTCGTGCCAGCGGTAATGCGCCACGAGGAAATCGATGATCTCATCGGTGCGGGAATCGAAGAAATCCCGCACCGGCTCGGGCAGCGCTGAGAGCATTTCCGGAAAGGAGGTCCGGGGCGCCAGGCAAAACCCATTCTTCAAAATATCTCCGCTGTCGTGCGCATGCAAACGGGCCGCCAGGATGGTGTAGAGCAGTACGCCATACCCCCGCACTGCATCAAGGGCGCTTTCGTCCGGAGCCCGCACGACCAGGTCGGCCAACACGTGCATGGAATCGTCGGCCGGCAACGGCCAGCCGCGCCGCCAGTTGAGGTAGCGCGAGGCGAGGTCATCGGCGAAGACGGCCCCTTGCCCGACCGAAAAAGCCGCAGAGTAGTAAGGCGGTAGGCGGTTCGGCGTGTTCAGCCAGGTCAACAGCGCATACAGGCCACGCACCATGCTGACCCCGACCGTCACCTGAAGATTGACCGCCGGCGGCCGACCGGGATCGGGATCAACGACGGTGGCCGCTTTCCCGTGCTCGCTGACGGTGTAACCATTCTCTTCCCGGAAGATGTCGCTGAGCCGCATTCCGCCAGGGACCTCCGACACACGGGACAGACGACCTCGGATGTCGGCGACGACGGCAGCCACCTCGCGCCACAGTGGACGACCAAGATGCTCTTCGCCGGGCAGGATCGCCGCCGGCGGCGTAACAATCTCCAGCCCAGGGCGAAGTTCATACTCCCCGATAGCGGCACCCGAGCCTTCTGCCAGCTTTTGGAATAGATCGGCGTGACCCCAAAGCCCTCGCTCGATGTCGTGATAGTGCGCAATGTTGTCGTATACAATCTGCACCCCGGTCTGAAGATGCTCCACGAGGTCCGCCTCGTCAGGCGAATAATCTGGATCGAACTCGAGTAGGTACTTGCTCTCTTCGGTCTCCGTTCCCACGGCGCCGCCGGGTAGCTCCGCAAGTCCGTCGCGGTTGATAATGCGCATCGCGATGGCGTTGGCGTAGTCGCGGATGTTGTGCAGCCGGTGCGATCCCGTGGTGACCAGGTCCCGCCAGTCGGCATACACGTCGGCCTCGTCGAGGTCACGCAGACCGCGGGCCCGGCTCTGCCGCGAAACGTCGGGGTGGCCGTTGACGGCGTCCGTCAACATCCCAAGCGACTCATTGCGGTAGCCACGGGCGGCGCCAACCGCGACATCAAGATCACCCGCCGGGTACTCCCGGACCCGGTCGGCCGCAGTCAGGTCACGGGCCCGCACACGCCACCCACCCTCACCGTCGCGGGCGGCCACCATCATCCCCACCGCCAGCAAACCGTCGACGAAGGCCGGCGCCAGCCGCGCATCCGCCTCGACGGCAACCACCAGCTCCCAGTCCTCCCACTCCGACTCGTTCGCCACGACCAACCGATCAACGAACTCCCCCGGACCAAGCCGCGGCGACCCCGCGGCATCGACCAGGCCGCCCTCGTTCATCCTGTCCGCCGAAACGCGCGTCATCCCATCCGCACCGGGCGCAATCCGCGACGCTTCGGCTTCGGCCGCGAGGGGTACAGGGGTGGGGCTGCTGGCTGTGCTGGTGGAGGCGCCCACCGGCACCGGATCCGGAACCCGCGACGGGTCCGGTGACGGCGTCGGCGTAGGCGACCGGGTCGGGGCGAAGTCATTCGGCTTCTGCGGCACCGGCACCACATGACCAAGATCCTCATGGCGGACCCGCCGCGCCCACGCCACCAACTCCACACCATCACCCGACGTACGGGAACGCACCTCCCCACCCCCGGACAACGACCGCACAAACACCGTCCACCCACCACCACCCGACCCCTCCGGCACCACCACGATCAAACCGGACGCGGCAAGCCGACCAGCGAACGTCGCCCCCGAACCATCCACCACCGGCAACACCACCACTGGAGCACCATCCACACCACCACCCTCAACCGTCCGAGCCGACAACCAGCTCGCATACCCATCCGGCCCGACCGGACCATCCCCAACCACCAACACACCATTTCGCACCACACCCTCAGCTACCGCCGATCCCCGACCCAGCACAGCAACCAGGCGGTACGCCTCCATCAACGCCGGGTTGTCGTACTCCACCCGCGCCGCCATCACCAACGGCGAACCCGACCCTCCGTCGAAACCATCCATACCGAACTGACCGAGACCATCCATACCGTCCGATACACCGTCACCCGAGATGATTGCGAGTTCTGGGTTGTCTTGACCGAGGACGGGTTGGTCATCCCGCACCACCCCACCAAGCAACCCCGGCGACGGCTCACGCCGAAGCACACCCTGCGGAGACGGAGGCCGCGGCGCATTCACGACCGGATCCCGGCCCGCCGCAGCGCCCAGAGATATCGACTTATCGGCATTCATGATGTGGACGGCGGCGATGGTCAGCACGGGCGCCCGTTGTGCCAGCTGCTCCTTGGTCAGCAACTCCACGTTGGCGTACTTCGGGTCGCCGATAGCGAACATCTGCAGTCCGCCGATCAGAACCGCGCGGACGTAGCCGAGGTGGAGGTCGGTCAACTGCAGTAGGACCCCGCCCACGCGGCGCACCTCCTGCCACAGGGCGGCGAGTCGGTCGGTGCGCGACGCCGGGTCGGCCAGCCAGGGATCCATGGCCGTGTCGGGCGGGGCCTGCTGCTGGATGAGGTGCGGCATCGCGCGCTGGTACAGCGCTTCATCCACGCCGGTGAACCGCCGGGCTCCTCGGTCCAGGCCGAGCGGTAGCGCGAGGAGCCCGCTCATCATGTGCTGGTCGCGAACCCGCGCCTGGGTCAACACCGGCACGTGGGCGGTGTCGGCACTACGGCGCGGCAACGTCAGTGGCGCCAGCTTTTGCATGATCCGACTCCACCGTACCGTCTGCTCGTGCAGCACGCGCCGGGCGTCGGGCCGGCTCGGCTCGTCCAGCAGCGCGATGACCAGCTCGGCGATCGCGTCGAACTCGGCACGCGCCTCGGATAGGCGCTGCTCGATCAGTTCACGAACTGTTCTCGGGCGCACGGGACCGCGGTCCATCTGTTCCAGCACCGGCAAGCGGGCGGACAGCTGGTCCTCGATCGCCGCCGCGACTGCTCGGCTCAACCACAGCAGCCCGGCGACGGTCGGGACGTTGGCGCGCACGTGCTGGTTGACCGCCGCCGCAGCACACGTGTTGAGGAAGAACTGTTCCTCCGCCCCGACAGCGGCGTAACGGGCCTCCCCAAGCAGCGGGCTGGCCAGAATTCGCTTGAACAGCGGGTCCGCGGCAAGCTCGGCGCGAGAAGCCGCATTGAGATTCAACAGCGCCAGGCGAGCCAACCGCCGCGGCAGCGGTTCGTCGCTGCGGTAACCGATGCTGGCCATGACGGCGAGTTGCGCCGGTGGCGGCTCGGCGTGCAGGTCGAGGGCGGCCTCGGTCAACACCTCGATGACTCGGCCCGGGGCCACCGATTCGAGTTCGCGCAGGTCATGCCGGTATGCCGGGACCGGGGTGTTGCGCACCCGCACCCGGGCGATGCGAGTGGGCACGGCGGACACCGCCAGCAACAGGTCATGGACCAAGGCGGTCACCTCACCGCGCAGCGGTGCCGGCAGGCCCGCCACGACGCCGTCCACCTGGGCGACGGCATCGCGCATGCCCCCAGACAGCGCCTGGTCCAGGTAGTCGACGTTCTCATCATCGCCGGCGTGGGCGGTCAGCTCGTCCACGAGCGCCCGAATGCGGGCGGGGGACACGGCCAGGTGGGCAAAGCCGCCCACCGCGCCCAGGTACCTGTCGACGAACGAGCCGGCATCAAACCGCGGTCTGCGCGTCAGATCCCTGTGGTTGCCCTCGGCCGGTCTGCCGCCGACCGGTGCCACGGGGCCGCCCCGGTCATCCACAGTGGACCTTGCGCCTGGTCGCCGCCCGCCGGTGTAGGCCCGCGGTGGCCGGGTCGACAGCGGTGGCTGGGCTGACAGCGATGGGGACGGCGGCGCTGGCGCAGGTGGCGGCGATTCCCCTGGCGCCCGCGCCGACACCTGCCCAACCGGATCAATGTGACTTGGGGGATTAGCATCCTCGGACACGTACTCGACCGAGGTGTCCGCGTCGGCTGGGGCGGCGGAGGGGTCGGTCGGATCACCGAGCGCCCCAGGAGCCGAGGCCAGCGGCGCCACATCCAGCTCGCCGGTGCCGATGCTGAACGCCGCCTGGGCAGCTTCGGTTGTCCCGGGCTGGTTTGCCTCCTTCTCGGGATGCGAGGACTGCGGTGATGGCGGCGAATGGGCTGACGGCGGCGGGTCCGATTGAGGTGGCTGGTAAGGCTGGGGTGGCTGATGTGATGGCGGTGGCCGGTGCGGAGGCGTCGATGCACTATCGCCTCCCGCCGACGTCACCCCCGGACCAGCCGACGGCCCTTTAGGACGCGCCACCACCCACCACCCGAAATCCAACGACCACAACACCAAAAGGTCGTCGTCCGTACGATCCTCCGCCGGGTCATAAAGCTGGAAGAGCCCGTCGGGCTGGACCACCGCCGCCCGCTCCCGACCATCCCGACCTCCGAACCAGATCCGCGAACCCACCGGCAAATTCCGCGGCGGCTCGTCAGCCTCAACCGGATCCGACACCACCAGATCCCGCATACCAGCAAACTCATCCCTCACCCGCAACGCCCGCCGCTGCATCGTCAACCCGCGGAACGCATCGGCCTCGCCCCGGTGCTCCTCACCAACCAACTCCCCCTGCCCCGGCCCACCCGAACGGGCATGCGGATGCTGCAACCACAACAACGACCGGTACGAATGAGACCCGGACGGCAACGGCGGACCAACCGACCCAGACGGAGGCGGCGGCGGAGGCGGCGGCGGATCAACCGGCGTCCACGCAACGTGCTCAGTCGGCAGACCGCCGCCGTTTCCATCGCCCGCCGCATCGGAGTCACTGCGCTGATGCTCCTCAGGCTTTTTCCTAAGCGAATGACTCAACGCAGACCCAGAGGACGGACCAGCAACCGGCGGCAACCCGGACGACCGCCGGAGCGGACTGCCAGACACAGCGGCGGAAGACGTCCCGCCTTCGGCCAACGTCCGACTCAACCTCAACGGAATCGACGGCGAAGATGGGAAAGCCGGATCGACCGACCTCTGTCCACCATGTCCAGCGGCCAATGGTGGCTGAGCCGACTGGGGCGGCGGGGCCGACCGGGTCGCGTCGGAGTCCTGGCCGGGTGCCTGCGGGCTGGTCCGGTCGGCGGCTGGTCGCTGGTCCCGACGGGTCGACCATGGCCACAACGTCCCGAACGTGTCTGTCCAGGTGCGCGTGGGCGGGCGGGAACTCGTTGCCGTGTCCCGCGGGCTGGTGCTGGAAGCCGGCGGCGGAGGTGGAGCCGGATCAACCGGCGTCCGCTCAACGTGCTCAGCGACTGACGGTGGTGGCGGGGCTGACGGCGGTGTCTGTTGCGGAGGGGCCGACGGGGTCGCGACGGGGCTTGGGACGGGTGCCTGCGGGCTGGCCACGGGCGTGTCGGGCACTGCCCGTGATGGCGGCCGCCCGGAAGACTCGGGCACTGGCCGGGTCGCCTCCTGGCGCGGCCGGACCCGGGTAGGCATCAGATGGTCCATCTGACTGGGGGCAAGCACCAGGATGTGTGTCCAGCCCGGAGACACAACCGCCCTGCCGACTCCCTCGGAAAGCGTCGAAAGTTCGACACGAACGCTGCCGCCCGACAGCTCAGTCGCCCACCGGAAAATCCGGTTCAGGACTGCGTAGTAGAACTGACCCGCCCTATCGTGGTACTGCCCCGGCGTTCGAAGACTCCCGGCAAACTCGTCGATAGTGACCATGTGGTCCCGGCCGTCATGGAACCCGTATTCCCTCAGGTCCAGCGGCCCGCCCTCGCCGAGCCTCGGCCCACCCTCGCCGGGCATGAACCGCGGGGCCATTCGCTGCACAACATGACCCACGAATGTCCGCAACGCGACCGGGTTGTCCATCGACCCCGGACTCGGAGCCGGCAGATGAGGCGCCCGTGCCGCCAGCTCCCGTGCCACCAGCCGCATCGCCTCGGTGACTGTCTCCGGCGTGACCGTCACAATAGTCGCCGCGAACGCACAATCACCGCCGCCCGGAACATCACCCACCTGCAGACCGTTCGCCCCCAGCCACTCCTGCTGGTAAGGCCCCGGCGCGTACAAGCCATCAGGCAACGCGCGAGAGTGCGGGTTGGGCCGGCCCTGCTCATTCGGGACCTGCCACCACCACGGCGGCGGCGGCGGAACATCCTGCGAGGACGGAGCCGGAACGGGCGGCGAGACAGCCGCCTCGTCGCCGTCGAACCACCCCGGCTCAAAGTAGCCCTCGCCCCCCTCATCGATCCACTCACCCTCATCCTCGGCCAACGCCTCGGCGGCGACGGACGGCGTCGCCTCGGGCCGGGTCACGGCCGCCGAGACCCCACCACCACCTGGCAACCAATCAGCCGTCAACGACGGCGGTGCCTGCGGCGCGGAGGACTGAGCGATCGGTGCCGCCGGAGTCTCGCCGACCGGCTCCTGGACGGTGGCGCGCTGCTCGGCCTCGACCCGCGCATGCTGCACCGGCGACTCGGGTCGCTGAGCAAGCGACGGTTCGACGACCGGCCCAGGCGGCTGCTCAGCGGTCACGGACATAGACGCTGCTGGGGCGGGGGGCTCATGTGATGACGTTGGCTCGGACGAAGACTGGGATGCTGGAGACACATCCGCGCGCAGCGTGGCGAACCCGCCGTTGACCGAGGACACCGGACGGATCCGCAGCGCCGGAAGATGATGGTCTCTCGTGTGCACCACGTGTAGCACTGCCGGACTGGTGGGAGCGTTCGGGTCCCACAACCCGCCGAGGTGCGTATGGATGCTCACGCCCAACATGCCTGGGGCGTGCTGAAGTAGCAGGTCGAACAGGCCGTGGGCCCAGCGACCCGGTGTCACCAGCTGTGCCCGGAAGCGGTAATAATCCACCGGGCCGAGCGCGGCGTTCCGCAGCTGGGCCACAACATCTGGAGTAGCGTCCAGCCGCCGGGCCATGTGGCGTCGCAGTTCCACGACAGTCATGCGGGCGATCCGCGTGACCTGATGAGGTACCCCGATTTGATCGCTGGCGTCGCGAGCCGCGGCGATCACCGAGGCGAACCAGCTGTCCCCGCCAGGCTCGGTCCAGTGGACGAACCGGTTCTCATCGGCGAACGACTGCCGCTGCACGTCAGTGAGTTCGTTCGGGTCGTCGACCATCGGCCGCTGCGGCATGGTGCGGCCCTGGCGGATCGGCACCGGCAGCCCCAACCGACCCGGCCTGATCGCCAGAATTTCTCTCAGTTGGCGTACCGCGGGAGAGTCGCGGTCGGTGGGATCTATCACGATCTCGGCGATGTACTTCGGTGGGTTTGGGACCCCAGTGATCCAGGCGCCGAGCACATGGAACTTCTCGCCGGGGTCATTGGCGAAGCCTGTCGCCTCAGCCAGCAGCCCCCCGAGGAAGAGGATCGGAAGGTGGGCGATGAGATCCTCGACGTCGTCGACGCCAAACGAAACCCCTTCGTGCAACTGGGCGTGGGTGCGCACATCGGTGTGCCAGACAACGAACGCCCGTCCACGGCGTGGTTGGTCGAGCGCCAGTCGGCCGCCTGGTAGGTCCACCCGCCCTGGTGCGCTAAGGTTCGCCGGCGCGTTGAAATCTTCTTGTTGGAGCGTCTGTAGCAAGGAACCCAGCGACAGCTCGGTGATCAGCCGCATATTCCGGCGGACATGTTCGCTGACCAGCACCTGCAGATCCTCGGGCCCCAGGTCGGAGTAACGATCGGCCGCAGCCTCGCCGAGCCTCCTCGCCAACTCCGGTTCGGCAACCGGGGTCACGAAGGTGATCACGGACCCTGGCGACCGGAGCCGGGAGCGAACCTGCTGGCGCATGGCGAAGCTCCCGAACACCACAATGTGTAGCTGCCCGCGGGCTGCCCGGCGAATCTGTTCGAGATCGCGTGCCACGTCATCCAGCAACGCATCGGTGATGGACGAGCCGGGCGCGCCAAGGAAGACGGTGAGTTGGCCCGGGTCGACCTCGTGGCCCAGCACGACGGCGCGCTGATCCTCATCCGGCTCGCCCTGGAAGTACCAGGTGGCCTGGGGTAGCTCCCGACGCTGGCCGCCGCTCGGCAGTTGCAGCGCGGCCAGCGACCGATGCGACGATGGCTGGTAGGCGCGACCGAGCCCCGGCAGGTCCGGCAGAAGGGCTTCGACCCGCTCGTCTCCATCCTCCCAGAATCGGTGCAGACGGATTACCCGCTCGTCTCTACCCTCCCAGAATCGGTGCGGACGGATTCCCAACTCGTCTTCGCCTGTCGGATCAGTCTCGTCTTCGTCTGTCCGATCAGTGACGACGACCTGGCCACCGGGATCCGTCGTGAACCGTTGAACCCGCGCTCCGAATTGGTCAGCGATCCATTGGATCAGGTTGTCATCGAGCCCCCTCCTCTCGCGTTCGGGGCGTACGGGAATTTCGGCGCTTTCGGCGCGTTCTGCGAGGTCGGCGAGGAGGGCCACCAAGTCCGGCGCGACCTCGTCTTCTTGGACCGGTGGGAGCTGCAGCCGGATGGCATCCGCGATCTGTAGGCCGAGGGACCGGCCGGCTGGCAGGCCGACGGAATGGCCGATCGGACGGGCCCGGCGCAGTCCGACCGGGAGCTCGGTGACGGTGCCACCGATCTGCTGGTAGACGCCATGCTCGTCTACTGCCCACTGGGGCTGGTCGAAGATGGTGCGGGTCTCCGGCGCCGGAGGGATCCGACGCGGCGGCACTGGCGATGCGCCGACGGGTCCGGTGGCCAGATAGCGACTCGTCTCGGGCGACTGGATCACAACCTGGTGACGATCGTCGAGGACACCGTCGTCGCCCGCGTCGCCGCCGAACACCTGAGCCTGGGTGTTGGGTGGTCGCTGTTGCAAAATGCGCAACTCCAACGGCCGAGACCCGAGCGTCGAGTTGTTGTCCGCCAGCTGACTGGCCAACCGCAGGACCTTGATGGTGATCAGGCTGAAGTCATCGGCTCGCCCGGAGACGAACCCACCCAGGTCCCGAAGGTCTTCGACCAGTTGGGCTCGGGTGTCGAATCCCGTGGGATCCTCCTCCGGGTCCGCCTCGACCGGATAACGATCCAGGTTGAGTTGCTGTCCATACGTGGTACCGAAGGCCCGTTCGACCACGTCGGCGAGGAACATCCGCAGATCCCACCCGGTGACAGGTCGATCGTCCAGGTGCAACGGCGGCATGTTCAGGGCTCGCGTCAGGACGGCCATCGCCTCCTCGACCAGCTCCGACCCTAGGGTCCTGACCACCGCTTGGAAGAAGCTGCTTTCGTCGCCAGGTACCTCAATTGCGGTGAGGTGCAAAGCCCTCAGCCGGTTCCGCACCGCCTCGCCGTACATCTCCTCGCGAGACCGGACCTGAGGCGGAGCGGGCAGCGAGGAACTCGGCGCCATGGGTGCCTGGCTTGTCCGCCGGGACCTGGACGGTGAGGACGGTGAGGACGGACTCCCGGGCGCGCTCCCATCGAGGTTGAACACCAACGGCCATGGCCGCGACGGCCGCGGCGAGACGACCTCCCTCACCGGCACGCCGAGGGGTGGCGTGGGTGCCGCGCTTGTGGTCGGCTGCTGGGTGGGGACGGTGCCGTCAGTGTCCACGACGGATCTCGCCGTCGGCTTGGTCCGCTTGGGCAGGGCCCGGAGCGACGCCGAGGGTTCGCCATCGTCCCGCTGGTATTGGTCCAGCAGGACGCGAAGGCTGACGATGATCTCGTGTAGCTGGCCGACGTTGGCGCGTGCGCGGCGCGCCTTGTGGCCGTCCACCGTTCGCTGTCTGTCCGCTGGCGTTTCGGGGTGGCTGTCGGGGTGGCTGTCGATATGCGCCTGGACCTGGCGCAACACCTCGTCGTATTGTCGCGGCTGCTCGCTTTGACTAGCCGGTGCTTCGCTAGGTGTTCGATCCCGGTTGGGTGGTGGTAGTGGTGGTTCGGGTCCGGGTTCGAGTGTGCCGGTCTCGGTCGGTAGTGGTGCGGTGGTGGCGGTGGCCGCGTTGATGTTCTCGTTGATCGGTTCGGTGGCCAGGTAGTGGTCGCCGACGCGAAGAATGGTCAGGAATCGGATCATCGGGACGTCGTGTGTCCCGGCTCCCGGGCCGCCGTCGCTGTCCAGGACCATCAGTGGCAGGTTGAGCAGGCGGGCGGCCCTGGCCATCGTGGCGGCCCACAGCCGCTCATCGGCCGCCGCCGGGCGATGCTCCAGGTCGTCGAGGAACTCACGAAGGGTCGACGGGCGCCCTGCCGGGGTACCGGCCGCTTCGGTGATGATCTCGTTGGCGATCGCAGTCGACTGTTCCAGCCGTTGCCGCAGCAATCTTCGCAGCTCGGCCGGCGTCAGATTGCGCAGGTATTGATGCGGCGCCGCCTGAGGATCGCGGCGGCCGGACTCGATGACCGCGGCGAACCATGCATCGACACCGGTCGGGACATCCACCGCCCGCAGCCCGCGGATCGCCAGCAACTCGGCCTGCGCCGCAGTCGGCACGATGGGAGGCTGCGGCCGCACCGTGGCCAGCAGGTTCTGGAGTCGTTCGTAGTAGTTCAGGAGGTTGACCAGGTTGTCCGGCCGACGGGCCCGCCGCCACTCCCGATCATGGTTGATCAGACCCCGCACCACGTCCGCCAGGTCGGTTCTCGCCGGTCCTGTTAGCCCGGCTAGTGCCGCCCGGGCCTGGAGCAACAGATCATCACGGTTGCCCACGAATTGCTCGACGCGACGGTAAAGGGGATGCTCACGCACCGTCCCCATCAGATCACCGGCCGTGCGGACCCGCCTACCGCGGGGCAAAATCACACGGTCATAGTGGTCCGGTAGGCGGGGATCGTTTTTCGTGCTCCGATACCACAGGTACGCCGCGGGCGACAGATCCGGGGCACCGACATGTATCGCACCCCGCGGGCCCAACACCGTAAACGCGACACCGAACGCCAGCGCGGCCAGCTGCGGCACCAGATCGCCCTCCGGGCCATTCCACTGACCCGGACTGCGAACGAGCCGCAGCACTCTGTTCCGGTCGCGTTGGCTGTCCCGGATGACGTCGAGCAGCGGGCCCCCATGCGCCATCTCGTGCTCCAGCCGCTCAGCAAGAAAGTTACGCACCTGCTGCGTCGTCGGTGCTTGGCCGAGGCGCATCTCTCGGCGGATCCGCGGTTCGAAGGCACCGATAAACGCCTCATAGAAACAGTTGCCATCCCCCCCGACGCGCTCAATCATCTCGGTGAGTGCGCTGCTGAGGTGCCGGACCATCGCCGGTTGGCTCGGGGTGCCGCCGGGGATCCTGCCCAGATCCATTCGGGTCGTCCTCCGGCGCGGGTGTTGGTTCATATCCGCCACCGCGCTCAGGTGCAGGCTCCGGTACCGCGCTTCTGCGGCACGAAGTTCGCGCCGAAACTCGCGATTCACATCCTCCAACTCAGACCAAAGCCGACCATACGTGTCCTGCGGCGCGAGATCCCGCGGCGCTTGCGGCTGGCCCAAGAGGACGGCCTTCGTCCGCCGCCAGATCGTCCTCCGGGCCGCCGGGACCGCGGGGGGCGGCACCTGCTGGCTGGGCCGCTCGGGCTGATGGTCGGCGACCGTTCGCTGAGAGTCGTGCAGTGCCGGCATGTAATGGTTTCTCGTCCGCACCAGGTGGAGGGCGTCGGGCGGCGCGTCGCCGGGGGGTACATCGGGGTCATGCACGTGGACCGTCACGCCCAGCAGGTCCGGCACTCTCGCCAGCAGCCAATCGAACCCGTTATGGGTCCACGCGCCCGGCGTGCGCAGCAGCGCCCGGAACTCGAAGAAGCCGGCCCAGCCCCTGGTCAGCGCCAGCAGGGTCTGCACGTCCTCCGGGTTGCGCAGGACGTAGTCATCCAGCCGATCAGCCAGGTAGTCGCGCAACCCCGTGGGGTTGGCCATCCGCGCTATCCGCCGCACCGCATCCGGCGCGTCGTTCGGGCGGCGTTCCACCTCATCAACGGCCGCAGCGAGCACCGACGTGAACCATGCGTCCCCATCCGGTGCCGTCCACCGCCCGTACCGGCCCGCCGCGGCCAACGCTTCCTGATGCTGCTGCTCGTTGAGCCCGTTCCCACCCGGTACGTTCGGATCATCCGGCACCGTGTAGCGCTGCACCGTGTCGCCGACCCTGACGGGCAGCCCCGCCCCGTGGGGAGCCAGCAGGCCGCGCAGGTCATCCGTGCGGTCCGCGTCGTCCTGGTGCATCACCAGTCCGGCGACGTCAGCTGCGCCGACCTGGCGTTCGATCGTGGCGGGCAGCATGACAGGCAAGGCCGACAACTCGCTGGCGCGGCCCATCGCCTGATCCAACAAGCCCACCAGCGTCGCCTGGTCCTCGACGAGTTGCTCGACGATCTGCTCGACGAGGTCGATATCGGCAACCGGAACCCACGCACCCGCACCGGGGCTGACCATCGCGCGGGGGCTGACCGTCGTATGGTCACGCACCGCCGTCGTGTCCCAGAGGATCGACACATGCCCGGCCAGCGGCAGACGCGCCCGCCCCCGCGGGTCGAAGACCGCCTGTACGGACGTCACCTGATCGCTCAGCAGCCGGGCCACTTCTCCGACCGGTAGCCAGGTGACCAGCTGCATGTTCTGCCTGACATGCTGCTCCAGCAGGTGTCGCAGGTCGTCCGCGGTCAACCCCAACCCGGGGTAGTGCTGGACCACCGCCGCCCCGAGCACGTCTCTCCAGACGTCCCGCGGCGAAGAGGGCGGCCGATCCGGCACGGCGGACGCCGTGGCCGCCGAAGGCCGCACCGGCGCTTCGGCCGACGGGAGCCCGGCGCCCGGTGCCACGGGGTCGCCCCGCTCCGCCTCGGGTGTGCTGCTCGCCGCCGCGGCCAGCAGCGCCGGTTGATAATAGCTGTCGATACGCACCAGGTGCAGCGCCGCCGGGCCGGTCGGTGCGCCGTCCCACCGACCATCGGGGTGCAGCACGCGGACCGGCACGTTGAGCAGACGAGGCGCCAGCCGGAACAGGTCGTCGAACCAACCCTGCACGTAGCCACGCGGCTCCAGCAGTGTCCCGAGAAGGCCGGAGTTGTTGGCTTCAGCTACTTGCATCAACTGCGCGACCTCTGGATCCGTACCGCGCAATAGCTGTAGCTGCTCGTGCAGTTGCTGCCGCAGTTGCGGGACGGTCATGCCAGCGATCCGCGCGACCTCCTCATTCGGTACGCCAACACCATTGCGGACGACATCGCCGGCCGCAGCGATGATCGAGGCGAACCATGCGTCCCCATTCCGCTCGATCCATACGGTGAACCGGCGCTCCGCGGTCAGTGCCCCTTCCTGCGCCTGGTTGAGCAAGTCCGGAATCGTTATCTCAAGAGGCTGCCGCCGGATCGGTACTGCCCGCCCCTGGGGATCTTCCGTCAACCGATCAGCCAGACGACGCTCCCCTTCAGGATCCTCATTCTCTGGGTCGATCACGATCTCTGTGATGTCGGCCGCACGGACCCGGGTGCGGATCTGAACATTCAAAGGCCGGTAATTGTCGTGAAGGTAGCTGGTTGCCTCCTCCAGCAGTCCCCGCAGGGTGTCGCCATCGACATTCGCGATGAGACCCTCAACGTTGTCGATCGATATAAGTGAGCCGGACGCAGAGCGAGTCCGACTGACGGAACGCAAGTGGTTTCCCCAGATGATCAACGCACGACCTGGGTCGGGGTGATCCGTCGGGGACGCGGCATAGGTCGCCCAGATGAGGGTTTCTCCTTCGTTGTTCAGCCAGGTCTCCACGTCGGCCAGCGGCGCCTGGCTGACCAGCCGCAGGTTCAACCGGAGGTGCGCGATGAGCAGTGTCCGCAGATCCTCCGCGGCGAGGGGGGACAGTCCATGCGCCGCAGCGGCGAGCCGGGCGTTTTCCCTCGCCCGCGGGCTCCTCCAGGTCGCCGCCGGCCTTGACTCGACCTCGGCCAGCAGACGTTGCCACATCTGCAGCGGGGGCGGCACAGCCCGGGGCGCCACCACGGGTGCGAATCCAGTCGCCGGACCCGCGGGCGATGCGACCGGCGGCCGGGCGACGAGATAGACGGCGCCGTCTCTCCACTGAGTGTGCAGAGTGTCCAGTGGCATGATGCGCTGGAAGCCATGCAGACCCGGCATGTAGACAGTGGCCAAGGCCAAGGTGGCGTGCACGCGCACGGCCCGCGTCGCGTCTGGGTGGCCAATCCAGATAAGGGTACCTGCCGGCAGCTGCGTGGTCGGCGGCTCCGTCGTCGGGTCATCGATGGCCATGTTCGGCAGCGCGGTCTGCAGATAGCGGCGGACGGCGGCGGCCTGTTGTTGCAGCCGCTGCCGCTCCAGCCCCTGCGCCCAGTCGTCGATATTGACCGGGTCACTGGCGTGGACCAGCCAGTGAGCGGCGGCGGCGACCTGGGGATAGCTGAAACTCTGCGGCGCAGACGCCCGACGCGGCGGCGTTGGCGGCACCGGGTACCCGCGGCGTCCCCCGACGGTGGGCGAGGACGGAGAATCCCCGTTCCCATCACCCGATAGCGTCCGGGATATCCGTAGCCCGGGCGGCCTGGGGCCCCGCCGGCGCGGGGTAAACGTCAGTCCCTCGAAGGCGGTCGGGTCCGCGGACGTCCGCGAACCGAGGCCGGACGTGGATGGAGCGGTCGCGTCAGGCCGAGATGCCGAATCTGGGCTGGCCACCCGTGGCGGGGTGGCTGGGGGCGACGACAGCATCCACGCTGGTGGGACCGGCGCGAGGCGCTGCGGAACGATGGACCCATCACTTCGGCGTGCCGAGCTCGACCTTGTCAGCGTGGGAGCCTGGGGCGGCGCGCTGACCGGCAAATCTTGCTGCGACGATGACCGTGAGGGAGCCAGGGAAACGCCGCCGGGCACGGACGCATCCCCAGAATACACATCAAGATCCTGCGGCGACTCGCTCCTCAAGGCCTCCGGAAACACGTCGCCCGACCGAGCTGACGGTAACCCGCCGGTTTCACCCAGCAACTGGCCTAACCTGCGGACGAACGGATCTGGCGTGGCCGAGCCGCCCGCACCTGGCGGGGCCCAGGCAGCTGCGGAGGACCGGCGGGAGCGAGGAGTGTCTGACACCAGCCGGGCCAGGCGGGGATGGTGCTGCGGGTGAACCGCGGGCATGTAATGGTTCTCGGACTGCACCAGAACGAGTCCGGGGCCCGTCTTCGGGCCGTTTGTCTGCGCCCGGCCGTGGGCGTCGATGACGGTGATACGGAAGCCGGCAAGCTCGCCCGCCAGGCCAACGAAGTGGCGGAACAACGGATGTCTGTCCTGCCCACGGGTGAGCAGATGCTTTCGGAATTCCTCGACATCCTCTTCGGGGTGTAGTTTGGCGAGCCGGTCGCTCAACTCTCGATTGTTGCCGAGGTGGTTGGACATCCACTCGCGCAGCTGTCCCGGGTTCAGAACCGAGATCGTTTCGAGGAGAGGTTCGAGCATCCGCCCGTCCTCGGTCGCCCTCCTGACGTGGTCCATGGCAGCCCGGATAACCGCCCGGAACCAGCTGTCTCCGTCCGTCGGGGTCCACTCCGCGCGCAGACCGCGCTTCTGGAGCTCGCCCAGTTGCGCCTCGGTCGGATCGTTCGCGGTCCAGGTCGGCCGCGGCGGCACAGGCCAATCCTCGCGAACCGGCGGGATGGACTCAGGCAGGACCAGTCGCTGCGCGGCGAATTTTTCGGCCGCGTCGTAGCCGTTCCGCAGCAGCGCCTCGGCGACGAGGTTTACGGCCATCCCCCCATCGCTGAACAGGAATTCGATCTGCCGCCAGGGGCGCATGATCAGGAATTGCCGCGCCCCGGCCTCCCCCGGGTCGACAAAGCGAACCAACTCGCCACGTCTCGGCAGGCGCAGGGCGACGCGCCGAATGACCTCGGCCGCATCGTCCTGCAGGTACTGCATGGACTGCGGGCCGACGTCCTGCTGGATCTCAGCGAACATGCTGCCCGGGGCGACGAAGCTGGAGCCACGGCGGCGGGGGCCGGCCGTGCCCACGCTGAACAGGCGCGAGCCCCGTCGGGAGACTGCACCCTGGTCCCGCACAAGGGGCAGAAAACCTTGCCGTGTCCGGGCCAGGAACAGCTCAGGTGCCCCTGGACTGTCCATCTCCCCGTACTTGCTCAGGTTTCCGTCACCCTCGACGATCGTCATCCGGAATTCCAGGATCCCGGGCAGATACCTGAGCAGAGGCTCGAACAGGGCGTCGTCCCACCACCCGGCGCGGTCCAACGCCCGGCGCATCCGGCCGTATTCGTCGCTGCCCATATTCCGTTCCATGACATCGACGGTTTGGGGCAGCTCATCGAGCAGATCTGCGATGGCCCGGCGAAAATCGATCGCCCGCCAGTCGGAAATGGTGCGGGTCACGACGTGGTTGGGCTGATCGGCGGCCGCCAAAACAAGCGCCGCGAACCAGGAGTCACCGTTGTTGGGCACGGTCCGGGGGCTGCGCCCCAAGCCCCGCACTTGCGCCTCCTGCAGCTCGTCCATCTGGGCGACCAGATCGCGGGCGTCGGCCAGGTGGGCCGGTACATGCGGTCGGCTCGGGGCGGGATAGTACTGATGGACTGCGGGGTTAGGCTGGTAGAGGTAAATCGTAGAGCCATCAGGTAGCCCGGACACGGCCTCGTCGCCGTCGGGGCCAAGGATGACGACCCGCACCCCGAGCACCTCCGGCGTGAATGCGAGCAGCTCATCCAGGGCCGACGACTGTTCGAGTTGTCCCGTCTCCTCGAAGATTGGACCAGCGTCGATAAACCTGCTTGGGAACCACTCGCCGAACTGATTCGGATAGGCCCTACTCAGTTCGTTGAGCAAGCGGCGGCGCAGTGCTGTCTCGGTCACCCCACCGAAGACGCGAGTCTCGTCGGTGGGTCCGGTCGGCCGCAAGACCGCCTCGAACCAGCTCATGGGTTCGTGGGCCACAATGTGCCGGCCGCGCTCCTGCAGCCTGATGCCGGCGGCGCTCGTTGGAGACGCAGCCAGGACCGCCAGTGGAGGCTCAAACGAAGCCTCCACCGGCGGCTCAATCGGAGCCTCCACCAACGGCGCGGCCGGAGCCTCCACCAACGGCTCAAACGAAGCCTCCACCAACGGCGCGGCCGGAGCCTCCACCAACGGCGCGGCCGGAGCCTCCACCAACGGCGCGGCCGAAGCCTCCACCAACGGCTCAAACGAAGCCTCCACCAACGGCACGGCCGGGGCGCTGGCGGCCTGCTGCGGAGTGGAATTTATGAGCTCCTGCACGGCCTGGCGGAATGTCTCCTGCCGAGTCCACGAGTCGCGGTACAGTGCTTCGAGCTGCTGTGGGCCCTCGGGGCTGTCTAGAAGCCTGCGGACATCCTCCTCTAGCGGATGACCTTCCAGCTCCAGGTCGTCGAGCAGCCGTTGGACGGCTCCCTCCCACGAAAATATGTAGCCGTTCACGGCCTGGTGGAATGTCTCCTGCCGGGTCCACGAGTCGCGGTGCAATTCTTCGAGCCGATGTCCGCCATGGGGGCTGTTTAGAAGCCAGCGGACAATCTCAGGTAGCGTCTGGCCGTCAATCTCCTCTCGCGGATGACTCTCCAGCTCCAGGTCGTCGAGCAGCCGTTGGACGGCTGCCTGCCATGGCTCCGGCTCCCCGCCTATGCCGATGCGGTCCACTCGGCCTGACGGATCGATCCGGTGAATGATCAGCTCGGTACCACGCTCAGTATCACCCAGCGTGGAATCCATCGACTCCAAGTGCACATGGACGCCCATGCGGTATGCGACACTGCGGGCGATGTACAGCGGGTCGAGACCCATGATGGCGTACACGGTCGGTCTCGGTTCCAGCTCATAGCCCGGCCCTGCCAAGGCTCGCACGGCCTCGTCGTTCATCAGGCTCACGAGCAAATCCACGATGTCGGCCGCCTGATCGCGCTGGGCCGGCCTGGCACCGCTAGCCTTCCATTCCTCTTCCAGCTCCCTGACTCGCTTCAGGAGCGAAGGCTTCGTCCGGTCTCCCCCCGTGGACTGGTCTTCCGGCGTGGACTGGTCTTCCGGCGTGGACTGGCCTTCCGGCGTGGACTGGCCTTCCGGCGTGGACTGGCCTTCCGGCGTGGACTGGCCTTCCGGCGCGATCTGGGTCAGTATGTGCACGACGGCACCGGCCACCCTGACCCGGTCAACCTCCCGGACCGCCAGTCCCAACCCGGTGACTAACCCGAAGTTCCCCCCGAAGTACCCCAGCTCACCGAGGGCCCAATTCGCCACGGCTGTGTACGTCAGGTGCGTGCGCCACGCTTGATCGGTGCGCAGATAGATGAGGCTGGGGTCACGTTGAACCGCCTGGAATCCGCGGACCAACTCGTCGACCACGTCGGACGCAGTCGCATTCAGCTCGGCGGCGCGCATCAGGTGCAGGTCCAGATCGAACTCCACTTCTTGGGCATATACCACGCCCTCGGCGGGTCCATCCTCTGTCCAGCGCGCGCGGCGTCCCTGTGGGTTCCAGAGGCCCGGCTGGCCCTCTAGAGGCGTGTTGATCTGGCGACGGATATCCATGTCAGCGGCTTTCACCGGCCCGAACCAGCGCATGGTGGTCCGCCCGAACGCGTCGGCGGACTCCGTGCGTGCCTGGATACCATGGTTCTGGTACAAGCGATGGGCCACCCGGTCAAGGATCCGAGCCGCGTAATCAGCGTTGGGCTCGCGCCGATCGACCGTGAGCACGACGGCCGGCACGTCGCGCGGGTCGTCGATGTTCTGGTCCGCTCGGGCCCCAGCGGTCGTTCTCAGCCGGCGGTGGCCGCGGACTACCGCCGGCGGCCGACGCCACCGGCGGCGGGCACCGGCCAACTCGCCGGGCAACTCGCCGGCCAACTCGGCAGCCAGTTCCGCTACGGCCCGGTCTTCCGCCGTAGCCCGGGCGTTCGCCGCGGCCCGGGCTTTCGCCGTACGGGCCACCGCGGCCCGGGCTTCCTTCGCGGCCCGGGCTTCCGCCGCGGCCTGGGCTTTCTTGCGGGCCCGGATTCTCTTCTCTTCCCGGAATTTCGCCGCGGCCCGGGCTTCTGCCGCGGCCCGGGCTTTCGCCGCGGCCCGGGCTTTCACCGCAGCCCGGGCTTTCGCCGTGGGGGCCACCACGGACTCGTCTTGCGCCACGGACTCGTCCTCCACCACGGACTCGTCCTCCACCACGGATTCGTCTTGCGCTGCGGACTCGTCCCCCACCACGGACTCGTCCTCCACCGCGGACTTGTCCCCCACCACGGACTCGTCTTGCGCCGCGGACTCGTCCCCCACCGCGGACTGGTCCTGCGATAGAGGAGCCCATGCCTGGGCGCGCTCGCGCAGGTCCTTCCGGGGCACCGACGCGTCGACCGGCGGCAACGCCGTCGTTATGTCCTTGCGGCTGGCCTGTTCACGGGACCTCTCCAGTTCAGCCCGCCATGCCTGCACGTCCTCCTCGAACATTTCGACATAGACCTCGCCAGTAACCGCAGGACTGACATTCGAATCCACGGATTTCGGAGAGTTCAGCAGACCGTGCTCGGTCAGGACGCCCTCGAAGGAGAACCGCCCTTGCAGCCGGACCAGATACACCGGCCCCTGCTGCTTCACGTGCTGCTCACGACGTGGGTTGTCGGAGATCCCGCGGGACTGGTTCTCGGTGGTCTTCCGGTTGGCACTGGTGTCTCCAGTAATGCTGGACGGACCCGACAGCGCAGCGATATCGTCGACCGCTATCGGCCCCCCCTCGTTGACCCCGGCGCCCACCGTTGGTGCCCACAGGTCGGTACTCGCATTGCTCGAATTCGTGCTCAGAAATTTCGCGTAGCGACCGGTACCGGTCCCCTTCAGCGGCGCCACGATCAACAGGTCAGTAAGCTCACCCGTCATGGTCAGCGTGACCCGCCACCTGGAGTGACCTGGCACGAAGAGATCCTGAGCCAGTGTGAACCGCCCGCCGTTCAACGCGCCGGGACCGCCTAGGGCTTTGGGTAGGTGGTTGGCCAGCTGGGTGCGGGTCAGCAGCATGGGCAGCGACAGGCTGGTTCGGAACTCGCTGCTATCGGCCTCCTTGCCCAGCAGTTTGCGGAGAACGCGTTCGGCCGTCGGCAACGCGTCATCCAGGAAGGCCGCGGTCACATATGAGTCACCTGTCAGAGGGGGCAGCCGGAGGTAGTTCGGCACCGGCGCCGGGCCAATCAATGGTTTCGCTTCACTGATCGACCGCGGAATCTTCAGGACCAGAGAGCCATTCGCCGTGTGGACCCTGTTCGGGCTGTTCGGGCCGCCTTGGAAACCCTGACGGAACAACGCCATGAGCGCGTTGTTGAGTGGGCGACCGGCCATCTTGCGCACCTCGGCCCGGACGGTGAGCGTCACGCCGATGAACGCCTTGCGGTAGCCACCCCAGTCGTACACGGTCTGCTCGACGATGTTCTCGTCCGCTCGCTTCGTGCTGCGGTGCCGGCCGCTGGCGAACTGCAGATTGGGGCCACCGCCGAACTGCGACGGCTGGGGGCCGGAGGGCGGATGCGGTCCCACGCCGCTGAAGCCGAATCTCACCGGCGTGATTGACTGCGTGACGTCCCGGCCGCGGGCCCGACTCAGTTCGGTGTACCCGTGCCCATAATTTTCCAGGCCGCTCTCCGGGACGAACTCGAGGTAGTTGACCTGGCCGACGAGGGTGAACTTGACCTCAACCTGGACGATGCGCGCCCCCAGCCATCCGTTGGCATCTACAAGGTAGAACCGCAATCCGTTGTCGGAGAGCATCTCCTCGAGCATCGGCTGGTCACGGTGGCCGGCGAAGATTGCCTGCAGGGCGTCCACGCCGCCCTGCAGGCGCCCGATGGTCGTGCGGGGCCCTCTACCCCACGCCCACCAGACCTGTGCCGTCTTGAAACTGTCAATTCCGTGGGCCCCCAGCAGGCCGGGCGCGGCCTCCTCGATCGCCTCGTGGATGACATCGAAAGTCGTGGTCGGGCTCAATCCCCCCGACACAACGTCTGGGCCCTCAGCGTCCGCGGGAAGCACGAGCCAGGTCCCGGCCACCTGAGATTCGCCCTGAACGGGATGCGTCGACTTGACTTCGGGGGCCGCCGTCGTCCCGGTTGGCGCAGGCGTCGCCGCTTCGTCGCTGAGGATGAGGAGGGGGTTGAGAGTCAAGATCTCGGGGTATCGCTTGGGGTCGCCGAGCACCTTGGCCGCGATGTCGCCAAGCGACTCAGGCTCACTCACCCAATACACAGGGGGGCCGGACAACTCGGTCCGGTATAGATCGAGCCTGTCCACGCCGGCGTGACCGACGGCGCGTGCACCTCTGCGCGTTAGGTATGGCGGAACCCACGCTGACTCGGCTGATCCCGGCTTGGTCAGCGTGGTGACGTTCAGGTGTGTTGGCGTCCGGACCGGCGGCGGCTCTTCCTCGGCTTCCTTCGCTGCATTCGACCGGTCTTTTGGTTGATTGTTGATGAATTGTTTTTTGAACCTGAGACGGATTTGCTGCAGGGCGGCCTCATCCTCGATCCGGCTGAACCCGCTGCGCTGGAGCCAGCCGAGGCGCGTGGCAGCAGCGGCACGGGTCATGGAATACGGATCGTCATCAACTCTGCCGCCGTGCCAACGGATTAGCACACGGGCGATCACAGAGCTGTTCAGGGGCGTCTCGCCAGAGCGCCAGCGGGACAGCACATCCGCCAGTTGGACGTCCGGAATATCAAGGTTATTTTTGCTGTACTCATCGAGTGCGTCCGGTTCTGACAACAGATAGATGACGCTACGGTCCTCGATCGGGTCCGCCTTGCGGGTCTTGTGGAAGCCCGGCAATACCTTCACGCGCTTCTCGGTCGAGCCGCTCACCTCGAAGGTCGCTGTGGTGCGGAACGCGTAGGCCCGCTGGAAGTTGAGTTCGAGGAACTCCTTGCCGCCGGTCTGCCGCATGCCCTTCGACTCTGATGTGGCCCAGCTCTTGCTGGCCCCTGATCCGCCGCTCAGGCCCGGTCCAGCGATTCCGGTGGCTCCGCCGGCCTGGACATCGATCATGTTCACCGTGGCCCCCTTGGCGGTGCGCGTACTCTGGGATGCCTGGACCAACACGAGTTTGATCAGACCGAGCACGTACTTGTCCGTCGTGGCCCCGGCGAACTCAGAGCCCGAGAGGCTTGCGTTGATCTTCAACGCGCCATACTTGTCGTAAATGAACTCACCCTTGAACAGCGCGTCGGTTGAGTACTGCCCGGCCAGGATCTCCTGGAAATGGGCGGCGACGGCGTTACGACTGGTGAAGTTGACAATCTGCTGGTCGCTGACGTGGCCAGGCTCACCGAACTCAGGTAGTACCTCCCGGGCCGCGTGTTGCAGGCCGGTGGAGTCGATGTAGTAGATCACCGCCTGGTCCAACACACCAGCGTTTGTCGTGCCCTTGGAGGGGGCCGACTCCGCCGATGGTCGTCCGGGAAGGGCTGGTAGGGAGACCGCCTCCGACGAGGACGAGGTGGCCGACGCAGGGACCTGAGCGGCGTTCTCACCACCGCCAACAACCAGGTCAGGCTCCTTCGGCGGGGCAGGAGCCTGGTCGGTGTCCCGCGCTGCGCCAGCGCCATGGTCAGTTGCTGGCGTGCTGGCGTTGAAGTGCGGGACGAGCTGAACAAGCACATCGGTCGAGATCTTTGGTGACTCCTGGGACGCTATCGGAATGCTGCCGTGATACTCGATCTCGACGGTGTACGTGGTGGGTAGCATGAACTCGTCGAGGTCGCCCGGATACTCCAGTAGCTCCGGCCGGTTGACGATCGTGGAGACCGACTCCTCGGCACCCATCGTCCAGCCGTACTCGGCGCTGAGGCCGAGGTTCTGCAATTGCACCTCGGGCAAGCGTTTGAATTTCAGACCAAGCCGGCCGCCGAGATTGTACGTCTTGCTGCCGCCGGCGCTCTGCCCGGCAATGTCCAGGCCCATCGACAGGTTGACCAGGTGGAACTCGCCCGTGCGCCGGATGAAGCGTGGCGCCTTTTTGGGGTCAAGACTGGTGAGATCCTGTTGCGCCCGGATGGTGACCCGGGCGCTGTCGATATTGCCGTCGTACGTGCCGTCGAACGTGCGCCGCACGGTGAATGACACGCCGTCCTGTAGCGTCTGGTCGAAGTGGCTCTCCAGAGCAGCCCTCGAGACCATCTTGTCCACTAGGTCGAGATTGCGCAGCCTCTGGGATCGGCCGGCCTTGCGCCGCAGCTTTTGGGGGGCGGCGCGTTCGCCGGCCGCCCGGACATCCCGGAGGCCTTCTTCGGCACCACGTGGCGCCGCGGCTCGGCGAACCACACCCCGGCGATCCGCGGCCCGGTCGCGCCGCACGAGCCGTCGTCGCGCCTTTTCCGGAGCGGCCCGTTCGCCGGCTTTCTGGACATCATGCACGCCTTCTTCGGCACCACGTCGAGTGGCAGCCCGACGAGCCGCAGCCTCGCGAGCCGCAGCCCGACGAGCCGCAGCCTCGCGAGCCGCGTTCGGGCGAGCCACAGGCCGGACGGGCCACTCGGGCCGTCGTGGCGTTTTGTAAGCGAACGGGTAGTCCGCATGGGGTGGCAGGAACCGGGTCCGGCGGAGTTCCTCGACGACCCAGTCGCGCAGGTCTTGTGCCACGCCTGGGTCCACATTGGCCAGTCCCTGCCCGAGGCCGCGATTGTCCAGGACGTGTTGCGGTGGGGCGACGTCACTGACCGGTCGGTCGGGCTTGTCGTAGCGGATCTCACTCGTGGCGTCGGCCAAGTTGCCACTGGCGGGTGGGTTGACCAGTGCCTCACGGTCGACCGGGAACCCATGCTCGAACGCCTCCCGCTCCGGCGCGCGCAGCAGCGCGGTCACCGGCACGTCGGGGGTCTGGTCGGGCTCGCGGTCCGGCTCGTTCCGGATCGACACCTGGGCGCCGAGATGAAGCTTGACCTCGTATGCCGAGGTGTAGCCGGCGTACCGGGACACCACAACCCAGAGTCCGATCCGGTTGGCCGACAGGCCGTCGGTGTTGGTCGCGCTCCACCCGGCGTATATCGCGGCTCCCAGTCCCACCCCCGGCGCATCCGGACCGGCGCTGATGGTGCCCGTCACGGAACTGGAGTTCGCCAGTGTGAAGCCGGTGCCGTATGCAGTGATCGCGGTGCGGACCCGCTCCAGGTGCGCGACCTTGCTGGTCGCACCGAGCCGGGTGCGCGCGTACAGCGTTCCACGGATCACGATTTGGGCGACCGGTTGGCCGGCATCGTGCAGCAGGAACCGGTACCCATCCCTCGAGTTCACCGCCGTGTCGAGGTGGGTCTCCACGTTCCACAGCTTCTGCATCAACTCGGTGCGAATCGTGTTGACCTGATGCGTGGGCACTGTCTTCGGCATCAGGTCGGGGCGAACCGTGTCGACCTGGCTGCGCCGCCAGCGCATGCCGGCGCTCAACTTCTCCAAGATCTGTTCGTACAGCGCCGGCAGTCCGGTGATGCCTGAGACGAAGAATGTCGGGGGTACCTTGCCGACCAGTTCCTCCTTCACCTCCCGCGCGAGGACGACATCCTTCGGCGCCTCGGAAAGGTATTGGTCTGGGATCCACAGCTGCAACCGGTCGTCGTCCGGCGGCGTCAACTGCTGTTGCTCCCCACCCGCCACCATCGGCCGGAAGGACCACCGCGGCTCGAATGAGTACAACGTGGATGGTCCCCGGGTGTCCTCCACATGGCCGACCTCGGCGTCGAGGGCGGCGGAACCAGTGCGGCTGACTGAGTTGGCCGTGCCGCCCAACGACACACCGATTCCCATCGCATTGAGCACGCCGGGGGCAATGCCGAGGGAGGCATTGAGCGCGGCTGACACCCGCGTCGCGCCGGCCTGGTGGGAGGTGCTCTCGTTATAGCCGCCGGTTTGGAAGGTTCCCTGGATGACCTCGTTGGAGATCACCCCATCGGACTCGCCCTCCTTCTTGACCGGCGAGACCACTTTGCGCGGATTGATGGCCTCCAACTTGATCAGTACATCCAGGTTGCCGATGGACAGAATGAATCCGCCCGCGGAGATGGCCCGGTAGTTCGACAGCAGTCGCTGCGGTACCGCGTTCCACTCCTCGTCGTTCCGCTGCTGGTCGTCACTCATCTGGACGTGATGTTCGACGGCCAGTTGCTTCAGCTCGTCGACAAGTTGCCTCGTGTGCGGCAACTTCGACTTCACCACTCCGATCCCGACCGCCAGCCGATGGATCTGCGGGGTGGACTCGGTCGCCGGCAGGGGGTCCGGAGCAGCCGGCGGCGCCGCCGGCGGGTCCGGAGCGGCCGGCGGCGTGGGTGCCAGAGCGTCGCTCAGGTCGGGGTCCGCGCCGCCGCCCTCGTCGCCGGCGAACGGCAAATCCCAGGGATGCAGGATGTCGGCGAGTTCCTGGCCGGTGAGCGGTGGGGGCGGCTGCTCGTTGCCACGCTGATCCCCGCTGTCGCTGTGCGACGAGGTCACCACCCCGCCGGGCGCCGAATCGTTCAGCACGGTCGGCATCACGTGTCCGTCCGCGCCGACCACCAAGTGGACCGACGACCGGTCGCCCTCGCCCGTCCAGCCCGACGGCTCGACCTCGGCGACGCCGTCGGGCCCCACCAGCACGACCCGCACCCCGAAGACATCGGCGACCGCCCGGGCCAGCAGGAGTTCCGGGTTCACCCCCGTGGTCGGTGTACCGGCCGTGGCCAACTCGCGCAGCAGGGACAGGATCGCCGTCCGGTGCTCTGCAAGCATTTCGCTGGACGTGAAGTCCATCAACGGCCAGGTGTTGCCGGCCGCCGCCAGATCGGCAAGGAGCAAGGCGGCGAACATCCCACGCAGGTCGGTGGCGCTCCAGTTGGTGAGTCCGAGCAACCGCGCCTGCTCGTGCCGGCCCGCCTCCTGCAGGGCGGTGAAGAAGGCGTCCGGGCCGGCCGGTACCGCCACGGCGGCGCGGCCCTGACGGTGGAGGTACTCGCTCTGGAAAGGGCTGAGACGATTGGGGTCCGCAGCGCGCGCGGGCCGCTCGACCCAGACCGGAGCGGCACCGGCAAGCGGCACCGGCTTCGCCTCGGCCGCGATGGCCTTTCGTACCCGGCTGATCGTGTCGCCCAGACCGGGCCCAGCCGCCAGATCCGCAACATTGTCCTGGACCGCCCGCTGGAGGTTGTCGGCCAATTCGGCGACCGGCGGGAGACGGAGGTCGTTCAGGCCGGACAGGCCGGCCAGGAACGGGCCGGCGTCGCGCAGCAGATCCGCGTCGTTGAGCAGGCCGACCGGCTCGGAACTCTCCACGAGCCGGGCCACCCGGCCCGCGCCGGCGACGGACAGCAACGCCGGCAGCGCCTTGGCCGGCGCGGTGCCCAGCACGCCACGCGCGTCCCGCACGATCGTCACCATCGGCCGGTCGCCGGCGCCGGGCGACTGGTCGGGCGCCTGGCCGGGCGGCCGCGGCGCGAACACGACGACCTGTCCGTCATGGCGCACCAGCTGGATGTCGGTGAGCAGCGTGACCGCCACCGCGTTCAGGACCACCTCGATGCTGTCGGCGTCCTGCGCCGCACCCTGGCTCAGCGCCGGGGGGATCGCGTCCAGCGGGAGGCCGACGGCGATCCAGTCGTTGATCTTCGTGACCGTGTCCGCGTCCGGCGCGGTCAGCCCGAGCAGGGGCCAGTCTGGCGCTCGCTCCTTCCGGTCCTGGGTAAGGACCTGGCCGACAAGTCCAGCCCACACCCCGGCCGGTGCGGTGACCGCCGTGCGAATCGCGTCGTCGCCCATGTATACCGCGGCCTGCGCGGCCACGATCTGGTACACGGTGTCGCCCGGCTCTGCGGCCACCGCGTGCAGCCCGAGATCGGAGAGCTTCGCGGCGGCGGCAGCGCTCAGTGTCTGATCGGACTCCAACACCTGCCAGCCGGACCACGAAACCTGCTCCTGCTTGTCCTTCAGCCCCGGTTCCAGCGGGTCGACACTGGTCGGATCGGTGCTCGGGGCCGGAAGGTCCTCTCCCCCGCTACTGAGGGAATCAAAGACCGACGATGGCTCGGTCGACGCGTCGGTATCCCGGGATGCCCGGCTGGCGTCGCCGGCCGACCCGGCGCCCGCCGGCACCGCGTCATCGCTCAGGGCCGCCCGCGGCGGGCCGATGAGGCGTGCAGGGTCGACCGGCGCTGCCTCCGGCTCGGATCCCGCCGTCGTCTCAGCCTCGATCGTGTCGACAGCCACGATCTGCGATGGTGGCTGGTCGACGGTCGCCTGCTCCGATACGGGCTCGGACGGGTCTGCACTCGGCCGCAACGGCAGTTCGAACACTGGTCCGGTGGACCCCAAGGTGCGGCGGCCGGCCGACACCCACCAGGCGCCGGGGGCGCTCGCGAGGTCCGCCGCGCCGAACGCGGCACGCGGCGCGTCGGCACCCCCCGCGATCAGCCGCCACCCTGCGCCGATTTCGACCGCGGCGGTCGGCGCGGCAACGGTGCCCGGCACCCGTCCGGCCATCGTCTCGACGACCGAGGGCCGGTCCGGGCTGGCCACCGTCGCCGCCGGATCGGTGAAGACCACGATGTCCGGCATGCCGCCGGGCATCGTCAGCAGGGTCCTGACGAGGTCGATGTCGCTCGCCGGGCCGTACGGGGTCTGTACGGTGCCCGAGGCGGGGTCGATCGCACCGTCGATGACGAGCATGGTGGTTGCCGGGTCCACCTGCTCGGCCAGGTCGGTACCGGCGGCGAAGGCCCGCTGCACCGCTTCGGTGGCGGCCGGCGCGGAGCCGGGCAGGACGTACACGCCGGGGGCCGCGGGGACGGCCAGCATGCCCGGAGGCGGCAGGTCGTTTCGGGCCGGGGTGGCCGGGCCGGGTACCACGACGGTGTCCAGGCCTGTTGCCAGTTCAGCCAGGCGGGTGCGCACCGACGCCGGCATCGGGGTACTCGCGTCGATGGCCAGGCGCGGCGCGGCGGTACCGGGCAGGCTCTCGTGCAGTGCGGCCAGCACGGCGGGGCCGTGCCCGGGGTGCGCCCAGGCAGTGCGGTCGCCGGTGTGCTCCAGGAACCAGCCGGCGCCCAGATCGATCCGGGTGTGCTCTGGTGCGGGCGATGGCGTCGCCTGGTCGGGCGGCAGGACGTGGTAGCCGACGGCCAGTGCCGGCAGGGTGCGCCGGCCGTACGCGTCGACCGGGACGACCTGCGGGTCGGGTGCGACCGGCCCGGCCACGTCCGCGGCGGGCACGAAGAGCGCCGCGTCGGGAATGCCGCCCAGCATGCGACGGGCATGCGTGAGCAGCCGGTCCACGGTACGCGGCCGGGCCGCGGGCAGGCGCAACTCGATCGAGCGGTGGTCGGTGTCCCGCACCCCGGCCAGGTAGCGGTTCACGGCACCGCCGGCGATCGAGCCGACCACCGTGAGGGCGAGGCTGCCGGGCCGTGCCAGTTGGCCCCGCAGGTGCGCCGGGACGCGGACCTCGTTCCCCCGGTACAGCAGCCGCCCGCCCGGCAGAGTCTGGACCTTCAGGTCATCCGCCACCGCCACCGGGGCCGGGTCGAGGTTCGGGTCGAGGTTGACGATCACGGGTACGTCTGTGGGCACCAGCGCCCGGATCTCGGACAGCAGCAGCTCGTATACCTCGGCCGGGATCGGCACGCCCGCGCCGCCGATGACGACATGTGGTTGGTCGGACCTGCCCGGCGGTACCGCAGGGGCAGCGGCACCGATCGGATGCAGCCACACCCCTCTGGTCGTCTCTTCCAGCAACCAGCCCGGCACGGCGGGCATCGCGAACGCTCCCGGACGACCACCGACCGGTTCGAGTCCGTGCGGTACCGCCATCGGGGCCTCGACCGGTCGCACGCGGACGTACCGCGCCAACGCGGGCAGGGTGTCGCGGCCGTCGTCGCCCAGGCCGACGAAACGACCATCGAGTCGCGGCACGGCGGCGAAGGCGCCACGCGGCAGGACAAGATCGATCTGGTTGGGCAGTCCTCGGGCGAGCCAGGCGGCCAACCGCTCGGCCCGGCCCGGGCGCATCGTCGAGCCCGGCCGGCCCATCCGCACCGTCACCCCGCCCGGCACCCGGCGAAGCCCTTGCAGGAACCGCCGGACCACCTGCATGTCACGCACCGACGGGTCGACCAGCACGGACAACCCGGTGCCCGGGGCCGGGACCGCTTCGGCGAGCGACTCGGGCGTCGGCGTCGCGGCCCCGCCGAACAACACGATGCCCCCGGGCACCCGGGCGATCCGGTACCCCGGATCAAGCCCGTTGGTCAACCCGGTGAGGCCCGCATCGATACCGTGCTCGATCAGCCGTGGCTGGGCCCAGTCGGGCTGTTGCGCCATGATCCGGTCGATCTGCACCCGCACCGCGGCGGGCATCCGCGCTCCCTGCGCGTGAACGTGGATGACCGGGCCGGTTCCCGTATCGCCCCGGCCGTTCCGCTCGGGGGCCACCGATGCGGGATGGACACTCAGGCCGGCCGGGGTCTGCTCGATCTGCCAGCCGTAGTGCAGCTGGTAGGTCCCCGGGGTGTCCCCGGGCTGGAGCCCGAACGGGGCACGGGCCGGAGCGGGTGCACTGGACGGATGGACGTAGAACTGGTCGGCGAACTCGTGGAACGTCGGCCGATTGAGATGATCAACAGCCTCAACGCGGGAATCGCGCCTGTACGGCCCGGTGAGCGCGCCCGCGGGTACCACCAGCGCGGTCTGCTGACCGATGCCGTCCAGAAGCCGGTCGGCCAGTGTCCGCCATCGCCGTGCCGAGCCCGGCTGGGGCGTCCAGTTGAGCACTACGGTGACCGGGCGCGCCGTGAAGTCCGCCGGCAGACCTTCCAGGAACCGCCGGACCGCCGCCGCGTCACCGACCGATTCATCGACAACGACGACGCTTCGGTGCGGTGACCCGCCGGTCACCTGCCGGGCCGGCGCACTCCCCCGGTACAGCACCACAGCGTCGTCCCGGATGCTGACGCTCAGATCCGGATCGAGGCCAGCGGAGATCCGCTCGATCTGCGCGGCGTACGCGGTGCGTCGCCGCTCGTCCTGCGCCGCGAACGCCGCCGTGTTCCGTTCGATGTTCTCCCGGACCTGCGCCGTGACATCTGCGCCGCCGGACCGTCTGTGCGCAGCCCGCAGGCGCCTGGCCAGCCTGATCTCGGCTCGCTCCTGCGGTGTCAGGCGGTGCCGGCCGACCGGCGGTACGCCCCCGGCGGCAGCGCGATTGGCCCGCACATCGACGCCGACCAGGATCCGGCGGACGTGTTCAGCCAGCGACAACGGCTTGGCCCGCCGGTTCGCCGCCCGCGCCTGCGCCTGGTACGCCGCCTCGTCCGCGGCGAAGTTCGCCTCGGCCTGGGTCCGGCGGGCTGCCAGCCCGGCCGCGGCTTTGCTGGGCAGAGTCGTCTGCGCCGCGAGGCGCTGCCGCCGCATCGCCCGCAGTTGCTGCCGGCGCAAGTCGCTGGCAATGGCGACACGGGCCCGCTCGTTCGGTGTCAGCCGGCGCTCGCCGGCCGGTGGCACCTCCTGCTGCTGCATCCGCTTGGCGGCCGCCTGACCGGACAGCGTCGTCACCGGCGGCTCGCCGGCCGGGTCAGCAGGCCGCACCCGCGTGGGTACCCCGGTGCGGACCTCGCGGATGTACTGCTCCACGGTCAACGCCCGCTCCGGCTGACCAGCCTGCCGAAGGCTGTCCCGGAACCGTTGATCGGCCCGATCGAACCCTGTCTGCGCCCAGTTCGGGGCCGCCGGCTGGCTCGGGGCCGGCTTCGCCTGCGCCGGTGCCGCCTGATCACCGCCGTCGGCCGGTGTGGCGGTACCGGCCTCGACGGCCGAATGCTCGGGCAGGACGGTCGGCTGCTCGGCCTCGCCCAGGCGTACCCCGCGACCCGGAAAACGCTCGGTGTTCTCCACGGCCGTGGTGTCCACGGTCTGCGTCGTCGTCGCCGGTGCGTCGTGGGCCGCGGTGTCCGTCGCGGTGTGCGACACCTCGGTCGTGTCCGTGCTCGGCTTCGGCTCCAGCACCGTCTGGGTCGTACCGCCGCTGTTGCTGATCACCCCGCCGGCCCCGCCCGAGCCAACAAACGTCGGTGGCGCGGGCGTCGGCCGCGGCGGCTCTGCATTGGCAGCGGGACCCGGCTTCGGCACGGACACGTTGCCGGGTTCAACCATCTGCACATAACCGACGACAGCACCACCGGGAGGAAGATCGTCAATGGTCGCCGGCCGCGCACCCGACCCCTGCGGCGGCCGTTGAGCCCGCTCAGCGGCCGCCGAATTGGCCCACGCCCGGGGCGTCTCCTCCTGCTCAAGGGATATCGGCCGCCCAGCTCCATCGGATTTCTTCGACGAAACGGCAACAGCATTCTCCGCAGCCCCCGGCAGCGCTTTGATGCTCGCGGGTTGGTCTTCGGGCTTCGCTAGTCCTTCATCTCCGTGACCTGTTGCCTGGTCCACAGGGGGGATCTGATGGGGGGCCTTGCGGAAGCGGCCGATGAGTCTGGTCAGGTTGTTGGTGATGCGATGCCCGCCGAGCTTGATCCGCCGTATTTTCGCCAACGATCCGGAACTCGTTGCCTGGCTCTTTGCCTTGGAGGCCGGCTCGCTCGGGCCAGCCGGCGCGCCAGCCGGCGCCGTCGTCCCCTCGTCCGACAGCGGCACATCGCTGTTCGCCCGTTTCCTGGAACTCGATGTGCCTGTCCAACGAAGACGCCATTTCCCGCGCTTTTCCCTGCCGCTGCCCTGCGGCGTATCGCCGGGTGCGGGCGCTTGCACAGACCCCACCTCATCGGCGGGCCTGCCGCTACGGGCGGGGTCGTTGGCGTAGGTGACCAGATCGTTCAGGGTGAGCGGGCCGGACGGCGGCACCTGATAGCTGAACCCCTCCGTGTCCTGCAACGTCATGTCGGTGCCGATCGCGGCCAGCACACAGTTGGTCAGGAAGTCCCCGCGCCGCTTCCGCAACGGGTTGACGTACGCTATCCGGCCCAGCCCCACGTCGGCCAGCTCACGGGTGCCCCGCGGTCCCAGGACCACGCGGCTCGGACCGGCGAACAGACGACCCGGACTGGCCGGGGCGATGGGGGGCTCAGTGTTCGAACCAGTCGGCCGGTCAAGCAGAGCCGCGTCCGCGGCCTGCTCCTCCGCTCTGGCCCGCTCCTCCTCGATAGCTCCGGCCTGGACTTCCTCGACCCCGCGCATCACCGACCCCGCCCGGTCCACCAGCTCGCCGTACTGCTGCGCCAACGTGTCGACGCTGACGAACTGCGGACCATGCGCGCGCAGTTCGACGACGACCAGCGGCATGGCGGGCAGTTCCGTGTCGAGAGTCTTCATGTGGGTACGAATCTCCAACGCCTGACGCTGGTCGATCAGATCGTTGGACGTCCCGAAGGTACTGCCCAGGTATTGGCCCACGGTGAATTCCTGGACGTCCTCCGGCACCCGGGCATCAAGGTCGCGCAGATCCTCCTCGCCAGGCTCGAAGTCCTCCGTCAGCAACCACTCCGAGTTGCGCTTCTCGTAGTGGCGGAGGAGCCGGGTGATCAGGTGTTTTGCCTGTGTTTCGACGTAGGCCCGCACCGGCGGTGGCAGCGCCGCACGGACCGCATACAGCGCGGTCCGCACGGCGGCGATGGTGAAGTTCTTCGGAAGGTTCCCCCTAGTGAGCGCACCGGCGATGATCGCGGCGGTCTGCGTGTACGCGAGGGCGAGGAAACCGGACAGGGCGTCCGCTTCCAGGTCACGTCTTTGCGGATCCTGGACAGTTGCCGGGCGTCCGTGGTACTCAGCCACGATCTCGTCGGCGAAGTTCAGCGCGTCGCGCACCTGCTTCCTGCCATATTCGGCGACGGGGTGCGGATTTTGGGCTTCCCTCGCCGCATATGCGAGCAGCTCCCGGATCCCGGCCACCGGCACCCCGACCGTGTACTGGGGTTCGAGGTCGCTTTCAGGGTCGCGGCCCTCTACGGGGGTATTGTCCTGAGGACCGATCACGATTCCTTCTGCGTCCGGTTGGACGTAAAAACCCGGCTGATTCTCGAACGCCTTGGCCAGCGTCTTGTCTGCCCCCGCTCGCAGCGCCGCGATCGCGACGCGCGCGGACTCCAGCGCGGTGTCGACCCGTGCTTTTCGGGTCTCGAGCGGCGACACGGCCGTCGGCAGCGACACCACCTCTGCGATCCAACGATTCCCGGAGCGATCCACAACGATCTTGACGTCTGGGCCCAGGACGAGGGGACCCAGCCCCCAGACACGCTCCTCGTCGCGGTAGGGCACCTTCAGGATGGTCCGGGTCTCGGCCTCGAAGCCGGCACCGGCCGCTTTCTTTGCGGTCAGCCCCTCCCCGCGCACTGGCTCACCGTCGACGGTGAGCCCATCGGTGAGCGGCAGGAACAGGACCTCGGCGTCGTCTGCGAGGCTGTCGTACAGGCGGCCGACCTGCCCGTCGACGAACACCGTCCCCGTCTCCAGACGCATGGCGTTGAGCACATGACCGGGTTCGCCTTCGATCGCGACGAACCCCCGCCCGCCCGGACTGCCGGCGTTCAGGGCCTGCCGCACCTCGCCGGCGGTGGTCCGCACAAACCCCACCTCATCGGCGGGCGTGCCGCTGCGGGCAGCGTCGTTGACACCGGCCGCAGCGGTGGGGTTGGCGGTGGTAGTGGTGACGCCGGGTGCTGTGCTCTGGTCTGTCGTGGTCGTCGCCGAGGTGGGGTCTGACCACCACTGGTCGCCCAATGGGTTGTGGTCGCGGACGGAGGAGGTGTCGGAGTAGTCCGAGGGGTCGGAGGTGAGCACGGAGGAGGTGTCGGAGAATTCGGTGTCGGAGAAGTCGGAGAGGGCCTGGCTGGATGTCGCTGAGGCGTCCGAGTTGATCGACCAGTGTGCCGGGTAGGTGTTGTCGAAGGAGTCCACGCTGGTCGCGGCGGGGGTGTTCGCGTATACCGACGAACCGTCGTCGGAGAAGTCGAACAGGGCCTGGCTGGTTGCCGCGGAGGCGTCCGAGTTGATCGACAAAGCGTCGAAGGAATCGATGTCGTCGAACGACACCGTTTTGGCGGTGTGTTCGTCGATGCTGTCGTACGCGGCGGGTGGCGTTTCGGGCGGCGGGCGCTCGTCTTGCAGGTCGACGGTGTGTGTCGGCTGTACCGGCGCTGCGTCTGGCCCGGGCGGGGCGTTGGGCTGGTTGGATTGGTGCATCCCCATCCGCTCGGCGATGTCGTCCTGCAGGTCGGCTACCAGGTCCCGGACCCCTCGTGCCGCGTCGTCGAGCTCCGCCAACGCCTCCGGCGGTGGCGTCTCCCCCTCCATCTGGGCCGCCTCGACCGCCTCGGCGGCGTGCTCGTACCGCACGATCGCGAGCTGGACGTTCTCGTTGTGGGTGAGCTGGAACAGGTCGTCGTCGGGCGACAGGTAGTACTGCACACTGCCGGGCTCGCCGCTACGGGCCGCCCGGTTCTCCGCCTGAATATCGATGTCCCGCGACATCCCGGACCGGGCAGTGACCCGCACCTGCAGACCACCATGCTGCTTGGCCGCCGCGCTGAGCCCGATATCCACACCACGCGCACCCTGCATATTGATCACAAGCACCTTGCCGAGGTCACCGGCCTCGTCGATGACCTTCGCGAACGCCTCCGCCCGGTGCACACCCTGCTCCAGGAACCACTTCGCGTCGATCGCCGTGTGCTCCACGCCGCGCTCGGTCAACAACTTCGACACGTCCGCGACCAGGTCGTTACGGTGCGCGAGGATCAGCTGCGGCTGCCGGCTACCACCCTCCTGCTGCATCTGCCGGGTGTCATCGGCGATATCGGCAAGCTTCGCCCCGAGCTCCGGACTCACCCGGTCGTCCGCGGTCACCAACTGCGACGTGTAGTACCGCTGGATCTCCTCAACCTCGCCGGAAAGCTTGAGCTCGTCGTGGAAGAACTGCCCGTGCCCGGCCGCGGTACCCGAGGCGCCGGTCACCCGGTCGTACCGGTCGCCGTTGTACAACTCCTTCGCGCTGATACTCTTCGACGTCTCCGTATCCGCGCGCAACGCCAGGCCGTGCTTGGCCTCGATCGCCTGCGCCAGGCCACCGTTCCACCGCGACTCGGTCGACGTCTCCGGGTCGTACAACACGTCATGAGTCGCCTGGTCGATGATGTAGATACTGCCGTCGTGCACGGCGTAATGAATGTTCTCGTGGTACTCCCAGTGAGCGGTCGCGGCCATGTCCAGGTGCTTACGCTCCGCCTCCGTCAACACCCGGTCCAGTCCCAGCAGGTCGGCGACCTTACGCTGCCCGGCCTCGGTCAACCCGGCCGGCCCACCACGCTGATCCGGCTGCCGGCCGAAATCCTCCGGGCCGAGCCGCCCGCTGCCCAGGTGGCGGGCCAGGAAGTCCTTGGCCCGGTGGACCGCCGTCACGGTGTCCTGCGTGGCCGGCCCGCGCGCACCGTCGCTGAGGATGTAGCTGGTGTTCGCGTACCGCAGCGCCTCGTCGACCTCGTCGATGGAGGCGATCTTCCCCGGGATCGGGTTGCCCTTCAACGCGGCGAACCCCACGTCCTGATGCGTACCGACATAGATGGTCGGCCTGCCCTGCACCGGCGCGACAACCTTGTCCGGGTTCATCCGCACCACGTCAAACCCGAACGGTTCCAGATGGCTGCGGAACCGCTCGAACTCGCGGTCGGCCAGGTTACTCCGCGTCGTGATCACCTGAACGGCCTGGCCGCCGTTCTGCGCGGCCTGCCGCGCGGCGTCCACGAAGAACAGCCACGACTTGCCCTCACCGGCCGCCATCTGCACGAACTTGCCCTCACCGAACGCGTTCGCCGCCGCGATCTGGGTCCACCGCAGATGCACACCCTTGGCCCGGTACACCGCCTCGTAGATCGCCGCCATCGCATCGTCGCCCGTACCGTGCAGCAGCATGTCCCGCAACACCGCATCGCTGAGCGCACCCAGATCCGAGCGGGCAGCAACGTCATACAACAACCGGGCCGCCTCATACGACCGGTTCGCACCCGCCAGCCACGCCTCGAACTCCACCGGCTTGACCGCCGACGGGATCTGCGCCCACACCCCACCCTCGGCCGTACCCTCAACCTTGACGAACGTGTGGAACCCCAACTCCACCCCATCAACCGAAACCTTGCCACGGTACGCAACCGGGTCGCCGGTGACCTGATCACGCACCACCTCGCTGCCGGGCTTCAGCACCGCGGTCTTCTCATCAGCCAACCGAAGCTGCACCCCGTCGGGGAGCTTCTCCATCCGGATCTCACCGGGGTTCTCCCGCGGCCGGGACCACTGGCCGTCAAGACCCCGATCGTGGCTGACCCCGTCCGGTGTCACCACCAGCTGCAGCTCACCCGCACCGTCGAAGACCGCCTTCGAACCCGCGGGCACGTCGATGCTCAGCTCGTGACCGCCGACGTCCAGCCCGGCCGTGAGACCACCGTCGTGCTGCGCCGCATACCAGCCGTCGGACCCCAGCACCCAGCCGGTACCCGCCGCGGACAGCTCCACCGGCCGGTCGTGCACCGCCCAACCGCCCACCACATGATCCGGACCGCCCGCCGCATCAACAGGCCCGGGCACCCCGGGCACGTGGCCGGCGACCGCCGGCTGCGGGCCGCTCGCCCCGACCGTGTCCACCGCCCCGGACACCGCCGGCACCTCCGCCGAGACGCCGAAATGGACATCCGCACCGCTCACCGCAACCGGCGTGCCCGGCCTGCCGGGCGTACCGGCATCGCCCCGACCGGCATCGCCCCGACCGTCCAGCACCACCGAGCCGCCCTTGGCGTCCACCGCGAGCACCTGGACCCCCGGGAATGCCTGCCCGGATACCGAGGAGGCGTCCACGTCGATCGACGACCTGCCGGAGGAATCGACGTCGTGGGACGGCACCGTACTGGAGGTCGTGCTGGAGGTCGTGCCCGACTTCACGCCAGAGGTTGTGCCAGCGGTTGTGCCAGTGGTGCTGGCCGTGGCGGCGGGGGTCGGGCCGGGTGTGCGGCTGGCTGTGGCGGCGGGGGTGGGGCTGCTGGCTGTGCTGGTGGCGGTGAATGTGCCGGTTGGGCTGGTCCGGTCGGGGGATCCGGCCGTGACGGCGGTGACGGTGTCCGCTGTGGGCGGCTCTGCGGTGTCGGTGGCCCGGCTTGACCACCATCGGTCGGTGGCGGTCAGGGAGGTGTCGACGCTGGTTGGTGTCCTGGCCGGCGTGGTGCTCTCCGAGCCGGATCTAGCCGGTGGCATGCCGGGCGTCTGACCCGGCGAGGTGGCGTGCGTATTGCCCGGCGAGGTGGCGTGCGTATTGCCCGGCGACGTGGCGGGTGTATTGCCCGGCGACGTGGCGGGTGTGGTTGCGGGTGGCGTGGCGGGTGTGGTTGCGGGTGGCGTGGCGGCTGCGGTGATGGGGTTGGGTGACCATGCGTCGCCCCGCCTGTCCTGGCCGGGGAGGGAAGAGGTGTCGGTGTAGTGCGAGGAGCCGGAGGAGAGGATGGAGGCGGTGTCGGAGCCGTCGGTGTGGGTGAACGAGGGGTTCCACCGCACGTCGTCGATGTGTGTGTCGGCGAACGGATTGTCCATCTGGGTGGTGGAGTGGGCCGGGATCGTCGCACCGGGGGTGGTGGTGCCGGTGCCGCCGGTGTCGGTGGGCATGGTTGTGGTGAGCCTGGTTGTGGTGGGCGTGGTTGTACCGGGCGTGGTTGTACCGGGCGTGGTTGTGGTGTGGGTGGTGGTAGGGACTGGGATGTCCGCTGGTTGGGAGTGGTCGGGGGTGGTTGGTGTAAGGGTGGTTGATGTGGGGGTGGTGGGTGGGGGTGTTGTGCTGCTGTGGGTGGTGTGGGGCGGCGGGGTGTGGGCGGAGAGCATGTGGTTGAGGTGTTCGCCGGCGTTTTCCGCGCCTCGATTGCTGCCTGCGCTGAACGCGGCCGAGCTGGCGGTGCCACCGCTGACCTGGAAGCCTTGCTGGTTGACGACGCCGACGGTGCCTTCGGCGACGACCTCGCCGACGATCTCCCCGCCGATCCCGCTGACGAGCAGCGGTGAGTTGGTGACTTGCCGCTGCAACCAGTTCGGCTGGGCGACCTCAGGCGAAGGGATCGGCGGGGGAACCCGCGACGGTTTCGGCGAGGGCACCGGGTCCGGGATCCGCGACGGTTTCGGCGAGGGCACCGGGTCGGGGATCCGCGACGGGGTCAGGTCCGGTACCGGGGTCCGGGTGACCTCATGGGGTTTGGGCAACGGAATGCGGTTCGGCTTGTTGGCCTTGGCCAGCAGCTCGCCGAAGCCGTGGAAGGCGGGACCGAGGGCGGCCATGACGACGCCGGCGATGGTGCCGTCGCGCACCGACCGCCAGAACTGCTCCTCGTCGAACCCGTTGCGGTTGCCCAGCAAGATCTGGATCTTCTGGACGACCAGGTCCATCAGACCCTGGGTCACCGCCTGGTTCCCGGCCGCCAGCACCGCCCCCAAAAGCAGCCTGGCGAACACGTTCCGGATCACGAACCGGAAGATCGCCAGCCGCAGCGCCAGCCACGTCATGGCCCCGATCGGATTCCACAGCGCATACCAGAAGGCGAACACCAACTCGCCGACCATCTGCGCGGTCGCAGCGTGGATCTGCATCTTCTGGTACTGCACCTGCGTCGACGAGTCCGCCATCGTCTTGGACACGTTGCCCAGATGCGTAGAGGAGGTGGTGATGTACCCCGGCGTCTTGACATAGCTGTCCATGCTGGCCAGGAACGCGTCCTTGGACTTGCCCCCCAAACCGTCGCGGGTCCGGCGCACCGCCGCAGCCAGCACAGGCAGCGACTCCGACAGCGACTTCGACGCCGAGTCCAGCGCGTTGCTCAGCCTGGACAGCTTGGCCTCATCCGTACCAGGCCACTGCTCCCCAGTGAAGTAGTACAGGAAGTTGGCATACTTGTCCGGCAGCTTAAGACCCACAGTCGGCGCCTCCTTCCCGCAACGCCGGCGCCTTCACGGCGCCGGCCATCAGTGTTTCGAACCCGTACCGTGGAAATCTTCCGAATGAGTGCCGTTGAAATCGGCGTATTCCCTGTTGATTTCCTCCACGTTATTGAGCATGTCTGAGAGGAATTTCACCTGGTCGGCGTCACCATGAGAGAGGTCGCGAAGCTCGGACAGCAGAAAGTCGATGTACTTCATCTGGTTGTCCACTGCATCGATGATCGTCCTGTCTGACTGGTCGCGAATTTCGTCGGCAATTGGCCAGCAGGCCGCGAACTCGCTCTTCAGCTCGTCGATCACGAGCTGTAGTTCCCGTCCGTACGCGTAGAACGTTGCGCCGTCCAGCTTCTCGGTATCGGCCTGGATAATGTTGCTGAAGGGGTTGAGGGCCATGTCCTCAGCCCCGTTCCGCGGGCGGCGTGCCGAGGTCAGAGGGGACCTGCCGCATTATCTCGCGCATCATTTCATCGATGTCCGCCGTTCCATTGAGCATGCCGGCGATCGGCACGGCTGGGGGAAGCACGGCGGAGAACATCGACGCGAGTTCGGCCATCGCCTGCTTGCGCGCCTGTCCGATCGTCTCAACCAGCAAGGCGCTCAGCTCGGCAGCGGGCATCGATCGGTAGGCTCGAGAGTGGAACTTGACGTCGAGCACCTCGCCCTGTGCGTCGACGACGACCGAGACCGCCCGGTTCTTGGACTTCACCGTGACCGTCCGACCGGCCAAGTCGGTGTGTACCTGACGGAGCGCCTCTTGGCTTTGCTCCAGTTCGGTGTAGGCCCGTTCGAGGTCGTCTTGCCATGACGTGGACATGTCGTTCGCCTTCCAGTTGATCTATCGGTTCCCGCGCCCGCGAGTGGGCTCGTACGTGGGCTCGGGCTTGCGGGGCTGGGCCGGCCGGCGGGTCGGCTGGGTGGCGGACTCGGGCTCGTAGTCCTCCCGGCCGATCACCGCGGCCGTGACATCCAGGTCGGTCCCCCAGACGTCTTCCTCCTCGGTCAGCCAGGTGTTGCGTTCGCGGTCCTTCTCGTTGTCCTTGCCACCGGGATTGCCCATCGGGGGCATGTACGGCATGCCACCCATGCCGCCCACTGCCCCCGGGCCGCCGCCCGGCGCCGGGGTCGGGATCGCCATGGCACTGGACAGCCCGCCGATGTTCTCGCCGCCGGACACAAACGCTCCGCCTGCCACGGCCGCGGCCGGGAGGTTGGCGATCGGCGAGGGCGTGTATCCCGGTGGCGGCGTGCCCAGCGGTCCAATGTTGAAGCCACTGCCGGAGCCACCTGAATCGAGGCTCCTGAGCCCGCCAGTGCCGGAGCCGCCGGCGCCGAGACCATTCGGATCAAGGCCATTGAATCCGCCGGCACCGATGGCATTCGGATCAAGGCCCTTGAACCCGCCGGAGCCGATGGCATTCGGATCGAGCGGAAATGGTGTACCCGAGCCGCTACCGATACCAGCGCCGGACTCGAGGTTGTCGTCGAACCCCGCACCCACGACACCGGGCCGCCGGTTGTCGCCGCTGCCGCCGCCCGACCCACCCGGACCGGGCCCGCCGGCTCCGATGAAGCTACCGATGCCAAACCCGGAGCCGACGAGGCCAGGCCCATCCAGGCCAGGCCCGTCGAGGCCGGGGCCGTTGAAGCCGCCGAAACCGCCGGAGCCAGAGCCAGAGCCGAAGCCGTCCACGCCCGAGCCGTCCGTACCGCCGCCGAAATCCGCCCCGCTGACCAGACTGTTCGGAGGGGGCGTCACGCCGTCCGAGCCGCCGAACTCAGACGGCGGCAACTCTCCGTTCGAACCGCCCGTCCCAGGCGGCGGAAGCTCGGAACCACTGCCGCCGGTCGGGGGCAGCTCGCCGTTCGAACCGCCCGTCCCAGGCGGCGGAAGCTCGGAGTTACCTTGGGACGGCGGCGGCTCGTTAGGCCCTTTTTCGTCCGGTGGCTTCAGACCTGGATAGGGCATGTGCGGCAGCTTGATCACGCCACGCGACAACACGTTCAGCAGATCGTTGTAGGCGGTGATCAGATTTCCGGTCGCCGCCCGCGAGTCGGTGTCGAGTTTCTGCCAACGCTGAATCCACTCGTTCTTCAGATCGCTATTCAGCCGCGTCCACTCGGATTGCTGAATAAGGTCATATTGGGTGTTGGCGGACTGGGTGAAGATATCCCCGAAGTTGAAGTACCAGGCGGCCAGCGGATCAACAGTAGCAGCCGGCTTATTATTGCGAGCGGTGTCGTCGACCTGGCGCTCCATCGACTTGAGCAGGGCGTCGACCATGGTGTTCGGGTTGTGGTGCTGGTACGCGAGGAACGCGTCCCAGACCTTCGTCATGCTGTCGCGGAAGGCGACTATGGCCTTCGCCGTATCCTCCAGCCGGTACGTCCAGTTCGGTGCTGCCCCCGTACCCTCGATGTTCGCGGCGAGCATTGTCATCCCGAGCGCCATGTCGCGCATGGCCCACGAAAAGGCGTCAGCGGCGTCACCTTCGGCCACCCCACTGTCGTCGATCTCCTTGTACACCGAGTTGAGCTGCTTCTGGCCATCGCCCACGAGGTAGCGCCACACGTTCCGGAAACGCTCGGCGACCTCATTGAACATCGCCGGATCGAGATACTGGTTGCTGCCGATATTGTTGATAATCGACTGATTTGCAGTGAGCAACAGGTCGACCTGCTTGGACGGCGAGTCCTTGCCATCCCCCGCTTGCGTGCCCTCGTAGAAGGGGACTTTGGCCCGAATGAGTTGGTAAGTGAATACCGAAGTGTTGCCGCTGTATCGGCGCCATCGATAGAGCGTGATCTCGTTCCAGTTACCCTGCCCCGGCCCCTGCGGCATCCAGTGGTTCCACGGGCTCTGCGATGCGTCCTCCGTGGTCCCCGTGAACGCCGTGTCGAGGGTCATCCAGTTTGGGTTCGTCACGCGAGAGGGATCAACGTCATCCTGCATACCGAGGATGTCGCGGACTGCGGGATGCCAATCCAGCGGTGACGTCATCGTGATCCCCTCAATTCAGGTTCGCCCGAGGGCCCTTGTCAGGTCGTGCCCGGCAGGCCGGCACGGCCCGCACCTCCACGAGGGTCGCGGTAGGTACGGCCGTGCCGGCCACATCGGCGGAGCCGTCTACTTGCTGCTGGTGTTCCAGGATGGGGTGTTGGTGAAGTGATCTATCGGTTTCCGCGCCCGCGGGTGGGCTCGTACGTGGGCTCGGGCTTGCGGGGCTGGGCCGGCCGGCGGGTCGGCTGGGTGGCGGGCTCGGGCTCGTAGTCCTCCCGGCCGATGACCGCGGCCGTGACGTCCGGATCGGTTCCCCACACCTCTTCGTCCTCGGTCAACCAGGTATTGCGTTCGCGGTCCTTCTCGTTGTCCTTGCCACCGCCGGGGTTGCCCATCGGGGGCATGTACGGCATGCCGCCCATACCGCCCGCAGCGCCCAGACCGCCACCCGGCGCCGGGGTCGGGATCGCCATAGCACCGGGCAACCCGCCGATGTTCTCGCCACCGGACGCGTACGCCCCGCCCGCCACAGCCGCTGCCGGGAAGTTGGTCAGCTGCGAAGGCGTGTACCCGGGCGGCGGCGTGCCCAGCGGTCCAATGCTGAAGCCACCGGGCCTCTGCGGTGTCAGGCCACTGCCGGAGCCGAGACCCTTCGGATCAAGACCCTTGAAACCGCCGGAGCCGAGGTCGTTCGGATCGAGCGGAGCTGGTGTATTCGCACCGATACCCGCACCGGACTCGATGCCGTCGTCGAGCCCCGCACCGGCACCACCCGGCCGCCCACTGCCACCACTGCCAACGCCGGCCCCACCCGGACCGGGCCTACCGGCTCCGATGAAGCCACCGATGTCCGACCCGGAGCCACCCAGACCAGGCCCATCCAAGCCAGGCCCGTTGACGCCAGGGCCATTGACGCCGCCCGAGCCGTCGAGACCGCCGGGGCCATTGAGACCGGGGCCGTTGAAGCCGCCCGAGCCGTCCACGCCCGAGCTATCCGGACCGCCGCCGAAATCCGTCCCGGCAACCAAGCTGTTCGGAGGAGGCGTCATACCGCCCGAGCCGCCGAACTCAGACGGCGGCAACTCTCCGTTCGAACCGCCCGTCCCAGGCGGCGGAAGCTCGGAACCACTGCCGCCGGTCGGGGGCAGCTCGCCGTTCGAACCGCCCGTCCCAGGCGGCGGAAGCTCCGAACCACTGCCATCGGTCGGGGGCAGCTCGCCGTTCGAACCGCCCGTCCCAGGCGGCGGAAGCTCGGAGTTACCTTGGGACGGCGGCGGCTCGTTAGGCCCTTTTTCGTCCGGTGGCTTCAGACCTGGATAGGGCATGTGCGGCAGCTTGATCACGCCACGCGACAACACGTTCAGCAGATCGTTGTAGGCGGTGATCAGATTTCCGGTCGCCGCCCGCGAGTCAGTGTCGAGTTTCTGCCAACGCTGAATCCACTCGTTCTTCAGATCGCTATTCAGCCTCGTCCACTCGGATTGCTGGATGAGGTCATATCTTTTGTTTGCGGCTTTGGTGAAGATATCCCCGAAGTCGAAGTACCAGGATGCAAACCGGTCGCCGCCGGAAAGATCTGCCGGTTGGGCGTCGACCTGGCGCTCCATCGACTTGAGTAAGGCGTCGACCAGGGTGTTCGGGTTGTGATGCTGGTACGCGACGAACGCGTCCCAGGCGGCCTTCATCTCCTTTTTGAAGGTAACTATGGCCTTCGCCGTATCCTCCAGCCGGTACGTCCAGTTCGTTGTTTGCCCCGTGCCCTCGATGTTGGCGGCGAGCATTGTCATCCCGAGCGCCATGTCGCGCATGGCCCACGAAAAGGCGTCAGCGGCGTCACCTTCGGCCACCCCACTGTCGTCGATCTCCTTGTACACCGAATTGAGCTGCTTCTGGCCATCGCCCACGAGGTAGCGCCATACCTGCCGGAAACGTTGGGCGACCTCGTTGAACATCGTCGGATCGAGAGACTGGTTATTGCCAATATTGTCGATAATCGACTGATCGGCAGTGATCAGCAGGTCGGCCTGCTTGGACGGCGAGTCCTTGCCATCCCCGCCTTGCGCGCCCAGGTAGAAGAAGACCCAGGCCCGGATGAGCTGGAAGGTGGTGTGGTATTGGTATGCGCCGCTTGTGAGGTGTTCCGTGCGCAGTCGATAGAGCGTGATCTCGTTCCAGTTATCCTTGCCCGGCCCCTGCGGCATCCAGTGGTTCCACGGGTACGCACCGGTTTGACCTGGCCCGGGCGACTCCCAGTTCTCTGTCCAGCCTCTGGTCTCCCAGTACGACATATCGAGGCCAATCCAGGCTTTTTCGCTCACGCGAGAGGGATCAACGTCATCCTGCATACCCAGGATGTCGCGGACTGCGGGATGCCAATCCAGCGGCGACGTCATCGTGATCCCTTCAATTCAGGTTCGCCCGAGGGCCCTTGTCAGGTCATGCCCGGCGGGCCGGCACGGCCCGCACCTCCACGAGGGTCGCGGCGGGTACGGCCATGCCGGCCACATCGGCGGAGCCGGCTACTTGCTGCCGGTGTTCCAGGATGGGGTTTTGGTCAGGAAATCCTGCGCGGTGAGGTCGTTCAAGCTTTCCGTGTCGTTGGTGACGGCGATGAACATCTTCAGCTGGGTGGAGCGCAGGCTGGCCGTCTCGCGGATCTCCGTCAGTCGGGCGTCCAGATCCGCGCCGGTCTTGGCCACCGCCGCATTCACGTTGTTGCCCAGCGTGAAGTTGTTGTGCCCGGGTTTCAGGACGATCGTCTTGATGTCACCCTTCGGCGAGTTCACGACGTCCTGGGCGATGGTGTCGTTGATTTTCGCCGCGTTGTCAAGAAAGGCTTCGTCGACCGTGATTCCCACGTTCTCCTCCGTAACGGTTCAGGGCACGTCCAGCGGTCCGTGCCGACGGCGCCCGCTGGACGTTGCCACGCGAACAAAGGGCTCCTAGACATTGCCTCCGAACAGGGACGCACCCTTGCTGTCCGCGATGTGGTAGTTGTCGCGGATGGTGTCGATGGCGACGGCGCCCTTGTCGAGCGCCGCCCGCATCTGGTCGAGGCCGTTGTTCCAGGTGTTCTGCGCCTGCTGGTAGGAATTTGCCGCGTTTCCGGCGTTGGTGGCGATGAACTGGTTGACGTATCCGTTGAGGTCCTGCAGTGCGGCCTCAATGGACCTGGTGACGCCGCGCAATTCCATACCCGAGTCGAGCAGGCCGTTCGGGTTCAGAGCATAAGTCGCCATGAGTGCGACTCCTCCCTAGTTGATTAGGCGAACCACTTGGCGTTCGTGGCTGCCTCGTCCTCGGTGTTGGTCGAGATGTTCAGGTGCTGCGTCATCGCCGTCTGCAGTTGCTCGAGACCGGAGCGGACCTGCTGCACGCCGCCGATCCATTCGGCGAGGGAGTTGCGGTAGGTGGTTGCGGCGACACCGGTCCACTGCACGGAGCCGCTGACCGCGTCCACCGACTGGATCGCGGCATTGACTTGCGCCATCGTGGTTTCAAAAGCGTGGAGTGTCGCGGTGATGGTGGCGTCGTCGACGGTATTCGCCAACGGATTGGTCATGGTTGCTCACCCTTCGTTCTTCGTGGACGTTGGTGCCGGTTCGATCCGGCGGATGTCAGCGGCCTCACCTCCTCGCCGGCGCGTCCAGGCGCGGTCTCACCACGCCGGCCCGTGGATCGAGGGCGGTGGCGGCTTCGATGAGGTCGTCGAAGTCGACCAGTGGGATCTGCTCGGACCGCGGCCCCAGGTGGATGACCGGCAGTGGGTCGCAACCCACGACATGGGCAGGCACTGACACCCCGGTCTGGCGGGTCGGCCCGCAGACGGTGAGGCGGCACATCTCCCTGGTGGCAGCCATGGTCATGGCGTAGACAACGAAGAGAGGCGCGGCCAGGTTCATCAACTGGAAACGAAGATGGAACTTCCGTGATCCCCGAGGAGCGTCATGCGAGATCAGCCTTCGGGAGCCGCCGGCGCCACCCGAGGTCACGCCCGATGGCCTGCGCAGCGTCATGACGATCCTGATGAACCCGACGTCCAGGGCATCCGTTGTGTCCGGGACCAGTCGCACGACCTCAGCGTCGGGCCGAGAGGGGGAACGCTTGACCAGCCCGGCACCGCTTCCGGCCAGGCCGCCCTCGCAGGCGCCCGAGCCGTCGGCCCAACCGGATCAACCGGGCCGGATCAACGACACGCCCGAGACGCTGACCTCCCGGGCGACCGTACTCGATCCAAGCCGGTGGTCGAACCGGTGGCGCGAGCTGCCCGGGCTTCCGGCGACCCACCCGACGGCCCAGCCCGCGGCCAACCTCCCGGCGTTGTCCGGCCCGGTTCGCCCCGCGCCCGGGGCCGGCGCCTCGGCCCGGCCCAGCCCGGTTCGTCCCGCGCCTGCGCCCGCGCGCGCCGCTCCCCCGCCGTCGAGCGTTCCACAGTGGATGGACCCGGCCACGTGGGGCAACGAGGACCGCGCCCGGCTGCGCCGCGTGCTGACCGACCGGTACGACGCGTACGCCCGTATCGTCACCCGTACCCTTGCTGAGGAGCCTGGGCTGCGGGCCGCAGGCGGCGGTGCCGACCTGGTCACCGACCTGGTCGCGCTGTGCGCGTATGCGGCCGAGCGGCAGTCGGTGAACTCCGTCCTGCGCGGGGAGGTCGAGCACCCCGCCGGGCCGTACAGCCTGATCGCCCGCGGCGCCACGAGCGGACTCCGCCGCCTGCCCACGGTCATCGGCCCGGTCTACGCCACGAGCGATGCGGCGGTGGGGACCGTCTACCGCGCCGGTGACGAACTCGTCGAGCCGGCCTTCGTCGACGTCCGGCTGACCGGCGGTGCCGGCCCGGCGTCCGCGGTCGAGTACGTCATATGGTCGGTGAGCGCGCGCCGGGTCGACCGGTTCACACCGGAGGCACAGCCCACCGCGACCTTCCCGCCGGGAAGCCGGTTCGCGGTCCTCGCCGTCGACGATCCGGCCACCGACGGCCGGCTGCGGGTCCTGCTGCGGGACCGCAGCGGCGAGCGACCCCAAGCCGCCGGGCGGTGGGACGAGACATTGCAGCGGCTCCGGCAGAGCACCGTCGGCACCGGCAGTGGCCAGCACACGGGCACCTTGGGTTTTCCGCTCGGCCTCGATCGATGGGGTAACCCGTTCGCACTCACCACCGGAGGTTCACCGGCATGAATCAGAGTGTGGTGTCGGTGTCGCACACCGAACCGGGCGGGCTGCCCCGCATCGCCGACGCGCTGGCCGCCGCCGGGCCCGGCGTGACCGTCGTGCTGCAACCGGGCGTCTACTACGAGGAACTCCGGATCGTCGGCGACGTCACGCTGGCCGCCGAGGACGGTCCCGGTACGGTCACGCTCCGCGCGCCGGACGGCGTCGCCGTGTTCGTCGGCGCCGGCTCGGTGACCCTGCGCGGCGTCACCGTCGTGGGCGGCAGCGAGACCTTTCCCGCGGTCCAGGTCAACGGCGGCTCCTTGACCATGACGGACTGCGACCTGCGGGCCGACGGGCTGGTCGGGCTGCACGCCAGGGGCGGCCGCCTCGACGTGCGCAACTGCGTGGTGCAGAACGACTCGGGCGCCGGGCTGCTGCTTGAGCAAGGGGCGATCGGGACGGTCCAGTCGTCGACCGTACGCGACACCGCGGGTCCTGGGATCGTCATCGCCACCGGCGCCGACCCGCAGCTCGTCGATTGTGTGATCACCGGTGGCCAGGGGCCGGGGGTGCTCTCGACCCGCAGGGGCCGCGGCAGCCTCCTCGACTGCGAACTCACCGCGATCTCGGGTCCGGCGGTCGCCGTCGAGGACGGCGGCGCGGTCCGCCTGCGGCAGACGACCGTCCATGACACCTACGGGCCGGGCCTGGTCGCCACCGGCGGCTCCCCCGTGCTGGAGAATTGCGTCGTCCAGGCCGTCGACGGGCACGGGATCGTGCTCGCCGGAGACACCGACGCCAGGCTGACGCGCTGCCAGGTCGAGGGCACGAGCGGCCACGCGGTCCTCGCGCTCGGCAACAGCGCCGGCCATCTCATCGGCTGCTGGTTCGGCGAGACCAGCCTCGCAGCGCTCGCGTTCACCGACACCGCCACGCCGACCATCGAGGACTGCCGCATATCCAGCGCAGGCGAGGTGGCGGCGCTCTTCGACGGTACGGCGCGCGGCTCGCTGGTCCGTTGCGACGTGCGCGGCGCCCGGACCGGCGTGCTGATCCGGACAGGCGCCGATCCCGTGATCGAGGAGACGCTCGTCGCCGACTGCTCCGAGTACGGCGTACAGAGCATCGATGGCGGGCGGGGCACCGTGCGCAACTCGACCATCGAGAACTGTGGTGTGGCCGGCGTCCGGCTCGCCGACGCGCGGATGACGCTCACCGACGCGCGGCTGCGTGGCGGGCGGCATGGCCTGGTCGTCGCCTCGGACGGGCAGGCGACCGTCGACGCCTGCGAGATCGGTACGGCGAGCGTGGCCGGAATTCTCGTCGAGTCGGCCGGTGATCTCCAGCTGCGACGCAGCCGGGTACGCGGCGGCGCCGCCGTGGGCGTCCGGTTCGGGCCCGGCTCCCGGGGCGCGCTCGTGCAGTCCCAGATCTTCGACAACGGCACCGACGGGGTGCTGCTGGAAACCGCCGAACCGGTCGACCTCGCCAGCTCGTCGATCACCGGCAACCGCGGGGAACAGATCCGCCGGGTGAACGCCTCGGACCTCACCACCGCACGGGGCACGGGACCGCGGCCGGACCCGTCGGCACCGGTCGTGCGCCAACCGGGCCAGCCGGCCACGCCGAACCACCAGGACCAGCGGGCGCAGGCGATGGGCACCACGCCGAGCGGTACCGACGCGGCCGAGCCGTTCCTCGCCCAGTTGCACGGCCTGGTCGGCTTGGCCGCCGTCAAGCAGGAGGTGGCCACCCTGGTCGGACTGCACCGGGTGGCCCAGCGACGGGCGGAGGCCGGGCTGCCCCGGCCGCCGATGTCCCGTCACCTCGTCTTCGCCGGCGCGCCCGGGACGGGCAAGACCACGGTGGCACGCCTCTACGGCCAGATCTTGTCGGCCCTCGGCGTCCTGTCGGCCGGCCAACTCGTCGAGGCGTCGCGGGCGGACCTCGTTGCCGAGCACATCGGCGGCACCGCGGTGAAGACGACGCAGAAGTTCACCGAGGCCCTCGGCGGGGTGCTGTTCATCGACGAGGCGTACACGCTGAACCCGATCGATGGCGGCAGCGGCCACGACTTCGGCCGGGAGGCCGTCGACACCCTGGTCAAGCTGATGGAGGACCATCGCGACGAGGTCGTCGTCATCGTCGCCGGCTACTCGCCGCAGATGCGGCAGTTCATGGCCGGTAACCCTGGGCTCGCCTCGCGCTTCTCGCGCACCGTCGAGTTCGACAGCTACACGACCGAAGAGCTGGTCACCATCGTGGACCATCTCTGCAGCACCCACCACTACGTGCTCGAGTACGACACCCGCGCCGCCCTGGCCCGATTGTTCGACGCGATGCCCCGGACCGAGTCGTTCGGCAACGCCAGGGTCGCCCGGAAGATCTTCGAGGAGATGATCGGCCGCCAGGCGTACCGGCTCTCGGCCGAGGGGGCCTCCAGCGGGGTGGAGCTGGCCCAGCTGCTACCGCAGGATATCGACGCCCCTCAGGCCGCGCCCCGAGGCGCCGATGGCGACCGGGGCTCCGAGGTGGACGGCCTGCTCGCGACGCTGAACGGGATGATCGGGCTCAGCGCTGTCAAGCGCGAGGTCGCAGAGCTCATCGACCTGCTTGCCAACGTCTCGGCCCGGATCCGGGCCGGCCTGCCCACCCCACCGGTCTCCCGCCACCTGGTCTTCTCCGGACCACCCGGGACGGGGAAGACCACGGTGGCCCGGCTCTACGGCCGCTTGCTGGCCGCGCTCGGCGTGCTCAGCAGCGGACAGGTCATCGAGGTCGCCCGCGCCGACCTCGTCGGCGAGTACATCGGACATACGGCACACCGGACCAGGGAGGCGTTCGACCGGGCCCGCGGCGGCGTGCTGTTCATCGACGAGGCGTACACCCTCAGCCCGCCCGACGCCCGCAACGACTTCGGCCGCGAGGCGATCGACACGCTGGTGAAGCTGATGGAGGACCATCGCGACGAGGTCGTCGTGATCGTCGCGGGTTACGACGAGGAAATGGCCTCGTTCCTCGCCGCGAACGCCGGGCTGGAGTCACGATTCACCCGGCACATCCACTTCACGCACTACACCCCGGACGAACTGGTCGCGATCTTCCAGAACCTGGCCGGCGCGAGCGGGTACGAGTGCCCTTGGGAGACCCTCGACGCGCTGCGGACCCACTTTTCGGCGGTACCGATCGGACGCGCGTTCGGCAACGGCCGGTACGCCCGCCAACTGCTCGACATGGCGGTCACCCGGCAGGCCGGCCGACTGCGCGGACGAACCGATCCGTCGGTTGCCGAACTGCAGGTGCTGCAGCCGGTTGACATCACACCCGTGCCGAGACCGTCGGGTGGAGCGGTTGCGGACTCCGCTGTTCCCGGACCGGTGCACGGCGCCGGTGGAACCACAACGACCGGAAGCGATGCGGCTCTGACGATGGCCCCAACCCGCCCACGCCGGCCTAGGATGGCGCCACCCGCCGGGACATAGCTGGGCATGACCTGCCATTTTCTGATGGAGAACGCCACCCGGGCGGGTGGGACGACTCGTGGGCGGTGGGATTCACGCAGGACAGGGTCTGGCCCGCGAGCGCATGTTGATGTAGGACGAGCAGGTGATGCTGCGGGGTCGAGGCCAGGAAATCCGCCGCGTGGTCCGCGTTATGGAGGATCTCTCCGAGCGTGGCGACGCGCGCATGGTCGTGGTCACGGGCGAGCCCGGCATCGGCAAGTCCGTGTTCCTCGCCGAGGTCGGGCGCCGCGCGGCGGAGCTGGGGTACGTGATCGGCAGCGGCAAGGCTGAGGAGCTCGATCAGATCGCGCCCGGTACGACCCTGCTGTCCACGCTGCAATCCGGCGCGCGCCCGTTGCTGTCGTCCGGCGATGTCGCGGCCCTGTTCGAGCTGCGGGAGCAGCGCTACTGGCTCGTCGAGCAGCTGGCCACGTTTCTGGAGGCACGCGCGGCCGCCTCCCCGCTGCTGCTGACGGTCGACGACGTGCAGTGGGTAGACCCGCTGAGCCGGTTCGGCCTGCGGATCCTGCCTGCCCGGCTGCGTGGCTCACCGGTGCTGTTCCTGCTGGCCAGCAGGGGAGGTGACGCGGGGCAGGAGATCGCCGCCGCCGCGGGCCGGGTCGTGCCGGTTCAGCAGATACGCTTCGGCCCGCTCGGCCCGCAGGACATCGAGCAGATCGTCCAGGACATCCTGGAGAGGCCGACCGATCAGCGGGAACGCGCCGTGCTGCAAGGCGCCGGCGGCAACCCGTTCCTGGTGGTCGAGATGCTGCGCGGCATCAAGGCCACGGGGGGTCTTCCGGCCGACGGCCCGCCGGCCCCGATCATGCTCGCCGTACGCGGCCGGCTACGCGCGCTGCCCGTCAGGACCCTGCGGTTCCTTCAGGTTGGCGCCGTCCTTGGCCGCCGGTTCACCCTCGCCGACGTCGCGGCGCTGCTGCGCACGTCAACTACCTCGCTGCTCGACGACCTAGCCGCGGGCATCGCCAGCGTACTGGTCGACGACGGCGAACGGATCGCGTTCCGGCACGATCTGGTCCGCCAAGCCGTCTACGCCGACATCCCGGCCTCGGCACGCAAGGCGCTGCACCGGGCGGCCGCGGCTCGCTTGATGGCTGCCGGGCGCGAACCGATCGACGCGGCACAGCACGTGCTGCTCGGCGCGGCCCCGGGTGACGCCGGCGCGGTGAGCCTGCTGCGCCAGGCGGCGTCCGATGTGCGCCAGATGATGACCGGGCTTGCCGCCGACCTGATGCTGCGAGCTCTGGACCTGACCAACCCTGCCGGTCCGACACACCCGCAGCTCGGCGTGGAGGCCATCCGGTTGTTGTCCGCGGCCCACCGTAGCCAGGAGGCGCTCGACCTTGGCGACCGGCTGCTGACCGCGCGCCCCAGCGCGGTCGAGCGCGGTCGCCTGATCGTGGATCTGGCGCGTCCATTGTGGAACTTGGGTCTGGTTGCCGAGCTGCACCGGCGGGTCGATCAGGCGCTGGAGGAGGGCGGGTCCTCGCCGCGGACGGCCGCCCGGCTGGCCGCGGTGCGGGCGCTGGCGCTGTCTCGAGGCGGCGATCTGGACTCGGCGCGGGTGGACGGCGAATCCGCGCTGCAAAAGGCCCGGCACGCCCAGGACCGCACGGCCGAGACCACCGCGGTGTGGGCACTCGGCGAGATCGCGTTGAACGCCGGATTCTGCCAGCAAGCCCTGGAGCATTTCGTCCGGCTGCGGACCCTCGATGCATCGTTCCGGACGGAGGAGATCCTGGCGCTGTTGCATCTGGACGCCTTCGAGACCGCCGAGCAGCGCCTGGCCGAGGCCCGCAGGGGCTTCGAACTCGGCGGATGGCAGCCCAAGATCGCCGCCCTGACGTGGGCTCACGGCCTGTACAACCTGGGGCTGGGCCGGCTCGATGACGCGGAGGCGCACTTCCGGTCAGTGACCGAGCTCGACACGGAACTGCAGGAACATTCCTACGACGTGGGCTGCCACCTCATGCTGACCTGGATCGCCGGCCTGCGTGGGGACGACACGGCGGCCCGGTCGTGGTTCGCGGCCGCCTCTTCGGACCTGGCCGTGCGTCCGACACCCGGTGACCGGGCGTTCGTCGGGTTCATGGAGGCCTGGCTGGCCGACCGTGACGGAGACGCCGACACTGCCGTGCGTGTGATGCGGCGGGAAGGCTTCACGGACAACCTGATGCGGTGGCGGATCCTTCGTGTCCGGGTCGCCCGGGCGGTACGCATCGCGCTGAACGCCGGCGACCGGGAATTGGCCCGGGCACTCGCCGAGCAGGCACAGGCGTATGCCGCGCGTAATCCCGGCGTCGTGACGGCCAGTGCGCTCGCGGCGCAGACCGCGGGGCTGGTGCACGGCAGCATCGATCTGCTCGGCCAAGCCGCCGAGGCGCTGCGCGAGGCACCGCGTCCGCTGGCCTACGCCGACGCGGTCGCGGACTACGGCCAGGCACTGTTGCGCCACCGCCGGCGGGCGGACGGGGTGACCCTGCTCAACCAAGCCCTGGATGCCTACGCCGGCATCGGCGCCCGGGCGGAACTCGCGCGGGTACAGCACATACTGCGGGCGGCGGGGGCCCGCCGCCAGGCCCGTCCACCGGAGCGGCCCGCACTGGGCTGGGGCGCGCTGACAGCGACGGAGCGGCGGGTGGCGCGGCTTATCGCCGAGGGCCACACCAACCGGTTGGCTGCCGCCGAGTTGTCGATCTCCCCGCATACCATCAACACGCATCTCGGCTCCGTGTTCCGCAAGCTCGGGGTGACGTCGCGGGTCCAGCTGGCCCGGGTGGTGCTCCGGGAGGAGACCGGTCGCCAGTCCGTGCGGGGAGGATGACGGTATCCCCGGCTGGCGTTGGGGACGAGCGTCACCGCGGACAGGGGAGTGCCGAGGACTCAGCTCACAGGCACCAGCCGCCACTGTTGGTTCGGATCGTCGGGCAAGGCCGTCCACTGCTGGATCACGGTCCCGTCGGCGGTGTCGCCGTCCCGCAGGTCCAGGGCCATCCCATTCGCCCGATTGACGATCAGCCGGTAGCCGGCTCCGACGTCCACGAATTGCCACTGTTGGTTGTAGTTGCCATTCCCGATGATGGTCCACTGCTGCATCTGGGTACCCAGGTCGCTGGAGCCGTCGGGGTTGTCTAGAGCCTTGCCGGTGCCGACGTTGACGATGTTGAAGAACCCGGACCCCGCGTCTACCAGCCGCCACCGCGCCGCCGGGCCGCCCGTGCCGATCGCCACGATCGGGGCGCCGTCCGCGGCTGAGCTCGACGACACACCGAACGACTTGCCGCAGACTCTGCTGGAGAACTGGAACTGCTGCGTCGTCCGGGCGCCGTTCGCTGCAATGGACGTGGGCCTATCCTTGCTCGGCCGGGCTGACGGGCCCGGCCCGGACGTGGCCAGAGGGGACTGCGGGCTCGATATACTCGGGGACGAAGCACTGTTGGGCGTGGGTGTCGCCTCCGTGGGCGGAGCCTGGGATCGGTCGGACATTGCGGTGGGCTCGACCTGCGGCGGCTCGGCAGCGGGCCCGGCCGCGGAATCCGTCGTCGGGTTCGGTAGCCCGGCGAACGCCACCGACGTCACCGACACCACGACGACGACGAGCATGGCGATGGCGATCCGGTTGGAGCCTGTTCTCGTCGCCCCTGACGTGCCTCGCTCCCAGAACCGTGCCCGGCTGAACCCGCGCCGCATGGCCGCGCGGAGGGAGATCAGCGGGTCCGCCGGGGCTCCGGAGACCGGCATGGCACTGTCCCGGCGGGACGCCGTGCCGTCTTCCTGTCCGTCGACGACCTCGTGCCGGGCGGCGTTCAGCCGGGTGGTGTCGGGTGGCTCGGTCGGAGACGTTTCGGCTTGACGGTGCCAGAACGTCGCCTGATCCCATCCCGCGTCGTCCCAATCCGCCGACGCGTTGTGGTCTCGATCATTGGGCATGCTCAGCCCCCGCTCGATCGGTAGCGCATGTCCATAAGACGTACGACCGGAGCGGGGAATTCAAGGGCTTCTGAAGCGATTCGGGCGCTGGTCGCGGACACCGGCCTGCAGACCGACGAGGTGTGGCTGGGGCTGGCCGATCGCGGGGTGCGGCTGCTTCGACTCTCGTACCGCAACCGCACCCCTCGCCCGACGAACACGTGCTCAAGCCGATCCGCCTTCCGACCTCAGCATGCGCGACCGTCGTTGACGCAATCGACGATCAACGCCATCAGGTCGTCCGCCATCACATTGTCGAAACCGGCATGGTCAGTCTCCGGTCTGTGGTGCTCCCCCGGGAACGCGTCGAGGGCGAAGGCCCGACCAGGTGGGACGGCGGAGTATGTGAGCGTGATAACGAGCTTCGGGATGGCACGTGTGCCGGCCGGGCATGCGCCGTTCTTGTCAGGGTAGGCGGTGTGGCTGCGGGTGTCGTTGCTGTTGAGATCCTTGCCGTTCCAACAACTCGGGAACTCGATGACGCGCTGCACGGCGCCGTCCGGGCACAGCGGGTACTTCATCGTGAACCGATCCTTGAACCCGGCGCACGTCCACTGGGCGAGAGCGTATTGCAGGTTGCTCGTGATGGCCTTCGCGTTCCCTTTCCACAGGCGCAGGAACCGCGGCATCGCCACGACCTTCGACTGGGCGTTTCCGAGAAACTCCATCCGCACGTCCGCAAGGGGGAGGATGCGGCCGATGTTGCCGTCCTTGCCGCCACCCACCTGTTCCGAGTCCGCGCCGACCTTGGTGATATCCCGAAGCACCGGCCAGAAGTACGACGACTGGTCGGCGAGCCGGCAAGATGTGGCCGTCGACGCGGCGAGACTCTGGTCGGTGGTGCGCCAGTCCACCGACTGGTTGCCGAGGTAGTCGTGCATGTGGTGCGCGCCGCTCTGTTTGCCCGGCACCACGATGAAGTTGTCGGGGTTGTAGAACCCGTTCTCGTTGCGACCGCAGTCGTGCCGGTAGCTGCCGGTCGACGCGTTCGGGCCGGCCGGTGGATTCTGCGTCCCCGGGGGCACGTCGAGGATGTTGATGTAGTCGCTCGCCGCCGGTGCGTCGTTGTGCTTGTGCGCCGCGTCCGCGGCCGCCGCCGTGTCCGGAAGACCGGACGCCGGAGGTCGGTCGTCCCGGAAGGCCCACCACAGACCGACCGTCGTCACCAGAGTGAGGACGACCACCCACACCACGGTGCGGCCGGACAGCGAGCGACCGCGTCGTGGCTCACCATGTTCCAGGGGCGCCTGGTACTCGCGCGGGCGGTCGTACCCGACCGGACTCTCGTCCCTAGTCGGATCTCCTCCACTCAAGGACCATTGGCGCCTCGGGGGTGCTTGGTAACTCATGTCGCATCACCTCTCTCGATGGGCTACGGGTAGTCGCCCGATGTGTCGTATCGACGGGCCGGCCTCTTGTCAGGGCACCGACGACGACGGTGACGGCCAGCATCAGCCAGATCGCAGCTGGGCGAATGCCGTCATCGCGTTCCAGTCCCGTCGTCGTCAATCCGGCCGCGCGCGGCGGCGTCGGGAGTTCCTCGTACCGGACCAGGCCGCTGCCCTCCAGGTACGCCATATGCCGCAGCACCACGCTGTTGGCGGTCGCGGAGAATGTGCGGATCACGTCGTTGCGCGTACCGGCGCGGATCTCCGCGCTCGCAAACAGCAATTCGCCGTCCGCCACACGGAGCTGCTTGACGAAGGTCCGGTCGAAGTCCGCACCGGTGGCGGCGTCGAGCTTGGTCAGCGCTTTCTGCTGTTCGGCGTTCGGCCGGGCGGGCAGCGGCACGTTCAGTCGCTTGGCGGCGGACAGGACCTCCCGGTTGAGTTCCCTCGCCTCGTCGGTGATCAGGTTGCCGGTCTCCTTGACGTGTGCGCTGGCCGCGCGCTGCTGCGCGAGGATGCCCGCGAGTTGCTTCCAGAGGACGGCCTGGCTGAGGCATACAAGGAACTCACGGTCGGCCGCACCGAGCCCGCCTTCGGTGGTCAGCTCGACGCCGTCAAGCGCATCCAGGCTGGGCCGGCAGCCGGATCCGCCACCGGCCTTGACCGTTGGCGGTGCCGTGTGGCTTACCATCCCGGTGCCGTCCAGGTAATCGAGATGACGTGCCACGTAGGCGTCGGCGGTGGTCGCGAAGGCACGTACCGCGTCGTTGCGGGTGCTCGCCCGCACCGCGGCGATCATCGGGAACACCCGCTCGTTCGCGGCACGAAGCCGCCCGACGAATACTCGATCAAACTCCTCGTCACGCGCGGCCGCCAGCTCGTGGAGGGAGTCCTGCTCCTCGGCGGGCGCCGCGGCGGGTAACTCCACGCCGACCTGGGCGGCGACGACGCGGACAAGGCGGTCCAGATCGCCGTGCTCGGTGGCGAGTTTCTCGCCGATCTGCCGCACCTGTTCGTCGCCTCCCCTGTCGCGCGCGGTGACGCCGGCCGGATGCGCCAGCAGACTCAGCAGGCGGACCTGGACCAGCAGGTCTCGGTCGGCCGTGCTGAGGTCGTCCGGCGCGGCCAGGGTCGGCCTGGCGAGGGGAATGGCCCAGGCCGCGGCGGCGACGAGACTGGCCACCGCCTTGACGAGGTGGAGGTGCTTCATCGCCATGCCTCCGGGGGGAGATGCCGTAGTGGCCTAAGCCCGGAAGATTTCGTTGCCCTCGACTCTGATCGCCACCGCAGGCAACGCGCCGACCGCCGGGCCGTTGCGTACCGCGCCGTCGGCCAGATCGAACTTGCTGCCGTGGCAGCTGCAATTGATCGTGCCGTCCTTGACATCGGCCAGCGTGCAACCGTAATGGGTGCAGCTCGCGGTGAAGCCTTTGATCTCGCCCTTGGTGGGCTGGGTGAGCACGACCTCCGCCTCAGCGAGCACCACGCCACCGCCCACCGGAACGTCGGCCACCTTGGCGAGCGGGGCACCATCCTGGGCCGCCGCCTTCGCCGGTTCGGCGTCCGTTGCCGGATGGGTGTGCTGGTTTGCCGGCTCTTCACCGCCTCCGCACGCGGCTACCGTGGTTGAGACGCCCACCGCGCCAGCACCCATGAGAATTGTCCGCCGGTTGACACCGCCCATTGGGCGACCTCCTCGTTGTCGTTGTGCCAAGGTGTGCTTGGCTGAATGCACCCGGATCGCACCGGACCGCCGAAAACGCGAACCGTATGCCTGCACACTACGAACGGGACGAATGGCTGGTTCAATCCGCAAACAATCGATTTTTGCAACCATGCCTCGTCATGGGACCACCGGCTACGAATCCCAGATCGGACCGAATGCAGGGATACCGAGTCGTTCGATTCCAGATACGACCTGCCACGTTACCTTCGAGCTCGCGATGCAGATGACCGCCTCCGCGTCGGTACGTTTCAGGGCTTCGTACGCCAGGGCGAACACGTCGGGTCGTCCCAGTTCGTCGGTGTTCCAGATCGTGGCGTCCGGCTGGACGGCGAGGATCTCGTTGACGAGTTCGTCGCCGTACGTCTTCCGTGGATTTTTCGTTACCCACACCAGGTGCCCCGGCACGTTGTTGGCCATGAGATGCGCCAACATGGGGCCGATACCACTGCCGGTGGCAACGAAGACAACTCGTTTGAAAAGGTGCCGGACGTTGGCCATGCCCGCGGTTGGAACTCCCCGCACCCATACGTGGGACGGTGGATTAGCGATGAACGCTGACGTCCAGTCGCCGGCACGCGAAATGGCCATGCGGTAGCCCAGCGGCCTGCTGCGCGGCGCCGGGATGTTGGCGAATGTGTGCCAGCCCCACAGCGGATGCAGGCTGATCGGCCTGACCGATCCCACGAACGGTTTCACCCCGTGGTCGTCGAACCGAACGACGGCGACATGCGATGACGGTCGCTGCACCGTGATGGGTACCCGGCGCAGCCGTAGCCACGGCAGTGTGGTCGACAGCGTGCTTGCCAGCATCAGCCAGATCGAGGGTGAGGTCACCACGGCATCGACCACCGAATGCTCTCTCGGCTGGGCGGTCACCACCAGGATCGTGTTGATCCAGGCGAGTACGAGGACCGTCCAGCCACCGAGCCGATGGGTCAACTCGAATCTGTCGTGAGACTTTGTTCTTGCCGACGGGCGAGCGCAAATGACCATCACCAGCAGGAGCAGCACCAGGGCGTACGACGTCACCAGACTCGCGGGGATCGCGGGACTGCGCAGCGCCTCCCTGGTGTGCGATGCGACGAAGAGCAAATACCACACCGTGCCCGAAACAGACATTCCGACGTGGAGCCCGCCGAAGTGGTACACCTTGGCGAGCGCCCACCGTAGTCTCAACGGCCAGTTCGTCGGCGCCAGGGTGGCGAGCCGGCACACGAAATTGACGACGTGCTGCTGCCGTACGATGACCGCGCACGCCAGGTTGGCCTGCGCAAGGGTGAGCAGTGTCGTCGAGTCCGACCACGCCGCGTTCCTCGTCACGAGCCACAAGGCTCCCGCATTGATCAGAATAACGCCGATAACCAGCCGGTTGTAATGCATGAAGCGTGGCTGTCGCAGGGTTCTCCGGGCAGCAGCGGTGATGCTGTCCGGCGCACGGTAGGCAAGTTCGTTCGGTGTGGGAACGGCAGTGGTGTAACGAATCGGACGGATCGGCTCATCTATGGAGACGGACACTGCCCTGGCTCCCGTCAATCTAGACACCGCTGTTTTCTCCGAAGGTGGATGCGCTTCACCGCCGTGCGTCCCCGGGCGGAGATGGTCGACCCACCACAACGGATGGCGTTGAAGAGCGGTTCAAACGAAGGTGGAACAGACTCTTCGTACCCTGCTGGTAGGTGTCCCGGTCCATGGCGGGGCACACTTGGGGTGCCGCCGGTTGAACCAAGGCACGGTTGTTCTCCGTTATAGCTTCCATGCGATCCAGGCAGGTGAGCGTCGCCCTGCACCATGTGCTGCTTCGCGTCGCCGGATGGGCACCGGACGAGATCGTCTGCACGGCTCGGGAGTGGCTCGCGCAGGGCCGGGCGACCGAAGTCGCCCGAACGGTGGTGTTCTTGGCCTTGGCCGGGCGCATACCGATGACACCGGTCGACCTCGATGTGCTCGAGGCGGTCCTGCGTGACGATGCGGCCAACCACGATCTACTGGCCGATCTTGACGTCCTCACGGCGGCGGAGCCGTGGTGGTACGCGATGTCGCCCGTATACCTGAAGCGCCACGGCGAGGAACCAGAGGATGTCCCGCACAGCCTTGACCTGACCACGGATCCGGCTGACGTCCACCAGTTGGGTGCGGTGGACGCGGCCGCCGTCGCAGCGGTGACCGGCATCGAGGTGGACGGCAGGGTTGAAGGGCTGTGGCGGGCCTGGCGATTTCCGGTGGCGCCGTCCCCTTGGCCGCCGCCGCGGAGGCTCTATCTCGTGCAGGCCGCCGATCCGGAACCGCTTCCGATGCTTACCGCTGCGCTGCAGCGGGCGCTTGCCCTGGCCGGCGAGGCCGTGCCCCAAGTGGAGGCGTTCACAGATGCCGACGACCTGCCCCCGTATCAGCGGATGGCGTTGGCCCATTCCGCGTTGCTCTGGACGACCCGGCCGACCAAACCCATCCGGATCGCCGAGCTCTTCGATCCCGTGGACGAGGTCGGCGGTCCGGGTTTCGCCGCCGACCGGCCCAGGCTCGACGGTCGGGAGCGCGGTGACGTGTTGGCGTATCTGGAGGCGGCAAGCGCGGTCCTGACGACCACGGCGCTCATGGACGACGTCGTAGACGGGCGGCGCCGCGGCGTGGTGCCGATGAGCATTCGCACCGACGGAGAGTGGATCTGGACCGACGCGGTCTCATACTACCTGCGCAACTATGGGCTGGCTCCCGACTCCGAGCTGCTGCAGCACATCCGCACCCGCCGGTACGACTTTCCGGAAGCGGACGCCGTGGCGGTCCACCGCGCCTTGGCGGCGCTGCAGGCGCAGGCGCCGGGTGGGAACCCATGATGAGTCCCTGGCGCTTCCGCCTGGGTGCCAAACGCGTGATCGTCGACGAGGTCGGCCGGGCGTTGCTGCTTCGCACCGCCGGCGAACCGGCCACCGCGTTGACCGCCATGACCAGCGCCCTGCCACCGGAGCCTGGGCGGATCGCCGTCGTCACGGCGCCGTCGGTCACGGTGCGGTCCGACTACCTGCAGCTCGTCGGGCAGATCATCCATACCTTGATGCAAGGCGACGACGTCGGCGTGCGGCTCGTCCCTCTGGGACACGCTGCGGCTCTGTCCGCTGTCGAACCGCATTTGCGCGCCCTGTCCGATGGCCTCGGCCGCGAGGTGGTTGCCCCTCTCGGATCGCTGACCGTCGCCATGGACGGCACGGTCGCCGTAGCGGCGCCCAGCTACACAGGCGGCGGTTGGGTGAGCTACGCCCCCGGTGAACCGCCGCACTACGAGCCGGCCTGGTTTCCCCAACCGGCCTGGGCGGAAGACCTGGCGCCGGAAACAGCCGGCGTCAGCGCATGTGGCGCGGCGGCCACCTACCCCGTGCCGGCCGGATACTGGATTCTGCCGCGCGGCGTTACGCCGGGGCGGGCGGGCACAGCCTCCAGCATTTCACCCGATCCCACCATGGCAACGGTGTTTCTCGGCGGCTTCGGAGAGCTGCCACTCGCATTGGACGACGTGATCTTGTCCTTGGCCGCATTGCCGTTGCCGGACCGATATCGGCTGGTGCTGTTACCAGGAGCGTTGAGGACCAGAGAGGACGCCGCCTACCTGCGCGAGTATTGGGATCCGCCGGCGCAGATCATCGCCGCGGTGCCCGTCTGGTCGGAGGGCAGCACATGGAGTTTGGCCTTCGTCGGGGCCACCGGGGGCCTGACCGGGCGGCCACCCCTCGGCGATGCTCGTGCCGGTTTGCGACGAGGCCTGCGCGGTGTCGAGGATGCCCTGCCGGCCTTGCTTGCGCCTGGGCAGCGGGACCCCGATCGGTTGCGCACGGGCGTGCAAACGGCAGCCGGATGGTCGTTTGTCACCGAATCGGAGCCGGTGGGTGTGGTGCCGACGCCGGCGGGCTTCGTGGTCGAGGTGAACATGGACGCCACCGGATTCCGGGTGTGCGGCGATTCGGTCACGCCGGGCACGCTGGCGGACCTGATCGCTGCGGTGTGCCCGCCACGCCGCCGCACTGTGGTGGTCGTCGCGCACGGCACGCCACCAGCTGGCCACGTCGCCGACTCGTTGTTCGGCGCCCTCGCGAGCGTTCTCAGCAGAGCGGTCATCGCCGCCGACTCCGACGTTTCGATGTCCCGAACCGGGTTGATGTACACCTCGGGACAGTTCTGCTCCTGGCACGGCCGGCCCACACTACCGGGAGCCGAACCGCATGTCCGCCGGTCGGTAACGCTTGGCGACACCCTCCCGCCGCTGCCGCCCCCGGTTCCCTCAGTGCCGGGCCAGTCCGCGCTCACTGCGCGACATGCCCCTCCAGAGCAGGTGGACGTTCCGCCCCCGGTCGTCATGACGGCGGCGAAGCGGGCGGTGACAACGCCTGCCGAGCCGCAGTGGGCAACCGAGAGATCCTGCGATACGCAGGACCGGCTGCGTCTACGGCAGGTGCTCGACGGCAAGTACGAGGCGCACGCCCGTATGGTCGTGCGTCAGCTGTTCAGGGACCAGGGAGCGCAGGATGCACGGCCTTCCGCCGCCACGTTGAGCGGACTGGTCGCCGTGCGGGCGTACTGCACCACCGAACGCGACACCATCAACGGCGAGCTGCGAGGTGCCGGGCCGGTGCGGGGTGAGGCGGCGTCGACGCTGATCGCTGAGTGTGCCATGTACGGTCTGCGGCAGCTGCCTATCGTGTCCGGCCCGGTCTTCGCGACCTGCCCGACCCCGATCCCCATGACGGCGTACGAGACCGGAGCCGAGCTCGTCGAACCCGCATTCGTCGATGTCGGACTGTCGCCCAACCACGGGCCCGGCGACGGCGTCGACTACCACATCTGGTCCCTCAGCGCCCGCAAGCTAGGTTCGATCGCTCCGGATGGGCGAACTACCGCGGTGTTCGCCGCCGGAAGCCGTTTCCTGGTGCTCGGTGTCGCGGAGGGTCCGGAGCGTCCGCGGGTCATGCTGCTCGAGCTTGACGCGCCCGCTGGCCCTCGCGAGGACGTGCCCGGCGCCGGCCCGCCGACCGAGGCCATTGTGGAGGTGTTGCGTCACGGCCGACTCCCGGCCGGCAGAGAATCCGGGCCGGGTCCGGGACCGCTGGCTTTCCCAGTCGGCCTGGACGACTCCGGGCAGCCGTACCGGCGTCGCGACCACAGGCGCCGCGCGGCGGGGGTGCCGGCCATCGAGCTTCGACGGCAAGCCCTGGGAGGAACGGTGAGCGCTGCGGCGCTGACGCCGGCCGGGGATGAGCTGCCGTCGAGTCGTCGGGTGGGTGTGGGTCGCGCGCCTGCCGGGTTGGTACCGGCAGGGCCGGCGGAGGCGGAGACCGGTGGGGTTGTGGTGGTGTCGGCGGTCGGCGTGCGGGCCGAGGTCCGGGTCGCCGCGCCCGCCCGGACGCGGTGGCTCGACCCTTGGACGCTGGAGCCGGGCGCGGTGCTGCCGGCAGTACTCGGTGAGGACGGGCAGCGGCGGCTTTTTCTCGACCTGGCGACCGTGCCCGGTGTGCTGACCGTGACCGGAGCTCCGGCGCTGTGCCGCCGGTATGCGCTGGGGATCGCCAAGACGATGTCCGGTTGCGGCTGTCAAGTGACCGTGGTCGGTGATGCCTTCGACACCGTGGTTCCGCCGGGTTGGCATCGACGACCGGACTTTCCGGAGATCGATGCCGCGGACGCGGGCTCCGGCATCGTCATCACGGAAGGGTTGCGAGGGGGCAGTTTTCATCGTGCGCGCAGCTTGTCCCGTCGTACCGGTGGCCGATACGTCGCCGTGGTGATCGGCGAAGTCCTGCGCTCGCCATGGTCGGTAAGCATCCTCGGGACTGCCTCGTGATTGCCCGCAATGGACGAGGCTATTGCAAACGTAACGGTGACGCAGAGCGAGGAGAGTCTTGTGGAGAGCCAGTCCCCCGAATTTCATCTGGTACTGGCGACGCTCGGCTTCGTGTCCTTGGGGCTGCTGTGGCTGGGCGTCGTGACGGGGTTCCTGCTTCACGGCTCGTGGCGGCCGCCGTTTCTCAGCGCGCTCCACGCAATCCACCGGGCGACCGCGGGCCTGGGACTGAGTCTCGGTGCCGTGCATGGCATCGGGCAACTGGCGCTGCCGGGCGGTTCCATCACGATGACCGAGCTCGTCGTGCCGTTCACCGACTCGGATAATCGCATTGGCACCGGGGTCGCCGTCGTCGGGTCAGAAGTCCTCGCCGCCGTTGGGCTATCCGTCATCATCCAGCGGCGGTTGGGGCCCGCGCGCTGGCGCGCGCTACACCTTTTCTCGTACGCCGCGTTCATGCTCATTGTGGCGCATGTGCTCATCTCGGGCACGGATGTCACGCCCGTCTGGGTATGGCTCCCGATACTTGGCGGGTGGCTCGTGACCGTGGCCTTGTGGCTGGCGACGGTGTCGCGGCTGAGCAAGCCGCGGCCAGGCCCGTCGCCCCGGATATGGTCGGTGGCCGAGAGCCTGCCCGAGCGCGGCGACAGCCCGGACGTATCCGTGTCGATCACGCTCGCCGGCCGGCCGGCCCTGCAGAGTGCTGCACCACCTGAGATCGATGTGCCCCGGCACGGCGACATCGGCGCCGTGCCGGGGGTACGGCGACGACCACCCACATCGCGCGGTGATCGTTGAGGGGCAACGCCTTCCCGGATCTGGCACCCAGATCGCGATCGGATGGCAACCGCATGGGTTGGGGTCCGCCGATCCGGCCGCCTTGGCTTGGGTTGGCCGGACCGGCGGAAGACTGGCTACTTCACCGAACCCGCCAGGACGCCCTGCACGAAGTACCGCTGGAAGGCGAAGAACACGATCAGCGGCAGGAGCATGGACAGGAACGCGCCGGGTGCGATCACGTCGATGTTGGAGGAGAAGGTGCCCATCTGCTCCTGCAGAACGTAGGTGATGGGCTTGCTGGACGCCCCGGCGAAGACCTTGGCGACCAGCAGGTCGTTCCAGACGAACAGGAACTGGAAGATGGTCAGCGAGGCGATCGCGGGCCAGCCGATCGGCAGCACCACCCGGGTAAAGATCATGAACTCGGTGCCGCCGTCCATGCGGGCCGCCTCGAGCAGGTCGCGTGGGATGCCGATGAAGAAGTTGCGGAGCAGGAAGATGGCGAACGGGAGCCCGAACGCGACGTGGAACACGACCACGCCGGCGAGCGTGCCGAAGATGCCGAGCGCGCCGAACAGCTTCGCGTCCGGGATGATCGCCATCTGGATCGGTACCACGATGAGCGCGACGACCACGGCGAAGAGCGCGTCGCGGCCGCGGATGTCCAGCCACGCCAGGGCGTAGGCGGCCAATGCCCCGATCACCACTACCAGGACGGTGGACGGCACGGTGATGAGCACGCTGTTCCACAGCCCGCCGATCATGTCACCGTTGTCCAGGAGCTTGGCGTAGTTGGCCAGGGTCAGCTCGCTGGGCTTTGTGAGGACGTGCCACCAGCCGGTGGCGGCGCTGGCCGAGGCCGGACGCAGGCTGGCCACCAGCAGGCCGGTTGTGGGCAGCAGCCAGATCAGCGCCGTGACAACGACGATGGCGTACATCAGGCCGCTGCCGAGTCGTGTGACGATCCGGGAGACCACACCGCGTCGCGGCGGGCCGGTCACGGCGGTGCCGGCCGGCTCGATCGTCGGCACCCTGGCTGTGGATACGAAGCTCATCGGTCCCTGTCTCCTCGCAGCCGGCGGACGTTGTACAGCATGGCGGGCAGCACGAGCACGAAGAGCAGCACGGCCAGTGCGCTGCCAAGGCCGGTGTTCTGGCGCGCGAAGGCGGTCTGGTACATCTGCAGCGCCACGACATTGGCGCGGTCCTGGGTCACCGGGTCCGGCGCCAGGATGTACACCAGGTCGAAGATCTTCAGCACGTTGATGACCAGCGTGACCAGCACGACCACCAGCACCGGGCGGACCAGTGGGATGGTCACCCGCCGGAACACCTGCCACTCGGTGGCGCCGTCGACCCGGGCGGCCTCCAGCGCGTCCCGCGGGATGGCCGCCAGGCCCGCCGAGATCAGTACCATCGCGAAGCCGGCCCAGATCCAGATGTAGGCGGCGATGATCGCGGGCGTCACAACGCTGCCGCCCAGCCAGGTGACCCCGTTGAACGGGGGCGCGAAGTTCGACGCGGCCAGCCGGATCGTGTACCCGTCACCGAGCAGCTGGGGAAACACGAAGCGCCCCGCCGGATCGGTCCGGGTCGTGGCGACCACCTTGCCGTCGCGTACCGCCTCGACGACCATGCCGGGCAGGCCCTTCTCGGCCGCGTCGACCACACCGGGCCGGCCACCGCCGCCGGGACTGAAGTCGAGCCAGACCACGCCCCGCAGGCCGGTCCCGTCGACGTCAGGCGCCGCGTTGACCGCCTCGGCCGGGACCCGGTCGGGCGGGAGGCCGACCATCGGCAGCAGGACCGGTGCGGTCGCGGCAGCCGGCTTCGCGGTCTGCACGGCACCGTCCACGGTCACCAGCCCGGCTTCCTCGCGTGGACTCGTCCCGTAGTACTTCGACGGCGGCTTGAACACGTCGTGGACCGACACGATCGCGGCGTTGAGCGCGCCGCGGTCCTTGTCCGCCTCGTACACCAGGGTGAACGTGACGCCGGCCGCGAGGAACGAGATGGCCATCGGCATGAACAGCACGGTCTTGAAGGCGGTAGCCAGCCGGATCCGCTCGCTGAGCACGGCGAACATCAGCCCGAGCGCGGTGACCGTCGTCGGGGCCACGACGACCCAGATCACGTTGTTGATGATGGCCCGGCGGGTCGCCGGCCCGGTGAACATCTCGACGTAGTTGTCCACGCCGACGAAGCGGGTGCTGTCGGCGTTGAAGAAGCTGTACCAGACCGTGGCGACGATCGGGTACGCCACGACGGCGGCCAGGATGACCAGCGCCGGGCCGAGGAAGAGCGCCGTGATCAGGCCGGGGATCTCCCACCGGCGCCCTCCCCGCCCCCGCTGCCGGGCCTTGCCGTCCGGCGCGTCCGGCCAGCGGGCAAGGACGCCACCCTGGACCGGTACCGTGTTGCTCGCTGCCGGTGCGGCCTTGAATGCGCCTGCCGGCTCGGACGCGCGCGCCATTAGTTGCTCCCGAAGTCCTTCTTGGCGGCGTCTTCGAGCCTGCCCGCCAAGGCGTTCACATCCATTGCCGGGTTGCCCAGGAACTCCTGGAGCAGTTTCCATTCGTCGGCGTTCGTGCCGCCGCCGAAGGACGCGGGGGCCAGGTCCGACATGTCGAACTTGATCACGTCGGCGGTGACGACCAGTTTGGCCAGTCCGCGCACCGTATCATCCGGATACGCCGACGGATCGACGGTCTTGTTCGGGGTGATGAACCCGCCGCCCCTGGCGAAGATCTCGGCCGACTCATTCGAGGCGAGGTACGCCATGAGCGCCATCGTCGCCTTGTCATCCTTGAGCGCCACCGCCTGGTCACCACCGACCACCACGGACGGCTTGGCGCCCTTGATCGACGGGAACGGCAGGTACTTGGCCGTGTCGCCCACCTTGTACTTGCCCGCTTTGGTGATCTCCGAGCCGACGAAGTCGCCCTCGCACAGGATCGCCGCCTTCGGCTTCTCGCCGAACACCTCGGCGACGGACTGCGAGAAGTCGATCTTCAGTGCGCCGGCGTTGCCGCCGTCGATCATCCGCGGCGTCGACCACAGCTGCCCGATGATCTTCAGGGTCTCCACCACCGTCGGGTCGGTCCACGGGATCTGGTGCTTGGACAGCTTGTCGTAGTTGTCCGGGCCGCCGACCTGGATGTAGACGTTCTCGAAGACGTCGGTCAACGTCCAGGCCGACCCGCCGGGCACCGCGAACGGCGTGATGCCGGCGTCGGCGAGCGTCTTGGCCGCGGCGACGAACTCCTCCCAGGTCTTCGGCTCCTTCACGCCGGCCGTGGCGAACGCGTCGGTGCGGTACCAGCAGATCGACTTCTCGGCGGCCTTGAGGTAGAACCCGTACACCTTCCCGTCGACCGTGCCGAGGTCCTTCCAAGCGGGACTGTAGTTCTTCGTAACGGCGTCGAGCGCCTCGCCACTCAGCGGTTTGAGGTTGCCCTTCTTCGCCAGTTCGGCGACGGTGCCGGGCTGCGGGACCAGCGCGATCGACGGCGGCGTGCCGCCGGAGATCTTCTGGTTGAGAAACGACGCGACGTCATCGCCGGCGGAGGTGTAGACGGTCTTGACGCCGGTCTTCTTCTCGAAGTTCTCGAGCACCTTCTTGAAGTTGGCCTGCTCCACGCCCGACCACTTCGCCACGACCTCCACGGTGCCACTCAGGCCCGGTGTGGTGGACGTTTCGGATGCGGCGCCCCCGCAGCCGGCGGCGGCAACCGCGACCGTGGCCAGCGCTGCGGAGAGCTGTGCCATGCGTGCCATGAAAGGTCCCTTCTTGCGAGTGTGCCTTGTCAATCCGGAACCCTCGCCTGGGCCCGGCGAGGGGGTCGGCGGTGGATCGCGCCGCGGGTCGCGCGGATCAAAGGATCGACCGACCGGTGTCCAAGTCGAATACGTGCAGGCGAGCGGTGTCGACGGCGACCTCGACCACGTCGCCTTCGCGGACACGAGAACGTGGGCTGAACCTGGCGACGAGCTCCGTCAGTGGCCCGGTGGCCTCGACTGGATCGAGGCCGGCGTCGCGGGCGAGCTCACGGGTGTCGTCGGTGACGACGCCGGGCACTGCGAGTCGGAGATGCACAAGCAGTTCGGAACCGAGCGCCTCCACCAGATCGACGCTGGCGTAGAGCGCCGCCCCGCCGGCCGGTACGAGGAGTGCATCCTGCATGTCCTCCGGCCGAATACCTACGGCGACCGGGCGGTCGAAGTACGCCCGCACGCCCGGCCGGACCTCGAACAACGCGGGATCGACCCGCAGGCGCAGGTCGCCGATCACGAGCTTCACCTTCCCCGCCGACATCGTGAAGACGCCGGTGACCAGATTCATCGCGGGCGAGCCGATGAAGCCGGCGACGAACATGTTGGCGGGCCGGTCGTAGAGTTCCTGGGGAGTGGCCACCTGCTGGAGCACCCCCTGCTTCATGACCGCCACACGGTCGCCGAGCGTCATGGCCTCGGTCTGATCGTGCGTGACATAGATGGTCGTCACGCCAAGCCGCCGGGTCGTGCGCCCGATCTCGGCGCGCATCTGCACCCGCAGCTTGGCGTCCAAGTTGGACAGCGGCTCGTCCATCAGGAACGCCTGCGGCTCACGGACGATCGCCCGCCCCATCGCGACCCGCTGACGCTGCCCGCCAGACAGCGCCCGCGGCCGGCGACGCAGGTGGTCCCGCAATCCCAGCGCCGCTCCGGTCGCGGCGACCCGGCGCTCGATCTCGGCGCCGGGCACCTTGCGCAGCTTCAGGCCGAAGGCGATGTTGTCGTACACGTTCAGGTGCGGGTACAGGGCGTAACTCTGGAACACCATCGCGATGTCGCGGTCGCGGGCCGGCACCCGGTTGACCACACGGCCGCCGATACTGACGAGGCCCTCGCTGATGTCCTCCAGCCCGGCGACCATGCGCAACGCCGTGGTCTTGCCACAACCGGACGGACCGACGAGCACGAGAAACTCCCCGTCGGCGATGTCCAGGCTCAGCCCGTCAACGGCCCGCGTCCCGTCGGCGTACACCTTGCTCACCTCATCGAGCCTGACCTCCGCCACGGACCACTCCCGATCTGCTGGGTTCGTCTGGGTTCGTCCGACGGCCGCCGCGCGTTCACAGATAGGCTGCGGTCGACCGTCGAATGCAATTGGTGTGGCGAGTGTTGTCGCCTTAACAAGGCGGTGACCAGACCGCGTAACGATCCGCAACAGAAACGACGTCTTCCTCACAAGATCGCCATCTGGAGCCGGGGAAAGACTCGCCGTTGATGTCCGTTTCGCCGTGATTGCTACGGCTCTGGTTCCTATACGGAGGTAAACGGCACCCTCCGCCGTTCTGGCGGCGCATTCATCTTTGCAACATCTGGGCCGACGTCGAAATCAGTGAGCGGAGATTTACCGAATCGTGACTGTCTTCCGGCGCATTTCCTGGCACGGTAGACGCCAACCCGTCGCGAACGGCCGATCGTCGGCACCCGCTCGTCCGCGACCACCAGTCACCGGTTACGCCCCCGCCCCTCGGGCCATCCAGCACGTTCCCGCACGCTCCCGCACACCGTTGCCCCACCCATCTGCTCCGCCACCGTCGATGAAGCCGGGTGTGCCTGCCGCCAGCCAACAGGGTCGAGAGGAGTACGCCGTGGCGCCACCGCCAGCCGACCAACGGCGACCGGCCGCCGGATACGCCGTAGGCAGCTCCGGTGTCTCCGCCGGATCGGACTCCTCGGGCATCGCGCCGCTGACGGGCTACACGGTGGCGCTGGCGACGGAGCAGCGGCGGCCGGCGCTCGCCGCCCCGCTGGAGGCGGCCGGCGCAAAGGTGGTCCCCGTGCAGGCCCTGCGGGTCGTCGCCCAACCGGACGAGGACGAGCTGCGCACGGCCACCGAGCAGTGCCTGGCCGCGCCGATCGAGGACCTCATCATCACCTCACCGTTCGGGTTCCGATCGTGGCTCGCGTCGGCGCAGCGGTGGCACCTCGCCGACCCGCTCACTGCCGAATTCAGCCGCGCCCGGCTGCTGGCCCGTGACGGGGCCGCGGCCGACAGCCTGCGCGAACTCGGCCTGCGCGAGATCTGGTCGACCGCGGCCGCCTCGACCGAGGAGCTGCTGCGGTACCTGCTCGCGCACCCGATCGCGGGCCGGCGCATCGTCGTGCAGGTCGATACGCCGTCGTTGCGGGACGTGTGCCGGGCGCTGCGCCAGCAGGGCGCCGACGTGGTGGAAGTGCCGACCTACCGCACGTTCCCGCCGAGCCACGGCGAGCAGCTGCGACGGCTGGCCGACCAGGTCATCCGCCGGCAGATCGACGCGATCGCACTGACCAGCCCGGAGGCGACCGAGAACCTGCTCGACCAGGCCGAGCGCGACCAGCGCCTGCCCGAACTGCTCAACGCTCTGTGCGACCAGGTGACCGCCGTCTGCCTCGGCCCGCTCACCGCGGCGGCGCTGGTCGCCCAGGGAGTGCGACCCCTGGTCGGGCCGGTCGGCTACACCGACGACTTCATCACGACACTGATCGCCGTGCTGCCGGCCAAAGCCGTACGTATGGCGCTGGGACCGCACCGGGTGGAGATCCGGGGCCAGGCGGTGATCATCGACAACCGGCTGATCCCGGTCCAGCCGGTCCCGATCGCGGTGCTGCGGACCCTGGCCCGCAGCCCGGGCCGTGTGATGTCGTGCGCCGACATCCGCCACAACATGCCGACCGGCGCAGCCGTCGACGACCACGCCATCGAGATGGCCATATCCCGGCTACGCCGCACCCTCAACGGCACGCAACTGATTCACACGGTCATACGCCGCGGCTACCGGCTCGCGTCCTGACCGACCCGCGGATGCCCGTCGTCGTCCGGGTAGCGGACGCCGTGCGGTAACGCTTCGAGTGGAGCAGCTGCCGCGCCACCCGGCGGTCGCTACTGCGCGCGGTGGCCGCTGCGGACGAGCTGCATACGGGACGCGAGGTCGAGCTTCCGTAGCACCCGCGACACGTGGGTCTGCGCGGTACGCCGCGACATGTACAGCTCGGCGGCGATCTCCGGATTCGACAGGCCGTCGGCGACGAGGGCCGCGACGCGCTGCTCGGTGGGGGTGAGCGCATCCCAACCGCTGGCCGACCGACGGTGGAGACTGCGAGGACCGCGGCGCACGCCATGTGCCCGCAGGCGGGCATCGGCACGACGAAGATCCCAGCTGGCCCCGAGCGACGCATACCCTCGGGCGGCCTCGTTCAGCGCCTCCCGCGCCGGCAGCGGCTGCCCGGCCGCGGCGAGCCGGACAGCCGCCTCCTCGCGGGCCCCGGCCGCGAACAGCAGCCAACCGCGCTGCGCGGCGGCGTCAGCCGTCCGCTGGATCGCGGGAACATCGTCGTCAAGCAGCGCCCGGCACAGCTGGGCGACGATGACCTGGCGCGGCAGAGCCACCGGGGCGGCGGCGTCCGCGTCAGCGCGGTCCGCGGCCGCCCGGGCGGCGCCTTCGTCCCCGGCGGCCAGCGCCACGCGCACCAGGTCGGGCAGCCACATGTACCGTTCCTTGGCGTCGAAGCGCATCTGCGGGTCGAGCCACACCGCCAGCTCGGCAACGGCGGCCGGCAGCTCCCCGTCGGCCTCGGCCCGGATGGCCCGGGCGGCGACGAGGTACCCACTGAGGATGCGCACGTCCCCGGCGGTGATCGGCAGCTCCGCGACCGCGGCCACGTGCCCACGCACCTGTGCCCAGTCCTCCCGATGCCCGGCGATCAGCGCCGCGACCCCGTGCCGCACCATCGTCACACCGGGCTGCTGCGCCGGTGGCATGGCGTCGAGATACGCCAGCGCCTCGTCCCAGTCGCCGAAGTCGAATGAGCCCATGGCCGCGGCCGCCTCCAACCGGCCGATCCGGCCTGCGCCGACCCGGCCGGCCACAATGAGGCTCTCGTGGACGGCGGCACGGAACTCCTCCGGCCGGCCGAAGTTGTTCAGGGCGGCCAGCTTGTTGTTCAGCAGCAGCAGCCGCAGGTCGTTGGACTCGGCGTCCCAGCCCAGGCCGGTCAGCGCGTCCTCGAGATGGGCCAGCGCCTCCTCCAGCCCGCTGCCGTGGGCAAGCACCAGGCGGCTGTACGCCACCGCCACCCGGTCGGCCAGGGCAGTGCTCTCGGCGAGCGCCCGCACCGCGGCGGCCCGCCCCTCGTGGTGACGGCCCTCTTTGGTCAGCACCCCCGCCGCCCGGGAGCGGATCCGGGTGCGCCACAGCGCCGGCAGCCGCGGGTCGTCCACGGCCGCGGCGGCGATGTCCAGGGCGTGGGTCGTGCGCCCCAGCCGGCTGGCCGCCCGCACCCGGTACAGCAACATCCGTCCCCGCACTTCCGGGTCGTCGGATGCGGCAGCGTCGGCCGCGGCCGCCTCGGCCTGCTCGTCCCGCCCGATCGCGAAGGACACGACGGCCAGCCGCACGCCGAGCGACACCAGCCACCCGGCGGCAGCCGGGCTGCGCAGCGCCCGCGTGAGCAGGTCCACGGCCGGTTCGGGCGCCGCGAGCAACGCCGCCTCCGGCAGCTGGGCCAGCCACTGGGCTGCCCACCGGTCCAAGATGCCGCCGCCGGCGAGCAGGTGCCGGGCGACGACGTCGACGTCCGCGCCGGTACGGGCCAGCACCCCGGCGAACTGGGCGTGCAGGCCCGCCCGCAGCGGCGGCGCCAGCTGCTCCTCGAGCGCGCTGCGCACGAGCTCATGCCGGAACGCCAGGTGATCGCCGACGGCGACGAGGGTGCCATCGCGCAGGGCCTCGTCCAGCATGTCGACCAGATCGGTGGGGCGGCGTTCGAGTACGGCTGCGAGCTGCGGTACAGCGAACCGCGCGCCGAGCAGCGCAGCGGAGCGCAGCACCTCCCGTGTCGACGGGCTGAGCCGGCTCAGCCGCCGGTTGATCGCGGCCGTCAGCGAGCCGGGCCGGCCCCCCGGCGCCGCGGGGTTCCAGCCGGCCACCAGCTCCTGGACGTACAGCGGGTTGCCGCCGGCGTCGTCGAGCCCGGCCGCGAGTGCCGGGTCGGGCTCGTGTCCGATCAGGTGGGTGGCCAGGATGGTGACGCTGTCGGCGTCGAGCGGCTCCGGCCGCACCACGGAGGCGGCCGTGGCCTCGACGAGGCCGCGCAGCCGCTCCAGCTGCGGGGGCTGCGCGTACGGGCGGCATGTGCCGACCAGCAGCAGCGGCATCTGGTCGACGGTCTCGGCCAGGCGCTCCCACAACACCGCGGTGCACGGGTCGGCCCAGTGCAGGTCCTCGAACATCAGCATCATCGGCCCGGCCGCGCAGCGCCGGTCGACGAACTCGAGGGTGCGCTCCACCGCCGCCAGGCCGGCGTCGAAGACGCGGTCGTCGCCGCCGTTGAGCAGCTCGGCGATCTCCTTGTACGGCCGGTCCGCGGAGCCGTCCGCGATGTCGAGGGCCTGCACGAGCGGCCGCAGCGGGAACGGCTGGAGCAGCTCTTGGGCGACCGCGCGCACCACCGCGGCGCCGGCCTCGGCGACGTCGGCGGCGAGGCGGTCGCACAGTGCCGTCTTGCCGATGCCGGCCTCGCCCTCGATCCACAGCACCCCGCCCTGGCCGCCGGCCAGGTTCCGGGCGCGTGAGCGGAGCACCGCGAGCTCCCGCTCACGGCCGACGATTCGCTGCGATCCCACGACGTCCACGTGAATCAGGGTAGTCGCGGTCAAAACCGCCGTCAGGTTGCTGACGTCTCGTGCGTCCACGCCTCGAACACTGTGTGTCATGACTATGACCGTGCGATTTCAGCGTGCTCGGGCCGAACACTAAACTCGACGTTTCCCCGGTCGGCCGAGTGGCGATCCCACCACCGCTGAGCTGGGTTCGCGGCCACAAGCACCACGCGACACCGCGCCGAGCCCGAGGCCGCCGGCCGTCACCGCGCCCGGCGCGGCCGGATCACCCCGCTCGCCGTTGCGCACCGGCCGCACGTGCACCTGGGCGACGCGCGCGACACCACCCGGCACCAGGCGCCCGGGTGCCCGCCGTGTAATCGCACCGAAGATGAGCTGGGAGTACAGCACATGCGTGACAGAGAACGGCCGGCCGTCCGCTTCTCGGTGCTCGGGCCTGTGCGCGGCTGGGAAGGCGACGCGGAGCTCGACCTCGGCGCACCGCAGCAGCGGGCGCTGTTCGCGCTTCTGCTGGTCCACGCCGGACAGCCTGTCCCGCTGACCAGCATCGTCGACGTCCTGTGGCCGGCCGGCGCGCCGGCGACCGCGGTGAACATCGTGCACCGGTACGTCAGCCGGTTGCGGCGGCTGGTGCCCGACGGCACGCTGGCCCGCTCGTCCGGGGGCTATCGCCTGGATCTCGACGACGCCGAGTTGGACCTGCTGGCGTTCCGCCGACATGTCGCGGAGGCCCGGTCCGCCGCCGAGCACGATCCGCACAGCGCCCTCGCTTCCGTGGTCCAGGCCCTGCGGATGTGGCGCGGCCCGGTCGCGGTCGGCGTGGAGGCCCAGATCCGCGCCGCGCCGGCATTCGCCGCCATCGACCAGGAGATCGCGGACGTCCTGTTACAGGCCGCCGGCCTCGCCGAGCATCCCGACTGCGCCTCCGCGCTGCTGCCCTTCCTGCGCCAGGGATGCGCGTCCGCGCCGCTGGACGAGCCGATGCACGCGGCGCTGATCCGTACGCTCGGCCGGTCGGGCCGGCAGGCGGAGGCCTTCGCCGCGTTCGCCGCGCTGCGCGGACGCCTCGTCGACGAACTCGGGGTCGACCCGGGCCCCGAGGTCGCCGCCGCCCACCGGGATGTGCTCCTGGCTCACACGACCGCGCAAACGACGCCCCACCCGGCTTCCCCCCAGGCCCAACCCACCGGCCCCGGGCCGGTCGGTGCGCAGCCGACCGTGCGGCCGGCGCAGCTACCGATGGACCTGCCGACGTTCTCGGGACGCGCCGAGCAAATGCAGCACCTGACGACCTTCCTGCGCGGCGAAGGGGCCGGGCCGACGGCGGCGCGGGTCGCCGTCATCAGCGGCATGAGCGGCGTCGGCAAGACGACCCTGGCGGTGCACTGCGCCCATGTCGTGGCCGCCGACTTCCCGGACGGCCAGCTCTACGTCAACATGCGCGGGTTCGACCCGTCGGCCCGGCCCCTGCCCGTAGACGAGGCCGTACGCGGTTTCCTGGCCGCCCTCGGCGTGCCGGACTCGGACCTCCCCGCCGGGCTGGACGAGCAGGTCGCGCTGTACCGGACCATGACCTCCGGCCGCCGGATCGTGGTGGTGTTGGACAACGTCCGCGACACCGAACATGCCCGAGTCCTGCTGCCAGGGGCGCCGGAGTGTGTGGCCATCGTCACCAGCCGTCACCTGCTGACCGGACTTGTCATCCGCGAGGGCGCAGATCCGACGGTGCTGGAGCCGATGTCGGCAGCCGAGTCCGAGACGTTCCTGGAGCGGCGGCTAGGACGGCGGTCCGTGGCCGAGCCCGCGGTCACCAGGCAGATCGTCGCGCTGTGCGGCGGACTCCCGCTCGCCCTGGCCATCTTCAGCGCCCGGGCCACAACCCATCCGCATTTCACGCTGCATGAGCTCACCGCCGAGCTGCAGGCGTCGCTCAACCGGCTCGACGCCTTCGACCTGGCCGACGGGACCCTCAACCTTCGCGTGGTGTTCTCGTGGTCGTACCAGTTGCTGACCCGCGACGCGGCGGAGCTGTTCCGCCTGCTGAGCCTCGACCCGGGCCCGACCCTCGAGCTCGCGACCGCGGCGAGCCTCGCCGGGCGCGAGCGGACGCAGACGCGGGACCTGCTCGCCGAGCTGGCCCGCGCCAACCTGGTCACCGAGTTGGCGCCGGGGCGCTTCCGGGTCCACGACCTGGTGCGGGCGTACTCCGCCGAACTGCTGCACAGTGAGGACCCGCCGGGCGCACGGCAGGCGGCCTCCGCCCGGCTGCTCGACCACTACGTGCACAGCAGCCTACGGGCCGCCGTGCTCATCAACCCCCGGCGCAGGCCCGAGATCGTCGGCGCCCGGGCACCGCTGCCCGGGGTGACGCCCCACGCACCGGCCGGCTACTCCGAGGCGGTGGGTTGGTTCTTCCAGCAGCGCTCGACGCTGCTGAAGATGATCGACCTCGCGCTCGCCGCGCCGGCCGACCCAGCCGTCTGGCAGCTGGCCTGGTCGATGGAGAACTATCTGCAGCGGCACCACTACTGTGCCGACTGGGAAAGCGCCCAGCAGGCCGCGCTGACCGCGGCCCGGCGGGCCGGTGACGTCGGCGCGCAGGCACGCGCGCAGCACGGCCTCGGCATCGTCTACTCGGATCGCGCCCTGAACATCCCGGAGCGCAGCCGCACCCATCTGCTCGAGGCCATCCGGCTCTTCGGGGAGAGCGGCGACGCGCTCAACCAGGCGACAGTGCACCTGCGGTACGCGACCATGGAGACGCCCGGCAGCGGGAATCAGCAGCGGCACGTGGCCGAGGCGCTGCGGCTGTACCACGAGCGCGAACGCCAGGGGTACACCGACGCGCACGACTACATCGCCGCCGCGTACGTCCGCCTGGGCGACTACAAGCAGGCCCTGCCGTATGCGCTGGCCGCCGTCGACCTGCTGGAGAGGGTTGGCGACCGGCATCACCAGGCGTGCGCGTGGTCCGAGCTCACGACCATCTACACGGCGCTCGGCGATGATGTGCGTGCACTCGGGGCATGCGAGCGTAGTGTGACCCTGTTCCTGGACGCAGGCGACCGGTTCCTCGCCGCTGACGAGCTGGAGATGATGGCCCGCCGCTACGCCAACGCCGGCCGACCGCTGTTTGCCCTCAACACGCTACGGCGCGCGCTGGCGCTGTACAGCGAGATCTGCTCGTCACGAGCGGCGTCGGTCCGCGCCGCGATCACCGCGCTCGCCGCCGAGGCCGGGTGGCCCACGCCGGCCGGAACCGGCAGCACCGCCGGGCGGGGCCGGACACCTCAGCGGCGCTGACGCGTCCGGCCGCCGTAGGGCGCCGACACCGACCGACGGCGGGCGACGCTGCGCCGGCCGGGCATCCGGGCCGGCTCGGCCGAGCCCTGGTTCGGGCCGCCGAGCAGGATCTGGCGGTGCAGGTCGCGCAGACGCGCTCCGGGCTCGATGCCGAGCTCCTCGACGAAGCGCTGCCGCATGACTTGGTAATGCGTCAGCGCGTCGGCCTGCCGCCCCAGCCGGTAGAGGGCGGCCATGAAGAGCTCGTGGAGCCGTTCGCGCAGCGGATGCTCCACGAGCAACGCCCGCAGGTCGGGCAGCACCTCCTGGTATCGGCCGAGCCGGAACTCGGCCTCCACCAGGCTCACCTCGGCGTCACTGATGAGCTGCTGCAGCCGGGCGCGCTGGCCCTGAACATAGGGCCCGGGCAGGCCGGTGAGCGGCAGCCCGTGCCGCAGGGCGAGCGCCTCGCGGAGGCTCCGCGCCGCGCCCGCCGCGTCGTCGCGCCGCATCGCCGCGCCGGCCTCGAGCGTCAGCCGCCTGAAGCAGACCACGTCCACCGACTGGGGTGGCACCCGCACGGCATAGCCGCCGGCCATCGAGTCGATGCGGATCTGCCCCGAAGGCGACGCGTCGCCGATGACCTGCCGAAGCCGGGAGATGTAGGTGCGGATGACGGTGACCCCGGAGCGCGGCGGGGTGGTGCCCCACAGCGCGTCGATGAGCGATTCCACGGTCGTCACCACCCCGTCGTGCAGCAGCAACGTGGCCAGCAGCGCCCGCTGCTGCGGCGCGCCGAGGTCCACCTCCTGCCCGCCTGCCCAGCACCGGAACGGGCCGAGCAGGCTGAATGCGACCGGCACCGGCCGGCGGCCGGCGTCGACCGCACCGACGGCGCCAGTACCAGTGAAATCAGTATGCAAATCAGGATCCTTCGGCTTCGTTCGGAGTTGCACGAGCTCTCCGAGCCTAGAAGTCCCCGTTGGTAAGGATCGTGACTGGAATCTGAACGAGGGAACGGAGCCCGGTCAGCCGACGGCAAGAACCGCCCCGCCGAGGACTCAATACGCGTCCGGGCCCCTCGGGGGCCCCTTCCCCATTCGAACCGACGGCGGTCAACATCCGGTTGACGTCGGCTCACCGCGGCCGGGCGCGACGTCCACCGATCGCCGGTCTGTCGACGTCCGCAGGGGAGCATGGGCCCTGTGGGCCTTCCCCCGATCGCGATCCGGACTAGAATTCCGCCGGGCGATGACGGAAGGGCGCCTATGGCCACATCAGCCTGGGTTCGCCCGGCGCAGTTACCGGCCGACCTGGCCACGTTCGCCGGCCGGGAGGCCGAGCTCGCGGTCATCGGCGAGCCGCCCGCTGGGCCGGGTGCGGGCCCGGCCACCGTCGTCATCACCGCGCTCGGGGGCATGGCCGGCGTCGGCAAGACCACCCTGGCGGTGCACTGGGCCCACCGGGTGGCGGACCGGTTCCCAGACGGGCAACTGTATCTGGACCTGCGCGGATTTGGCCCGGCCGACCGCCCGGTCGAACCGGCGGATGCGCTGCCGGGGCTGCTGCGCTCCCTCGGCGTGCCCGGCGGCGACCTGCCGTCCGGCCTCGACGCGCAGGCCGCCCTCTACCGCAGCCGCCTCGCCGGCAGACGGATGCTCATCCTGCTCGACAACGCCCGCGACAGCGAGCAGGTCCGGCCACTGCTGCCTGGCACACCCGGCTGCCTGGTGCTCGTCACCAGCCGCAACGAGCTCACCGGCCTGGTCGTCGTCGACGGCGCTCACCCTGTGCGGGTCGACCTGCTCGACGACGCCGCGGCCCGGAAGCTGCTGGCCCGGCGGCTGAGCAAGCGGTTCGACGAGGCCGCACCGGCCGCGGTCGCCACGATCGTCGGGCTGTGCGCCGGCCTGCCGCTCGCGCTGGCCGTCGTCGCGGCCCGGCTCGCCACCTCCCCCGGCCACACGCTCGACTCGGTCGCCGACGACCTGCGCGCCGCCGGCGGCGGCCTGGAGGCGTTACGCGGCCCGGACGCCACGACCGACCCCCGGGCGGTGTTCTCCTGGTCCTACCGAGCACTCAGTCCCTCGGCGGCGGCGCTGTTCCGGGCGCTCGGCGTGCACCCGGGGCCGGACATCGGCCGGGCGGCCGCGGCGAGCCTGCTCGGCGCCCCACCCGGGACCGCCCGCGCCGCCTTGCTGGAGCTGGAACGCGCCAGCCTCGTGGTCGAACACCGGCTCGGCCGGTTCGTCGTGCACGACCTGCTGCGGGAGTACGCCCGGGAACGCTTCGCCGACGCCCCGGCCGACGAGCGTGACGCGGTGCACCGCCGGCTGTTCGACCATCACCTGCACACCGCGCACCGGGCCGAGACGCTGCTCACCCCGACCCGTGTCCCGGTCGAGTTCCCCGCGCCGGCCCCCGGTACCACCCCCGAGCCGCTCGCCGACGAGGAGCAGGCCCTCACGTGGTTCGCCGCCGAGTACCCGGTGTTGGTTGCGCTCCTGCACCGGGCCGCCGACCAGCGCCGCGACGCGGACGTGACGCGGCTGGCGTGGGCGCTCGGCACCTTTCAGCGCCGGCACGGGCACTGGGCCGACCAGCTGGCGACGCAGGGCCTGGTGCTCGCCGCCGCGCAGCGCCTCGGCGACCCCGCAGCGGTGGCCGACGCGCAGCGCGACCTCGGCCACGCGCTGTCCCGCACCGGCGACAGCGACGCCGCGCGGGAACAGATGAAGCTTGCCATCGCCGGCTACGCGGCGCTCGGCGACCACACCGGCGAGGCGCACGCCGAACGCGGCCTCGGCTTCGCGCTGCTGTCCGCCGGCCGCCACGCCGAGGCGCTGCGGCACATCGGCCGGGCCGGCGAGCTGTACGAGGCGCTCGGCAACCGGGGCGGGCTGGCAAAGTCGCTCAACGAGACGGGGTACATCGAGACCCTGCGCGGCGACCACCGCGCGGGGATCACGCGCTGCGAACAGGCGCTGGTGCTGTTCCGGGAGCTCGGTGACCGGCACGGCGAGGCGGCCACTCTCGACAGCCTGGGCAACGCCTACCACCGCGCCGGCGACCTCGACCGTGCCCTCGCCGCTCACGCCGCCTCCGTGGAGCTGTTCAAGCAGGTCGGCGACCGCTACGAGATGGCCGTCGGGTACGACAGCCTCGGTGACGTGCACCGCGACGCCGGCGATCCGGACGCCGCACGGTCGATGTGGCAGGCCGCGCTCGCGCTGTACCGGGAGCTGGAGCATCCGGCCGCGGACGCCGTCGCCGCCAAGCTCTGAGCGGCCGACCCGGCGCGACGAAAGGCCGTCGATTCCTTGTCGATCGGGAATTGACGTACGCGCGATTCGATGTCGCGAGACGCGCCGGCAGTAGCGCCGATCGATCAGCCCATCACCGCTCGTTACGTGGGCAACCAGCGATGAAGGAGGCGTTGAGGCGTCATGGATGACCGAGTCCTTGTCGTGGGTGGCGGGATCGCCGGTCTGGCCGTGGCCCGCGCGCTGCACCGACATGGCATCCCGACGGTGGTATCGGAACGGCTGGCCAGCCCACCCCACCAGGGGCTGGCCGTCAACCTGCCGGGAAACGCGGTCCACGCGCTGACCGCATTGGGGATGGCTGACGACCTTACCGGCCTGGGTGTGCCGATACGTCGGCGTGAATACCGCAACGCACGGGGGCGGTTGCTGTTCTCCGTGAACGAGAGCGAGTTCTGGGGTGAGGCGGCCACGCCGCGATGCGTGCGTCGTTCAGATCTCATCGATCGGCTCGGGCGCGGCCTGCCGGCCGGTACGGTACGACCGGATTGCCAGGTGACCTCAGTACGGCCGACCTCGCTGGGCGTCGAGGTGGGGCTGGCCGGGGCTGCTACCGAGAGTCACCCGTTCGTCGTCGGCGCCGACGGGGTCCGCTCGACGGTACGTCGGGCCGTGTCGGGTGAGAAGGCGCTGGGCACGGCACTGCTGTCGGCGGCCAGCTGGCGATTCATGGCACCAAATCCCGGCGTCGATTGCTGGACTGTCTGGTCGGGCGCACAGGGTACCTTCCTGCTGATCCCCGTCGACGCGCACGAGGTCTACGGCTACGCCTCGGCAACCCGCGGCGGCCCGGTCGACGCGGACCCCGAGTGGTTACGGGCTAGCTTCGCCCGCTTCCCCGACCCGGTGCCGCACGTCCTGACCACCGTGCTGGCCGAAACGTCGTCCCTGTACCACTCCCCCGTTGAGGAGGTACGCATCGGGCGGTGGACTCAAGGCCGGGTGGTGCTCATCGGCGACGCAGCCCACGCCACTGCCCCGGTGTGGGCACAGGGCGCGGCGCTGGCCGTCGAAGACGCCCTGGTCCTGGCAGAACTGCTGGCCACCCACCAGGACTGGAGCCAGATCGGACCGGAATACGAGCGGCGACGCCGACCCCGCGTAACGCATGTCCAAGCCATGACCGACCGGTTCTCACGCGCCGCCGGGCTGCCCACCTGGTTCCGAGATGCGATTTTGCCCTTCGTTGGCCCCCGCAGCTACCGGGAAACCTACCGTCCACTACAACCACCCGTCGTGGCCTAACCGGTTCCGTTCGAGATCCCGGGCTGGATCGGGCTCAGCACAGGTTCAGCTCGCGGGCCCACAGCTGCGCGGCGGTGCGCTGCGGCAGCGACGCCGGCGCCTCCGGGTGCACCAGGCGGTACTTGCGCCGGATGGAGCGCAGGTGGGTGTTGGCGGTGTCGATCGTCACGAACAGCCGCCGGGCCACCTCGGCGGTGGACAGGTGCTCGCAGCCGACGAGGCGCACCACGTCGAGCTCGCGCGGGGTGAGCTGGTACTGCTGGCGTCGTGCGACGGCGGCGGCGAAGATCCGTCCGACCGCCTCGCGCCCCTGTGTTTCGGTGAGCCCGCAGCTCGCGGCGGCCCGCGCGGGCGGCTCGCCCTGCACGACCGCGCGCAGCACCCGCCGGTCGCCGGCGGACAGCTCGGATCCGGCCGGCAGCGGGCGGCGGCGCAGGTCGGCGTAGAACATCGCGGCGAGCGCGGCGGACAGGTGCAGCCCGCTGTCGTGCACGGCCAGGACGGCGGCGACGAGACCGGCCGGGTCCTCGGACTTCTCCACGTAGCCGGCGGCGCCCGCGCCGATCGCGTCGAGGACCTGCTCCTCGGGGGCGTAGCCGGACATGAGCAGCACCCGCCAGCCGTGCTCGGCCAGCGCCCGCACCGCCTCCGGACCGGAGGCGCCGGGGCCGAGGATCACGTCGCAGACCGCGATGCCGGCCGGGCCGGTGGCGATCGCGGCGGACACCGTCGGCGCGAGGGGGCGCACTTCGAAGCCGTGCCGGGCCAGCAGCGGGTCGAGCACGCTGACCAGCGGCCCGGCGACGAGGCGGTGGTCGTCGACCACGACGACGGGGACTATGGGGACGTCCACCGCAGTACCACCTTGGTGCCCTCCCCCGGCGCGGACGTCACGCTCCAGGCGGCGCCGACCGCCTCGACGGCGGGCAGCGACTCGGTGTGGCCGTGCCCGCGGGGGGTGGCGGCGGCGTCGAAGCCGGCGCCGTTGTCGAGCACCGAGATCTCCACGCCGTCGCGGGTCGCCTCGGCGAACAGGACGACCTCGGCGTCGGGGCCGGCGTACTTCAGCGCGTTGGCGAGCGCCTCGTGTGCGGCGGACAGCAGCGCGCCGGCGACCTCGGGCGGCGGCTCGGCGTGGACGTACACCCGCGGCAACAGCAGCAGACCCAGGTCGAGGAACGTGTCGGCGAGCTCGAGGACGCGCGCGGAGAACCCGCCGCCGCCCTCGCCGGCGGTGTTCAGCAGGGCACGGGTCCGGATCGCGCCGCGGCGGGCGGCCCGGCGGGTGGCGCGGCCGACGCGCTCGTCCAGGGCGATGCCGTCGAAGATCGGCAGGACGCCGTCGTGCAGCGACCGCCGGAAGCCCTCCCGGTGCAGGGCGAGGTCCAGCCGGCGGGCGTGCGCCACGGCCGCGGCCGTCTGCGCCGCCATGCCGCGCAGCATGGTCGCGACGGCCAGGCCCGCGACGTACCAGATGACGAATCCGAGAATGTCGGAGGCGAGCTTCTGCGACACGTCCGGCCACACCGAGGCGGTCCACGTGGCGGACAGCAGCAGGACCGCGGCGGCGGCGCGCGGGCGCAGCCCGACCGCGAACGCCAGCACGACCGGGCTGACCAGGCTCACCGGGACGAGCTCGGTGAGCACCGCGTTGCGCTGGCCGGGCAGGCCGGCGCGCGACCCGGCGGCCATGAGCGCCACGCAGAACGCGGCGTCGGCGAAGGCCAGCAGCCCGTCTCCGCGCAGGTCGCCGGTGCGCCGCGCCCGGCGCAGGAACCACAGCGCCTCGCCCGCCGCGGCCAGCAGCGCGGCCACGATGATCCACGGGTGGGGCAGGTGCCGCCATTCCATCAGCGGTACCGCCAGAAACGGCACCGTCGCGACCCGGACGTAGGCGACCATGCGGGCCAGGCGCTGCTCGTGGGCGCGCACGATCTCCGCGTCGGAGTCGGCGGGGACCCGCGACCAGTCCAATGCGGCGAGCACACGCTGAGTCAGGGCCATCGATACAGCATGTTGCCGCAGTGGAGCGATCGATGGGATCCCCGCGACGGCGGATGGCATTCCGTGTCCGGCCGTGCCTCCGGTTTCGGAGCCCAGGTCCGGAGGCACGGCCGGCACGCCCCCGCCCCCTCGGCGTGCCCCCAGTTCGGCACAGGCGGGGAAAGGTGCGACGCCATTATCGCCCGTCGGCGATCAAACCACGTCGATCGGGAGCTCGTGCTGCCGCCCTGTCCGCTCCTGCCCTGTCGGGCTCGCGTCAGTTCTGGTCGCGCGGGCCGTAGCGCTCCGCGGCCCGGGCCCGGGCGCGGACCGCCTCGACCTCGCGGTCCCGCGGCGGGGTGCGGGTCACCAGCTCGTCCAGCAGCACCCTGGTCGCCTCGGCCACGGCCCACACGGCCGCGTCGAACGCCTCCTGGTTGACCGCGGCCGGCCGGGTCATGCCGGAGACCTTCCGCACGTATTGCAGCGCGGCGGCCTCGATCTCGTCCTCGGTCGCGGGCGGCTCGAAGTTGTTCAGCACCCGGATGTTCCTGCACATGTACCCCACCTTGCCAGGCCCGCGAAAAAATGTCGCACCCCCTCGCTAGTCTCCCGGGCATCCGATGGAGCGCGAGGCGGCGGAGGGCGGATCGCATGGGTTGGCTGGCGACGGCCGGTGGCTACGAGGTGACCCTGGAGGCGGGGCGGATAGCGTGCCGCAACCAGAAGGGCAAGGTGCTCAAGTCCATGCCCCCGGCGCTGCGCGACGACCCGGTGGTCACCGGGCTGCGGCAGCTCACCGAGTGGCTCGCGCGGCACGAGGCCGAGGTCCGCGAGCAGGTCGACCTGTGGATGATCCGCTCGCTGCCGGTGCCGGCCGAGCTGCTCGCCCGGGTGTGGCCCGACGAGACGTGGCGAGCGGCGCTGACCGACCTCGTGGTGGCGGTCCTCGACGACGAGGGCGGGTTCGACCCGGACGAGGCCGGCTTCCTGCGCGACGCGACCGCCGACGGGATCGGCGTGGTCAACCTCGACGGCGAGACGGTGCGGCTGCCGGCGGAGCGGATCGCGGTGCCTCACCCGGTGCGCCTGCCCGACCTCGAGGATCTCCGCGAGTTCGCCGCCGACCTGGGCGTCAAGCAGTCCGTCGACCAGCTGTTCCGCCAGACCTGGAGCCGCCCCGACGACCTGGAGGCGGGCGCGAGCAGCGTGCGCGACTATGCCGGCGGCCGGTTCGGGGAGTTGCGGCACCTGCTGGCCCGGGCCGCGTCGCTGGGCTATCCGGTGCGCGGGGGCTACGCGGTCTGTCGCGTCTTCGAGGACGGCCGGGGGCTGGAGGCGCGCAACTGGGTCGGCGCCGACGACCCGTATTCGGAGGCCGAGACCGGCGACCTGGTGTTCGTCCGCCCCGACGGCCGGTCGATCCCGCTCGCCGAGGTGGGGCCGGTGGCCTGGTCCGAGGGCATGCGCATGGCCGCGGCGCTATACGCGGGCCGGCTGGTCGAGGAGAGCACGGAGGAGGCGGCGTGAGCGCGGAGGACAACACCATCGAGGCGTTGCTGGACGCGGGGGCGGTGCTGCCCGTCGGCACCGACGCCGCCAAGGACACGATCGACACGCTCACCACCCGGGCATATGCGCACCCGGTGCTCGGCGACCGGAAGGTGGTCCGGCTGGTGCCCGGCACGCTGGGCCAGGCCGAGGACCTGACGATGGAGTTCCTCGGCTTCGCCGCGCCGGAGACCGTCGCCGAGGTCGGCGTGGTGCGCCAGCAGGCGCTGGGCTTCCCCGCCTGGGCGCTGGTGCACGACCCGGCCAACGGCCACCACGCCCTGGCCCTGGTCAAGGACATCGAGCGGCTGGTGCGGGTGGCCAAGTCGCGCATCGGCCCGGCCCGCGACGGCTTCAACGAGCTCGGCGACCGGCTCGCCCGCTCGGTCCCGCACTTCCTGCCGACGTTCTACGAGGAGGCGGCCCGGGCATTCCTCGCCGCCGACAGCCAGACGTATGCCGCGAGCATGTTCGGCAAGGCCCGCGAGGCCGAGCGGCTCTATGCGCTGGAGATCGACGAGGAGCGCCAGCACGCGGTCTTCCTCGAGTTCGCCCTCGCCGGCGCGCTGACCGCCAAGGCCCTCGCCCAGCACGCCCGCGACCTCGCCGCCCGGTGCGCGCCGGAGGTCGCCTACGAGCGGTTCCGCCGGCTGTGCGTGGAGCGCACCCTCGGCGGGATGCCGCCCTATGCGCAGATGCACGTCGACCTGGGCCGCCTGGCGAAGGCCGCCGGGCTGGGCGCCGAGGAGGACGAGGCGCTGCTGGCCGAGGTGCTGCTGGCGCCGTCGATCCTGCGGGCCCCCGGTGGGTTCTGGAAGGCCTACCGGCCGGCCCTGGTCCGCCTCGCCGGGCGCGAGCCGCGGGTGCGCGGGCAGCTGCTGGGCATGTTCCCCGGCGAGTGCCCGTTCGGCACGTGGCTGGACATCATCGAGGAGTGCGGGGCGACGGCGGCGCTGACCGGCCCGGCCGGCGGGGTCGAGGCGGGCGCGGAGTCGCCGGACGGTCCGGCGGGCTGGCTGGCCCGCGCCGACCGCAGCCGCGGCGGCTGGCGCCGGCCCCGCGACGCGCGGCTCTACGCCCTCGCCGAGCGGATGGCGCCGCGCCTGCGGGCCGACGGCGTCCCCGTCGACCTGGCCCCGAGCCGCCAGCGGGTCGACCTCGACCTCGTCGACCTGGCCCTCGCGCTGGGAATACCGGTGGCCGAGGTGGCCGAGGACGCGCGCTGCGACGTCGGCGACTGGATCGTCGACGGCGGCGAGGGGGCCCGCGACCTGACCGAGGTCGCCGCCCACGAGCGGCTGCTGCGGATGGCCGCGGAGAGTATGGAGTCGTATCTGAAGACGTGGTATCGCGCCGACCAGGCGGCGGTCGCGCCCGACCGGGTCGGCCGGGTGGTGGCCGTGCCGGGCCTGCGCACCGTGCTGCACTGGTGGCTCGACCGGCTCGCCGACCGGATCGCCGCGCAGGGCCTGACGACCCTCGACGACGAGCTCGACCGGCTGACCATGGTCGCCTGCCCGGCGGGCCTCGCGGTCAACCCGGAGGCGATCGCCCGGATCACCGCCTTCGACCTCGGCCCGGTGCTGGGCCGCACGCTGCGCGCCGGGGTCCTCGACGAGTTCGAGTGGCCGGCGCTGGAGGCCGGGGCGGCCGCGGTCCGCGGCGACGACCCACGCCCGCTGAACGAGGACCTCACCGTGGTGCCGCAGTGGCCGGCGCTGGTGCTGCGCCGCGGCGAGCGGGTCGCGGTCGTCGGCGATGAGGGCCTGGAGCTCGAGCACACGCTACGCATTCCGCCGGACGAGCGGCGCTACTCGTGGCACACGACCGTGCGCTACGTCGACGGCCAGCTGCTCGTCGCCTGGAACCGCGGCGGCGAGCGGGCCGGCTACTGGAGCGGCGCGCCCGACGACGTGTTCACCGCCGCGGAGGACGGGCTCTCTGACCCGGGCGAGGAGTCCGTCGCCCTGCCCGGCGGCGGGCGAAGCGCCGGCGGCCGGCCGCTGCACCCGGGCGACCGCCGCGCACAGGAGTTCGGCGCCGTCATCAGCGACGGGCAGCACTACTGGGTGCAGACCCAGGACCAGTCCGACTACAGCTGGCGCTGGCAGGAGTACGACCCGGCGACCGGCGCCCGGGGCCGTGTCTCGCTGCCGGCGTTCTTCGAGGAGGGCGCCGTCGACGGGCAGCCGCTGGCGTTCGCCGCGTGCCGGCTGCGGCCGGCCTCGCCCCGCATGGCGCTCAGCCCGCTCGGCCACCGCGACGGTCTCGTCGGCTGGCGGGTGCGGAACACCCCGGACGGGCAGGCCGGCGAGGGGATCGACGGACGGTCGTTCGCGCTGGCCGAGCCGGAGCCGGGCCGCAGCGGCCGGCAGGGCCTGCTCACCGGCGCGATCCGGTTTCCGGGCGCCGACGCCGCGCACGGCCTCGTCGCCGAACACGGCTGGCGGGTCGTCACGCTGCACCTGCACACCGCCGACGGCCTGCGCTTCGCCACCCTCGGCACGGCCGGCGTGCCCAGCCCGTTCGCCGAGGGCACGCCACTGATCCCGCCCCCACTGTTCTGGCACCAGCTGCGCCCGCGCGACGAGGCCGGCTCGCTGGCGCTGCGCGGGCTCGGCGACGAGCGGGCCGCGGGGCTGCTGGCCACCGTGTCCGGGCTCGCCACCGCCGCCGGCGACGGCGACGAGGTGAGGTTCCCGGACGCCGAGGTGCGGGCCGCGGTCCGCGAGGCGGTGCCGCAGCTGGCCGCCGAGGCGCTGGTCGCCGGCGTCGGCGGGGTGGTCAAGCACGCCGCCCGCGCCGCGCTGCGCCTGGCCCGGCTCACGGGCGCGGCCGAGGCGATCGCCGCGCAGGACCCGCAGGCCGCCGCCGAGGACCCCGACGCGCACCTGGCCGGCGACGCGGTTCTCGACAGCGCGATCGGTGGCCTCATCCCGCACTGCTACGACCACGGCCACGAGTGGGTGAAGGTCTTCGCCGACGCCGGGGCCGCGCTCGCCGGCCGCGAGCCCCGCGCGCCGCTGTCGCCGTGGCTCGGCTCCGCGGACCTCGACTGGTATTCCGTGCTTGGCGTGGTGCCCTCGATCATGCTGCGGGCGGCGTCGCCGACGACCGACGAGCAGCACCGAGCCGCCATGCTCGACCTGCTGGAGGTCCTGGCCGGCTCGGGGCTGCTCGACGGCGCCGGGCGCACCCGCCGCGTCACGGTGGACTCCGACACCCACCGGCCGCAGATGGTCGCCGGGGAGGTCGTGGTGACCGGCGACGGCCGGCGGCTGCTGCCGTTCCGCGTCGACGCCGCCAACGGCACGGTCGTCGGGATCGAGCACGCGGCGGACGGCCGGTTCGGCCCGGTGCCGGGGCACACGATCAGCTTCGAGCTGGTGTATCAGCGGTCCGCTGACGAGTCGGCGGCCGTGGCGCGGTTCGCCGCCGCCGGCCGCGCCCGCGGGGGCCCGGCCGACCTGCTGGGCCCCGACACGGTCCGCGCGGTCTCCGCCGCGGCCGGCGTCAGCCTCGCCGAGGCGACGGTGCTGTTGGCCGGCGCCACCGACGCCCAGCAGTGGAAGAATCACCGCCCGGCGGACTGGCAGGCGGCCGACGACTCGGTCACCGACTACGCGATCGAGACGGCGATCGAGCACGTGCGCTGGCGGCAGCAGCGGACGGGGGCCGGCGTCGGGCACACGGCGCTGCTGCCCGCCGAGCCGGCCGACCTGTGGACCGGCGGGCCGGACGTGGCCCGCTTCGGGGCCTGGCACGCCGAGCGTGTCGGCTCCCGCACCCCGGTCGGCGACGACCTCATCACCGAACTGCGCCGGGCGGGCGTTCCGCAAGGCGTGAGTGCCTCAGAGTTCCTGCACGGCGTCGCCAACCCGGAGACCTGCCCCTGGCTGCACCGCCCCGACGCCGGCGTCGACGGCGACGACCTGCTCGTCACCGTCGCGCGCGGGCTGCCGTGGCTGGCGCGGCGCCTGCCGGAGGACGACCCGATCCGCCGCAACCTGCCGCGGGTGCTGGAACTCGTCCGGCAGCTCGCGGCCGACCCGGCGTTCGAGGTGCTGATCGGCGGCACCGACGAGCAGAACCTGGAGAAGATCCTCGCCGCGCTGGCCATGCCGGTCGAGCGCACCGAGGACCGCATCGACGCGGGGCTGTTCGTGGTACCGGTGAGCGGCTACTGGCGGCGGGTGCGCCTGCGCCCGGCCCGCCTCGACGGCCTCGACGACCCGCGGGTCGACGCGCTCGTCGCGGGGCTGGGCAGCCGGGACCTGCCGGTCGTGGCGCTGCGGGCGGTCCTCGGCGACCGGCTCGACGCCTGGCTCGACGCGCCGGTCGGCGACGCGCCGCACGACCCGTCGCGCTCCGCGCCCGAGCTGGTCGCGCGGGTCGCGGAGCGGCACGGCCTCGGCGCCGACGCCGCGACGCTCTACCTGCAGCTGCTCGCCCTGCCCGACCCGACCGACCGCAACGTCGCGGCCTGGACCGGGTGGAAGCCGGCCCGGCTCAAGGCCGCCCGGGCCGAGCTGCTGGCCACCGACCTCGTCGTCGAGGCGAAGCGGCCGCGCGCCGGACGGTCGCTGTTCCTGCCCGGCGGGTGGCTGGCCTGGAAGGCTCCGCTGCCGCCGCTGGAGCGGTGGAAGCTGCCGCTGCTCATCGGCGCCGGCGAGGGCGGCGCCAAGCTCGGCGCCGTCATCCCCGTGGCGCCCGCGCCGCGGCTGTTCGAGGTCGCCTGGGACCGGGTCGTCGCCGGCGACTACCCCCGATTCGAGGAACTCACCACGAGAGGCCGCCGATGACCGCCACCGTCACCAGCCCCCGGCAGGTCGACCCCGCCGAGCACGCCCACGCGACGGAGCTCGCGTTCCTGGCCGCGTTCGACGGCGGGGCCCGGCCGCCCGGCTGGCGGCTCACGCCGCGGGCCGTCGTCACGTTCATCGTCGGCAGCGACGGCGAGACGCTCGCCTTGCCCAAGGGCGCGCGGCCCGACGGGGTGCCGGCGCGGCTGGAGATCCCGCGCAAGTTCGTCGGCGACCGGGCCCTGGTCGAGCGGTGCGTCGTCACCCTCGCCGGGGAGCGCGGGCTGCTGCTCGTCGGCGAGCCGGGCACGGCCAAGTCGATGCTGTCGGAGCTGCTGGCCGCCGCCGTGTGCGGCACCAGCGAGCTGGTCGTGCAGGGCACCGCGGGCACGACCGAGGACCAGCTGCGATACGGCTGGAACTACGCGCTGCTGCTCGCGCACGGCCCGAGCCCGGAGGCGCTCGTGCCCTCGCCGGTGCTGACCGCGATGCGCGCCGGGCGGGTCGCCCGGATCGAGGAGATCACCCGGTGCCTGCCCGAGGTGCAGGACGCGATGGTGTCGATCCTGTCCGACCGGCGCATCGCGGTGCCGGAGCTGGCCGGCACCCCGGGTGCGACGGTGCACGCCGCGCCCGGGTTCACGCTCATCGCCACCGCCAACCTGCGCGACCGCGGCGTGTCGGAGATGTCCGCGGCCCTCAAGCGTCGCTTCAACTTCGAGACCGTGGGCCCGATCCCCGACCTCGCCGCCGAGACGGCGCTCGTCGGCCGGCAGGCGCGCGCGGCCCTGGAGCGGGCGCAGACCCCGTTCGAGGTCGACGAGGCGGTCCTCGAGGCGCTCGTCACGGCGTTCCGCGACCTGCGGGCCGGCCGCTCGGTCGAGGGCTGGGAGGTGGAGCGGCCCTCGACGGTGATGAGCACCGCCGAGGCGGTCGCGGTCGCCACGTCGCTGGGGCTGGCGGCGGCGTACTTCCCCGGCGACCGCGACGTGCTGTCGCTGCTGCCGGCGCACCTGCAGGGCGTGGTCTGCAAGGACGACCCGGCCGACGGGGCGAAGCTGCTGGGGTACTGGGACGGGGCGGTGCGCCGCCGCGCCGAGGAGGGCGCCCGCCTGTGGCGCCGGCTGTGGGAGCTGCGCGATGTCCTCCAGCCCTGACACCGCGCTCGCCGGTCTGGCCGGCTGCACGGCGCCGTTCCTCATCGGGGTTCGCCACCACTCCCCCGCGCTGTCGGCAGTGATGGGCGAGCTGCTGGACGGGTTCCGGCCCGAGGTACTGCTGCTGGAGCTGCCGGCCGAGTTCGCCTCCTGGCTGCCGTGGCTGGCCGACCCGGCCACCACGGCGCCGGTGGCGCTCGCGGGCGTGGTCGGCGGCGACGGCGCGCCGGCGTTCTACCCGTTCGCCGACTTCTCACCGGAGCTGGTCGCGGTGCGCTGGGCGGCCCGCAACGGCGTCGAGGTCATCCCCTGCGACCTCCCGCTGGCCGCCCGGGAGTGGCATGCGCCCGGGTCGCCCGTTCCGCTCGGCACGCCGGTCTCGTTCCTCGGCGACGCGCTGAAGCGTTCGGCCACCGGCCGGTCCGACGAGGACATGTGGGACCGGGTCGTGGAGGCCCGCGCACCCGGGTCCGCTCCGGAGGCGGTGCGCCGGGCGGCGCTGCTGGTCGGCTGGGCGATGCGCGGCGACGCCACCGCGGGCGCGGGCGTCCCGGAGCTGGACCTGCACCGCGAGGCGTGGATGCGCCGCTGCCTGGCCTCGGTGGGCGACCGCCGGGCCGCGGCGGTCATCGGCTCCTTCCACGCCGCGGCCCTGCTCCCGGGCGCGCCTTCACCCCACGCCTCGGCCTCGTCCGACGGATCGCCGGCTCATGCCTCGACCTCGCGGTCGGCCTCGTCCGGCGGGCCGGCGGCTCGTGCGACGGCGGCTCGTGGGGTCGCGGTGGCGGACGGGGCGCTCGCGGGGCGGGGCGGCGTGGTGACCTCGCTCGTGCCGTACAGCTTCGCGCTGCTCGACTCGCGCTCCGGGTATCCGGCCGGCATCCGCGATCCGCGGTGGCAGCAGGCCGTCGTCTCGGCCGGCGGGCGGCCCGACGCGGTCGAGGCGGCCGCCCTCGCGAGCGTGGTCGAGGTCTGCGCACAGGTGCGGGCCGGCGGGCACCCCGCTGGGCCCGCCGAGGCGCGCGAGGTCTTCCGGCTCGCCATCGACCTCGCCCGGCTGCGCGGCCTGCCGGCGCCCGGCCGCGGCGAGCTGATCGAGTCGCTGCAGAGCGTGCTCGCCCACGGCGAGGTGCTCGGCCGCGGCCGGGTCGTCGCCGCGGCGATGGAGACCGTCCTCGTCGGCGACGTCCGCGGCGCCCTCGCGCCCGGCGCGCCGCGGTCCGGGCTGCGCCCGGCGGTGCAGGCACTGCTCACCGACCTGCGCCTGCCCGGCCCCGGCGAGCGGGCGAAGGACCTGCGCCTCGACCCGCTGCGCTCCGACCTCGACCGCCGCCGCGACGTCGCGCTGCGGCAGCTGGCCGCGTGCCGCATCCCCTACGCGGAGAACACCGCCGTCGAGGGCACCGCCGGCGTCGACGCCCTGACCACCCGCTGGAACGTCGAGTGGACGCCCGGCACCGAGGCGATGCTCGACGTCGCCGGCATCCGCGGCGTGACCCTGGCCCAGGCGGCCGAAGGCGCGCTACGTGAGCGGCGCCGCGCCGACGAGGGCGCGCAGGGCCCGACCGCGGCGCAGATCATCGCTGGGCTCGCCGCCGCGGCCGAGTGCGGGCTGCCCGGGCTGGCCGGCGAGCGGCTGACGGAGCTGGCCGAGCAGATCCCCGCGAGCGCGACGCTCGAGGAGCTCATGACGGCCCTCGCGCTACTCGACCGCCTCCGCAACGGCCACGTGCCCGGCCTGCCGGCCGAGGTCGCCGCGACCCTGGCCGACCTGCCGGCGCTGGGCGATGCGCTCGAGGCCGCGGCCGTACGCCAGATCGACGGCCTCGCCGGCTCCGACGACGTCGCCGACGTGCGCGCCCTGGTGGCCCTGGGCCGCCGCGCGGACGCCGCCGGCGTGGGCCTGCGCCTGGCCGACGCCCTGCGCCGCCTGGCCGCCACCGGCACCCCGACGATGTCCGCCGCGGCCGGCGCCGTCCAGGTTCTGCTGGGCCTCGACGAGCCCGCCGCCCTCGGCACCCGGGTCGCGTCGTGGATCGACGGCGCCGTCTCCGACGAGGGCCGCCGCCGGCTGCTGGGCCACCTGCGCGGCCTGCTGGCCGCCGCCGAGCCCCTGCTGCAGTCCGGCCCGGACGCCCTGGACGGCCTGCTGGACCGGGTGGCCTCGCTCCCCGACGCCGCGTTCCTGTCGAGGCTGCCGGCCCTGCGCGGCGGCTTCCAGACGGTGAGCCCGGCGGCCCGGGACCGCCTCCTCGCGGTGGTCGAGGACCGCCTGGGCGACGGCCTGACCAGCGACGTGGAGTCCACGGATCCGGCGGCCCTGCTCCGCCGCCTGCTGGCCGACCGCGCCGGCCGCGCCGCCGCCGACGCGCTGGGCCTCCTCCCGCCACCCGCACCCGCGGACACCGCATCCCCGGACGTCGAGGCCCCGGACGCTGCGGCGCCGGACACCGCAACCCCGGACACCGTGGCTCAAAAAGCCGCAGCCCCAGGCGATGCGGCCGCCTCCTTGAAGGGTGCGGCATCTCCCAGTGATGCTGTTGGTTCCGATGCTCCGGATAGCGGCGAGCGGTCGCTGGCCGTCATCGATCGGTGGCGGCTGCTGCTCGGGCGGCAGGATCAGCGGCTCGCCGGGGCGGCGCGGCGGTATGCCACGGCGCTCGACGAGCTCTACGGGGCGGGCACCGGCGAAGGGGCCGCGGCCGATGCGGCCGGGCGGGCCGGGCGGGAGGCGCCGTTCCCCGGGGTGCGGGAGTGGGCCGAGGAGTTGTCCGCGCTGTTCGGGCCGGGGATTCGCGAGGAGGTGCTCGCCCGGGCCGCGGAGGCGGGGCGGCACGACGCGGTGATGCTGCTCGATCCCGACGCGGTCAATCCATCGGTGGAGCTGCTGCAGACCGTGCTGTCGCTGGCCGGCGGCATGTCCGAGAGCTCCGTCGCGCGGCTGCGGCCCCTCGTGGCGCGCATCGTCGACGAGCTCACCCGGCGCCTGGCCACGCGGCTGCGGCCGGCGCTCGCGGGGATCAGCACGCCGCGGCCGACGTACCGGCCGGGCGGGCCGCTGGACCTGCCGCGCACGCTTCGGGCCAACCTGGCCACGACCCGGCGGGACGCCGACGGGCGGGTCCTGGTGATCCCGGAGCGGCCGGTGTTCCGCACGCGAGCGCGGCGCGGTGTCGACTGGCGGCTGGTGCTGGTCGTGGACGTGTCCGGGTCGATGGAGGCGTCGATCATCTGGTCGGCGCTGACCGGCGCGATCCTCGCCGGGGTACCGGCCCTGACGACGCACTTCGTGGCGTTCTCCACCGAGGTGGTCGACCTGACCGACCGGGTGAGCGACCCGCTGAGCCTCCTGCTGGAGGTACGCGTCGGCGGCGGCACGCACATCGCCAAGGGGCTGCGGCACGCGCGGAGTTTGGTGACCGTGCCGTCGCGGACGCTGGTGGTGCTCGTCAGCGACTTCGAGGAGGGGTACCCGCTCGGCGGCCTCCTCGCCGAGACGCGCGCGCTCGTCGAGTCGGGCGTGACCGTGCTCGGGTGTGCGAGCCTCGACGACTCGGGGCGGCCGCGGTACTCGGTGCCGATCGCCTCGCAGCTCGTGGCGGCCGGGATGCCGGTGGCCGCGCTGAGCCCCATGGAACTGGCCCGCTGGGTCGCGGAGAAGGTGCGAGCGTGAAGGGTTCCCTGCCGCCGATCGAGACGCCGGTACTGCTCGCGGCGCTCGACGCACTGCCGGCCCGGCTGCGCAAGAAGCTCGACGACGCCGCGGCGAAGCTCGCCGACCGGCCGGTGACGCGCGACGGCGACCGGCACACGGTGGCCATCGACGACGCGACGGCGGTGACCCTGACGACGGACGGCGGCGTGGTCCGCGCCCCGGACGCCGTCACGTGCACCTGCCTGCTCGCCCCGAACTGCCTGCACCGCGTGGCCGTGCTGTCCCTGGCCCCGGTCCACGACGGCGACGCCCCGGCGCAGGAGGACGAGACCCCGGCACAGGAGGACGAAACCCGGGCACGGGACGCTGGAACCCGCGCACAGGACGGCGACGCCCCAGCGCCGCACGACGAAATCCCGGCCCCGGACAACGGGACCCCGGCGCAGGACGGTAGGACCCCCGGGCGGGACGGCGGGACCCCGGCGCAGGACGGGCGTGCACCGGGGCGGGGCAGCGGCGGCGATGCCGAGGTCGCGGTGCCGGAGGAGGGCGCCGTGGTGCTCACCGCGCAGCAGGCCGCGGCGGTGGCGCAGCTGTGGCAGGCGGCCGTCGCGGTGCTCGCGGGCGGGGTCACCGGGTCCGGCACGGTCGCGCGGGCCGCGCTGCTGCGGGCGGCGCACGAGGCGCAGGCGTGCAAGGTGTACCGGGCGGCGGCCGCGGCGCGGGTCGTGGCCACGCTGCTGCAAGCGGGCCGGGGCGGGGACGCGAACTACCGGCTCGCCGACCTGACCGAGGCGCTGCGCGAACTGCTCGGCGTCGTGCATCGGCTGCACACCGGGGCGGGCGGGGGCGCCTCCGCCCAGTCTGGCTCGACGAGGCTTGGCGGTGACCGACCCGGACCGGGCGGGGAGGAACTGCTGGGCAGCGCGCGCCGGCAGTACCACCTGGAGGGCAGCCTGCGGCTCTACGGCCTGTGCACGACCGCGGTGCTGGCGGGGACGGGGCATGCGGGCGTGGTGACGTATGCGGCCGACCGGCGGGGGCGGCTGTGGATGATCGCCGACGTCATGCCGGGCGACGCGCGGCGGGCCGCGCGGGCGGGCGACGCCACCATCGCGATGGGCGAGACCGCGCTCACCCACCGCCGGCTGACCCGGGCGGGGCTGGTCGTGTCGGGGGCGACCGCGGCGGGCACCCGGCAGCTGGGCGCGGGGCGGGGCGTGCGGGCCGTGACCGCATCCGGGGCAGCGTGGCACGAGGAGCCGCTGGCCGGGCTGTGGGCGGAGCCGGTCGCCGCGCAGGTGCACCGGGCGTTCGAGGCCCTGGCGGTGCCGGTGACGGACCGTCCGGCGGGCGCCGACCTGCTGTTCCTGCGGGTGACGCTGCGCGGGCGCGACGGCGACGCGGTCCTCGCCGAGGCTCCTGACGGATTGCCGCTGAGCCTGCGGGTGGCGGCGGAGCATCCGGCGCTGGGCTATCGGGAGAACCTGCGCGTCCTCGGCCGCGCGGAGGGCCTCGAACTGCTGCTGGTCGCGCGGCCCGATCCGGGGCGGCCGGGGACGGTCCTGCCGCTCGCGGTCGCGCCGCCGCCGGGCTCGGCGTGGCACCTGCCGGCGCCGTTCGACGGGCATGCCGACCTGGCGTTCGACCGGCTCCACCGCAGCCAGCTCCGCCAGCCGGACCTGGCGAAGGATCCGGCGGGCGACGGCGAGGACGAGCCCGCGGCGACGGCGGAGACCCGCAGCGGCGGCAACAACGAGGCCACGGCGCCGGCCGGGAACGGCAACGACGGCAAGGACGAGGGCGAGGCGACGGCGGAGGCCAAGGGTGGTGTGGACGACGGGTGGCGGCCCGCGGTACACGATGCGGCTCTGCACCTGTTGACGGCGCAGGTGGAGCGGACGGTGTCGGGCGGGCGGGTCATGCTGACGTTCCCGAACGGGCGCGGGGCCTCGGACGCGGCGCGGCTGCGGCGCGCCCGGCTGGACACCGGCGCGGCCCTGCTGGACCGGCTCGCCGCCGCGGCCGCGGACCGGCCGCGGGACGCGTACGGGCGGCTCGCGGACGACGACGGCACGGCGTTCGCGCAGGCGTGGCTGGCCGCGGCGACGTACGCGGACGCCGCCGGGCGCGCCCTCGCCGAGGCGTCGTGGCTGCCGGGCGACTTCCAGCTGGAGCCGGCCGGATGATCCAGTAGACCTGGGATCAGGAGGGGCGGGTGGCCTCGATCGCGGCGATGAAGGCCTTCGCGCGGGCCTCGTAGTTGTCGTACCGGCCGTAGCTGGGGGCCGCCGGCGAGAGCAGCACCACGCCGCCCGGCGGGACGATCTCGCGGGACAGGCGGACCGCGTCCGGCAGGTCGGCGGCCACCACCCGGCGCACGGTGGGCAGGTCGCCGACCACGTCGAGGATGTGCTCGCCGCTGTCGGGCACCGCGACGAGGGTGAGGTCCACCGCCTTGTCGCGCAGGTAGTCGCGCAGCGGCGTGTAGTCGATGCCGCGGTCCTGGCCGCCGACGATGACGGCCAGGGCGCGGCCCGCGTACGCCTCGACGGCGTGGATCGTGGTCTGTGGCGCGGTGGAGAGCGAGTCGTTCACGAACTCCACGCCCGACGGGTCCGCGATCGGGGTGAGCCGGTGCGGCAGCGGCGTGTATGAGCGCAGCCCGGCCTCGACCGCCTCGCGCTCGGCGGCGACGTCGATGCCGGCGGCCTGCAGCGCGGCGAGGGCCACGCACAGGTTGCCGGCGTTGTGGCTGCCGCGGAGGGGAAACGCGTCGCGCGGGAAGAGCCGTTCGCCGCCGAGGACCACCCACCCGTCGACGACGTGGAAGGAGCCCTCGGTGGCGGCCGGGACGAGCGGCAGGCCCGGGCGGGCGGCCAGCTCCGCGGCGAGGGTCGGGTCGGTGGCGTTGTAGACCACCGACTCCGGGCCGTGCTCGGCGATGTTGAGCTTGTGGGCGTAGTACTGCGACGGCAGCCCGTCGCGGGTCCAGTCCAGGTGCTCCTCGAACAGCGAGGTGAGCACGGTGACGCGCGGCGAGTCCTGCAGGTCGGCGCACTGGTACATGGACAGCTCGAGCACGTAGCGCTCGGCCGGCGGCAGCGACAGCACGGCGATGCCGATGTTGCCGCCGAGCTTGTTCGGGCGGCCGGTGGCGGTGAGCAGGTGCGAGATCAGCGTGGTGGTGGTGCTCTTGCCCTTGCTGCCGGTCACGCCGATCGTGTGCTTGGCGTGGTCGGCCATCCACAGCGAGGTACCGCCGGTGATGGAAACCCCTCGGCGGCGCAGCTGCTGGATCCACGGGTTGGACTCGCCGACGCCCGGCGAGCGCACGAGGACCTCGACGCCCTCCAGGGCCGGGGCCATGGCCTCGCCCTCGTGCAGCGGGGCCAGCTCGGCGAGCCGCCCATCCCACTTCGTGGCCAGGAACGTGGTCTTGTCCTGCACGACGACCAGGGAGGCCGGGCCGACGGGAGCGATCGCGGCGATCGCCTCGATCGCGGCGACGCCCTCCCGGCCCGTCCCCCACACGGCCACCCGACGCCCGGCAAGCTCCGACAGATGCATGACTGGGTACTTTATCCGCGGCGGCCGGTCGACGCCTTGCGGTAGTCGCTGTTCAGTCTCCCGATCAGGGTGAGCGGGATGCCCTTGGGGCAGGCCGTGGTGCACTCGCCGGTGTTGGTGCAGCCGCCGAAGCCGGCCTCGTCGTGCGCGGCGACCATGTTCAGCACCCGGGAGTCGCGCTCGGGCTGGCCCTGCGGGAGCAGGCCGAGGTGGCCGACCTTGGCCGCGGTGAACAGCATCGCCGAGCCATTCGGGCAGGCGGCGACGCAGGCGCCGCAGCCGATGCAGGTGGCGGCCTCGAACGCCGCGTCGGCGTCCGCCTTCGGTACCGGGGTGGCGTGCGCGTCCGGCGCCGCGCCCGTGGGCGCGGTGATGTAGCCGCCGGCCTGGATGATCGAGTCGAACGCGCGGCGGTCGACGACGAGGTCGCGCACGACCGGGAACGCCGCCGCCCGCCACGGCTCGACGTCGATCGTGTCGCCGTCGGAGAAGTGGCGCATGTGCAGCTGGCAGGTCGTGGTGGCCTTCAGCGGGCCGTGGGCCACGCCGTTGATCATCATGCCGCACATGCCGCAGATGCCCTCGCGGCAGTCGTGGTCGAACGCGATCGGCTCCTCGCCCCGCAGGATGAGGCGCTCGTTGAGCACGTCGAGCATCTCCAGGAACGAGGCGTCCGGCGAGATGTCCTTGACCTCGTACGTCACCATGCGACCCCGGTCGGCGGGGCCCGTCTGGCGCCAGACGCGCAGCTTGATGTTCATTACTTGTAGCTCCGCTGGGTCGGGTGGACGTATTCGAACTCGAGCGCCTCCTTGTGCAGGACCGGCGGCTCGCCGGTGCCGGCGAACTCCCAGGCCGCGACGTAGGAGAACTCGTCGTCGTGGCGCAGCGCCTCGCCGTCGGGCGTCTGGCTCTCGGCGCGGAAGTGCCCGCCGCACGACTCGGCGCGGTGCAGGGCGTCGACGCACATGAGCTCGGCCAGCTCGAAGAAGTCGGCGACGCGGCCGGCCCGCTCGAGGTTCTGGTTGAGCTGCTCGCCGGTGCCGGGCACCTTGACCCGGGTCCAGAACTCCTCGCGCAGCGCCTGGATCAGCGAGACGGCCTTGGTCAGGCCCTCCTCGGTGCGTTCCATGCCGCAGTACTCCCACATGACGTGGCCGAGCTCGCGGTGGAACGAGTCGACGGTGCGGTCGCCGTTCACGGCCAGCAGCTTCGAGATCCGCTCCTCGACGGCCGCGCGTGCCGAGACGACAGCGGGATTCGCCGCCGAAACCGGAGGGAACGGGCCGGCCGCCAGGTAGTCGTTGATGGTGTTGGGCAGCACGAAGTACCCGTCGGCGAGGCCCTGCATGAGCGCGGACGCGCCGAGCCGGTTGGCGCCGTGGTCGGAGAAGTTGGCCTCGCCGACGACGAACAGCCCGGGGATGTTGGACTGCAGGTCGTAGTCGACCCACAGGCCGCCCATCGTGTAGTGCACGGCGGGGTAGATGCGCATCGGGGTGACGTACGGGTCCTCGCCGGTGATCCGCTCGTACATCTCGAACAGGTTGCCGTACTTGGCCTCGACCGCCGGGCGGCCCAGGCGCGCGATCGCGTCGGCGAAGTCGAGGTACACCCCGAGGCCGCCGGGGCCGACGCCGCGGCCCTCGTCGCAGACGTTCTTGGCGGCGCGGGAGGCGATGTCGCGCGGGACCAGGTTGCCGAACGACGGGTAGATGCGCTCGAGGTAGTAGTCGCGCTCGTCCTCGGGGATGTCGGCCGGGGCGCGGTCGTCGCCGGCCCGCACCGGCACCCACACCCGCCCGTCGTTGCGCAGCGACTCGCTCATCAGGGTGAGCTTGCTCTGGTGCGTGCCGGACTCGGGGATGCAGGTCGGGTGGATCTGCGTGTAGCACGGGTTGGCGAACAGGGCGCCCTGGCGGTGCGCCCGCCACGACGCGGTGACGTTGCAGCCCTTGGCGTTGGTGGACAGGAAGAAGACGTTGCCGTAGCCGCCGGAGGCGAGCACAACGGCGTCGGCGAAGTCGGTCGTGATCTCGCCGGTGACGAGGTCGCGCACGACGATGCCGCGGGCCCGGCCGTCCACCACGATCAGCTCCAGCATCTCGTGGCGGGCGTTCATCTCCACGTTGCCGGCCGCGACCTGCCGCTCCAGGGCCTGGTACGCGCCGAGCAGCAGCTGCTGGCCCGTCTGGCCCCGGGCGTAGAAGGTGCGCGAGACCTGGGTGCCGCCGAAGGAGCGGTTGTCGAGCAGGCCGCCGTACTCGCGGGCGAACGGCACGCCCTGCGCCACGCACTGGTCGATGATGTTCACCGACACCTGGGCGAGGCGGTACACGTTGGACTCGCGGGCGCGGAAGTCGCCGCCCTTCACCGTGTCGTAGAAGAGCCGGTACACGGAGTCGCCGTCGTTGCGGTAGTTCTTGGCGGCGTTGATCCCGCCCTGCGCCGCGATCGAGTGCGCGCGGCGGGGGCTGTCCTGGTAGCAGTACGAGCGGACCTTGTATCCGGCCTCGGCCAGCGTGGCGGCCGCGGAGCCGCCGGCCAGGCCGGTGCCCACGACGATGATGGTCAGCTTGCGCTTGTTGGCCGGGTTGACCAGCTTGGCGGAGAACTGCCGCCGCTCCCAGCGGGTCTCGATGGGCCCGTCGGGGGCCGCCCGGTCCGCGACGGGGTCGCCTTCGATCCAGTACGTCATGTCACTTCACCAACCCGGTGAGAACGGCGAACGGAACGCAGAGGTAGCCGGCGACGAGCACGACCGACAGGGCGAGGGCCACGGCCCGGGCCCGGCGCTCGCCGTGCGGGGTCTGCTGGCCGAGGCTGCGCAGCGCGGAGAAGATCCCGTGGCGCAGGTGGAACCCGATCGCCACGATCGCCAGGACGTAGAAGAGTGTCACGTACCAGCGCGAGGGCGCGAAGTCGGCGACGACGTTGGCGTAGGGGTGCTGCTTGTCGCCGACCGGGTTCACCGCGCCGGTGGTCAGGTCGAGGATGTGGAAGACGACGAACAGCAGGATGATGACGCCGCCCCAGCGCATGGTGCGCGCCGCGTAGCTGCCCTGCACCTTGGGCCGGTGCGCGTAGCGGACCGGGCGGGCGGCGCGGGCCCGGCGGGCCAGCACGACGGCGGCGAGGATGTGCGCGAGCACCGCTACGGTGAGCCCGGTGCGCTGCAGCCAGAGGAACCCGGTGTGCGGCAGCAGGGGCGCGCCGAGGTCACGCAGCCAGTGCCCGTAGTGGTCGAACGCTGCCTGGCCGACGAAGATCTTCAGGTTGCCGGCCATGTGCGCGAACAGGAACAGCACCAGCAGGATGCCGGTGCCCGCCATGAGCATCTTCAGGGCGACGGACGAGGCCTTCTTCTTCCGGATTGCCGGATGCTTTTTCCGGATTGCCGGTTGCGCCCGTTCTGCCGTTATTACCGCCACACCCGCCGACGCTAGGTCGGTCGGGCTTGATTCGTCCAATGCATGAAGACCGCAGTGGTCATAGCCATAGGCTATGAGGGTGCAGCTGCAACAGCTCCGATACTTCGTAACCGTCGCCGAAGTACGACATTTCACCCGGGCGGCGGAGCGACTCGGTGTGAGCCAACCGACACTGAGTAAACAAATTCACACCCTGGAGCATGCGCTCGGCGCCCCGCTGTTCGACCGCTCCCGAGGCAACGTGGTCCTCACGACCGCCGGCGAGACGCTGCTGCCGCTCGCCCGCCGGGTCGTCGCCGACGCCGACACCGCGCGCGACGCGGTCCAGGAGGTGGTCGGCCTGCGTCGCGGCCGGGTGCGCCTGGGCGCGACGCCGAGTCTCTGCACGTCATTGGTACCGGTGGTGCTGCGCGAGTTCCACGCACGGCACCCGGACATCGAGTTGCACGTCGACGAGGGCGGCTCGCAGGACCTGGTGGCCGACCTGGTCGCGCACTCGCTGGACCTGGCGCTGATCGTCGAGCCGGCGCGCGGCACCGACCCGGCCCTCGACACGGTGCCGCTGCTGCGGGAGAGTCTCGTGGTCGCCTCGGTCTCGCCGCTGTCGGAGCGCATCGCCCTGACCGAGTTGCGCGACACCCCGCTGGTCATGTTCCGCACCGGGTACGACCTGCGCGACACCACCCTGGAGGCGTGCCGCCGCGCCGGGTTCACGCCGCGGTACGCCGTCGAGGGCGGGGAGATGGACGCGGTGCTCGCGTTCGTCGAGGCCGGCCTGGGCGTGGCGCTGGTGCCGAGCATGGCCCTGGTCAACCGGCCGCTGCTGCACGCGGCCCCGCTGGTCGCGCCGGGCGTGCACCGCACGATCGCCCTCGCCCAGCGCCGCGAGTCGGTCCTGCCGCACGCCGCCCAGGCGATGCGCACCACGCTGCTCGACCACGTGGCGCGCGGCCCCCTCCCCGTCGGGGTCCAGCCCCTCTGACGCCGGGGCGGGTGGATGACCCGCACCATCGGCGGCCGCGCGGGAAATCTGAGAACCGGCGATACTTGTCGATCGTGGAAACCGCACGAAGTGAACGCACCCGTCAGTGGCTGGCCGCACACGACCTGACCACGGAGGGTGACCCCGACGACGCCGCCCGCGCGATCATGCCCGAGATCCGCAACGACGCCGAGCTCGGCCCGGCCGATCGGCTGGAACTCGGCCTGGGCCTGCTCGAGCTGCTCGACGCGTACTGGGTGACGGTCGAGCTGCGCTGGTTCGTCAACGCGGCGAACGACGACGCGCTCTGGGCGACGCACTGGCAGGCGATCCGCGATCATCTGGAGCAGCCGGTACCGAGCGAGGCCATCCTGTACTCGCTGTGGGTCGACTGGTTCGAGGACATCACCACCGTCGAGCGCGCGTTCGCCGAGGTGCTCGCCAACGACGTACCGCGGCTGCCGGAGGCCGACGACGGGCTGCTGCGGCGCGCGGCGGCGGTGCTCAAGGTCAGCGGGCCGGTGCCGTGGACACTCAAGCACCCGGTGTACATCGCGGCCCAGGAGGTGCCGAGGCTGCGTCCGGCGGTGTTCAACGGCGTGCTGTACAGCTACCACGACGTGTACGGCTTGCTGGAGATCGCCCCGGCGCTGGAGCTGCTGGACCGCCTCGACCTGCCGGAGGACACCGAGCACCTGGCCGAGCTGCGCGCCGAGCTGAACGAGGGACACGCCAACCGGCACCACCGCGACCCCGCGCCGCCGCAGTAACGCTCGACGCCGTCCGGTATGTTCGCCTGCGGCGTGTCGGCCATGGCGAGGAGGAACGGGCGTTGCAGATCTGGGAAGCGATCGTGCTGGGCGTCGTGGAGGGCGTGACGGAGTTCCTCCCTGTGTCCTCGACCGGCCATCTAACCATCACCGAGAAGCTGCTGGACATTCCGATCGACGACAAGGGCGTCACGGCGTTCACCGCGGTCATCCAGGTCGGCGCGATCTTCGCCGCGATCATCTACTTCCGTAAGGACATCATCCGGTTCATCACCGGCCTGTTCCGCGGGCTGTTCAGCGCCGAGGGGCGCCAGCACCAGGACTGGCGGATGGCGATCAACGTCATCGTCGGCTCGGTGCCGATCGCCATCGTCGGCCTGGTGCTCAAGGACCTCATCGAGGGCGCGCTGCGCAGCCTGTGGTTCGTGGCAGGGGCGCTGGTGGTGTGGAGCGTGGTCATGGTGCTCTCCGAGTACCTGGGCCGGCAGAAGCGCGCCGAGGGCGACGTGACGTGGAAGGACGCGCTGCTCGTCGGCATGGCTCAGTGCATCGCGCTGGTGCCGGGCGTGTCCCGCTCCGGCGCGACGATCAGCGCCGGCCTGCTGCGCAACCTGGACCGCGTCACGGCCACCCGGCTGTCGTTCTTCCTGGGCATTCCCGCGCTCACCGCGGCCGGGGCGCTCGAGGGCGTACAGCGGGCCGACGAGATCGCCGCGACGGTCGGCTGGATGTCCACCGCGATCGGCACGGCGGTGAGCTTCGTCGTGGCGTACGTCAGCATCGCCTGGCTGCTGAAGTTCGTCGCCGGCCACTCGATCGGCGCGTTCGTGTACTACCGGGTCGCGGTCGGCGGCATCCTCGTCGGCCTGCTGTGGACCGGCGCCATGGCCGCCACCTGAGCGGTTCCTATCGCCGGCTCCCCCTGGTCTTCGCGAGGACCTCGACGAGGACCAGGGGGATCACGCCGGCCGGGTACCACCACACGTCGACCCAGTCGAAGGCGACGCCGAAGATCAAACGCAGCACGATACTGTACTGCGAGAGCGTGCGCGGCACGTCCGTGAGCTGGAACGCCTCCATCGCCCAGCACAACCCGATCGCCCAGGCGCCCGCGGCCACCGGCGAGATCCGGGGCCGCAGGAAGACGACGCCGGCGTAGACGGCGGATGCGTAGAGCGCGGTGCCCGAGTACTGCTGCAGCGCCCCGTTGCTGTTGAGGTGGCCCCCGGCAACCGCGCGGATGCCCAGCGCCACGACGATCGCCGCGACCGCCGTCACCACCGCGGCGACGCGCACCGCCCGCGTAGACTCGAGCATCCCGCGATGCTAGTCGATCTCGAACCCCGTCCGCTCGGATCTTGGTCTGGTCGGCTGGGGTCAGCGTCTGGGGTGGCTGGTCGAGCTCGAGTTGCGACCTCCGGACTGGATGGTGGGGTCACCCGCGGGCGAGCTGTCGCCGCTCACGGAATTCGGCTTTGCCGCAGGAAGTGTGGCGCCGCACCTGTCTGGAGTGCTGATCGCGCGGGCGGAGTCCGGTCCCGCGGCCAGCTACCTGTTCGGCCGGGCTCGCGGTGAGACAGCCGATCCGCACCGCGCCCGCACGGAACCCCGAATCGAACCGGCGTCTCGTCTCAGCCATGAACCTCTATCCCTCAAATTCTGGCCTCCACGCCCCGGGGGAACCGCAGGTGATCGAGTACCCGTCCAACGACCTGCCGCGGAACTGCGGTCACAGGTCCAGGAATCGGTACGTCGGGTTCAGGCGGAAACCGGATGGGAGTACGACACGACCTGGCCGTCGCCTCGGGGATCAAGGTTGGCGACCACCCTGGCTGAACGCAGTCGCCGGACTGGCCGGTCTGCGGGTGCGGTGCCCGGATGGAGCATCTACTCACAGTTGCGAGCTGGGAGTTCAGCCGGGCGACGAACGTCGATGGGTTCTGCCAGAGGACCGGGCCGCCATGGCTGGCTGGGGCTTCGACAGCCCAGACGAGCATCCGCGGCGGACGCTCCAGAACCCGGCAGGACTGATGCTCGGCGACGTCGGCGGCATCTACTCGCCCCCACGATCACCGGTTCGACTGCTCCTGACTCCTCCGAGACCGGTTGCCCGAAGCTGAGCAGACTGCTGCGTCCTCTTCTACCGCCGACCGTGCGCGCCCGCGTTCGGAGGCCCCGCCATCCTCCGTGGGCGTGAGCCCTCGGTTGAGGCGCCCAAAGTACCGAAAAGACTACGACGCCGACTGCACAGACCAGCTCGCCCTGCCAGGACGTCATCGCGATGAACGCGGCCGTGTCCGCGCCGAAGCCGTTGGCCTGATGCGGCTCGTGGAAGGCGGCCCGGGCACGCTTGGCGCCTACGGCGTTGGGAAGCACGGCGTTGATCGGCGGCTCGTGCGCCACCAGCGTGACAACGTCGCCGGGGTGGGTCGCAACCAGCTCGAGCGCGGTCACCGCACCGCCGCTGCTCGCGAATAGGTCGACCGGACCGGCGCCGAGCGCCTGGATCAGCAGGTGCAAGTCGGCCGCCTGCTGCTGCGGCGTGCGCGACCAACGCAGGAATCGCGCAGGTGATGGAGACCGGCACCGTGGTGCCTTCTCTGCGGCGGTCTGCAGCTTCGGCTCACGGTGATCGAGTACGACCCGGCGCCGTTGCGGCCCGGACACCGAGCTGCACAACGCCAACGCCACCTCGTCTTCGTCGACGAACCCTCGTCCACCAGCGGTAACGGCGGCTACCGGTGCAGCGCGACGCCGCCGACGGTTGCCTCCACGTGGCCTAGGCGGCGTAGCGTTTCGACAATCGCCGTGGCCGCGGACTGGGCCGGCAGCCGCACGCCGCCCGGGATCGGCCGAATGTGCATGACCTCGTTGCGGGCTCGGGTCACCGCCTCGCCGCGACCCTGCCAGAGCTGGCGGGTCTCGCCGACGACGGGGCCGAACAGGTCCCACCGCACGACAATGATCTGGAAGAGATCGACGGGATAGAGATAGTCGACGGTGTCTAGCAACAGGTCGGCGACGGCGACGTCCTTGGCCTGCCGCTCGCGTGCCTTCCCCACGACCTTGCGCATCGAGTCGGGCAGCAACGCCAGGTAGTCCCCGCCATCCGCGGCGGCCCCGAGCACCGAGCGGATCAGACGGCGCAGGCCCACCTCGCAGTCGAGCCACAGGCTGCGAAAGTCGCGGCCGTCGGCGATCGACAGCAGGTAGCGGCCAAACTCGTCGGAGAACGGGATCAGCGACTTGCCGGGGCCTTCCACCACCAAGCCGTACTGGACGAGGGCGAGGGCATCGTCGACGGACACGTCGAGGCCGATGCCGTCGACCACCTGGTAGAGCTTGTCTACGCCGGATCCACCGAGATCCGCATCGATGATCTTGATCAGGCGGGCGAAGAAGTCGGCGTAGGCCGAACGGACGTTGCGGTAGGCCGCGTCGATGTCGATCGCGCCGTGCGTGAGCGCGGCCTCAACCAGCTCATAGCAGAGCAGCTCCAGCAGGTACGGATGATATCCGGTCAGGGCGGTGATCGAGCGGGCGAGCGCCTCGAGGTCGACCCCGGCGGCCCCGGCGCGCCGCAGCATGGCCACTTGTTCCGCAGGCCGGAACAGCTCGGTGTAGGTGCGCACCGCAAGCACTTGGTCGAGGCACGACCCGCCAGTGGAGTCCAGCTCCAGGGTCTTGACCCGCCGGCGGGACACCGTGACGAGGCCGACCGACGACCACTCCTCCGTGCACAGGTCCCGCAGCAGCTGGAAATGCGCGGTCTGCGCTCCGGTGAGGTTGATGCGGTCGAACTCGTCGAGCACTACGAGCACCTTGAGGTCGCGGCGCCGGATCGTGCCGAACAAGTGCATGAAGTGGCCGAGGATGCCGTACCAGCCGGTCTCACGCTCCAGTTCCGCGAGGATCGAGAGGACGCCGGGCCGATCGCCGGCCGGTACCCGGTCGCCGAGCGCCTGCACGGTCTGGCGGCCGATGTGCCGGAAGACGTCCTCGATGCGGTTAAGCGTACCGACGCCGACCATGACGACCGCGAGGTCGGGGCGGGCCGGCACGGTGTCGATCAGGCTGCGGTACACCAGGCTGGTCTTGCCTGTCCGATGGTTGCCGATGATTGACATGTTGGACGGCCGATCGCCCCCCACCACGCCGCGGACCCGCGCGACGAGGTCCTCGCGCCCGACGAAGCGCTCGCCGCGGGCCGGGCGGCCGACGTTCTGGTACGGGTTGACGCCGGTCACGCGGTCCTCCGGCACAGCCAGTCGTGGTAGAGGCGGACGAGGATGCGGTATCCGCCCGACTCTTGCACAACCACCTCGCGCGCCTCCAGGTCCTTGAGGATCGCGGCGAGATTGGGCAGGTTGCAGCGCCGCTCCACGTCTTCGAGCGTCGCCCGCCCGTCACGAGCCGCGGTCGCCACGGCGGTGAGCGCCTCCCGAACCGTCTCCGCGGCGATCGCAGTCGTGGACGACTCGCCGCTGGTCTCCAGGTTGTCGAAGTCGCTAGGGCCGAACTCGTTTAGTAGCCGCTCGCGCACCAGCTCGACGTCGGCCTCTGTGACGAACGGTGCCTTGGAGTGGTTCATGTGCTCGACCAGCTGAAAGCAGAACTGCTGGATATAGAACGGGTTGCCGCCGGTGAGGTTGTAGATCTGCTCCTGGGCCCGCTCTCGGTACCGGGACTGACCGTCGCGCCCGCCGATTCGGATCGGCAGATCCATGAGGGCGAAGGCGTACTCTCGGGCCAGGTAGTTGACCCGGCGCTTGGAAAACACGCCGAACTCGTTGGCGTACCGGTCGATGAACGACTGCATGGCGTCCAGGCCCACCACCACCAGGTGGAACAGCCGCTGCTCCAGCACCGCCTTGAGCGCCTGGATGAACGTCGACGGCACGCGCCGCTCCGCGATCCAGTTGCCGATCAGCTGGAACTCGTCGATCACCACGACAAAGGCGCGGTCGCGCCAGCCCGGCCGGGTCGCGGCCACGCCGTTGAAAAGCTCGAAGGCCGCGATGAAGTCGATGACCGGGGCCGGGCTGGCCAGGAACTGGTCGCGGGTCAGCCCGGCCGGGAGGAACCCGATCGGCTCCCCGCCGAATTCCTGCTCGCGAACGACCCGGTCGGCGTTGGAAAGGATGTGCCACAACAGGATCTGCAGGGTGTCTGTGCTCGGAACATCAATACTGGTCGGGGCGAGCCGCCCGATGTTGGCGATGTCAACGACGAGAAAACGGTCGCTCTTGCGCAGTCGGCCGGACAGGTGCAGGCGGATCGAGGACTTTCCGGCCCGTTTCTGACCGTAGATCGCCACGCCGGCGCCCGGGTGGGTCGAGCCGACCAGGAGCGCCACGATCTGGTTGACCAACTCCTCGCGGCCGAAGAACATGTCGGGGTCGGTGACCGGCCGGCCCGAGGCGCCATCCTCGAACGGGTTGGGTGCGATCTCGGCGAAGTCGGCCTCGGTGGTGAGCCGCACGGCCAGAGGAGCGCTGATCTCGCGCTGCCTGGTCCGGGTGCGGTAGGTGACGGCGATCGGCAGGCTGAACGCGCCCGAAGCGACCAGCTCCCTGCTCAGCCCCACCGGAATCCGCGAGATCGCGGACTCACCGCCGCGCACGGTCGGCACCGCCGTCTTCGCCGCAGTCAGCACCTCGATGCCGTCGCCGGTGCCGTCCAGACTGACGATAAGCTCCGGCGACTCGACCGGTGCGCAGCCCGGTTCGTTGGACAGCTTCACCTGCACGTTGATCCGGCCCGCGGCGTCCGGGGTGTACTCCTCCAGCGCCAGCGACAGCCGGGGATCCGGCTCTCGGTCGGCGTAGAGCCGCTCGAGTGTCCGCTCGATCTGAGTGGCCGCCAGCGATGCGATCGGCAGCAGATTGCGCACCGCCAGACGGGTCGGCGACTCCTTCACCGACTCGGCGAAGTCGCTCAACGCGTTGCGCACCTTCAGGTAGCGGAACTCGCGCTCCTCGAACCCGGGCTCCTTGAGCGCCTCCTTCAGCAGGTAGAAGTAGCTCAGCAGCTTGCGGCACGCCTCCCGGTCGACCTGCAGCGCGAACGTCCGCTCGTTCTGCAGGCTTTCCAGCACGGCGCAGGCGCGGTTGAGGCTGACCTCGCTGATCTCCAGATCGTGCAGGAGCCGGACCTGCTTCTCGATCTCGTCGCGGCCCGACTGGCGGCGCCGGCCGGCCGCGCGCCAGGCGTCGACCATGCGCTCGACCGCCACGTCGGCCGTTGTCGAATCGAAGTACTCGGCGAGGTGGCGACGCGACTGCTCGGCGAGCGCGGGGATGTGCTCGATGCCCCGGATCACCGACTCCGAGGCAAACTTCGTGCGCGCGGCGAGCTCGTCGACGGCGTCGAACAGCTGCGGGATATCGTGCTCTGGCACGTCGCGGAGATCCTGGGCGATCACCGAGCCGACCTCCGCGGCCGACCAGCTGATGTTGCCGCCGCGGTCGTGTGCGACGGTCAGCGCCTGCGGACCGTCGAAGACCGAGCGGATGTAACGCGCGAGTGCGTTCCAGAAGTCCTGCTCCGTGGCCCGCTCGTCGAGCCGGTCGGCCACGTCGAGCGCCTCGGCGTAGATCTCCCGGGCGACCTCGCTGTTGGTCGGCAGTAGCGTGTCGCCAAGCGCGGTGAGCCCGCGGAACAGGAACTCGAAGAACGACTGCGCGTCGTGCTCGCTGCCCTCGGATATCTCGAGCTCGACCTTGGCGGCCGAGATGTAGCTGTCGTAGCGCTCGCGGCTGCGCTTGCCCCGGGCCTCGTTCGCCCGCACGCGCAGGTACCGCAGGTCGTTGGCGGCGAACCGGCGCTGCTGGCGGATGCCGTCGGCGGCCTCGGCGAAGTTGTCCAGGATGTACTCGCCGAAGTCCGAGATCGCCGTGATCCGCACGTCCCACAGCTTGCGCACCAGGTTGTCCAGGTCAGCGGTGTGGCCGCCCTGGCGCATCTGCCGGATCTTCTCGGCAATCTCCAGTGCCTGGGTGTCCTGGTTGCTGCGCAGCGGCTCGATCACCTCCTCGGCCCGGTCCAGGTCGCCGCTGCCGGCGCGGCGCATGAGGGCGATGGCGTAGGTGCGGCGGGCTGAGGCATCCGACGGGTCGATGCCCATCAGCTGCTCGGCGAACGACGTCGCGTCCTGGGCCAGGCTGAGCCGGGCCTGGCAGATGCGTCGCAGGACCACGTTGCGCTGGCCGAGCAGCAGGTCGGTGTCGAGCATGGGCTCCAGCAGGCGCAGCGCATCCTCGTAGCGCCCGGCGCCCATGTAGAAGTCGATGAGGATCTGGTCGAGGGCGGTGCTAGGCGGAATGCGGTCGCGGAACTCATCCTCGATGATGCGCAGCGCGGCCTCCGGGCCGTCGACCCGGCGGGTCAGCCAGGCCAGGTCCTTGATGGCGCTCGCGGCGTTGATGTCCTTGCGGATCGCCTCGCGGTAGGCCCGCTTCGCGCCAGGGAGGTCCTTGGCCCGCTGTTCGAGATGCTTCGCCCGGTCGTAGTCGTTACGGAACTCTCGCCCCCGGCGAGTGGTGGAGGCCGTCGACGGCTTAGACACGTACGCCGGCGCCGGATAGAACCGCGGCTTCGGCGGCTCCGGCCGTGCTGTCACCGGCGCGCGCTCGGCGGCGGCCCGCCGGGGCATCTCCAGCTCCGGCAGCGGCGAGGCGGCGGGCCCGGCACCGGCCGTCAGCAGCCGCGCGGCCTGCTCCGCTAGCGCGACGTCGCCGGCCGCGGTGGCCAGGCTGTGGCACGCCTCCAGGACCGAACGGCGCACGTCTGGCGCCGCCCCGGCCTCGGCCCGCACCAGGTGCAGCAGGTTCGCCGCGCCCGCCTTGCCGGACAGCGCCAGCAGGGCCCACCAGGCGTCCGCGTCCTCCTGCGGCGTGACGCCGTCGAGGTAGCGCAGCAGGGCGTGCTGGCCGAGCTCGGTACGCTCCGCCCGCAGCGCGGTGATCGCAGTGTCGAGCCACCAGACGGGCGGCGCGTCGGGGGCCATTAGTGCCGCGGACAGGTAGCGGTCGCTGGCCACCTCGGCATCGTCGGCGAGCCCGTGCAGGTATCCAGCCAGCCGGAATGCCGAGGTCGAGCGGGGCTCTGCCCGCAGGATCCCGTCGAGCTCGCCAGCCATAGCGGCGCAGCGGCCGAAACGCAGGTCCAGCTCCTTCACCCGCACCGCATAGTCGAACTGCTGCCGGACCCGGTCCAGGGCGGTCTGATGCAGGGCGGCGTTGAACAGTTCGTCATTGGCGTAGGCGACGAACTCCGGAGCCGAGACTGGGCGCTGCGCGATGACGCTCGCCGCGCCCGGCGGCACGATAAGCCGCGGAAAGACGTACGGCGTCTCCCTCGGGGCCGACTCCAGTCGGGCTGCGGCGGGTGGAGGCGGCGCCGGGACTGGCGCCGCCGGGGCCACGGGCGCCGCCGGGGCCACGGGCGCCGCCGGGGCTTCGCCGGTGGTGACCGAGATAATGCTGGACAGTGCGACCGCGTGCTTGGCTCCCGTGCCAGGCTCCTCGACGACGAGGTGGCTCATGCTGAGCGTGGCGAGCGTTCCGGCGACCTCATGACCGGTCGTCTGCTGTACACGCACGAAATCGCCGACCCGCGCAACCGCCTGGACGAGATCAAGGTCCACCATCGATCCCCCTGAATGCACTGGCCAAGTGGCATTCGATCCTAGGCGTGACGGGCAAGGCCGCGCCATCGCCGAACAACCGAGTCCGTTCCGGCAATCGGTCATCACGCGCCGATGATTGTCCCGGTCGAGGCCCGCTGCTTAGATGTGCCGCGTGAACATAGAGGATTGGAGCCTCGCCGTAGCCGGTGCGAGCCTGCTCGCCTCGATCGGCGGCACCGCGGTCGCGATATGGCAGGCGCGCATCGCCCGCCACGCGGCGGCATTGTCGGAAAAGGCGGCCGACGCGAGCGCGGCCCAGGCTCTCGCGGCGGTCGAACAGGCGAATCTGCTGCGCCGACAGCTCGCCGCCGAGCAGAGCGACCGCGCGCTGCGCGATGCTCCGGAGTACACGCTCGAATTCGCCGACAGCGGGGAGTGGGGCGCCTGGCGCAAGGTCCGGGACGGCGGCCGCGAATTCGCCGAGATATCGCAGCGCAACAATCCCCCGGTCCACGAATGGGTCAAGCGGCGGGTGCTGGTGCTCGGTCACCGCGGTGGCCCAGCCGTGCGGGCGTCCGTGACCCTCGACGGGGTCTCCCCCGCGGCCGTCGAGATCCTCGCCGCCGGCCCCTTCGAGCTGGTGGCGGGGGCGAGTGAGTCCATCCCGGTGGTGACGGCTCACGCGCTGGAGGGTGCGGAGCTGACCTTCGTGGTCACAAGCCAGGAACGGCACGGCGAGGGGCGCAGCTGGGTGTTCCGCCGGGCGGTCCAGCTGTGACACCGGTGGAGTGACCGCCTGGCCCACTATGAGATCCGCTCCAGCCAGGGCGTGCGCTTGAGTCGTACCGATGGCTCGTTGCCAGGCGGCCGCTCCAGCAGGCCGGAGCGTCGCAGCACCCGCAGGAATCGCTGCCGATCGCGTGTGTCGTAGCCGAAGATGACCGGCCCGCCGCCGTGCTCGTCGCGCTCCCGCATCAGCGTCAGCACCTCGTGCTCGGGTACAGCGGTGCCGATGCGGTCCGCCAGCAGACCGCCGAGGGTGCGCAGGCCGCCGGAGATCCACTGCGCCACCGGGTGCGCCTCCACCACCGCCAGGACGTAGCCGTCGGCGCCGCTCGGAATGGCATCGATGACGCCGATACGCCGGGCGTACTCGATGACGTCCCGGGCCGCCGGGCCGCCCTTGCGGTCGGTGTCGTACGCAATGGGCGTGGAGCGCAACGCCTGGAAGAGCTTGTCACGGGAGACGCCCTCGGCGTGTTCGGCGAACGCCCGTCGATTGACCTCGCAGATGACCCGCCACAGCGGCTCAAGCAGCCCGTCGGACGACCACTCCAGGCGCGCCTCGAACCGCCCGTCGGAGCGCTCGAGCAGCCAGCCCACGTCCTTCAGGGCGCGGATCACGCGGCCGAGGCGCCGGCCGTCGTCGTCAGCGAAGCGCCCGACGCCGAGGTCACCGACGGTCGGCGGCCGGGCCACGTTGCCGGTGCGGCGCAGCACCCAGTCGGCGTCCTCCACCACGTCGCGCACCGCGGCCAGCCCGAAGTTCAGTGTGGTGCGCCGCTGCACCGCGGGACGGTTGCCGGTCTCACGCTTGGCCGGCACCGCCACCTTGCGGCTGTCAACCCGGGTGAACTGCTGCATGCACGCGGTGTGCTCGACCTCCTCGTCGCCGGGCTGCAGCAGACCCCACCCGGTCAGCAGGCGGATGTTGCGCGTCTGGTCGCCGCCGAGGACGCCCCCGTCGAGGCACACCCGGTAGAGGCCGAGAATGCGGGTGGCGGCCGCGTCGGCATCGGACTCCGGCAGCGGCTTGATGTCGAGCACGTCGGTGATCGACAGCATCTTGACGTTCTGCTGAGCGGCGATGCGCCGGTACTCGGGCGACAGCGTGCGGGTGGAGGCGACGATGAGAATCACCTGCGCCCGGGCGTCGATCATCCGGTCGACGAGCGGGACGAAGTCCTGGTCGCCGGTGGCGAGCAGGAACAGCGACGGCGTCCCGCCGGACGCGTGGATGTGGTCCATGGCTAGGACCGCGAGCACGAGATCCGCCTGCTCCTTGGCCGTCCGCGTCTTGTGGAACCGGGCGATGAGCGTGTTCTCGATAGCGTCCTCGACGCTGGGCGCGAACCGCTCGCCGACGAAATGCGCGCGGACCAGCTCGGCGCCGCCGTGCTGCACGCACTCGTGCCGCGCCACACGCACCAGCTCGCCAACCAGTTCGGAACCGAACGACAGGCGCTGGTTCTTCAGGTGAATGCTCAGATTAAGCCAGTCGACGAGCAGCACCGCTTCATTGATCGTCATCTGCGCACCATCCGTTTCGCGGCATCAGCCGGTTTGAAAAGCCTTACGCATGACGTCGCGGCACGGAACCGTACAATCGGCTGACCGCTCGGTGGCATTCCGGCGCACCAATTCCGGCTGCGGCCAACCACCCGCCCGGAAAGGCGCAAGATCCTCAAGATACGCAAGTAAGCCTCGACCTAAATCGAGGCTTACCGGGGATCGTGGTTGGATCGTGCTTCGGTGACCGACATATCGGTCGCAATCCACCAACCGCCCTCTGTGCAAGAGATACTACGCGGTTACTCGAAGCGCTGTCAACGTCACCACCCTAGCGGCGGTCGGTCAAGCCGACCGCGGACGCACCTCAAGCCCACGAACCCGAGGCACCAGGCCGCACCCGGCACCCAGGATTTCGCGCCAGCACCGCGAGATCGGCTTTCTGGGTTGGGGGCGGGGGTCGCAGGCGGGAAGGCAAGCATCCGCCGCGTTCGCTCCCGCCGAAGCGTCACGCCACCTGGAGCGGGCACTGCAGATATGGCCGCGTGTGCCGGACGCGGTCGACTGCGCCGGCGTGGACTGGACCGCACTCCACATCATGGCCGCGGAGGCGGCGTTCGGCGCGGGCGAGCTCAACCGCGGCCTGTCCATTGTGGACCAGGTGCTTGCCGAGACGGACCTGGGCCTCGACCCGGCCCGGCGCGCCCACCTGGTGGAGCGCCGTGCTTTCATGCTGCGCGCACTGGGCCGTGACAACGAGGCGGCCCGGCAACTCCAGGACGCGCTGGCGCTGCTTCCCGACGGGGAGGCGAAACCTATCCGCGCGGTGGTGCTGGCGTCGCTGGCCAACTCCCTCATGCGCGCCGACGACATGGAAGGCGCCGCCCGCACGGCGCGGGAGGCGGTCGCCGTCGCCGCCGAGGTCGGCGCCGTCGCCCAGCAAGCCGACGCCCTCATCACGCTCGGCAGCGTGCTCGCGTACCTGGGCGATGGCACCGGCGAGCCGACCGCCCTGCGCGAGGGGCTGGAGCTGGCCGAACAGCACGGGCTGCCCGGGGTGGCGGTCCGCGGGTACACCAACCTCTCCGACGCCCTGGCTATGCTCGGCCGCTTCGCCGATGCCGCGGAGATCGCCCGGGCCGGAGTGGCCCTGGCAGGCCGCATCGGACACGCCAGCTCATGGGGCGCGATCATCACCGGCAACCTCGCCGAGCCACTGATCCGTCTGGGACGGTGGCGTGAAGCGTTCGACCTCATCACCGAATCGCTCGCGGACGAGCCGAGCGGCCCGTTCGCCAGCGCTTTGCTGATGCTCCGCGCCGAGATACACCTGTGGCAGGGCGACGAGGAGGGCGCCGAGCGCGACGTCCGGGAGGCGCGCCGGCAGTTCGGCGACGGGTCCGAGTTTCAGTTCGTCACGCCGATGCGCTACATCGAGGCGGAGTTGGCACGCAGCCGCGGTCGGCTGACCGAGGCTCGGCAGCGGCTGCAAGACCTGGGCGAGCCATCCACCAGCGCGTACGCCCGTTACGTATGGCCGCTGATCTGGCTCGGCATGCGGGTCGAGGCCGACATCGCCGCGTCGCCGTCACCCGACGCTCACACCACACGCGAGCGCGACCGGCTGTGCGCTCTGTCGCGCGTCGTCCCGATAGTCACGCCGCCCGCGCGCGGGTACCGGGCTCTGGTCGACGCCGAGGCAGCACGTCTGGACCGCCGTGACGAGGTGGCAGCCTGGCAACGCGCTGTCGACGCGACGCGTGCCGCCGACGACGCGTACCCGCTGTGCTACGGCCTCTTCCGGCTCGCCGAGGCACAGGCGGCGGACACGGCGACCAGTGCGGACCGCACCTCCGCCACCGCGGCCGAGTGCATGCTGCTGGCCGAACGGCTCGCCGCCGCGACCGCCGACGACATTCGTACGCTGGCCCGGCGCGCTCGGCTACGCAACGTCCCCGCCGCGGCCGACGCCACCGCCACCCATCCGAGCCTGCGGATCCGGCTCACCGATCGTGAACTTGAAGTCCTCGGCCTGGTCGCCGAGGGTCACTCGAACGGACAGATCGCGGCGGCGCTCTACATCAGCCCCAAGACCGCCAGCGTGCACGTGTCGAACATCCTGGCGAAACTCAACGTCTCGACCCGTACCGAGGCGGCCGCGCATGCCCACCGGCTCGGCCTGCTGACCACGGCATAGTCACGCGGTCAACGACCGGATCTCTTGTCTGTGACAGCCCGTACTTGGCCCCACCCGGACGGTCATACGCGGTCCCACGCCAGCGGTGAGGCCGCGCCGACCGGCCTGCAGGTCGTGCGCACCAGCAGCAACGCGGTCTGCGCGGCAGTCGCCAGCGGCATCGATGTGGCCGACTACGCGGCCGAGCCGTCGATCTGCAGGCAGACCACGCCCAGCTCGGTGCCGACCACCAGGATGCCGGGGCCGGCCGGGCACGCGCATTGCACAGGTGAGCCGAGTGACACGACGATCGGGTGCTCTCCCGAGCGCGGTTGGGGCCAGAACCGGAGGTCGCCGTCGTGGCCACCGGAAACCGTAACGGTGGCGCCGGACGGAAGGTTCAGGGCGCATAGGGCACTGACGCGACCAAGGTGTCCACTGTGGACGTTTGTGCCGAGCGGTGCGAGGCGGTCGTCGAGGTGGAACAGGGTCACGGCACCGTCGGTGCCGCCCGCCGCGAGGAGGCCATCACGGATCGCCAGGGTGCTGATACGCACGATCCGGTCGTCGACGTGCCGGGCGAGTTGCCGGCCGGTGGCGAGCTCCCACACGTACACCGTCGAAGTCTCCGAAGGAGACCAGGAAGCGACGACCGGGCGGCCGCCGACGACGCCGGTCGCGAGGACCGTCGCCTTGTGGGAGCGGGGCACGCGACGGCGGCGCCTGGAGCGGCGGCGGTCTGCATCGAGGACCCACAGCCCGCCCACGTACGAGACGGCGACGAAGGCCGGCGTCGGCGCGGCGGTGACCGCGGCCAGCTGGCCCCCCAAGTGCCAGAAAGGGTGCCGCAGCAGTGCGCGTTCGCGCAGCTCCGCGGCGCCTGTCTGCCAGCTGCGGCAAGTCCCGTCACGGCCGACGGCGGCGATCTTCCAGCCGCCCGGCTCGGGTGCGACGGTCAGTGCGAGAACCGCCGGCGCGTCGAGCGTCCGCTCCGGGCCGGCCGGGATGCCGTCGGTGGCACTGAGCACCGTGACCGTGGGCCGCACGCGGGTGTCGTAGCGAGTGGTGGTCTCGGTGGTCACGTAGCCGGGCGTCTCGATGGTCGTCTGGTAGCCGCCGCTGCCGCCGCGCGCGACCACGATGAACGGACCTTTCGCGGCGCCGACGGCCGTGACGGTGGTCGGTGTCGTGCTCCTCTCGCCGGAAACGTTCGGCAGGCCGACGTCGGGTCCATGATTCGTCTCGAGCAACGACCTCGAACGCACGCATGACCAGGCCCGCAGCGTGCCGTTGTGTCCGCCGGCCAGCACCCGCGGCGGATCGGCGATCGAGCTCAACGCGGACACACCTTCGACACCGCCGACGCTCAGGTGTGGCGAGTCGTCGGCGAACAGCTCCGCGATGAGCTCCGCACCGGCGGCGCACACCCACAAGGGTCCGTCGGGGCCGGTGAGCACGCACGCGGCGGTGACTGCGGGCCGGCCGGTGATGTTGAAGGTCCTGATGTTGCACGAGAAGACCGGCCGGATCGGCATGAGCCGGGCCTCGTCGCCGACGGGCTCGTCGAGTCTGGCCGTGATCGTCCAGACGCTGACGGACCCCTCCGACGAGCCGGTGATGGCATAGCCGACGCCGTCGACCGCATGCAGGGCGAACGCGGTCAGCCCACCGCCGCCCGGGTCGTCGAACGAGCCCAGGTCGGTGCCGTCGATCGGATCCCAGAACGTCATCCGGCCGTCCCAGCCGGCGGAGACGAGGATCTCGCCGGCGTCGGGGCCGATGGCGGCGCAGACCAGGCCGACGACACCGCCGATGTGTGCGCGGGCCGGCTCGTTGACCTCGTCGAGATCGTCGGGATTCCAGGCGCGCACTGTGCCGTCGGCACCCGCCGTGACGAACCCGTCGTCGGCCGGGACGATCGCGGTGACGGGTCCGTCGTGCGCGCCGGGGAACCGGGCGAGCACGCTCCATGTGCTGGTGTCCCAGATCGCAAGACCGCCGTCGACGCCGCCGGTGATGAGCCGCGGGACGGCGCCGGGCAGGTCCGCCACCGCGGTCGCACCGCCGACGTGCGCGTCGAGAACCGTCGCCGGGCCGAAGCCGTCGTCGGTCAACAGCCGCACCATCAGCGCGCCGTCGTCGGCGCACGATACGATCAGCGTGCCGGAGGTGGTCACGCTACGGACCGCGCCCTGATGCGAGTCGGCGATGCCGGCGGGTGGGCCCTGGAACCACAGCGGGCGCCATCCCGCGGCCGGCACGGTGCGCAGCACCTCATCCGCCAGGTCGTCCCTGCCGCGGTATCGCAGACGCAGCGCGATCGCCGCCGCTCGGTCCGCCGCTTCCTCGGGCAGGGGCCGCGCGGTGAACCCGGCCAGCACGTGACTGATCTCGCGGCCCAGGACGTGCCCGGAACGCTCCTGGGCCCGCAGGACGTCGCCGGGGTCGGCGACGGTCAGGTATCCGGCCTCGCCGAGCAGGTCGCCGAGCCGGTCGGCCTCCTGGGCGTGGTGGGCGAGGTAGCGGCGCACGTATGTGGGCGCGGCCGTCCAGTCCCGCCGCCCGTCTGCCCGCACCGGCACCGCGTCGAGCAGCCCGTCGAAGAACCCACTGGCGAGTGCTGCCGGGTCGGGGCTGACGCTTTCGGCGAACGCGGCGTGGAACAGCCGGTGCCGATGCCGCCCGTCCGGCCCGACGGCGGTGCTCAGCAGTGCCGGCGCCCGGTCCAGCAGCCACGTCACGTCGGCCGGCACGTAGTCGCGGCCGGCGAGCCGCCCGGCGAGGGAGGCCCACAGCGGCCCGGCCGACAGCCCGTCGCCCTGTGCGAGAGCCAGAGGCCGCAGCAGGTCCGTGCACGGCGGGCGTCGGTCAGGGTGAACGCGCGCAGCAGGTACGTGTCGAGGGCCTGCGCGACTGTCGTCGGCAGCGGGCCGTTGTCGTACGCGCCGGCGCTCGGCGCGGTGAGCGCGTCGACGGTGAGCTGCGCGACCAGGAACAACGGGTAGGCACTGTCCGCGATACGCACCGCGAGTTGGCCCGCACGCTCACCCGCGTGGTCGTTCGCGCTGAGCCGGGCCGCCGTGTAGGCGATGAGATCGTCGCGTCCGGCGTAGTGGGGATCGTCGAGGGCGACCACCGCGAAGTCGTCCCGAGCACGTCGACGAGGTGCGGCCGGGTGCCGACGAGCAGCCGCAGCCGGCTCGGGTCGCCGTACGCCGCAAGGGGTTGCAGCAGCCCGTGGATGATCTCGCGGCCACCGTCGACGGCCTCGTCGAGTGCGTCGAGCACCAACCCGAACGGCTCCTGCCGTTCGCACAACGCCGGGATGAGCCTCTCGGGCCGCTGGTCGGCGATGTCGGCGGCTTCGGCGACCGCAGCACACACGTCCGCCAGGCGCAGAGCCCTTGCATGTACCGCCAGCTGCACCGCTCCGGCCGGCGGCACGGTCGCTGCCGGCGCTTCGGACCAGGCGGCGGGATGCTGCGCCCGGAACGCCTCGGACGACAGCGTGGCGATCCGGGCGAGCACGGCCGATTTCCCGGCGCCGGGCGGGCCGGTGATGACACATCCCACCGGCGCCGGCCCCAGCTCCGCGTCCGGCTCCCTGGTCGTGAGCCAGCGGGTGAGGTCGGCCAGCACGGCGTGGCGTCCGGTGAAATACCAGCCGGTACCGCCGGTCCGGATACCACGGACCGCCGGCTCCCAGTGGGTCTCGTACGCCGCAGGGTCGAACCGCAGGCTTTCGGCGAGCGCGTCCGCAACACCCGGGAGCCCCGCGATCCGGTGCAGGGGCAGCATGCAGCCGACCCGCCGACCCCGGTCGCTGTCCCTCGGTGACGACGATGCCGACGACCGCTCCGTCGGGGCCGCTCCTTCGACTGGTCGCGGGCCAGCATCGACGCCATGCACGTACGGGCGCTCACAGGGGGACCTGACAGGGCCGAGCCCGGTCGATCGCGGTAAGCCCGACTCCAAGATTCACGCGGTCGGTGATCGGAACGGGCTTTTCGTTGCATGCCGATATCTCTGCTGCCAACGTCAACGACCACAAGGTTCTGGAGGATGTGGTCGACGGCGTCACATCGGTGCGTCAGCCGATCGGCCGGCCCCGGAAACGGCCGGCGAAGCTGCATGGCGACAAGGGCTACGACTACCGGGCCTGCCGGCGAGCCCTCGCTCAGCGCGGGATCAAGGCCCGTATCGCCCGCAAGGGCATCGAGTCCTCGACCCGGCTCGGCCGGCACCGCTACGTGATCGAGCGCTGCTTGGAGTGGGTCACCCGGTTCCGGCGCCTGGCTCGTCGCTACGAACGCAAAGGCCTCCCACTTCCGCGGATTCCTGCGCCTGGCATGTGCTGTCATCTGCTACCGCCGCGCCGTCAAACTGAACCTGTTGCCCAGCAACAACCCCAAATGAGATGCGGTCTAAGGCAGGCCGCCGCGGGCCTCGATTCGCTGTGCCCAGGCCAGTTCCCGCGCCGCGGCACGGCCCTGCCGCAGCCTGTCGAGCACGGCACTGTCCAAATCGGACAGCAGTCGCCACGCCGTCGGGTCCGAGGCGACCGGCCCCAACAGCTGCACCTGGTCGCGCAGCACGGCCAGGTCCGAGATGGCCTCGCCACCGTCGGCGAGCATCACCGCCAGGTCCACCGCGATCCGGCCTGGATCGTGGGTACCGCGCCGCTGCCGCAACCCCGCGAGGGCATCGCTGCTCGCACCAGCCAGCCCGGTCGCCTCAGCGACATCCGCGAGGAGTCGGGCGCCGGCATGATCGACCACGCCACGCCCATCGGCACTCACGACGATCCTCGGACGCGTTGCGGTCGCCTTCACCACGCAGGTGCCTTCCGCCCGGGATGGATATGACCCTTAGCAAGTCCTATCTTGCCAGCTCAGAAGGCACCTGCCTTCTATTGATCCACCATGCGGACAGCCCCTAACGAAGGGCCGAGGCTAGCCGAGGCCCGGTCCTGCCGATCACGAGTAGTCGGTCAATCGGACCAAGCGGTACAACGGCGTTCGCCTATTCGGACGGTATGAGTCCAGTTCAGCGCGCGATAGCGTCACCTGGGTGCTCGACAAGGTCGTTCAGCAGCGTCGCGCTCTGTGCATCGGAATTGGAACGTTTCCCTCCCAGACGCAGAACGCCTGGCGTCAACTGCCCTTCGCCGGTGAGCGTGCGATCGCCCTGGAAGGTGCACTCACGCGGCTCGGCTACAAGTGCACCCGGTTGGACGACCCGTCCGCGGCCTCGCTCGGGCAAGCCGTGCATGATCTGCTCGACGAGCTGGGCAGCGACGACGTCTTGATCGTCCACGTGCTCAGCCACGGCACGATCACGGGCGCCAAGGCGTTGCAGGTGGTTGGGGCTGAGGGACAGTCCGACTGGAGAGCCGAGATCGAGGTCTGGCTGCGTCGCGTCACCGCAGAGCAGAGCGCACCTCTCACGCTGTTTCTGATAGACCTCTGCCACTCTGGCAAAGAGGCACGGCATCAGTGGGAGACCCAGATCGACAGTGATGGCCGGCGAGCATGGGTGATCGCGGCCTGCGATCCCGACGAGGCCGCCTACCATGGTCGCTTCACCCAGGCCACGACGAATGTGCTCGCGGCACTGGCCGACGGGGTACTGGATGTCGATCCTTCCCTCCAGTACGCGCCGATCAGCACGCTTGCGCAGCGAATCCGACGTGAGGTCGCACAACTCGTGCGCGCTGACGACGGACTTCCGCAGCGGGTGACCGCGAGCCTCGTCGACATCAGCAGCGAGCTCTCTGACCTGCCGTTCTTTGTCAACGCCCGGTTCTCGCCCGATCCGCGACAACACATCCGCTCGGTGCTCGACGCGGGAGTCGTACCGTTCTTCGACGATCTTGACGAGGCTCTGGACCCGGCGCATTTCATAGCCCGCGCGGCGGGTCACGGCGTCGATTTCGCCCAGCGCGGCGGGTCGTTCAGTGGTCGTGCCGAAGAGTTACGTGATCTGTCGCCTTGGGTGAACCTGCAGGGCAGCCTTGGTGTCAGGGTCGTCACCGGCAGCCCCGGCGTCGGCAAAAGTGCGCTGATCGGCGTGTTGGTCTGTGCCGCGCATCCGGGGCTACGCGAGTTCACGAGGAACATCTGGGACCGGGTTGCGCAGCAGCCGTACGTCAATCGTCACTTGGCGGCCGTGCACGCTCGGCAGCGCACCACCCAGCAGGTCATCGATTCGATTGCGCGGCAGTTGGGTTTCAAGGTCCCGAAACCCGGCTCCGCGGTCGACCCGGAATCCCTCACGGCGGCCGAGCTGATCGCTGCGGTAATTGACGCAATTCCTCACCCTGTCGTCATCGTGGATGCGCTCGATGAGGCGATCGATGGATCCGAAATCATGGAGCAGTTGCTGCTTCCGATGGCCCAAGGGAGGCATCCGGACGGCGAACCGGTTCGGCTGCTGGTGGGGGTGCGGCCCTGGGCTGAGTTCGGCCGCTTGCGTCACCTGGCTGAGCGGCAGGGCGGCCTAGTCGACCTTGACGCCGTTCCGACCGAGAGGCTCCGCGGCGACGTTGCGCAGTATGTCTCGCGGTTGCTCACAACGGACCCGAAGTGGGATTCCCTTGAGCGGGTCGGTGCGACACATACGGTCGCGCGGGCCGTCGCCGAGACCCTGACAGGAACAAACGAGCGTCGTGAGCTGGGTGCTTTTCTGGCCGCGGGTCTGTTTGCATATCACCTGCTCAACGCCTACCCGGACGGCCTGTCGGACCAGGAGGCGTTCGCGGTGGGCCGGTCCGTGCCGCACACGCTGCCGGACCTCCTCGACCTCGACCTGGAGTCGAGGAGCGGCAATCCGCTGCTTCGACCGATTTTGAGGGCGCTTGCTCACGGTCATGGCGACGGCATGCCGGCTGAAATCATCCGCTATGTCGCTCGAGCTGCCAGTCCAGTCGACGCCCTGGCCGCGATTGAGGAGATCCGCTTCTATCTTCGTCACCGCCCGGGCGGTGACGGCATGACCCGCTACCGCCTCTTTCATCAGGGCCTCGCGGATCATCTACGGAAGGAGCTCGGTGCCAGGGAGGTGCTCGACGGCCTCCTCGCTTCCGTAACGCCGACCGCCGGCCGCCCCCGCTGGGACCTTGCCGAGCAGTACGTCCGGCAGTACGTCGTTGACCACGCGGCCGACGCCGGACGGTTGGAACAGCTGCTCACCGACGCCGAGTTCTTGCTGCGTTGCGACCTTGACACCGTAAGGCGCCGGCTGGACGACGTGCGAGGCACCGAGCGGAAGGTGGTCCAAGCATTCGTCGAGGCAGCAGCCAAGCCTGCTCAGGACGACCCGGTCCACCGGCGCCACCTGCTGTCGTTGCTTGCGCTAAGGCCAGGCGGTGAGCCGCTGCGGCGGTCGCTAAAGCGGACGCTCTGGCCGTCCGACGCACCCTGGCGGCCGCGGTGGATGGCCGAGGGAGCGTACACATGCGGCGCCCTTGCCTTCGGTGGAGAGCTGGCACTGTTGGGGCGCGCGGATGGCACGGTCGAGGTCCGGTCCGCCGCCGACGGCCGTCAGCGGCTCGTGCTCGTCGGTGCCCAACCGACCCGCATCACGGCGCTGGCGGCCGGCGAGATCCGGGGGCGCCGAGTGTTGTGTGCGGCGACGGACACGCGGACGCTGCGGCTCTGGGCGATTGACACCGGCGATCCGATACTGCCCGACCTGGACGTTCCAGGCCCGTTGGACACGATCCTGATCGGCGGCCTCGGCGATCGCCCGGTGATCGTCGGCGGCTCCGGCGACGGGCCGGCGAGTATCTGGGATGCCGACACCGGCCGGCCGGTCGGTTCCATTGGCGACGGCGTCCTCGGCACATGCCGCCTCCGGACAGCTACCGCACTGCTCGAGCTTCGCCGCAGGCATGACCCGGATGACGCGCTCGAACTGCTCGCCGATGGCGAGCCGCTGGATCTGCCTTTGGGCGATCATTGGTTCGCATCTGCGGCCGCCCTGGGTACGGCCGGTGTCGTCCCGCTGCTGTACACCGGCGATGCCGACGGCACGATTCGTGCCTGGCGGACGCAGACGGCGGAAGCCGCTGGAACCTTTACGTTGTCCGGAGCCATCGACCAGCTTGCGGCTGGCCTGCGCGGCGAGGTGCTAGCAATTGCCGACGGCATGGTGTGCACTCTTGAGCTCGTCTCCGAGTCGCGTGCGGACGAGGCCGTGCCGCGTCAGCGCAATGCGCGCACCGTGGCCATCGACTTCGGCACGACGAACACTTTGGTCAGCGTCATCCAAGACGACCTGGCCACGGTCATTCCGAACGCGGAGGGGAGTCGATCGACGCCGTCGCTCGTCGCATTTGGCGACGGCGGAGAGCTGCTGGTCGGTCACGCTGCCGAGCGGCAAGCCCGCACCGATCCCCAGTCGGTGGTCCATTCCATCAAGCGGTCGATCGGTACGAAGCAACGATTCGACGTCAGCGGCCACGCTTACACCGCACAGGAACTCGCCGCGCGGGTGCTCATGAAACTCAAACGCGACGCCGAAGCTCAGCTCCGTGAGCCGATCACCGGTGGGGTCATCACCGTTCCGACGCACTTCGACATAGCGCAGCGCAGCGCGATGCAAGAGGCGGGCGCGATCGCCGGGTTCGAGGAACTGCGAATCATCAGCGATTCCACTGCCGCCGCTTTGGCATACGGACTCGAGCCCGGCGTTGGCGAGCAGACGGTGCTGGTCGTAGACGTCGGCGGCGGCTACTCGAGCTCCGCTGTGATCGTCATGCGGACGGACGGCCACGAGGTCAGATCCGCCTCCGGCAACGATGGTCTTGGCGGCGAGGCCTGGAACGAGCGGATCGGCACGCACCTGATCGACGCCTTCCGCGCTCAGCACGGCATCGACCTGCTCGCTGAACCTGCGGCAAGGTACTGGTTGCGCGAGGCTGCCGAGAAGGCCAAGATCGAGCTTTCGACGACGTATGAGACCTCGGTCACCCTGCCGGACGCCATCAGTGGGTTCCGGCATCCGAGGGTCCGGGTTACCCGCACGGAATTCGAACGGATGTCGCTGGACCTGCTCGAACGCCTGAAACTGCAGATCCAGCAAACGATCGCCGAAAGCGGCGTCGGGCCTGCGGCCCTGGACCGCGTGATCCTGTCGGGTGGCTCCACCCGCATGGCGGCCGTCGTGGAGTTGATCAAACATCTCGCGGGCCAGGAACCGTATGCGCCGGCCGACCGGAACGAGGCCGTCACGGTGGGCGCCGCCAAGTGGACCGGCATGCTCAAGAGGTTCTTCATCGCGGACGTCGTGGCTCTGCCGTTATACGTCAGGGTCGACGGTGGCGCCGCTCAGAAGGTGGTCGGCCGCAACACTCCCATCCCGGTCAGCCGCACGGTGACGTGCATTACCTCGGTGGACGGACAGCGTGCCATCACCGTGAATGTCTACCAGGGTGAAGGGGAGGAATCCGCACACAACAGGCACCTCGAGACCATCGAGTTGGTCGGCCTGGCCGCCTTGCCGAGCGGATTCGTGCAGATCGAGCTCACGTTCGACATCGATGCTGACGGCATCGGGCACGTCGCCGCCAAGGATGCGGACACTGGACGGGAGCAGCCGATTCTGATCACCCGACATTCGCGGCTGCCGAAGGATGAACTCGAACGCATGAAGCGCGTAGCGCAGGGTTTCGCCGATGAGGACCGGCGCGTTCGCAGAGAGGTCGAGCTCCGCAGAGATGCGGAAACTCTGGAGCGCTCCGCCGAGCGTCTTCTCAGCGTCAAGGGCGATCTCTCCGATGACGCTCGGGGGCAGGTCGTCGATGCGGTTACTGATTTGCACAACGCGCTCGGCGGCAGTGACGTCGGCCGTATCCGGGCCGCGTACGACACACTCTCTCGCCTCGTTCGCGCGCGCTGACCCGGCGCCCGTCGCGGTCGGACCGAACTCGCCTTCGCTGCGACGACTCCGGCGCACATCCACAGCTGGAATCAGTTCGGCTGATCGGCCGTGGGCACCAGCCACGCGTTGCGCCAGAATCGTCGCATGCAGGCACCGATCATCGCGGTTCATGGCATCGGCAACCGGCAGTCGGGGATGGATCCGTTGGCCGCATCGATCGCCCTGGCCAACCGGTGGACCTCGAGACTCGCCGAGGGGTACCGCAACGCGGGCCTGGCCAGTCCCGCACCGCGGCTGACGGCCGCCTACTATGCCCACCTGCTCGACCCGCACTCCCAGGGTGGCCCGTCCGACCTCGACGTGCTCACGCCGCGGGAACGCGAATGGGCCTGGGCGTGGATGAACGCACTCGGCGTGCCGGACGACGCGGCTCAAGGACCGGCGACACGTCCGTTCCGGCAGGCGTTGGACTGGCTGGCCCGTCGGCGGGGCCGCCCCGCGCAGGCGCTCGGGCGAACCATGTCGGCGCTCTTGCGCGAGGTGTACGTGTACATGACCCGGCCCGCCGTCCGTGACCAGTGCCGCGCCGCGGTCATCGAGGCACTCGACGCCAGCGGTGCCCATATCGTCGTGGCGCACTCGCTCGGCACCGTGGTCGCCTACGAGGCCCTATGCGCGCATCCTGACCGCAAGGTCGAACTGTTCGTCACCCTCGGCTCGCCCCTCGGCCTGCCCGATGCGATCTTCGAGAGCCTGCAGCCCGCGCCGGTCGACGGTCGCGCCATCCGCCCGGCCGGCGTCGGCCGCTGGGTCAACCTCGCCGACCCCGGTGACCTGGTCGCCGTGCCGTCCCGGCTCGGTGATCGCTTCCCGGTCGACCTGCATGACGAGTCCTACATCGGCGCCGTGGACTTCCATACTCTCGGTGGTTACCTTGCCAGCGGACTTACCGCGGCGGCGATCAGTGCATACGTGTGACGCTCGGCCGGCACCAAGTGCGGGCACGATATGTGCCGCCAGCGAGGATGGCGGCGATGAGGCGGAACCGGGGGCGTTGACGCGGGCGACCGCGCCCGACACCGTGACGTGTGGTGGGTGGTGGCCTTCGGCCGGAGCAGCGTCCCGCCGCTGGCCCCGGGCCCCTCGCCGGGGAGGCAGGCTCCGGGGACCGGGAAGGAGTCAGTGGCTGGAGCGATGGTGCGCCCCGGCTTACCTGCCCCGAGGGGATGTCAGACCGGTGGACGGCGCAGCAGGCCACCCCTGCGCCTGCCGAAAAGTACGTCCGTGCTGGTCAGGTGCCACTTTCCGGCCCTCGTGCCGATCTTGCTGTTCCTCCTTATCCATCGCCGGTGATGACTGCGCGATGATGCCGACCCATGCTGCTGCGACTGGCGTACCTGGGCATCACCAACGCGTTCGCGCTGCTGCGACTACTGCCAGACAGTGACCGGGATAAGGACCCGGAAATCCTCGCGCTACACCACCAGCTCGCGGTGCTGCACCGCCGGCTCGCCGGGCAGCGGGTCCGGTTCGAACCAGCCGACCGGGCATGGCTGGCCGCGCTGCTGCACCAGCTTTGACACGGCCGCGCGCACGGTGAAGCTCGCCGACGGCGACGTGATCGCCTACGACCGCCTGGTCATCGCGACGGGCGTGGCCCCGCGCCCGCTACCGGGCCTGACGGGCCGCGCCGGCGTCCACACGTGCTGCTCGCCGGCGACGCCGCCCGCATCCACTTCGCCTCGGGCGCGCAGGGCCTGAACACCGGCATCCAGGACGCGGTGAACCCGTTGTGGAAGCTGGCTGCGGAGGTCAACGGCTGTGCCCGGCCGGGATTGCTGGCCTCCTACCACACCGAGCGCCACCCGGTCGGGCGCCGCGTGTGCACGTTCTCGCAGGCGCAGGTCGCCCTGTACCACCCCCTGGACCGCGTCGGCCCGCTGCGCGAGCTGCTCGGCGGGTTGCTGCAGCTGGAGGACGTGAGCCGCCACATGCTGGGCCTGGCAACGGGCGTCGACATCCACTACCCGATGCCGTTCGCCGCGGACCACTCGCTGGTCGGCCGCCACATCCCCGACGCGACCCTGTCGGACGCCCTGACGGTCTTCTCGATGCTGCGCGAGGGCCGCGGTGTTTGCTCGATTTCACGCCCAATGGCGGCATTTCGCCAAGCTCGGCCCCCTGGGCGGACCGCGTCGACGTGATCAGCGCCGAGCCGGTGTCCGACTACGCGGCGGCCCGCCTGCTCGTCCGCCCCGACGGTTACGTCGCGTTCGCTGACCCCGACGGCAGCGACGACGAGGGCCTCCGCGCGGCGCTGACCACCTGGTTCGGCACCCCTTGACCCCAGGTCGAGCTATACGGTCCCTCCGCGATCTCGCGTGATCGTGGAGGGAATCGCTGCTGCAGGGCCGTCACCGTGCGCGAAGCATCGGCAGCACGACGCCGTCCACGACCGCGATGATGAAGTCGTCCGGTAGGTCGGGGCCCTCGAGGAAGTGGCGGTGGATGAGCATGGCCGGGCCGACGTTCGCCGCCAGGACCGTGCTCTCCTCCGTCGCCGTCACCTCGGGGCGGACCTCGCCGCGCTGCACGCCGGCGCGCAGGGCGTCGCCGACCAGGCGGCGATACGGGGCGAAGACGCGGTCGCGCACCGCCGCGTGGACCAGACTGGCGCCGGGGCCGGGCTCGGCCTTCAGGACCTGGAACGTTGCGCCGTAGGACGACTCGAGCGCGTCGCGCATGCGCATGAGCAGCGCGAGGATGTCGGCGCGGAGCTCGCCCGTCGAGGGCACGTCGGCCGTGGACGGCATGGCCGCCCGTAGCGCGTCGACGATCAGGGCGTTCTTGTCGGGCCAGCGTCGGTAGAGCGCGGCCTTGCCGGTGCGCGCGGCCGCGGCCACGCCCTCCATGGTGAGCCGGCCGTAGCCGACCTTGCCGAGCTGCTCGAAGACGGCCTCGAAGATGGCCTGCTGCAGGGCCTCGCCGCGACGCCTGGTCTGCACGTCAGATGTCACCGGATCACCTCGCCTCTCTCCCCAGGATAGTGAACGGGCGCGTACTCTTCCAATAGACGGTGGCGTTCCCTATACTCGGCCAATAAGAGACGACTGCGTTCACTATTGCCATCCGGTTTGTTGGGGAGACGCACTCTCATGCCATCGCCAGCCAGCTCAACGGCCGACAAGGGTAACGGGCTCACGCTCGCCATCATCCTGTCCTTCATGCTCCTGATCGGCGTGGACTCCACGATCGTCAACATGGCGCTGCCGCAGCTCAAGAATTCGCTCGGCTTCTCGACGGCCGACCTTTCCTGGGTGCTCAACGCCTACACGCTCACCTTCGGCGGCCTGCTCCTGCTCGGCGGGCGGCTGGGCGACGTGCTCGGCCGGCGCAGCGTGTTCGTCGCGGGCGTGCTGGTCTTCACGCTCGCCTCGCTGCTCGGCGGCCTCGCGACCACCTCCTGGTGGCTGCTCGGCGCCCGGGCTCTGCAAGGCGTCGGTGCCGCACTGGCCGCGCCCAGCACCATGGCCCTGATCGTCACCAACTTCGAGGGCCAGGCCCGCGCCCGCGCGTTCGCGGTCTTCTCGGCCGTCATGGGCGCCGGCGCGTCGGTCGGCCTCATCGTCGGCGGCGTGCTCACCGACCTGGTGTCGTGGCGCTGGGTGCTGTTCATCAACGTGCCGCTGGGCATCGCCGTGGCGGTGCTCACGCCCCGCTACGTCAAGCAGCCGGACACGCACCCGGCGAGGTTCGACAGCCCGGGCGCGATCACGTCCACGATCGGCATGGGCTCGCTGGTGTACGCGTTCATCGAGGTCGGCAACAGCGGCTGGTCGGACCGCACGGCGCTGGGCGCGTTCATCGTCGCCGCCGTGATGCTCGCGGTGTTCTTCGTCATCGAGACGCGGGTCAGCCAGCCGATCATGCCGCTGCACCTGTTCGCCAACCCCTCGCGTGCCGGGGCCTACTCGGCGACGCTGCTGCTCACGGCGGCCATGTTCAGCGTGCTGTTCCTGCTCACCCAGTTCCAGCAGGGCGTGCTGAGCTTCAGCCCGATCCGTGCGGGCCTTGCCTTCCTGCCCATGACGCTGATGCAGTTCGCCGCGGTACGTCTCGTGCCCAAGCTGCTGCCCAAGCTGGGCGCCCGGCCGCTGCTCGTCGGTGGCGCGATCTGCATCGCCGGCGGCATGGCCTGGCTCACGCAGCTCAGCACCACGAGCAACTACTTCGCCGCGATCTTCGTGCCGCTCTTCCTGATCGGCCTCGGCGTCGGCATCAGCTTCCCGACGCTGAACATGACCATCATGTCGGGTGTCGCGCCGCAGGACTCCGGCGCCGCCTCCGGCCTGCTGCAGACCCTGCAGTGGCTCGGCGGCACGCTGGGCCTGGCCATCTTCGTCACCGTGCTCGGCTCGGCCAGCCGCGGCGTGGCCGGGCAGCCGGCCGGCGCCTCGGTGCAGGAGCAGGCCAACTACGCGCTCACCCACGGCATCACGGCCGCGTTCCTGGCGGCCGGCATCTGTGCGGCCGCCGCGCTCATCCTCGCGTTCTTCGCGCCGGGCAAGCCTGCGGCGAAGGAGGAGGAGGCGGCGGCCAAGCCTGCCGCCGCACCGGCCGCGGCGCCCGCGGCCGGTAAGTAGCCCACGAAACGACACCCGGCACAAAGTTGGGCCGGGTGGCGCGTCACGCACCGCCCGGCCGACATTCATTCCACTGTGGATGTACGTCCCGGCGCGCTCGAAGTGTTCGTAGCCGCCCAGGTGCGGCACCATCTGCCGGTTGGTCAGGCCCCGCGCGGCGAGCTCGGCCACACGCCGCTCGGCGTCGCTCAGCTCACCAGGGCCGGGCTCGCCGCGATCCGGGAGGGGCCATCGTTCGTCATGCGGAATGGCCGGCAGCGCTCGCGCAGCGAGAGTTCAGGTGGTGAGGGTCAGCCAGCCGAGGCTGGCTATGCCGGCGGCGACGCAGTAGATGGCGAACGGGGTCAGTGTGCGGGTTTCGAAGTAGCGGGTCAGGAACCGCAGTGACAGGTACGCGGCGATGCCGGCGACGACGCTTCCTGCCAGGACCTGGCCGAGGATGGCGTGGCCGGTGGGGCTGGCGAGTTCGGGGAGTTTGAGGAGGCCGGCGGCGGTGATGACGGGGGTTGCGAGGAGGAAGGCGAATCGGGCGGTGTCTTCATGGGATAGGCCGCGGATCAGGCCGGCGGCCATGGTGGAACCCGAGCGGCTGATGCCGGGGAACAGGGCGAGGATCTGTGCGGCGCCGATCGCGGTGGCCTCGCCCCAGCCCAGGCGTGAGAGTCGCTGGTCGGATTCGAGTGCCGCTTGGGCGTCGCCGCCGTGGGCGGACACGCCTGCCTCGGCGCCGGTGTAGCCGCTGGCGGTGTAGACCTGGCTGCGCCCGGTCTGGCCGTGGTGCGCGGGCGGGCCGACCGGGATCGGTCGGGGCGTGGGCGTGGTGCTGGCCTGGCCGCGGCGGGCACGCAGTTTTTCCACGATGAACAGCACCAGACCGTTGAGCGTGAGGAACAGTGCGGCGGGTACCGGTTTGCCCAGCGTGGTGCGGAAGGTGTGTTCGAGGGCGATGCCTGCCAGGCCCACCGGGATGGTGGCGATGATGAGCAACCATGCGAGGCGCTGGTCGGTGGTGGTGATGCTTCGGCTGCGGATGGATGTGAACAGGCCGATGACGATGCGGGTCCAGTCGCGGCGGAAGAAGATTACCAATGCGATCGCGGTGGCTACGTGTACAGCTACGAGGAACGTCAGGTAGGGAGAGTCCGGGGCCGACATGTCCAGGTTGTGTGCCCACGCTCCGCCGAGCAGGGCGGGGATGAGAATGCTGTGGCCCAGGCTGGAGACCGGGAACAGTTCGGTGACGCCTTGCAGCGCGCCGATGAGAATGGCTTGTAGGTAGGTCATGTCGGTGGCCTTCCAGGCGTCAGGGCCGGTGTGGTCGCGGGCTGGGTGGACGGGAAGCGAAGCTCGCCAGCGGTCGTCGCCGCGGGCTTGGCGACGTGGGCCCAGCGGTCGGGGGCGGGCCGGGCATGGGGTTGGTTCGCATTCGTGATCTCTGTATGGCTGGGTGCGTTGTATTGCAGGGGCGTGGCGCGTGAACCGAGCGGCGTCGGTCAGCGGCGGCGTGAAGCGCCGCAAACGCTCAATGCGACAGAGCCGCTTCGCGAACTCACCTGGCTGGATGGAGAACCCGCCGAACCGGATCCACAGCTTGGAGCCGTAGACCTCGGAACCACGGGCCGAGCTTGCGGTTGCGAGCCGCTTGGGCCCGCGGGGGTACCTGCGCCGGCGAAGGTGCGCTGTCCGGCGCGGCCGGGTTGAACACGGCAACCACGCCACTCCTTTCTGTCGGGGGTGGCGGGTGCCACCGGAGCCGGGCCGGACCTCGTCCGAACCGGCTCCCCAACACAATCTTATACTTGCGCAATCCAGCAACTGTGATGGGATGGTCGGCGGTGGCCCGCAGTAGGGACGACTGCCCCACCGTCCAGAGAAGGGACTGCACCCCGATGAATTCTCCGAATCCCATACCTCCCGACCAGCGGCCGTCCGCGCTGCTGTGGTGGATCCTCGGCGCCGCGGTGATTGTGCTGCTGACCTGCGCCGCGGCGTTTGGGATCGGCGCGCCACGATAATGAACCCCCTGGTGTCCACGTGGAAGAATTCACGCGCCGGTCGGCGCCTTCGGCGAAGTTCAGGGCGGTTCTACAGCCAGGTCCGGAACACCCGCTGGTACAGGCGCTTGGCAGCCACGAGGGTGAACGCGTAGACGGTGAGGATGCCGGCCAGCCAAAGGTAGTAGACGGCCGGCGGCGGGTGCAGGCCCACGGCCGCGCCCAGCGGAGTAGCGGCGACGCCGAGGCTGAGCACGATCACCGCGACGCTGGTGACCATGACCGGTCGCGCCGCCCACGACCAGCCGGACTTGCCGCCGCGGCCGCGGAGCAGGTGTACAGCAAGGATCTGGGTGAGCAGGTTCTCCACGAACCAGGCGGTGTGGAACAGCGCCTGGCCGGTGGGGCTGACGTGGGCGCCCACGATGTGGCGCAGCACGGCGAACGTGGCCAGATCGGCCAGGCTGTTGATCGCGCCGAAGCACAGGACGAAGCGGCTCAGGTCCCAGGTGTCGAAGGTGCGCGGCCGCTGCCGCGCCGCCGGGTCGGTGTGATCGAAGGCCAGGGACAGTTGGGACAGGTCGAACAGCAGGTTCTGCAGCAGGATCTGCAGGGGCAGCATCGGCAGGAACGGGAGGGTGGCGCTGGCGGCGAGCACGGAGCAGACGTTGCCGACGTTGGACGAGACAGTGATCTTCACGTACTTGACGATGTTGGCGAAGGCGTGCCGGCCCGCCGCCACCGCATCGGTCAAAGCCGTCAGGTCCTTGCCCGTCAGCAGAACCTCGCTGGATTGCCGCGCGATGTCCACGGCGCTCTCCACGCTCGCGCCGACGTCGGCGGCGTGCAGGGCGGGCGCGTCGTTGACGCCGTCGCCGACGTATCCGACGGTGTGCCCGGCCTGGCGCAACGCACCCACGATGCGGGCCTTCTGCCGCGCGTCGACCCGTGCGAACAGGGTCGTCCGCCGGGCGAGTACCGCCAGCGCCGGCTCGTCCAGCCCGTCGATCTCGTGTCCGCAGACGGGAACGCCCGGGTCGAGGCCGGCGTCCTGGCAGATGCGTGCCGCGACCAGGGGGTGGTCGCCGGTGAGCACCTTGATCCGGACACCGTGCTCGGCCAGCGTGGAGAATGCCGTCGCGGCGCTGGGTTTGGCCTCGTCGAGCAGCCCGACGTAGCCGATCAGGGTCAGTGCGGTCTCGTCGGCGGGCCGCAGCGGCCGGCCGGTGGCCCTGCGGGTCTTGACCGCGACCGCCAGGGCGCGGACGCCGTCGGTGTGGAGCCGGTCGGCGAGCGCGTGCAGCCGCTGCAGGTGCGTGGCGTCGAGGGCCACGTCCCGGCCGTCGATGCGGGCATGGGTACAGCAGGCGAGCACGTGCTCGGCGGCTCCCTTGGTGATGAGCAGTTCCCGATCCCACTGCCCGGCCGGGCGCAGCACGACGGTGGCGCGGCGACGGGTGCCGTCGAAGCCCAGCACCTGCTGGGCGGTGTATGCGTCCGCCGCGTCGCCGTACTGGGGGGCGTGCTCGATCAGCGCCTCGTCGATCGCGTCGGCGATGGGGGTGTCCGCGTGCTGGAGTCCGAAGCAGGCGTTGAGGTGGGCGAGGCGCAGCGGTTCGGCGTCGGGCCGGCCGAGTGGGTCGAGGTGGCACGCCACGGCGAGGCGGTCGACGGTGAGGGTGCCGGTCTTGTCGACGCACAGCACGTCCATCGCGCCCAGGTTGTGGACCGCCGGCAGCCGCTTGACCACGATGCCGCCGTCGCGCAGCGCGGACTGCGCGCGGGCTAGCACGGTCGTGACGACCACGGGCAGCATCTCCGGCACGAGCCCGACCGCGCAGGCGACCGCGAACAGGGACGCCTGCAGCCAGGTGTCGCGCGAGAACGCGGTGACGGCCAGCACCGCCACAACGGTGGCCAGCATCAATCGGATGAGGGTGACGGAGACCCCCGTTACGCTGCGTTCAAACGTGCTCCGCCCGCGCCGGCCTGGCAGGTCTTGGTTGCTCATGCCGAAGTAGGTGCCTGCGCCCGTGGCGACGACCATCGCGGTCGCGCTGCCGCCGACCACCGTCGCGCCGAGCAGGCACAGCCGGGGATGGTCGAGCAGGGTGACGCCGGCGCCGGAGTCGTCCACGGCGCGGGCGGATGCGGTCAGCGTGGCGTGTTTGGTCACCGGAAGCGACTCTCCGGTGAGCAACGCCTGGCTGACCGCCAGACCGTCGCAACGCAGCAGCAGCAGGTCGGCCGGCACGACGTCGCCGCCCGCCAACCGGACCACGTCGCCCGGAACCAGCTGGTCGGTCGGCACCTCCCGGGCGATCGCCGCCGCGCCGGGGCGGGCCCGCCGCAGCACGGTCGCCGTCGTGGCCGCCATGCCCCGCAGGGCAGCCGCGGCGCGATCCGCGCCATACTCCTGGGCGACCCGCAGCGCGCAGCTGATCGCCGCCAGGGCACCGATCAGCGCGATCCCGGGGACGTCGCCGGTCAGTGCCGACACGACGCCCAGCAACACCAGGACCACCACGAACGGGTCGAGCACGGCCCGCATCAGGTGTGCCAGCGGGCCGCGGGCCGGCGTCGCCGGCAGCGCGTTGTCGCCGTCGCGGGCGAGGCGTTCCTGGGCCTCCTGCTCGTCCAGGCCGTGCAGCGACGAGTCGAGCTCGCGCAGGGCCTGCAACGGCGCCATCCCGGCGAACCGCCGGAGCCGGGCGAACCGCGGGTCGAGGCGGGCCAGGCCGGGTGGGTCCGCCGGGCCGGCCATCGCCTCGGCAGGGGTCAGCGGGTCAGCCGCCGAGGCCACGCTTCGCTCCGCGGTGCACCGACGGGCCGTGCAGATGCGCGACCATCTCCCGGACGACCGTCACCAGGTGGGGATCGTTGATCAGGTACAACTGCCGGCGACCCTCCCGCCGGGCCTGGACCAGCCCCGCCAGGCGGAGCTTGGCCAGATGCTGGCTGACCACCTGTACCGTCGCCCCGACCTCGTCGGCGAGTGTGCTGACGTCGCGTTCACCCGCGGCTAACAGCCAGACGATGTGGAGCCGCACCGTTGCCGCAAGGATGCCGAACGTCGCCGCCGCCGACTGCAGCACCTCCGCCGAGACGTCCTCGGACCGTCCGCGCGGGTTCGACATCACCGACCTCCCGGTCAACTCACAGGTCCGTACAGGCTACGGCCCCGGCCGCCGCTGCGGTGACACCGATCCGTAGTTGCACACTTTCGCAAATGTGCCGTCCGGTCCGAACCGGACGGCTGGTCCATATACTTGCATGATTGCGCAAGGGTCGGATACTGTGGCGCGCCGAGGGACGGTCGGTGTCGGGGAGTGGTATGGCGAAGAAGCGTGGGAAGAAAGACCCGTTGTGGGCGCGGTTGTCCCTGATTTTCGGAGCGTTACTGCTGCTCGTCAGTGGCGGCGCGCTCGTTGGTGGCAATCTGTTGCTGAATCACTACAGCGACCAGATCACTCATGAGGGCGGCCTCGGTGACGCGGCGGCGGCCGGCGCGACCATCGACGGGCCGATCAACCTGCTGCTCGCCGGCATCGACGAGCGCATCGGCAACGAGGCGATGGGCGCGCGCGCCGACTCGATCATCATCGCGCACATACCGGCGTCACACGACGCGGTGTATCTGATGTCGATCCCCCGTGACACGCGGGTGAAGATCCCGGCGAGCCCGAGCACCAAGTACAAGGGCGGCACCGACAAGATCAACGCCGCGTTCCAGTTCGGGTACCAGAACGGCGGCGGGCGCGACAACGGCCTGGCGCTGCTCGCCGAGACCGTCAGCAACCTGGCCGGCGGCCTGAAGTTCAACGGCGCCGCGATCGTCAACTTCGACGGCTTCAGCG
>NZ_JBICTV010000017.1:0-170183 GCF_043197855.1 Dactylosporangium sp. NPDC048998
TACGCCGGGCATGATGCTCAGCAGTTCGACGCGGGCCGAGCCGGACAGCTCCTCGATCTGCTGCAGGATGGCGTCCATGCCGAGCACCTGGTCGGTCTCGGCCGGATCCGGCGGCGACTGCCGGTCCGCGTATTCGGCCACTATGGCTGCCATGGCGGCCTGACCCGCGGCGATGCGCTGGGTGCGCTGGTCGAGCTCCGCCTGCTGCCTGGCGAGCAGCGACTGGAGTCCGACGCTGGGGGTGACGGCGCGGAAGTGGCCGTCCTGCTCGACGGACTGGCGCAGCAGGGAGAGCTCGAAGAGTTCGTCGAGCGCGGAACGTATCTCGTCCTGCTCGACGGCCAGCTCTTCGGCCAGTTCGGCCACGCCCCAGGCGGGCTTGGTCAACATGAGGCGGTAGACACCTTCTGCGGTCGTGTCCAGACCGAAGAACTCAAGCATGTACTTCCCCCGTGCTGCGATCCCCCGCGGATCGATCGATGTGATCCTCCCAGCGGGGTAAGCGCGGAGCAAGGGGCCGATCACCATGCGAGCCGGACGTGTTCCGGCCCTCGTCGCCGTCTGGTGTTTCGCCGATCCGGGGTTCCCGCGTGGACGGTTCCGGTCAGGCCGGAAGGGGACAAGCGCAAAGCCTTCCCGTCCGCTTCCGGTTCCGGAAAAGTAGTCCTCACCGGAGGGGAAAACGCCACCGGGGAATATCGCAAGAACTGCGGTGACATCAACCAACGCTATCGAACAGGGGCGAAGCCATGTCTTTTTCAGTCCGCCGGATCGGCATCATCGGAGCCATTCTCCTGGCCGTGGCCGCGTTTTTCGCGCTGCAGACGGCGGCGGCCTCCGGACCTGGGCCGACGCGGGCTGACGGCGTCACGGTGACCCCGTCCGACCCTGCTCCGTCCCCGTCGACCACCCCGCCCGCGCAGCCCGACGGCGCGATCTGGGGGTGACGTGATGTACCTGGTCACCGTCGCAATCGAGCGGACCGCCCGAGCCGCGTTCCCGGTCCTCGAACCGAACCTGCTGGTCAAGGCGATCAGGGCGGAAGCGACGCCGGGCGACGGCTTGGAACACATCAGCGCCCGCGCCGGGCCGGATGGTCTGCAGGTCGGACTCTTCTGCGAGGGCTTCGTGCCCGACGATGTCGCCCCGAAGCTCTCCGCCTGCGGCTGATCGGCTGCAGCCCGCAATCCCACCGTAGGTGATCACCGCGGTCACCTTCCACCCCTCATGAAAGGTCAGCCAACAATGCAAACCTCGCATCTCCGGCGAATTCTTGTCGGTCTCCTCGGCAGTGTGATGGCGGTTACCGGTCTCACCGCGCTCGCCGCGCCGGCGCAGGCCTCCTTCACCTCGACCGTCGGCGGCAAGATCACCCGCTCGGAAGTCATGGAACGCGCACAATACTGGCTAGACCATCAGCCCGGCCCTTACACAACCGACGGAAGCGGATACTCACCCGACCCGACCGGCTCGCGGAACTACCGCCGTGACTGCTCCGGCTACGTCGACATGGCCTGGCACACCAGCACGGACAACACGACATACAACATGGCCAACATCTCAAACGTGATCAGCCGCTCCGACCTGCAGCCCGGTGACATCCTCAACGACGAGCAACACCACGTGATCCTGTTCAAGCGATGGACCGACAGCTCGCACGCCGCCTTCGACTACTACTCGTTCGGCTCGACGCCGGTCAAGCTCAAGACCAACATCTCGATCTCCGCGGCGGAGTTCGACGGGCATCCGAACTCCGAATACATAGCCCGTCGATACATCAACATCATCGACGACGGTAGCGCAAAGCAGGTAGACGACGATCCAACGAGCGCCCCGTCGGTAAAGGCCGACTTCAATGGCGACGGTAAGGAAGACATCGCGGTCTTCAACGACATGGGCAACGGCGGTTTGCGCTTGTTTGTGCAGTACGGCGGGCAGACGGCGATGCAGCAGGTGTGGGACGCGCCGAACTGGGGGATGCCGATCACCAGTCTGCGGTTCGTCGCTGGCCACTTCGGTTACAGCTCCGGCAGTGACATCGTCGGATTCCTCGACTACGGCAATGGCCACATCGGCGTCTGGGTGTGGCAGGGCAACAGTCTCGGCACGCCATTCCGCGCGATCGACCTCCCGTCGTGGAGCTTCCCCATCACCAGCTCGCGGTTCACCACGGGCGACTACAACAACGACGGCAACACGGACATCGCCGTGGTCACCGACATGGGCGGCGGTCACCTGCGGGAGCACGTAATCTACGGCGGGCAGTGGAACCTGGGCCTGCAGCAGGTGTGGGACGCGCCGAACTGGGGGATGCCGATCACCAGTCTGCGGTTCGTCGCTGGCCACTTCGGTTACAGCTCCGGCAGTGACATCGTCGGATTCCTCGACTACGGCAATGGCCACCTCGGCGTCTGGGTGTGGCAGGGCAACAGTCTCGGCACGCCATTCCGCGCGATCGACCTCCCGTCGTGGAGCTTCCCCATCACCAACTCGCGGTTCACCACGGGCGACTACAACAACGACGGCAACACGGACATCGCCGTGGTCACCGACATGGGCGGCGGTCACCTGCGGGAGCACGTAATCTACGGCGGGCAGTGGAACCTGGGCCTGCAGCAGGTGTGGGACGCGCCGAACTGGGGGATGCCGATCACCAGTCTGCGGTTCGTCGCTGGCCACTTCGGTTACAGCTCCGGCAGTGACATCGTCGGATTCCTCGACTACGGCAATGGCCACATCGGCGTCTGGGTGTGGCAGGGCAACAGTCTCGGCACGCCATTCCGCGCGATCGACCTCCCGTCGTGGAGCTTCCCCATCACCAACTCGCGGTTCACCACGGGCGACTACAACAACGACGGCAACACAGACATCGCCGTGGTCACCGACGTCGGTGGCGGGGCGATGCGTGAACACCGGATCTACGGCGGCCAGTGGAACCTGGGCCTGCAGCAGGTATGGGATGCACCGTATTGGGGGTTCCCCATCACCAACCTCCGGCTCGCGAAATGACGAGCTGACCCAGCCGGCGGTGGGGGCGAGGGCCATGTGGCTCGCGCCCCCACCGTCAATCGCTGGTTGAGGAGGCTCAGCCCGGGTGTTTCAGGATCGGTGATCCACGAGATGGACATGAACGCGAAGGTGCCTTCTGAACTGGGAGAATGAGGCTTGTCGAAGGTCTCATCACACCGGTACGGAAGGCACTTTCTGGATCCAGATTACCCGGACACGACCGAAACTCACCGTCACCGCCGACGGCAACGGGGGGTCGCTCACGCCGGGACCAGGGGGCCTAGGGACTGCTACTGCCCCTGGAGATGAGCCAGCACGGCCAGGACGCGGCGGTTGTCGTCGTCCGAGACCGGCAGGTTCAGTTTGCCGAAGATGCTCGCGATGTGTTTGCCCACCGCGCTCTCGCTCAGGAACAGCTGCTTCGCGATCGCGGCGTTCGAGCGGCCCTCCGCCATCAGCGTCAGCACCTCGCGCTCGCGCGGCGTCAGGGTGCCCGACTGCGGGGTCGGGCGGGAGACCAGCTTCGCGATCACCGAAGGATCCATGACGGTGCCGCCGGAGGCGACGCGGCGCACCGCGTCGATGAACTGCTCCGCGTTGAACACCCGATCCTTGAGGAGATAACCTACCGCGCCCGTGCCGTCGGCGAGGAGCTCCCGGGCGTACAGCTGCTCGACGTGCTGCGAGAGCACGAGTACCGGCAGGCCCGGGACCTCGCGGCGGGCGGCCAGCGCGGCCTGCAGGCCCTCGTCGGTGAAGCTCGGCGGCAGCCGCACGTCGACGACGGCCACGTCGGGGCGGTGCGCGAGCAGGGCCTCGAGCAGGGCCGGGCCGGTGTCGACGGCCGCCACGATCTCGAAGCCGTGGCTCTGCAGCAGCAGGACCAGGCCGTCCCTCAGGAGGTAGAGGTCTTCGGCGAGGACAACGCGCAAGGCAGCTCCAGCGTCGCGACGGTCGGCCCGCCATCGGGGCTGTTGATGGCGAACGTTCCGTCGAAGGTACCCAACCGCCGCTCGATCCCGCGCAGCCCCGTGCCCCGCGACGGGTCGGCGCCGCCCTCGCCGTCGTCGGTGACGCTGATGCGCAGCAGGCCCTCGTGGTGGCGGATGTCGACCGTGACGTGCTCGGCGTGGCCGTGCCGGACGGCGTTGGCCAGCAGCTCGCTGACCGCGAAGTACGCCGCCGACTCCACCGGCGCGGCGAGCCGCCCCGTGAGGCGGCCGGTGACGGTGACCTCGGCCGCGGTGTCCAGCGCGAGGGCGCGCACCGCGTCGGGCAGGCCGCGCTCCGACAGTACCGGCGGGTGAATGCCCCGGACGAGGTCGCGAAGCTCGGTCAGCGCGGTCTGCGAGGTCTCCCGCGCCTGGGCCACGAGGCGGCGGGCGGCGTCCGGGTCGGTGTCCATGAGCCGCTCGATGGCGCCGAGGGTCAGGCCGACCGAGATGAGCCGCGCCTGGGCGCCGTCGTGCAGGTCGCGCTCGATGCGGCGGACCTCGGCGGCCTGGGCGTCGACGGCGTCCGCGCGGGTCTGGGTGAGCCGCTCCACCCGCCGCCGCAGCCGCTCCTTGGCCGTCGGCCGCAGCAGCAGCGGGGTCCAGCGCGACACCAGGCGCAGCACCGGCCGCGCCACCGCGAGCGCCCCGGCCACCAGCAGCACGCCGGCGACGAGCCCGGCCGTGCGGTTGCCGGCGACGGCGCCGTACCAGGTGCCCCACTCGGCGCCGGTCGCCTCCGTCTGCACCCACGGCAGCGCCAGGCCGAAGGCGCCGTACACGCCGGCCAGCGCCGGGATGCCGGCCAGCACCCCGGTGACGACCGCGTCGGCGCCCAGCCACACGAGGTCCCGCCAGGTGGCCGGGTCGTGCCAGACCCACTGCCAGCGCGCGTTGAACTCCGCCATGCCCTCGGTCTTGTACAGCGACCTGTGCACCCGGTAGAGCCCGTCCGCGCGCAGTTCGGGGCGCAGCCGCGGGGTGTACGGGCGCTCGACGGGCTCGCCGGCCCACCCGACGTACTGCCGGCGGAGATTGACCAGCCAGCGGAAGTGCGTGAGCCCGACCGGGATCACGAAGATGATGCCCAGGCCGAAGCCGACCGTGAAGCAGGCGAGGGTGACCGCGAGCAGCGCCACCTGCAGCACCGCGCTGAGGAACAGCAGGCCGCAGCGGGCCCAGTCGAGCAGGACGCGGTCGGTGCGCCGTGGGCGCTTCACCCGCGTGGTCGGGCGCAGCAGGCAGGCGCTCCACGCGGCGACCCCGCGCACGGTCCACGGTGCGACCGGCAGCCCGATCGGCACGACGAGCAGCACGACGAGCGGGAACCACATCAGCCAGATCAGGTCGCGGTGCGTCGCCGGGTCGTTGACCATCCAATCCAGCCGGCGCATGTAGTTCGGGAACCACGGGCCGCGGTACAGGGTCGCGTCGTGCCGGTAGAGCCCCTCCTCGTCCGGCTCGATCGGTGGCGGGGGCGGCTGGTAGGGCTCGGCGATCTCGCGGCCGAGCCAGGCGCCGAACTGCACCCGCCGGCGGTTGGTGGTCGCCCGGGCGATCCGCAGGCCGGTGATCACGCCGACCGCGAGCAGCAGCACCGAGCCGAGGAACTCGGCGAAGACGAGCAAGGCCAGGCCGAGCAGCTGCGCGCTGCGGGCCAGCGCCCTCACGTAGGTCATGCGATCAGCCTCCGTTCCCGCGCCGCCGCAGACATCGGTCCTGGCTACCGGAGAGGGGTGTAGCTATCCCCACCCCAGCTCGGCGTCCAGCGTCATTCTGCCGGGCCGTGGAAATCGCGAGAGTTCTCGGCATGACAGTCATCGACGTTCAGCAGTTGCACAAGCGGTACGGCGACCGCGTGGCCGTGCAGGACGTGTCCTTCTCGGTGCAGCGCGGCGAGATCTTCGGCATCATCGGGCGCAACGGCGCCGGCAAGACCACCACGGTCGAGTGTGTCGAGGGCCTGCGCGTGGCCGACGGGGGCAGCGTGCGGGTGCTCGGCCTGGACCCGCGCGACCCCGCGGTGCGCCAGCGCCTCGGCGTGCAGCTGCAGGAGTCGCAGCTGCCGGACCGCATCCGGGTCGGCGAGGCCCTGGAGCTCTTCGCGTCCTTCTACGACAACCCCGGCTCGCCGGCTCGGCTGCTCGAGCAGCTGGGGCTGGCGGAGCACACGAAGCAGCAGTACAAGAGGCTCTCCGGCGGCCAGAAGCAGCGCCTGTCGATCGCGCTGTCGCTGGTCGGCTCGCCGGAGGTCGCGGTGCTCGACGAGCTGACCACCGGGCTGGACCCGCAGGCCCGCCGGGACACCTGGCAGCTCATCTCCGACATCCGCGACCGGGGCGTGACCGTCCTGCTCGTCACGCACTTCATGGACGAGGCCGAGCGGCTGTGCGACCGGATCGCGGTCGTCGACCGGGGCCGCACCGTCGCGCTGGACACGCCGGCCGGGCTGATCCGGCGGGTGTCGTCCGGCGTGACCGTGACCTTCCGTCCCTCGGCGCCGCTCGCCGCCGAGGATCTCGCCACGGTACCGGGGGTGGGCTCGGTCGGCGTCGAGGACGGGCTCTTCACCGTCACCGGCAGCGGCAACCTCGCCCACGAGGTGTCCTCGGCGCTCGCCGCCCGCTCGGTGGTGCCGCTCTCCCTGAACATCGTCCAGGCCGACCTCGAGTCCGCCTTCGTCGCCCTCACCAGCAAGGAGTCCTGACATGCGCGCCCTGGCCCGCCTCACCCTGATCGAGACCCGGCTGATGCTCCGCGAGATCTCCCCGCCGATGTTCACCGTGCTGCTGCCGGTCGCGCTGCTGGTCGTCTTCGGCCTGCCCGGCAACACCCGCAAGCCCGACCCGGTCCTCGGCGGCCACCGCAGCATCGACACCCTGATCCCGTCGATGTCCATCATGGTGACGATGGCGATGGTGGCGTTCTTCATGCTGCCGGTGGTGCTGGCCACCTACCGCGAGAAGGGCGTCCTGCGCCGCTTCGCGACCACCCCGGTGAAGCCCGCCGCCCTGCTCGGCGCCCAGCTCGTCATGAACGCCGGCGTCGTGCTGGTCTCGATGGTCCTGACCCTGGCCATCGGCGTGGCGGCGCTGGACATGCGCCTGCCCGACCTGCTGCTGGTGGTACCGACGTTCCTGCTGGGCCTGCTCGGCCTGTTCCCGATCGGGCTGCTGGTGGCGTCGGTGGCGGGCACCGCGAAGGCCGCGACCGGGTACGCCTTGGCGCTGTGGTTCCCGTCGGCGTTCTTCGCCGGGTTGTACGTCCCCGTGGAGTACATGCCTTCGGTCCTGGGCCGCATCGGCGACTTCACCCCGCTCGGCGCCTTCCGACAGGCGATCCAGGCCGCCTGGGTCGGCGATGTGCCCCGCCCGCTGCACCTGGCGGTGCTGGCCGCGAGCTTCCTGGTCGCCGGCGGCCTGGCGGTTCGCTACTACCGCCCGGCGTGATGGACCGCCGCCGCCCGGATCGCCGTTGGCCGAGGCCGAGCCGATAGGCTGACCGGCGTGGAACTCCTGCACTCCGGCAAGGTCCGTGACGTCTACGCCGACGGCGACGACCTGATCCTGGTGGCCTCGGACCGCATCTCCGTCTACGACGTGGTGCTGCCGACGCCGATCCCGGACAAGGGCGCCGTGCTCACCCGGCTGTCGCTGTGGTGGTTCGAGCAGCTCGCCGACATCGTGCCCAACCACGTGATCTCGGCGGCGGACGTGCCCACGGAGTTCGCCGGCCGGGCCATCCGGTGCCGCCGGCTCGCGATGCTGCCGGTCGAGTGCATCGCGCGCGGATACCTCGCCGGTCTGGGCCTCTCGGAGTACAACTCCCGCGGTGAGGTCTCGGGGGTGCCGCTGCCCGCCGGGCTCGTGGAGGGCTCGCGCCTGCCCGAGCCGATCTTCACCCCGACGACCAAGGCACCGGTCGGCGAGCACGACGAGTTCGTCACGCTCGACGAGGTGCGCGAGCAGATCGGCAAGGACCTCGCGGACGAGCTTCGCGACCTCACCCTGCGGGTGTACAACCGTGGCGCGGCCCTCGCCGCCGAGCGCGGGATCGTGGTCGCCGACACGAAGCTCGAGTTCGGCCGGGCCCCCGACGGCACGGTGGTGCTCGCCGACGAGGTGCTCACCCCGGACTCGTCGCGCTTCTGGCCGCTGGACCGGTGGGAGCCGGGCCGGACCCAGTTCTCCTTCGACAAGCAGAGCGTGCGCGACTGGTCGCTGCGCAGCGGCTGGGACAAGACCGCGCCCGGGCCCGAGATCCCGGACGACGTGGTCGCCCGGACCCGGGCCCGCTACGTGGAGGTCTACGAGCGGCTCACCGGCACACCCTGGTAGGCCGGCCGGCTCACCCGCCCAGGGGAGGCTCGTCCCCGCGGGTGTGCTCAGCGAGGAAGCGCTCCAGCTCGGCGCCGATCTCGTCCGCGGTCGGCAGCGGCGCCGGCGACTCGGCCAGCAGGTTGTTGTTGCCGGCGCGGCCCCGGGTGTAGGCGTCGTACTGCTCCTCCAGCGCCCGCACCAGCGAGGCGGCCTCGTCGGCCTGGGCGATCTGCACGTCGATCTCCGAGCGCACCGAGTCGGCCGCGGTGTGCAGCTCGTCCATCGGCACCCGCAGGCCGGTCGCGGCGGCCAGGCACGCCAGCAGCTTCTCGGCCGCCGCCGGAAACTCCGCCTGCGCGACGTAGTGCGGCACGTGTACCGCGAAGCCGAACGCGTCGCGGTCCTGCTGGCCGATGCGGAACTCGAGCAGGTTGCCGACGCTGCCTGGCACCTGGACCCGCTGCAGCCACGGCTCGAAGCCCGCGATCAGGTCGCGGCTGGTGCCGTGCGCGGTCACGCCGGTCGGGCGGGTGTGCGGTACGGCCATCGGGATCGCGGTGAGCCCGACGGTGGCGCGCACGTCGAAGCGCTCGATGAGCTCCAGCACCGCCGCGGTGAACCGCTCCCACTGCAGGTCGGGCTCGGGGCCGTCGAGCAGCAGGAACTCGGTGCCGGTCGCGTCGCGCAGCACCCGCAGCAGCAGCTGGGGCTGCTCGTAGTGCTCCCAGTGATCCTCGACGAACAGCATCGCCGGGCGCCGGCTGCGGTAGTCGTAGAGCTGGTCGAGGTCGAACGTGGCGATCGTGCGCGGCGAGCCCACGGTGAGCAGGTGCTCCCGGGCGAGGCGGCTGGCGTTGCCGGCGTCGACGAAGCCCGTCAGCGCGTGCACGAGCACCGGCCGGTCGACCGCCGGCAGGTCGTCAGTGAGCTCGTAAAGTTCGCTGGGGTTCAGCACCGCAACGAGTCCCTTCCTCTGTTTAGTCCTGCAACCCGTCCGTACGTCCGATCATTCCATCCGGTCATTCCATCCGCGGCGTGCGGCCTCCGCTTCGCTCCGGACCGGTCATGCCACCCGACACGGCCCAGGGATTGGTGAGGATCGCGTACACGAGCTCGTCCACGGCTGGCGTCAGCGACGTGAACGACGGGCCGGCGCCGGTGTACGGGTCGGACACCTGCAGCATCATCTCGTGGACGCCGCCCACCAGCGCGATCGCCAGCAGCGGCGACAGCCGCGGGATGGCCGGGTCGGCGGCGCGGGCCTCCTCCACCACCTCGACCAGCGCGTCGGCGAAGCGCCGCTGCATCTGCTGGCGCAGCCGGAACGCCTTCGGGCCGGCCGCCTGGATCTCCACCAGCAGCGTGCGGGTCACCGCGGGCATGCTCTCCAGCGCGGTGAGGTACGCGGTCACCCAGTCGTTGATCATTTCCTTCCACGGCCGGCCGCCCTCGCCCGCGGCGCCGCGCACGACGGACAGCAGCTGCTCGCAGCCCTGCTCGTACAGGGCCATCAGGCAGGCCTCCTTGTCCGCGAAGTGCTCGTAGAACGTGCGCTTCGACACCCGGGCGTGCATGACGATGTCCGCGATCGTCGTGGCCGCGTAGCCTTTCCCGGCGATCGCCTGCGCCAGCCCGCCCGTGAGGTCCAGCCGCAGCTCCTCGGCGGTCCTGGTGCTCGTCATGCGGTTGCCTCGCCCTTTCGCGACAATGTCTCCAGGTGTTAGTTTGCCTGGTACTGAACGGTACCGCCGATGGGAGGGCCCGTGTGAAGCGCACCTTGTCCGGCCAGGTGGTGCTCGTGACCGGCGCCGCGCGCGGTATCGGCGAACACACCGCCCGTGAGGCCGCCGCCCGCGGCGCCCGGCTCGCGCTGGTCGGCCTCGAACCGGAGCGGCTCGAGGCGCTGGCCGCAGAGCTCGACGCGGTCTGGTTCGCCGCCGACGTGACCGACCAGGCCAGTATGGCGGCCGCCGTCGAGGGGGTGCTCGGCGCGTACGGGCGCATCGACGCCGTCGTGGCCAACGCTGGCGTGGCCAGCCGCGGCACGGTGGCCACCGGCGACGTCGAGGCCCTCGTGCGTACCGTCGAGGTGAACCTGATCGGCGTCATGCGCACGGCCGCGGCGTGCCTGCCGCACCTCATCGCCGCGCGCGGGTATCTGCTCATCGTCTCCTCGGCGGCCTCGTTCGCCGCGCTGCCCGGGATGGCGCCGTACTGCGCGTCGAAGGCCGGCGTCGAGCACTTCGGCAACGCCCTGCGCCTCGAGGTCGCCCACCACGGCGTCGCGGTCGGCACCGCGCACCCCTCGTGGATCGACACCGACCTCGTCCGCGACGCCCAGGACGACCTGCCCGCCTTCAAGGACTCGCTGCGCCGGCTCCCGCCCCCGCTGGGCTCCACCACCTCGGTCGAGCGGTGCGCGGCCGCGTTCGCCGACGCGCTGGAGCGCCGCCGCCGCAAGGTGTTCGTGCCACGCGGCGTGATGTTCGTGTACTGGCTGCGCACCTTCCTCAACAGCCGCCTGTCGGAGAAGGTCATCGAGTCGCAGGCCCGGCGCAGTGTCCCGGTCATGGAGCAGCAGGTGCGCTCGCTGGGCCGCGGCTTCGGCGCGCACACCGCCGCGGTGCCGCCCGACCGGCCCGAGCCGCCCTCGCCCGGGTTCATCGCGCACCGCTACCACCGCTGAGCCGCCGGGTGCGTCAGACTACGGGCATGCCGACGGACGCGCCCCGACCCCCGATCTGGGCGCGCCCGGAGCCCAGCGCCCGGGCGCCCCGCTTCAGCCGCGAGCGCATCGCCGCCGCCGCGCTCGAGATCGCCGACGCCGAGGGCATCGCGGCGGTCTCGATGCGCAACGTCGCCGCGCGGCTCGGCGCCGGGACGATGACCCTCTACAACTACGTGGAGACCAAGGACGAGCTGTTCGCCCTCATGGACGACGCGCTCATGGCCGAGGCCGTGGTCCCCGCGGACGAGCTGCCGGCCGGCTGGCGCGAGGCGACCGCGGAGATCGCCCGGCGAACCTGGACCGTGCTCACCCGTCACCCGTGGGCGATCACGGTGGGGCAGGGGCCCGCCATCGGCCCCAACGCGATGCTGCACTTCGAGCAGAGCCTTGCCGCGCTGGCCGGCACCGGGCTCGACAACGCCGCCAAGCTCGACCTGCTTGCGATCGTCGACGCGTACGTCTTCGGCAGCGCGCTGCGCGCCGCCGACGCCCGAGGCCGCGGCGAGACCGACCCGGCCGAGGTCGAGGCGATCGTCGCCTACGGCATGCGGCAGCTGCACACCGGCCGCTTCCCGCACACCGCCGCGCTGCTCGGTGGCCGCGACCCGCGCGACGCCGAGGTGGCCGGCCCGCCCGTCGACGAGGCCGGCGTGGCCGCGCAGTTCGAGCGCGGCCTGCAGGCCGTCCTCGACGGCGTGGCCGCGCGCATCATGTTCGGGGTCTAGGTGAGTCGGCCGCGACCCGTGAAAGTTTCGATGATTGTTGATGTCTCTGGTCGGCGTCGTGGCCCGCGACATCCGTTACTTTTCGTAAGAGGCGCAGCTCGGCGGCCCGCCGAGGCCCGTCCCGCGGCGGCCGGGCCTCGGCGCCTTCGTTGACTGGTCCGTGGCGCAAATCTAGCGTGCTCACCGCCCGCCGTACGGCCGGCCGGACAGTCCGAGAGGTGAGCGATGCGACGAGTCTTCACGCTGGCACTGTCGGCGGGCCTTCCGCTGCTCGGTGCCGGGATCTTGGGATTGACCACGCTCCCCGCCCACGCGGACGCGGTCACCGGACCGACGCTCAGCGTCGACCTGACGGCCGGCAACCATCCGATCAGCGCTGACATCTACGGCATGAACTTCGCCGACGAAGCGCTGGCCAAGGAGTTGAAGCTTCCGGTACGCCGCTGGGGTGGCAACGCCACGACCCGCTACAACTACGCCCTCGACGAGACCAACCGGGGCTCCGACTGGTACTTCGAGAACGTGGCCGGCAATGCGGACCCGGCCAAGCTGCCGAACGGCTCGGAGACCGACAAGTTCGTCGATCAGGATCGCAGGACCGGCAGCGGCTCGATCCTGACCGTGCCGCTGATCGGCTGGGTGCCCAAGGCGCGAGACGCTTCGTGCGGGTTCAGCGTCGCGAAGTACGGCGCGCAGCAGGCCACCGACCAATGGCGCCCGGACTGCGGCAACGGCATCAGGCCCGACGGCACGAAGATCACCGGCAACGACCCGCGGGACACCAGCTCGCCGGCCGGCGCGGACTACGTGAAGGCGTGGTTGAACCACCTCACCACGACGTACGGTACGGCCGCCAAGGGCGGCGTGAAGTACTACAACCTCGACAACGAACCGGACATCTGGTTCAGCACGCACCGGGACGTGCACCCGACCGGCGCCACCTACGACGAGATGCGCGACCAGACGTACGCGATCGCCGGGGCGGTGAAGGCGGCCGACCCGGGCGCGCAGACCCTCGGTCCGGCCGGGTGGGGATGGAGTTCCATCACCCGATCGGGCTACGACCAGCAGGCGTGCGGCCTGCCCACGCCGCCGCCGAACTGCTGGTCCAGCCCGCCCGACTACACCGCGCACGGCAGCGTCGACTTCGGTGCCTGGTACCTCGGGCAGATGCAGGCGTACGAGCGCTCGCGCGGCGTCCGGATCCTCGACTACTACGACAACCACTGGTACCCGCAGGCGTCGAACGTCACGCTGTCGAACGCGACCGACCCGACGACCAACGCGTTGCGGCTGCGCTCCACCCGCAACCTGTGGGATCCGACGTACGTCGACGAGAGCTGGATCAACCAGGCCACCCAGATCATCCCGCGGATGAAGAGCCTCGTTGCGGCCAACTACCCGGGTACGAAGACGGCGATCACCGAGTACAACTGGGGCGCGCTGGGCGACATCAACGGCGCTCTGGCGCAGGCCGACGTCCTCGGCATCTTCGGCCGCGAGGGGCTCGACCTGGCGACGCTGTGGGATCCGCCGACGGCCGGCCAGCCCGGCGCGTACGCGTTCCGGATGTTCCGCAACTTCGACGGCCTCGGCTCGCAGTTCGGCGACACCAGCGTCAAGGCGACCAGCACCGATCAGGACAAGCTTTCGGTGTACGCGTCCACCCGCGCGGACGGCACGGTCACCCTCGTCATCATCAACAAGACCGGCCAGGAGCTGAGCAGCCAGGTGAACTTCACCCCCAAGCTCCCGGCGGGCCTGACCGCCAAGCTCTACCAGTTCGGCGCGGCGGACACCTCGAAGATCGTCGCGCTGCCGGGCCGGCAGGTCGTGCCCGCACCGGTCTGCGCCACCTGCCCGCCGCTGGCCACCATGACCGGCAGCTACGCGGCCAACTCGATCACGACCGTGGTCATCGGCGGCCCCGGCGCGTCGCCGTCGCCCTCGGTCACGGTGTCGCCCTCGGTATCGCGCTCGCCGTCGGCGTCACCGTCGGTGTCGGTCTCGCCGTCCGCGTCGCGTTCGCCCTCGGTGTCGCCGTCCGCGTCGGCGGGTGCGTCCTGCACGGCGACGTACCAGATCACGAGCCAGTGGTCCGACGGCTTCCAGGGCGACGTCACGGTGCGCAACACCGGCCGGGCACCGACCAACGGCTGGACGGTCACCTGGACCTTCGCCAACGGGCAGAAGGTCACCCAATACTGGAATGCCACGGTGACGCAGGCCGGTGCCGTGGTCACGGCCAAGAACGTCGCCTACAACGGGACGATCGCCACGGGCGGCAGCACGAGCTTCGGGTTCCTCAGCAGCTGGACCGGCGCGAACACCGTTCCCGCCGCGGTGACCTGTTCAGCGACCTGACCGCCCAGCCGGCCTGGCGGTCCAGCCGGATCGCCAGGCCGGCGAGGTGGCTCGGTCACAGCCGGCGCGCGCCCAGGGCCAGACACCGGCGCGCATCCTCGATGAACAGCACCCGCCCCTCGCCGAGCACCGCGGCCTGCTCATCCGGTCGCCGGTTCGCGGGCTGGCGTCCTGGACCGCGTGCGCCCGCCCGAGCGATGGCCGTGGCCGCCCCGGCCTTTCGCTCTGCGGCGGCCTCGCGGCGGCTTGGCGGCGGCCTTGCGGCGGCGGCCAGGCCGTGTGCTTCCGCGCTGGGCGGCCTTCTGTCCTCGCGTCGCCGTCCGTGCGGAGGCTGCCGCGCCTTTCCGCCGGCCGCCCGACCTCGCCGATCGGTGAGCGGGGGCGGAGTCGAGGTCAGGGGCGCGGGGACGCGCGGGTCGGGTGGTCGGTGATGTGGATGGCCTCGATCCACGACGGTGGCGTCGGCGGACGCTCGCCGACCAGGCCGGCGATCAGGCGGCAGCCGGTCGGTTCGGCGGGCCAGGGGGTCGCGCCGTCGGTCAGGACGACGATGATGTTCGGTGGGTCCGGGGCCGCGCGGGCGCGTTCGATGCCGACCCGCATGTCGGTGCCGCCGCCACCGCCGAGCTGGACCTGGTCGGCCTTCGTCACGCGTGTCACGGCGTGCACGTCGGCGTCGCACGCCAGCACCGTCACACGGTTGCCGCGGATGCCGACCGCGCGCAGCACGCCGGTCACCTCGCCGAGCGCGGCGCCCAGGTCGTCGGCGCTCATCGAGCCCGACGTGTCGATCACGATCGCCACGCGCGGGAGCGGGCGGCGCAGGCTGGGCAGCACCACGCCCGGGAGGGCGCCGCTGCGACGGCCGGGGCGCGCGTACGTGTAGTCGACCGCGCCGCTGGCCCACACCACTGCCTGCCGCAGCGCCCCGGTCAGCAGCCGCCGCCAGTCGATCACCGGCTCGGCGATCTCGTCGGCCCACCGCCGCCAGCCCGCTGGAACGGTGCCGCGCGAGCGCACGTGCGCGCGGATCGCGTCCGCGGTCTGCCGCCGGATCGCGTCCGCTTCGACCGCGCGCACGGCGGGCGCCCCGTCGGTGCCGAGCTCGCCTGCCACCGGCCCGTTGTGCGCGCCCGAGCCGCACTGGACGTATACCACGGGCGAGCGCGGGATGCCCGCCAAGTACTCCTCGAACAGCCGCCCCGTCGCCAGCCCGAACGTCTTGGGCTCCACCCGGTCGACCGGCAGCGCCAGCCCGTCCTCGACCAGGTCGTCGTTGATCTCGCAGTCCTGCGCGAGGTTGACCCGGTGATGGTCCTCCCGGTCGGCGTGCACCAGCCGGTCTGCCCGCCCGTGGTGGTCGCGCAGCAGGTGCGCCACCTCGTGGATCCACACCCCGGCCAGCTCCTCCACGGAGTGGGCCGCGACGAAGTCCGGGTTGACGTAGAGCCGCCAGTGCCGGTCGACGCCCATCGTCGCGAGGTGCCAGGCCGGCACGACGGACAGCGAGTAGAGCGCCGAGGCCAGGTAGGGCCGCTGCGTCGCCGCCCGATACCGCGCCGCGAGCAGCCTGGTCCGGTCGAGCACACTCCCCGCCGCGGGCCGCCGCTCAAGCTTCGCCGGGTCGACGCCGAGCACGGACTCCTCGTCCGCCGCGTCGCCCGACATCGCCGCCGCGGCCGGCAAACCTGGCACGGAGTCGCCGGGCGAGGGGGCGGCCGTGGGCGAGGCGCCGGGCGGGGACGCGGCCGTGGGCGGGGAGCCGCCAGGCGGGGACGCAGCGGTGGTCATCGCAGCGCGCCCGACAGGCGGAGGATGTCGACGAATGCGTCGATCGTCGGCGGGACCGGCCACGACCGCTCGCGCATCGTGGCCAGGTCGGTGGCGGCGCGGGCGGCCACGTCCGGTACGCCCGCGTCGACGGCCTTGGCCAGCACCGTCCACGCGGCCTCCCAGCGGGGGCGGGTGGTGTCGGACTGGACCGCGGAGACGACCGCGGTGAGGAACGCCAGCTGGCGGTCGCCGCGGTCGGGCAGGGCGAACGCGTCCGGGTTGGCCAGGACCCGGTTTGGGTCGGGCAGGTCGAGCTCGTCGAGGTAGTTGATGAGCTCGAGGCCGGCGCCGTCGCCGATGGCGCCGATGAGCGCGGTCGACAGGGCCTCCCGCGAGGCGTCGCTGGCCAGGGCGAAGGTGAGCAGGCGCAGGGCCATCTCCCAGGTGCGCGGGGACGGCCAGGCGCCGCCGCGGGCCTCGGCGTCGGCCGGCAGGTGGTGGGTGAGGCCGGGGCGGGCGGTGAGGAAGCCCGACAGCGTGCCGCGGGCGCGGGCCAGCGCGGAGCCGGCCCGGCGCGGGTCGATGCGCGGGATGTCGGCGGTCGGCCAGGTGCCGGCCAGGCCGCGGGCGACGACTGCGGGGTCGTGCGTCCAGTGCAGGTGCACGAACCGGTTGGCCAAAGGCGGGCTCAGGTGCCAGCCGTCGGCAGCACTGGCGGGCGGGTTGGCCGCGGCGACCACCCGGATCCCGGGCGGGAGCTCCAGGCTGCCGACCCGCCGCTCGAGCACCACGCGCAGCAGCGCGGCCTGCACGGCCGGCGGCGCGGAGGACAGCTCGTCGAAGAAGACCAGGCCGACGCCGCGGCGGGTGAGCCGGACCGCCCAGTCCGGCGGGGCCATCGGCACGCCCTGGGTCGCCGGGTCGTCGCCGACGACCGGCAGGCCGGCGAAGTCCGACGGCTCGTGGATGCTCGCGATGACGGTCTCCATCGGCACCTCGAGCCGGTCGGCGAGCTGCTGCAGCGCGGCCGACTTGCCGATGCCGGGCTCGCCCCACAGCAGCACCGGCAGGTTGGCCGACACCGCCAGCGCCAGGGCCTCCAGTTGGACGTTGTCCCGCCGCTCCACCCGGGTCGCGCGCGTCGCCGCCAGCAGTTCGTCCGCCGCCGCCAGCAAGGTCGATGCCTCCGTCATGCCGCCGAGAGTAGCGAGGGGGTACGACAAAACCGGCTCTCCACAAAGGACTTCCAGGTGAGCGGGGGTGTTTACAGCAGCAGTTCGGCGAGGAAGGGGAGGTCGTCCTGCCGGTGCCGCTCGAACGCGTCGGCGATGCTGTCCCCGACGAAGTCCTCACCGTCGGCGCGGGCCCCGGCGTCGAGCAGCGCGCGTACCAGGGCGGGCGAGCCGTCCCCGTGCACCGCGGCGTGCAGCGGCGTCCGGCCGCGGTTGTCGCGGTCGTCCACGTCCAGCCCCGCCGCGAGCAGCCGTCCGAGCAGCGCGATGGCCGGCTCGCCGAGGTGGTCGAGGCACGGCAGCAGGTGCAGCAGGGTCCGCCCGTGTGGGTCCCGCGCGTGCGGGTCGACGCCCGCGTCGAGCAGCGCGACCACTCCGTCGAGGTCGCCGTGCTGGGCGCGAAGCAGCAGGTCGCGCCGCTGCTGTTCGAGCCGGCGGGGCAGCCGTACCGAGCGGTCCCGCCAGCCGTGCGCCGCGGCGAAGCATCCCTGCAGGTCGCCGCCGAGCGCGCGCAGGGTCTCCTCGCGGCGGCGCTCGTCCTCGCCGTGCGGGATGCGCAGCTGCCCGCCGTCCCAGCCGACCTCGTGCCACTCGCCGCCGCATCGCACCCGCACGACGCCGTCACGCGAGCGCCCTGAATTCGATATTTCGGAAATGTCGGGAATGACCAACTCCGCGGCGCCGCCGGTCGGCTGCGGGCCGCCGTCAAACGGCCGCGCGGCGCCGGGTGGCAACGAGCCGCCGGCGAACGGGGCCAGCAGGGGGCCGATCAGTGGGTGCAGGTCGGCGGGGGAGAGGAGCCCGAGGCGTACCAGGTGCAGGTCGACCGGCCGTCGCAGTGGCTCGATCCGGACCCGGTCCGGCGTGTCGGGGCGCCGCCAGTTGCTCGATTCCACCCACTCGGCGCGCGGGCGGTCGGTGTCGAGGTCGTGCAGGCGCAGGTCGTGATAGGCCGAGACGGCGATCGATACCGTCGGGAGGCCGGTCGCCCGCGCGGCGGCCAGCAGGCACGACGGGTCGGCGTCGAGTGCGGCGAAGTCCCGGCGGAGCCTCGCGGTCCGCCACTCGCCCTTGCGGCCGCTCGGCGGCTCGGGCACCTCGACGCCGGCCGCCGCCCATGCCTCGGTGGGGCGGCCGGCGTCCTGCCGGGCGAGGACGGTGAGGGCGTTGGGGCCGCACGTGCGCGCGACCAATTCGCCCGCGTGCCAAGCGTGCCAGAGATGCCGCGAGTCCGTCCAATCAACCTCGATGTGGTAGCGCTCCTCGTCGACGTCCGTGACGACGTGCAGGGCCAGCCGCTGCGTGCCGAAACCCACGCGCGGGGTCGCGACGGCGAGGGCCGCGGGTCCGCGCCGGGCCAGCGTGATCAGCGTCCGGGGGTCGATGGTCGTCTCGCCGCGCCCGGGGGAGCGGGGCATGTGCCAGCGCAGCAGGTCGGGTACGAGCTGGCGCAGCTCGTCGGCGAACGGCGCGAGCTCGCGCTTGCCCGCGGCCACCGCGATCCCGGCGGCGGCGCAGGCGGCGCGCCAGTCGCCGGCCAGGCGGGCGGCGGTGGCCGCCTCGATCATCGGGCGCGGCACGGCGTAGCGGCGGATGCGGCACCAGGCGCCGAGCTCGGCGCGGGGGACGAGGGTGCCGCTCACCGGTACACGCTTACGATCTCGCTCGCCAGCGGGGGCTCGCCGCCGGGCAGCAGCTCGGCGATCGCGCGCTTGACGCGGCGCGGTACGTCGGGGCCGAGCGCGAGCCGGCGCAGCGCGGTGCGGCCGCTCTGGACGGCGGCGAGCAGGAGCTTGGCGCCGCGGCCGCGCACGCCGGTGTGCCGCAGATCGAGGCGGCGCAGCGGGCTGCCGGGCAGCGCCTCGGCGAGCACCGCCGCGCCGGGGTCGCCGATCGTGTTGTCGACGGCGCCGAGCACGCGCAGCGACTGCGGCCGGCTGAGGTCCAGGCTGTCCAGCAGCGGCAGGCGCGCGGCGACCGGCCCGGCGTCGGTCAGGCCGTTGCCGCCCAGGCCCAGTGTGGTACTGCCGGATGAAAGCTCCGACAGCAGCCGGGCGGCGCCGTCGTCGCCGAGCCGGTTCGCGGCGAGGAAGAGGCCCGTCACCCCGCACTCCGACAGCAGCCGGCCGAGCAGGGGCGCGGCGGACGGTCCGAGGCCGTTGCCGCCGAGGAAGACGCGGGTCACCGGCCGCGACCGGGCCGCGAGCGCGTCGACCAGCTGCGCCAGGCCCGCCTCGGTCAGCCCGGTGTTGACGAGGTCGAGGGTCGAGATCGACGAGTTGCTGCGCAGCATCGCCGCCAGCGACGCGATCCCGGCGTCGCCGAGGGGGTTGCGCTTGAGCCACAGCGCGGTCACCGTCGAGTCGCCGGCGAGGCGCTCGAACAGCGGCTCCGCGCCGCCGGCGTCGATCGCGTTGCAGCCGAGGTACAGCGTCTGGACGCCGTGGCCGGGGGCCAGCGACGCCGCCAGGGCCGCCGCGCCGGGCGCGCCGAGGCCGTTGGTTCCGAGCAGCAGGTGTACCGCGTGTGGTGAGCCGACCACGCGGTCCAGCACCCGGGTCACGCCGTCGGCGCCGAGCCCCTGCTTGCACAGGTCCAGCCGCCCGTCGGGCTGGAGCGTGCCCAGCGGGAACCGCTCGGTGCCGCCGACGTCGGCGGGGTCGGCCAGCCGCGACAGGAGCGGCTCGAGGAGCGTCAGATCCGCCTGCGGTACCGCAGGAGCCGCCAGCACCGGACACGCGATCTCTACCACTGCACCACCCGGTAATCCTTGAGGAACACGCCGTGCACCCGGTCGCCGTGCACGCCGCGCACGATCGGGTCGTAGACCCGCGCGGCGCCGTCGACGACGTCCAGCGGCACCCGGAAACCCTTGCCGTGCAACGCCTCCCGCGCAGGCTGCGGCCGCTCGTCGGTGACCCAGCCGGTGTCGACGCTGGTCACGTGGATGCCCTCGGCCGCATACTCGCCCGCGATGGTCCGCGTGAGCATGTTCAGCCCGGCCTTGGCCATGTTGGTGTGCGGGTGGTTGGCGGTCTTGTTCTCGCGGCTGAAGCTGCCCTCCATCGCCGAGACGTTCACCACGTACCGGTCCGGGAACGGCGAGGCGCGCAGCAGCGGCCGCAGGCGCGCGATCAGCAGGAACGGTACGAAGGCGTTGATGACCTGCACCTCCATCCACTCGCGCGGGGTCACCTCGTGCAGCTTGAGCATCCAGCTGTTGACGGGGCGCAGGTCGAGCGGCTCGCCGGTCTCGTCGAGGGCGCCGGCCGGGAAGAACAGCTCGGCCGCGGACGACGGCAGGGCCGGGCGGCCCTCGGCGGCGGCGAGCTCGCGGTAGTACGACGGCGGACGCTGGATCGTCTGCGCGGCGTTGTTGACCAGGATGTCGAGGTGGTCCCAGCGTTTCGCGACGGCGTCGACGAGGCCGACGACGCCGGGCAGGTCGAGGAAGTCCACGCCGTGGATGTGCAGGCGGGGCAGCCACTGCCCGGCGTCGGGGACGAGCCCGAAGCGGCGCGCCGCGTCGCGCGGGAACCGGGTGGTGACGACGACCTCGGCGCCGTCGCGCAGCAGCTTCAGCGCCGTCTCGAAGCCGATCTTGATCCGGCCGCCGGTGACCAGCGCGCGGCGCCCCGTGAGGTCGCAGCGGGCGGTACGCCGGGCGCCGTTGCCGGCCGCGCACTCCGCGCACATCTGCGGGTAGTCCTGGGGAACCGTGCGATACGGGGACTTGCAGACGTAGCAGCGTCTCGGCCGTACCAGATCGGGATCATCGGGGGAAGGCGCGGTCAGCAGCCGGCGGTCGTGCTCGCCGGCCGCCGCGCGCCGGGCGCTTCGCTGCCGTTTCTTCCGGGATTTGTACGCCTGGTCGACGGCCTCCCGCACCGCGCGCGCCCGCTCGTCCGCGGGGTCGGCGTCGCCGACGGCGGCGAGCACGCGAAGGCACGCCTCGACGTCGGCGGGGTCCAGCGGCACCGCAGTATGGTAACCAGCCGGCGAAAGAGGGGCGGCCCGGCCGGAATCGAACCGGCGTCCTCCCGAATTATGAGTCCGGGCGCGACGACCTCTGCGCTACGGCCCGCCGAGACGGCAGCTTAGCGGCACGCCCCGCACGAGCACGCTGAGCCCGAGCGACCGCGAGCGTGTTGACGCGGACCGGGCCGCAACCACCGACGCGGGGGTGTGGGTGGCGAAGCCCCCACCGGGGAGCGAGCGAAGCGAGCGCGGGGAATCCGAGGAGCCCCAGGCGAGCCCGCCCGAAGGGCGTGCGAGCAGGGTGAGCCCAGCGACGAGGCCGGTCGGAATCGAACCGACGTCCTCCAGCCTGCTGCGCCGGCGCGACGACCTCTGCGCTACGACCTCGCCGGCGCGAAGCTTACCGGGCGTGGGCGGGGCTGGTAGAGCTGGTGGAGCACGAAGGTGTTGCCGTCCGGGTCGGAGAAGCTGGTGACCCGCGAGAACAGCCCCTCCTCGATCGGCGAGTCGAAGATGATGCCGCTCTCGGCCGGCTCCTCGCAACGTCGCGGCACCTTTCTCGCACGGTACCGCTTCCGACCAGGAGCTTTGCGGCGATCTCTACAATTGCACCCATTCTGTGCGGACCGGCACGAATGCCCCCTCGACCTCGGGTTCGCAGCGCAGCCGCACCGGCCCCGCCGCGATGCCCTCGACCCGGAAGCGCCCCTCGGCGTCGGCCGACGTCTCGTGCGACCCGCCCGGCGACTCGACCACCACCCGCGCCGCGACGACCGGCGCGAGCTCGCCGACCACGTCGACGGCGCCCGCGTGCGAGGTCACCTGCACGTCGATGGTCAGCGCGCCGCCGAGGAACGTCAGCACCCGCGGCGTGCCACCGCGGACGGCGATCAGCCGGTCGAGGGAGTCGCGGACCAACTCGGCGAGGGCCGCGTCAGGGTTGCGCCACGCGAGACTCGCCCGCGCGGCGGCCAGGACGGCGGGTGGCACCGGGTCGTGCCGGCCGGCGATCTCACGCAATGAGCTCAGCACCTCTTCCTCCCCGATCATCGGGTCGGCCCTGCCCAGCAGCAGTGGGTCATATCGAAGCCGCCAATCGTCGGCGCAGCGTGCCCAGGCAGCGCTTGCGAGTCGGACCGATACTGCCGATCGGCACGTCGAGCGCGGCCGAAACCTCGGCGTAGCTCGGCGGCGGATCGGCGATGAGCACCCTCAGCAGCTGCTGGCACTGGCCGGACAGCGCGCGGAACTCCTGCCAGAGCACGGCGTCGCGCTCGTCGCGCAGCAGGCCCGCGTCGGGCTCGTCCTCGACCTGGTCGAGGCCGATCTGGACCCCGAGGTGGCCGACGAAGTCGCCGGCCGAGCCCGCGGGGACGTCGCGGCCGCCCTTGCGCAGCAGGGCGATCGCCTCGCGCCGGGCGGTGGTGGCGAGCCACGAGCCGAGCTTGTCGGCGTCGCGAACGTCGTCGACGTGTTCGACCAGGCGAAGCCAGGTCGCCTGGCTCACGTCGGCGGCGTCGGACTGGCCGAGCTGGAAGCTGCGCGCCACCGACCAGACAAGGTTGGCGTACCTGTCCACAATGGACTCCCACGCCTGCTGGTCGCCGGCCGCGGCCGCCCGCAGAAGTGCGGCATTTGCGTGCTCACCGGTACTTTCGGGGTCGGCCATGGCTCCGAAGGGTAGCATCGCGGCCCCCGGGCGACGGGGCGCGGCGACCAGCGCGCCACACCCCGTCACCCCCCTCCCCCTGGTGTGATGCATGGCCGTCACGCCACACCGGCATAGCGGCCGAACCGGAGGCCGGCCCCGGCGATGACGGCCTCCGCGGCGAGCCGGGCGGACCCGGCCGCCGGCAGCGCTTCGGCGATCGCCGCGGCGACGAACGGCGCGGCGAACGACGTCCCGCTCCATCTCGCCCAGCCGTCCGGAAAGCTCTCGTGGTGCACGAACGTGCTGACCACGTCCGCGCCCGGGGCCACGAGCGTGACCCACGTCCCGGTGTTGCTCCACTCACAGACGCGCCGGCCGTCGTGGGCGGCGACCGCGACCACGCGCCGCCGCCACGGCGCGCTCGTCCCGGCGTACGCGGCCGGCCAGAAGGGCCGGTCGTGCTGGCCGTCGTTGCCGGCCGCCGCCACGACCACCCGGTCGCCGCTGGTCAGCAGGCCCGCCAGAGCCGCCGTCAGCAGGACCGGCGGCCGGTCGTCGAGCGTGTATCCCCCCAGCGAGAGGTTGATGATCGGATCGTCGCCCGCCTGCCGGAGCGCCGCGACCAGGTCGCTCTCCCGGCAGACCCCGAACGTGTCGACGATCCGCATCAACCTCGGCTGTACCCGCCGCGACCGGCCCAGCATGACCCCGGCGACGAAGTTCGCATGTCCCGCGTCGCCGTCCCTGATCCCGTCGTCGCCGACGTCCGCGTCGGACTCGTAGTCCTCCGTGACGTACCGGTCCTTCGGCAACGGGCTGTTCAACCACACGCCGGCGTCCAGCACCAGCACCCCTACCCCGTCGGTGCCGTCCTGCGCGGTGAGCGCCCCGGGCGGCGCCGGGCGCGGCGGCCCGTACGGCCCGGTGTGCTCGAACGCCGTCGACACGAAGACGTGGTTGGGCCCGGCGGCCACCCGAATGTCGCCGGCCGCCTCCGCCTGTACGCGCACGCGCCGAGCGGCCCGCGCGACGTCCAGGCCGGCCAGCCGCACCCGCCGGTATCCGTCCGGGACATCCCCCTCCTCCACGATGTCCCGACCGGAGAAGCCCTGCTCCGCGAACGCCTGCCGCGCGGTGGCGAAGTGGTCGTCGAGCACCAGCAGCTCGTCGGCGACGAAGCGCACCGGCGTGCCGTCCGTCCGGTCCTCGCGGCGCACCCAGGACAGGCCCCCCAGCCGCCGGGCGCGCCGGGAGCGCCATTCGTCGGAACGGGCGTCCGCGGCCATGGGCTCCTCCTCGCCGTGTCGTCGTCGGTCTCGACACATATGAGGAGCGCCGTCGGCTTCCTGATACACCCACCCCCGCTGTTTCTTGTCGTACCCCCACGGCATGATGAGCGCCGTGGCGAGCATCGATCAGCAGACGGAGACCCGAGAGCTCACCGTGCTCGAGGTGACCAGCGGGGACCAGAAGGCCGTCGTCCGGCCGGACGACACCGTGACCATCGGCCGCGACGCCGCCAACGACCTCGTGGTCGAGGGCGACCTGATCTCCCGGCGGCACGCCGAGGTGATCTGGAACGACGACGGCTGGTTCCTGCGCGATCTCGCAAGCCGCAACGGCACCTTCGTGGCGGGGGAGAAGGCCGCGTTCATCGCCGCCACCGACGGCGGCGAGGTCCACCTCGGCTCGGCCGACGGCCCGCCGGTGCGGTTCAAGGTGGTCACGATCACCGAGTCGGTGCCGGTCCAGCCCTCGCCGCCACAGCTGCGCGAGGCGACGCAGCACGAGTTCGGCGCCGGCAGCATCCGCATCGGCCGCGGCGCCGGCAACGACATCGTCCTGAGCGACCTGCGCAGCTCGCGCAACCACGCCGAGCTGCGCCGCACCCCGACCGGCTTCGAGGTCGTCGACCTAGGCAGCCGAAACGGCACGTTCCACAACGGCCGGCAGATCACCCGCCAGGACGTGAGCCCCGGCGACCTGATCTCGATCGGCCGGCACGAGTTCATCTTCGACGGTGCCCGGCTGCACGAGTTCGAGGACGCGGGCCCGTCCTCGCTCATCGCCGACGACCTCACGGTGCGGATCAAGAACGCGGTCCTGCTCGACGACGTCAGCTTCGCCCTGGCCGAGGGCAGCGTGCTCGCCGTCATCGGCCCCTCCGGCTGCGGCAAGTCCACCCTGGTCAAGGCGGTCGCCGGGCTGCGCCCCGCCAGCCAGGGCACGGTGCGCTACGACGGCCGCGACCTCTACGCCGACTACGCGGAGCTGCGTTACCGCATCGGCATGGTCCCGCAGGACGACGTGCTGCACCGCCAGCTCACCGTGCGCCGCGCGCTGCGCTTCGCCGCCGCCCTGCGCTTCGCCGACGACGTGCCGCGCAAGGAGCGCAGCGCCCGGGTCGCCGAGGTGCTCAAGACCCTCAACCTCACCGAGCGGGCGAAGCAGCGCATCGACAGCCTCTCCGGCGGCCAGCGCAAGCGCGTCTCCGTCGCCTTGGAGCTGCTCACCGAGCCCTCGCTGCTCTTCCTCGACGAGCCCACCTCCGGCCTCGACCCGGCGCTGGACAAGGAGGTCATGGAGGAGCTGCGCGAGCTGGCCGATCGGGGCCGCACGGTCGCCGTCGTCACCCACAACGTCATGCACCTCGACCTGGCCGACCGCGTCCTGGTGCTCACCGTCGGCGGCCGGATGGGATATTTCGGGCCGCCCGGCGAGCTGCTGGACTTCTTCGGCGCCGAGGACTACGCGGAGGTGTTCCGCGAGGTCACCAACAACGCCGAGCACTGGGTGAGCAGATACCGCAGCTCCGACCTCTACGCGCGCTACGTCACCGACCAGATCGCGAAGGCGCCGCCGCCGAAGCCGAAGGCGGTCGAGCGGGTTCGCACCTCGGTCCCGGCCCGGCGCACAACCGCGCCTGCTGCCCTTGCCGCCCCCACCGCCGCCACTCCCACGGTCGCGCCTTCCGCGGCCGCCGTCGCCGACGAGTCGCCGGCCACGGAGAAGGTGCCTGCGCGGCCTTCCGCGGCCGTCGCGGCCGCCGTCCCCGGCGAGTCGACGGCCACGCAGAAGATCCCCGCGCGGCCGGCTGCCGTCCCCGGCGAGTCGCCGGTCACGGAGAAGATGCCCGCGCGGCCGACCGCGCCGCCCGAGTCGCCGACGGCCGAGCAGCAGCCCCCGCCCCGCCCCGCCCCGGCGACCGCGGACCATCCCGCCGCCGGTGCCCGCGGCGCCACCCCGGGCGGCGGGGCCGCAGGCGAGCGGCCCGACGTGGCGGTCGGCCGGGCCCGGGTCAGGCTCGGCGGGGCGTCGCTGCGCAGCCGGGCGCTGCACCCCGCGGCGCCGGTCCGGCAGTTCCTCACGCTCTGCCTGCGCATGCTCTGGGTGACCGCCGCCGACCGCGGTTTCAGCGTCTTCATGCTCGGGCTGCCGCTCGCCCTGGCGCTGCTCACCCGCACCGTGCCGGGGGACAACGGGCTGGCACCGGGCCTGACGCGGTTCAGCCTGGAGGCCCAGCGGCTGCTCGTCGTGCTCGCCGTCGGCGCCGCGTTCCTGGGCACGGCCGCCGCCATCCGCGAGATCGTCAACGAGTCGACGATCTACAAGCGTGAGCGCGCCGTCGGTCTCTCCGCCGGGGCGTACCTCGCCTCCAAGGTCTTGGTCTTCTCCCTGATCATCATCGTGCAGACGGCGCTGTTCACCTGGCTGGCGCTGCTGGGCAAGAAGCCGCCGCAGGACCCGTTGATCTTCCCCAAGCACTGGCTCTTCGAGATCACCATTCCGGTCGCCCTGGTCGCGCTGGCGTCGATGGCGTTCGGCCTGCTGGTCAGCGCCCTGGTGAAGACCACCGAGCAGACCACCCCGGTGCTCGTCGTCGTGGTGATGGCCCAGCTCGTGCTCTCCGGCGGCCTGTTCGAGCTCGACGGCCAGAATGTCCTGGAGCAGATCTCCTGGCTCTTCCCGACCCGCTGGGGCCTGGCCGCCGGCGCGTCGACGGTCGACCTGCAGTCCATGATCCCGTTCAAGGACTCCCTGTGGGAGCACACGACGGGCGCCTGGTGGCGCTCGGTATTCATCCTGCTCGTCCAGATCGTCCTGCTCATCGGCCTGGCCCGGCTGGCCCTGCGCCGCTCGGAGCCCGGCCGCCACTGACACCTTCGCGCGGCGCCCGCCTTCCCGGGGGCCCGCGCGAACCGCGGGCCGCCGGCGCGACCGCGCCGCCGGGGCGGTCGCTCGGCCGAGCGACCGCTGCCGGGTGCGGCCGTGGTGCCGGGGCGGTCAGGCGCCGGTTAGCCGTGCGGCGGGGGCGGTTGCGGCGCCGGCTGGCCGCGTCACCCGCACGGCGGCGCTGTCGGGCGCGGCCGTGGTGCCAACGCGGCCGCTGTCGCGCGCGACCGTGCGGTCGGGGTGGGTTGCGGCGTCGGCTGGCCGCGCCATCCGCACGGTAGCGCTGCCGGGCGCGGCCGTGGTGCCAACGCGGCCGCGCTGCCGGGTGGCCGGGCTGACGGGCGGGCGGGCGAAATGGGCGTAAACCGGCGCCGGCCAGTGGGTGAAAGTGCACGCTGACCGGATGGGCCGCGCCTTGCTGTGGCGAGTGGCCGCGTTGCCCGGCGGCCGTGTGAACCCGTGGCGTTCTCGTGGTCGGGCTCTCCACGAATCGCGATGGCCGGCCTTCCTGGGGACGTTTCGGCCGTGCGGGCGTGATGAGCGTCGCGTGAACCCTTTTGAGCGGTCGGGGATATTGTTCGCTCGGCTAAGTAAAACTGCCGCGAGAACGACGGAGAGAAGACGATGTCAGACGCGATCCGTGCCGAGACCGTGTTCATCGGGGAGGAGCAGATCCAGGCGTACCAGGCCCGGCCGCTCGACGCCGGGGCGGTGCCCGGCGTTGTGGTGATCCACCACCTGCCCGGATTCGACGAGGCTACCAAGGAGATGGTGCGCAAGTTCGCCGCGAACGGGTACTCGGCGATCTGCCCCAACCTGTTCTGGCGCGAGGCGCCGAACGCCGCGCCCGACGACGCCTCCGCCTTCGTGCGTGGCCAGGGCGGCATCCCCGACGAGCAGATCATCCGCGACGTGGCGACCGCGGCCGCGGCGCTGCGCGCGCTGGACAACGCCAACGGCAAGGTCGGCGTGATCGGGCACTGCTCGGGCGGGCGCCAGGCGCTGCTGGTCTCCACGGCGGTCGACCTGGATGCCGCCGTCGACTGCTACGGCGCGTTCGCGCTGGAGGCGCCGCCGGCCGGCGTGGGGCTGAAGGCGCAGCCGATCAAGGACCGCCTGCAGGACGTGCGCTGCCCGGTGCTGGGCCTCTTCGGCGACGACGACAAGTATCCCGCGCCGGAGGAGGTCGCCCGCCTCGCCGAGCTGATGGCCGAGCACGGCAAGAGCTTCGAGCACCACAGCTACGAGGGCGCCGGCCACGCGTTCTTCGCGGTCGACCGCCCTTCGTACCGCCCGCAGGCCGCCGTCGACGGCTGGCGGCGCATCTTCGCGTTCTTCGACCAGCACCTGGGGGCCTGACATGTGCACGTACGAGACGGAGACCGTCGACATCGAGGGCGCCGGCAAGGGCGCGGCGGGCTGGTTCGACCTGACGCGGGCCGCGGTGTACGTCGACCACCCGCAGCGCGCGCCGTTCGGCCACACCGTGAACATTGACTTCGCGAACCCGGCCGAGGGCCCGTCGGCGCGGGTCGCGGTCGAGCTGACAGAGGAGGCGGCGCTGGCGCTCGTGGCCGCGATCCAGCGCGCGATCGCCCACGCCCCGGCCGGCCTGGCCAGCGCGAACGCCCCAGCCTGAACGCCGCGTTCTGACCAGCCCGGCCCGAACACCCGGGAATGTCATGATAAATCCGGACAAGTCGTGACGCTGGAAGTGTCATGACTTGTCCGGATCCAGCAAGGCTCTCGGCGACGCAAGAGGAAACAGCCAGGAAATCCTCGGGAAAAGTGACCTACCCAAACGCGGGCGGGGCGGAGCAGGATCCGGGCATGGGCGCCTACCACGACACGTACCAGCGCAGCCTCACCGACACCGAGTGGTTCTGGCGCGACGCCGCCGCGGGCGTGGACTGGGCGCGGATGCCGATTCGGATCCTCGACGCCGACCGGCCGCCGTTCTTCCGGTGGTTCCCCGACGCCGAGCTCAACACCTGCTACAACGCCCTCGACCGGCACGTGGACGCCGGGCGCGGGGACGCCACCGCGCTGGTGTACGACAGCCCGGTGACGGGAACCGTCCGGCGGTACACCTTCCGGGAACTGCGCGACGAGGTCGCGATCTTCGCGGGCGCCCTGCGCCGGCTCGGCGTGGGCCGGGGCGACCGGGTCGTCATCTACATGGCGATGGTTCCCGAGGCCGTCGTCGCCATGCTCGCGTGCGCGCGGCTCGGCGCGGTGCACTCGGTGGTGTTCGGTGGCTTCGGGCCGAAGGAGCTCGCCGCCCGCATCGACGACGCGCGCCCGAAGGTCATCGTGGCCACCTCGTGCGGGATTGAGGCGAGCCGGATCGTGCGGTACAAGCCGCTGCTGGACGCCGCGCTCGACGAGGCGGCGCACCGGCCCGAGCGCTGCGTGATCCTGCAGCGCGAGCAGGCACCGGGCGAGCTGCGTGACTGCGACGTGACCTGGGCGGACGCGGTGGCGGGCGCCATGGCGGCCGAGTGCGTGCCGGTGGCGGCGACCGACCCGCTGTACGTCCTCTACACCTCCGGCACCACCGGGCGCCCGAAGGGGATCGTGCGCGACAACGGCGGCCACGCCGTGGCGCTGACCTGGTCGATGGCGAACATCTTCGACTGCGCCGCCGGCGACGTGTTCTGGGCCGCGTCCGACGTCGGCTGGGTCGTCGGGCACTCCTACATCGTGTACGCGCCGCTGCTGGCCGGCGTGACGACCGTGCTGTACGAGGGCAAGCCGGTCGGCACCCCGGACGCCGGCGCATTCTGGCGGGTGGTGGAGGACCACGGCGTCAACGTGCTGTTCGCCGCGCCGACCGCGATCCGGGCGATCCGCAAGGAGGACCCGGACGGCGCGCGCATCGACCGCGCCCGCACGAAGTCGCTGCGCGCGCTGTTCATGGCCGGCGAGCGCCTCGACCCGCAAACGTACGAGTGGGCCGGCGAGCGCCTCGGCGTGCCGGTCGTCGACAACTGGTGGCAGACCGAGACCGGGTGGCCGGTCGCGGCGAGCCCCCGCGGCCTGGAGGCGATGCCGACCAAGCCGGGTTCGCCGTCGGTACCCGTGCCCGGCTTCGACGTGCGCGTGGTCCTGCCGGACGGGTCGGACGCGCCGGCCGGCACCGACGGGTCGATCGTCATCCGGCTGCCGCTGCCGCCGGGCTGCCTGCCGACGCTGTGGGGCGACGACGAGCGGTTCGTCGGGTCGTACCTCAGCGCCTTCCCCGGCAACTACCTGACCGGCGACGGCGGCCGGTTCGACGAGGACGGGTACCTCTTCGTCATGGGCCGCACCGACGACGTCATCAACGTCGCGGGCCACCGGCTGTCCACGGGCGCGATGGAGGAGGTGCTGGCCGGCCACCCGGCGGTCGCCGAGTGCGCCGTCATCGGCGTCGAGGACCAGCTCAAGGGCCAGGTGCCGCGCGGCTTCGTGGTGCTCAGGGCCGGCGTCGACACCGCGCCCGACGCGGTGGCGGCCGAGCTGGTCCAGCTGGTCCGTGATCGGATCGGGGCGGTGGCGAGCCTGCGCGACGTCGAGGTCGTGGCCGCGCTGCCGAAGACCCGCTCCGGCAAGATCCTGCGCCGCACCATGCGGGGCATCGCCGACGGCCGCGACGAGCCGGTCCCGTCGACGATCGAGGACCCGGCGGTCCTCGATGCCCTGCGCCGGGTGCTCCGGCCGAACTGAGGGCCAAGCTGAGAGCGAACACGCTCACGGCGAACGGGGGGTCCCGAGCGGGGCAGCCGGCCATACCGTCGAGACATGGCCGACCTTGACATCCCGTTCGACAGCGCCGTGTTCGACCGGCTGCTCAGCAAGCGCATCATCGTCCTCGGCACCGAGGTCGACGACAAGAGCGCCAACCGCATCTGCGGGCAGCTCATCCTGCTCGCCGCCGAGGACCCCGACAAGGACATCAGCTTCTGGATCAACTCACCCGGCGGGGCCGTGCACGCCGGGCTGGCGATCTACGACACGATGAAGTTCGTCCGCAACGACATTTCGACCGTCGTCATGGGCATGGCCGCCTCGATGGGGCAGTTCCTGCTCAGCGCCGGCACGCCCGGCAAGCGCTACGCCCTGCCTCACTCGCGGGTGATGATGCACCAGCCGTCGGGCGGCATCGGCGGTACCGCCGCGGACATCGCCATCCAGGCCGAGCAGATGGTGTACACGAAGAAGACGATCCAGCGGCTCATTGCCGAGCACACCGGGCAGACCTCCGCACAGATCGAGGAGGACTCCGACCGGGACCGCTGGTTCACCGCGCCCGAGGCGGTCGCCTACGGGTTCGTGGACCGGGTCGTGGCGGCAGCCGACCAGCTCGCCCTTTCCTAGGCCGCACGAGAAGATCTACAGTCCCCAGTGTGAGTATCGACCGCGAAGTGGCGCCAGAGCAGGCCGGATTCGACGCGCGGCGGCTGGCCCGCCTGGACGCCCACTTCGCCCGGTACGTCGACGACGGCCGCCTGGCCGGCTGGCAGCTCACCGTCGCGCGCGACGGCCGGGTGGTGCACAGCAGCGTCTACGGCCACCGCGACGCCGAGGCCGGGCTGCCGGTCGAGCCGGACACCCTCTGGCGGCTGTACTCGATGACCAAGCCGATCACCTCGGTCGCGGCGATGATGCTGTGGGAGGAGGGGCGCTTCGAGCTCACCGACCCGATCGACCGCTGGCTGCCCGAGTTCCGCGACATGCGCGTCTACGAGAAGGGCTCGGCGAGCCAGCCGTTCACCGTCCCGGCGGCCGAGCCGATCCGGGTGTGGCACCTGCTCACCCACACCTCCGGCCTGACGTACGGCTTCCTGAACACCTCCGTCGTCGACGCCCTGTACCGCAAGGCCGGCTACGACGTGTACAGCAAGCCGGGCGCCGACCTGGCCGAGACGTGCCGCGACTACGCCGCCCTGCCGCTGCTGTTCCAGCCCGGCACCGCCTGGGGCTACGGGGTGAGCACCGACGTGCTCGGCCGGCTCGTCGAGGTGATCTCCGGGGTGTCCCTGCCCGAGTTCGTGCGCACGCGGATCCTTGAGCCGCTCGGCATGGGCGACACCACCTGGTCGGTGGAGCCGGGCGAGCCGCGGATGGCCGCACTGTACGTCCCGGGCCCAGACGGCCGCCGGGTGCGCTTCGACCCGATGGGCGGCCTGGCGTACGAGGAGCCGAAGGCCCCGTCCGGCGGCGGCGGCCTGATCTCGACCGCCGCCGACTACCAGCGGTTCATGAACATGCTGCTCAACCGGGGTGAGGGCCTGCTCGGCCCGCGCACGGTCGGCTTCATGACCCGCAACCACCTGCCCGGCGGCGCCGACCTGGACACGCTGCAGACCGGCGGTTTCGCCGAGACCACGTTCGAGGGCATCGGCTTCGGCCTGGGCTTCGCCGTGGTCCGGGACCCGGTGCCGGCCCGGGTGTGGAGCTCCCCGGGCACGTTCTACTGGGGCGGCGCGGCGAGCACGGCCTTCTGGGTGGACCCCGTCGAACGGCTCACCGTCGGCTTCTACACCCAGCTCGTGCCGTCCAGCACATATCCGCTGCGCCCCCAGCTGCGCCAGCTGATCTACAGCGCCCTCACCGACTAGACGAAGGACAGGCTGCCGCCCCCGGTGGCCACCTTCAGCTTGTGCACCGAGCCGGCGTCGTTCTTGACCGTGCCGCTTTGCTTGCCGCCGTCGAGCTGGGCGTCCAGCGCGTACCCGTCCGAGGTCAGCCGCAGGTTGACGTTGCCGCCGCCGCTGTCGATGTCGATGCGGTCCGGCGCCTGGGTGATCTTCAGGTCGACCGGGCCGCCGCCGGTGCGCGCGTTGAGCTCCGGCGGGGCCAGGCCCTCGCCGGACAGCGCGCCGCCGTCGGACTGCACGTCGATGAGGCCGGTGAGGCCGGTCATCGCGATCTGCCCGCCGGAGCTGTCCAGCCGCACGCTGAGCGTCGAGGGCATCTCGATCTCGTACGAGATCGAGCAGTCGCTCTTCGCGCAGCCGGTCGAGGCGAGGATGAGCTCGCCGCCATCGAGGGTCTGCTTGCGCTCCGGCTTGTCGGTCTTGTACCGCTGGGTCTCCGTCACCTTGATCGTGGGACCGGCGCCCACCTTGATCGTGATCGAGCCGCCCTCGCTGTCCACCTCGACGACGCTCACGTCGTCCTTCACCTCGAACGAGCTGCTGGCGGTCTGCTCCGGCGCGTCCTTGCCGGGCGACTTCGGCGCGGGCTCGGGGCTTGCGCAGGCGCCGAGGGCCAGCAGGGCGACGGCGGCGGGGGTGAGCACCCGCAGAGGCAGTGACTTCACGGGGCACAGCTTTGCACGGGGAGCGCGACGATCTTCGGTAGGGTCGCTGCCGTGAACCTCGTCGATTCCGCCTACGCCCGGGCCGCGGCCAACGGGTTCGAACTGTCCTGCGAGCCACCCGTCGGGCGGCTCCTCGCCACGCTCGCGGCCGCCCTGCCGCCCGGCGCCCGGGTGCTGGAGCTCGGCACCGGCGCCGGCGTCGGCACCGCCTGGCTGGCCAGTGGCCTGCTGCCGCGCACCGACGTCAGCGTCGTCTCGGTCGAGCTCGACCCGGCCACCTCGGCGGTCGCCGCGCAGGGCGAGTGGCCCGCGTTCGTGGAGCTGCGGGTGGGCGACGGCCTGGAGTTCCTGGCCGCGGCGGAGGGCGGCTTCGACCTCATCTTCGCCGACGCGAAGGCCGGCAAGTCCGAGGGGCTCGAGCACACCCTGGCCCGGCTCAACCCGCGCGGGACGATCGTCGTCGATGACATGCGGGCGGTCGACGACTGGCCCGACGCCTTCAAGGTCCTGCAGGACCGGGTGCGCAGGACCCTGTTCGACGACCCGGGGCTGGTCTGCGTCGAGCTCGAGCACGGCACCGGCGTCATCATCGGCGTCCGTCGACCTCCCGCAGGCTGAACGGCCCCACGGGGGGTCGGCCGCCCGGCCGCTGACGCGCGGCGGTCGAGATCGGTACCGTCAGCAACGATGAGTGCGGTCGTGCTGGCCCTGCACGGGCTGCTGGTGGACGGGACGGTCGCGACGATCGAGCCGGTGCTCGCCGGGCTCCTCGTCGCCGACGAGCCCCGGCTGGTGCTCGACGTGTCGCAGGTGACCGTGTGCGACACGACCGGAGCGGCGCTGCTGGTCAACGTCGCCGGCATGGCCCGCGACCGCGGCGGCGAGCTGCGCCTGGCCGCACCTTCGCCGGCGATCCGCTCGTGGCTGCACGTCGCCGCCGGGATGAGCGGGATCGCCACGTTCGCCTCGGTCGAGGGCGCCCTGGACGCCGACCCGCGCGACCTGCTGGGCACGGCCGCGCAGTCGGTGGCCGCCTGCGTCGACGACCCGCCGACGCGCACCTTCCCGCACGGCCGCCCGCGCTGGCGGGTCAACCCTTCGGGCCGCGCACGATCACGCCGAGGTCCCGCATCACCGCGTCGGTGAGCCCGGGCAGCTGGGCCGGCTCGATCGTCACGCCACGCAGGCTGCTCATCCCGCTGACCTCGGACAGCTGGTTGCCGCGCAGGTCGGCGCCGCGCAGGTCGCAGCTCTCGAACGACATCTGCCGCAGCCGGCAGCCCTGCATCGCCGCGTAGGGCAGCACGCAGTCGCGCAGGTTGGTGTTGACCAGCACGCAGCCCACGAAGCCGGTCGGGCCGGCGGTGCTGACGTCGTCGAGGGAGGCGCCGTCGAGCCGGCAGCCCTCGAACAGCACGTCCGACAGGCGCGTCTCGGCGAGATTGGCCCACGTCAGCTTGCAGTTGACGAAATGCACCCGTTCGAGGGAAAGCCCGGTGAGCCGCGCGGCGGTGAAGTCGACCTTCTCGAACCGGCACCCGCTGATCGCCACGTCCTCCCACACGACCCCGTTGAGGTCGAGGTTCTCCAGGTGGGACCGGCGCAGGCGGGCGTCGATGAGGGTCGTGCGGATGGCGCGGCCGGTCTGCACGTGGGCCTCGTTGAGGTTGCCGCCCCAGGGCGCGCTGACCGGCTCGAGCTCACCCGGGTCGAAGACCGGCAGCTCGATATCGATGTCGTGCACGGTGCGCAATGCCACGTACCTCACCGTAAAGGGTCGGCCGACGGTCCGGCACGTAGGCTCTCAGGTCATGAACGATGCTGGGGTGCGTCAGCGGGTGGACGGACGGACCTTACGGGCGGAGCGGACCCGGCAGGCCATAACGGACGCCCACTTGGCACTGCTGGAGGAGGGCGAGCTGCGCCCCACCGCCGAGCGGATCGCCGAGCGCGCCGGGGTGTCCCTGCGCGCGTTGTGGACCAACTTCAAGGACATGGAGGGCCTGTTCGCGGCGGCCGGCGAGCGGCTGATGCAGCGGCAGCGCGCGGAGTGGCGCCCGATCCCGACGGAGCTGCCCCTGCCGGAGCGCATCGAGCGGTACTGCGCCCAGCGTGCGCGCCTGCTGGAGCTCATCGCCCCGGCCGCCCGCGCCGCCCGCATCCGCGAGCCGTTCTCCGCGCAGCTGCGCAAGAACCGGGCGTGGTACCTCCAGATCGTCCGCGAAGAGATCGAGACGCTCTTCGCCCCGGAGCTGGCCGCCGCCGGCCCGGGCCGCGGCGAGGTGCTCGACGCGCTCATGGTCGCCGCGACGTTTGCCGGTTGGTCGATGTGGCGCGACCAGTTGCACCTGGACGTGCCCGCCGCCACGGCCGTGCTCCGCCTGGTCGTGAGCGCGCTGCTGCCGGCCCCAGTGCCGGCATAAGTTTGGCTTAGACCGCCGTTAAATCGCCTTCCGCGATCGTTTTTCGTGTCTGCGGCCTTCTAGTGTCTGTTGCGGCTGCGTCGCTGCGTGATCATGGAGGCCCCTGGTGTCAGCGTTCGGTGAGGGCGACCCGGACCGTTACGACCCATACGCCGGGTACGCGGGCGGCGGTTTCCAGGACGGTGGCTTTCCGGGCGGCGCCTTCGACGGCGGCGTCGAGCCGCACACGCCGCGACACCGGCACGGTTCGCGCATGCTCGTGGCCGCCGTGATCGGCACCATCGCCCTGATCGTGGTCGGCGCCGTCGCCTTCGCCGGCTCCCTGGTGATGTCGCGCACCTCCAGCCACGCGCCGCAGTCCAACGTGGCCGGCGCCGCCTCGGCCGAGCCCGGCGACCTGTTCGGCGGCGCGAGCGGCGACCCGTCGGCCGCCGGGTCCGACGACCCCGTCGAGAAGGCGACCGCCTCGCCGGCCCCGACGCCGACGACCCGTGCCACCAGCGCAGCGCCGACGAAGCAGACCACGCCGCCGGCGAAGCCCAAGACCTCGGCCGCGGCCCAGGGCGGCAACGCGGCGTACGAGGCGCAGGTCCTCACGATCGTGAACTCCGAGCGGGCGAAGGCCGGCTGCCAGCCCCTCGCCTACAACGCGAAGCTGCGGGCCGCGGCGTACAAGCACTCGGCCGACATGGCGGCGCGCAACTACTTCTCGCACGACACCCCGGAAGGGGTCTCGTTCGCGACCCGGATCACCAACGAGGGATACCGCTGGTCGAACGCGGCCGAGAACATCGCCAAGGGGCAGCGCACGCCCGAGGACGTCATGAACGCGTGGATGAACAGCTCCGGGCACCGCGCCAACATCCTCAACTGCAAGCTCAAGGACCTCGGCGTGGGCCTGGCCTACCAGGGCAAGACCCCGATCTGGACCCAGGACTTCGGCACCCAGATGTAGCCGCGGGACGCGGTGCTGCGGTAGCCGGTTCGCCGTGGGAAGTTTTGGGTCGGTGTGCCAGGTCGCCTCGCGGCGATAGGCGCGACACGGCTCCAGCCGAACGGTATTCCGTGAAGGCAGTGTGGTGAGGCCCGGGGACACACAGCACACCGACTCCATGAACAGTAGCGCGCCTCCGGGGGAGTGTCCCGCGATCCCGGCATGCAAGAGATCACAGGCCTCGTGATGAGGGTCGAACCATGTGCACGTGGCACGCGCCCGGAAACGGCGTCGGGCGCCACGCCCGGCCCTCGGTCCCCGCAGCTGGCGGACTGCTTGGGAAGTGGGCCGGCGTGGCGCCCGGTGTCGCCCGTCCTGGTGATGCGCACCTTGCCGGTGCCGCGCTTCGGTGCGGTGGTGCCGCTTCGCGCCTGCTCGCCGGTGGGTGGTGCCGCGGGGTGCACCGCCCGTGGTGCGCGTGCTCGCCGCGGGAGCTGCCTCCTCGTGCCGGCTCCCGGCGGCGGTGGTGACGCTTCGCGCTCGCTCGCCGGCGTGGCCGGTCGTGCCGCGGTAGTGCCGGCGAGATCGCGCTGCGGAGGCTCAGCGACCGGCCAGCAGCCGGTTCACGGCGTTGTCGACGTCGAGGTGGTCCGTCTCGTGCCCGCGTGGCACTACGCTGTACGTGCGGCGCAGGAATCGCACCAACACGCTGCGTGGCACCTCGAACAGCGCGTTGCCGTCCGGCGACGACAGCGCCAGGGCGACGAAGTCGCCGCGCGGCCCGTTCCACGGCCAGACCCGCACGTCGCCGATGCCCGCCGGCTCGTCCAGCCCGGTGAACAGCAGCTCACGAGCGAACGACCAGCTCACCGGCTCGCCCCCCGCCGACTCGGCGTGGAAGAGGACGTGCACCGCGTATGGGTCGTTCGGGTCGTAGCGCAGGCTGGCTCGCACCGGCAGTGCGGTCGCGTCGGGCGCGACGAGTCGTAGGGATGTCTCGACCTCGACGGTCGATGGTCGGATAGCGCTCATGTCGTACTCCCCCCGGCACCGCTGCGGAGCATGCCGTGCCCCGCCTCTCCTATGTTGAGGCGATTCCCAGTGTTACGCGTAGTGATTCTACGATCTCACTCTGTAGTGTTTCTGGGCCCGATTTGCCGTCAACCGAACATCGTGCGTCTGATGTCCAGTTTTCTGGGCGCGGTCGGGGTCCTCGGCGTGACGTGTGGGCCGTACGCCAATTCATTCCGGTAACGTCCAGTGGTCCATGGGAGTGACGGGTTATCGAGTGAGTGGAACGAGAATTGCGCGGTAGTGAGGCGGACGGGTCGGGCGTTACGCCTGATTCCGGACGCCCGGCCGCACGCGCGAGTGACTTCCGGCGTGTCGCTGCCGCACCCCATGATGGCGCGGTACCGGTCGTCGACCCAACTGGTTCGACCGATCTCGCCCCATTTGAACCTGACCTGGACCATTCGTCCGTTTCCACGGCGTATTCGGGGCGTTCCGCCGACCTTTCGGGAGATGGTCCGGCGGCCTCCGAGGCCGGTGACGCTGCCGATGGTCGTCCCGGCCGTGCCGACGGTCGTCCCGACGCTGTCGACGGTTCTCATGACGGTGGCGACGGTCCTCGTGACGGTGTCAGCGGTTCTCGTGACAATGGCGCCGTTCGTCTCCCCGGCGCCGCGGCCGAGCCCGATCCTGAGTCCGTGCCCGAGTCCGAGTCCAGGCCGCGAACTGCGGCGACGAGCCCCTGGCGGGAACGGGTCGCTCGCGCGCGGGCCGCGATGCTGCGGCTGCGTGCGCGCGCCTACGCCACCCCGCTGGGCCGGCTGATCGTGAAGATCGCGGTCGCCGTGGTGGGCGCCCTGATCATCGCCGTCGGTGTGGTGCTGCTGCCGCTGCCCGGCCCCGGCTGGGTGGTCATCCTTGGTGGCCTGGCCCTGCTCGCGATGGAATTCCACTGGGCAAGGCGGCTGCTGCACTTCACGCGCGAGCAGTTGCTGCGCTGGACCCGACTCGTGCGGGAGGGTTCGTGGCTGGTACGGATCGTATCCGTCGGCGGCCTGCTCCTGGTGGTCGGTGGGGCGTTGCTGCTGTCGCTGCGGATGCTCGCCTGACTCCACATCTGCGATCTTCTGGATCGTGCGGGTGAGTTCCCCCCATCCTGCCCGGGTGGCTCTCCGCGGCCTGATCGTTCCCCCAATATCGCCGCGTTGCCTTTACCGATCGTGTGCGTTTCGTGTTGTATGCGTTTCGTGACATGCTGATTTACGTGGCGGGCGCGCGAAAGGGCTACCGTGGAGGTAATCTCTGCGAGTCCCGGCGTAGCATGTCGTCAAGCATCTTGTTTGTGCCCGAATGATACGGCCGGTGCGCTCAGTGCCGAGGTCCGGATCGGTTCCGTACACATCGGTTCTGTACACCTGGGTACCACCGAGGAAAGGCCACTCATGGCAAAACGCGTCATCCACGAGCTGATCGATGACATCGACGGCAAGCCTGCCGCCGAGAGCATCGTGTTCGCGCTCGACGGCGTGCAGTACGAGATCGACCTGTCCGCGGCCAACGCAGCGAAGCTGCGCGACGCGGTGGCCCCCTTCGTCGCCGCCGCGACGAAGATCGGCCGGGGTGGTGTGGTTGCGACCTCGCGGGGACGCGAGGCCCGCGGCCGCGCCGTGACCCGCGGCGATCGTGACCAGAACCGCGCGATCCGCGAATGGGCGCAGGCCAAGGGCATCGAGGTGTCCGATCGGGGCCGCATCAAGCAGGAGATCGTCGACCGGTACCACGCGGAGGCCGGTCGCTGACCGATGCTTCGCGGCCGTCCGGGCGGAGCCTCGTGCGGCCTCGACGGCGCCTTCCGGGCCGCCTCCACGGCTCGGTGAGGCCGCCGTCGCGGCGTCGTCAGCACGACACCCGTCGAGGTGCCGGGCGTTCCCGGCGCCGGCAGGGCGGCTTGCGTGCCGCCCCTCGCGGTGGCGCTCGGGCCGCCGCCGGGGTGGTGTGAACGGTATTCGGGCGGGTTGGGTGCGCGATTCACGCGCCCGGCCCGCTCGTTTTTTCACGTGCATGTTCGGCCTCATTCCTGAGGCCATACGTCCGATCTGCTGCCGCTATGCGGCCCGGATTTGCACTTCGCGGCGGGCATTGCACGCTTTGCCTTCCGGCCCACCCGGGTCGCTCGGTTTGCCGCCGGCGGCGGGTTCGTATTGCCCATCGATCCGGTCTGCTTTGCCCGTCCGTCGCACCCGACCCCATTGGCGGCGGGTCCGCGCGGCTCCGCTTTGGCCGCCGGCCGGGGCGGCTTTGCTCGCCTTTGCGCACCGCGCGGCGTCGTTAGCATCGCGCCCGGTCCGGACTCCAGGCCCGCCTTGCAAGGCATTTCGCCAGGGAGCCAATTACGCCGGATGATCACCGCGGGCGCGGCGAGAATAACCGGCTGTGGCGACGACGATCGATGAGGAATGCGTACGGAAACGCGACGAGCCGCGACCCGTGCCCGGATCGCGGCTCGTTCGCGGACGCGGATCGCACCTCGTCAGGCGCTCGGAACGCCGGCGCCCCCGCTCCGATCGATCCGGCCGACCCGGTCGGGGCATCCCGATGGCGGGTCGACGCACTCGGGCCCGGCGCCTCGATCGGCGGAAGCTCGTTCGGCCGGTCCGGTCGGCTTGCCCGGAGCTCGGCCGTTTTGGGCGGCGTGCCCCCGGTAAGCGGCCGGTCCGGCCGGCTGAGATCAGGCGTTGATCAGGCGTTCGCCAGCTCGCGCTGCGAGGTGCTGATCTCGATCTTGCGCGGGCGGGCCTTCTCGGCGACCGGGATGCTCAGGGTGAGCACGCCGGCGTCGTAGCTGGCCTCGAGGCGGTCGGTGTCCAGGGTGTCGCCGAGGACCAGGCGGCGGGTGACGGTGCCGGTGGCGCGCTCGGTGATGACGCGGCGGACGCCCTCGCGCTGGGTGTGGGTGCGCTCGGCGCGCACGGTGAGCACGTTGCGGTCGACGGTGGCGTCGATCGTCGCCGGGTCCACGCCGGGCAGGTCGATCTCGACGTAGAACGTGTCGCCGTCGCGGTAGGCGTCCAGCGGCGCGGCGGCGCGGACGGCCGGCCCACCGAAGAACTGGTCGAACGCGTCAAAGTTCCGGAACGGTGCGGTGCGCAGCAACATGATGGTGAGTCCCTCCAAGGTTGAGCCCGTGTCGCTCAAGTCCTACAACGGACGGACCACCCACCCTCTTCCGTCAATGCACGTGACCTGAGTCACCCAGACTCAACTTTGCCCGCGCGCCCCGCTGCGCGATCTCGACCCGAGGCCGCGTGGCCCGGGACCGCCGCCGGCGCTGTTTGGTCAGAGCCAGCCGTTGGACTGGGCCACGCCGACGGCCTCGATGCGGTTGCGGGTGCCGGTCTTGGTGATCGCGGCCGACAGGTAGTTGCGCACGGTGCTCTCCGACAGGTGCAGGCGCGCGGCGATGTCGGCGACCGTCGAGCCGTCGGCGGCCTCGCGGAGCACGTCGCGCTCGCGCTCGGTGAGGGGGTCGGGGCCGGCGGCGAGGGCGGCGGCGGCCAGCGCCGGGTCGACGACGCGCTCGCCGGCGAGCACCCGCCGCACGGCCGCGGCCAGGGACTCCACCGGGCCGTCCTTGACCAGGAAGCCGCTCGCGCCCGCCTCCATCGCGCGGCGCAGGTAGCCGGGCCGCCCGAACGTCGTCAGGATCAGCACCCGGCAGCCGGGGAGCCGCCGCCGTAGCTCGGCCGTCGCGGTGATCCCGTCGCCGCCGGGCATCTCGATGTCCAGCAGCGCCACGTCGGGCCGCACCCGCAGCGCGGTCGGCACGACGGCGTCGCCGGTGGGCACCTGCGCCACCACCTCGAGGTCGGGCTCGAGGTCGAGCAGCAGCGCCAGCGCGCTGCGCATCATGCCCTGGTCCTCGGCCAGCAGCACCCGGATCGTCACGCCGCCACCCCCGTCCCGTCCGCGCCCGCCGCCCGCACCACGTGGGCCGGCAAGACCGATTGCCGCACCCGGTCCCCGGCCCGGACGGAGGTGGCCGGCGCCGTGGTGGCCGTCGGGATGGTCGGGCGCGCCCGGTCCCCGGCTCCGACGAAGGAGACCGTCGGGGTGGTCCGCCGTGCCTGGTTCTCGGCCTGGGCGAAGGTGGCTGGCGCCGCGGCGGCGATCGGAGCGGCGGAGCAGGGAGCCGGGGACGCGATGGCGGGCCTGGCAGTGCGGGAGCGTGCGGGCGCCGTCCAGTCGCGTGGCGGTGGGGGCGTGCGGTGCGGGGTCATGCGGTGCAGGGTCATAGAGGGAGCCTTGCGGTGAGGGGGAAGCCGCCGCCGGGGCGGGGGCCGGTTTCCGGGGTGCTGTGTGCGGCGTTGGGGCGTTTGGTTGGGCGGGGCGGGGCGTTGCGCGGTGGTGGGGGAGTGCGGTGGGCGGTCATAGGGGGAGCCTTGCGGTGAGGGCGAAGCCGCCGCCGGGGCGGGGACCGGTCTCCAGGGTGCCGCCGGCGGCGTCGAGCCGTTCGGTCAGGCCGCGCAGGCCGTTGCCCGGTGGCGGGGGCGCGGCGGTGGCGGCGAAGTCGCCGTCGTCGGTGACCCGCAGGCTCGCGGCGCCGTCGTCGATGGTGACGGCGATCTCGCAGTGCCGGGCGCCGCTGTGGCGGACCACGTTGGTGGTGGCCTCGCGTACCACCCAGGCCAGCAGGCGGTCGGCGGAGTCCGGCAGCGGGTCGGCGGTGCGCAGCACGTCGGCGGCGATGCCGGCCGCGGACAGGGCGCCCTTTGCGCGGGTGAGCTCGGCGGTCAGTCCGATCTCCCGGTATCCGGTGACCGCCTCGCGGATCTCCACGAGCGCGCGCCGGCCCACCTGCTCGATGTCGGCGGCCTGCGCGGCGGCCGCGGCCGGGTCGCGCTCGGCGAGGCGGCGCACGATCTCGGCCTTGACGACGATGACCGACAGCGTGTGGCCGAGCAGGTCGTGCAGGTCGCGGGAGAACCGCAGCCGCTCCTCGGCGACCGCGGCCTCGGCGAGGGCCTCGCGGGTGTGCCGCAGCTCGTGGATGAGCCGGCCCATTCGCCGTATCGCACCGACGAGCAGCGACGACAGGATCGTGCCGACGACGGTGGAGCCGAGCGTCCACCCCTGCGCGCCGATCGCCAGGCCGATGGCGACCTGCGCGGCGAGCACGCCGAGGAACACGAGCACGGCGGTGACCGGGCGCTCGGCCCCCGCGTATACGGCCATGCCGCAGCACGAGACGTACAGCAGCAGGATGAGCGAGTGCTCCCCGGAGGCGATCGGCAGCGCCAGGCCCAGCGCCGCGACCATCACGAACAGCACTGAGCGCATCCGGGGCGTGCCCCCGCCGTCGAAGCCGAGTGTGGCGGTGTAGACGTAGAGGAGCTCGAACGCGACCAGGCCGGCGACGGCGAGCGCGGATGTGGCGTTGCTCAGCGGCTCGAGCAGCGGGAACGTCCAGACCGCGACCCAGAGCATCCCCCCGATCGACGGGCGCCACCGCGTGCGCTTCACGGCGTCCACCCTTTCACAGCGCCGCGACGCTGCGCACGGACCGGCGGAACCCGAGCACCGCCAGGGCGGCGAACACCGCCAGCCACACGGCCAGCGTCACCACGTCGCGGACGGTCGGGGCGCCGCCGAACGCGACCCGCCACGACATGTCCGCGTAGGCGTGGGTCGGCAACAGCCGCCCGACCGCGGCGACCCAGCCGGGCAGCACGTCCAGCGGCAGCCAGAGGCCGCCGACGATGGACAGCCCGAGGTACACCAGGAAATTGAGCGGCTGCACCGTCTGGCTCGTGGCGAGGTAGCCCATCGCCAGGCCGAGCAGGGCGAAGGGCAGCGAGCCGAGCCACAGCAGCGGCAGGATCGCCAGCCACTGACCGGCTCGCAGCTGCACGCCGTTGACCAGCACCGCCGCCCCGCACAGCGCGAACACCGGCAGCAGGGCGGCCGCCATCGCGGCCAGGCCCTTGCCCAGCACCACCTTGACCGGCGGCAGCGGGGTCAGCCGCAGCTGGCGCAGCCAGCCGATGGAGCGGTCGACGACGAGGCCCGACGCGTAGTTGAGCAGCGCGCCGATCGCGCCATAGCCGGCCATGGACACCATCGTGTACGTCGCGGCGGTGCTCTTGTCCTGGCCGGTGATCGTGTTGAGGTTGGTGAACAGCAGGTAGCTCAGCAGCGGCATGAGCACTACGAAGATCAGCAGGCCGGGCATGCGCGCGAGCCGGCGCAGCTCCAGGCGGATGTAGGGCAGCACGGTCAGGCCTCCAACCGGGTCAGTGCGAGATAGGCCTCCTCGAGGCCGGCGCCGGCGACCTCGAGGTCGCGCAGCAGGCCCGCCTCGGCGAGCGCCAGGACGGTGGCGTCGGAGTCGGTGCTGGTCAGAACCGCCCGGCCGTCCTTGACGACGAACGCGACCACACCGGGCAGTACCGAATAATCCTGTTCCAGGTTTGTGACGCTCACGGTGCGGACCTCGACCCGCCGCTTGACCTCGGCGGCCGTGCCGTCGGCGAGCACCCGGCCCCGGTCGAGCACCACGATGCGATCGGCGTTGGCGTCGGCCTCCTCCAGGTAGTGCGTGGAGAACAGCACCGTGCGGCCCTGCCCCGCGTAGGCGCGCATCGCGGCCCAGAACGCGTGCCGGGACTCGACGTCGAGCGCGGCCGTGGGCTCGTCGAGCACCAGCAGGTCGGGCCGGCCGATGACGGCCATCGCGAAGCGCAGCCGCTGGGCCTGGCCGCCGGAGAGCTTCTCCACCGTCCGCCCCGCCAGCGCGGTCAGGTCGGCGAGGTCCAGCGCCTCGGCGACGGGCATCGGGTGCGCGTACACCCGATGGAGAAACGTCAGCAGATCACCGACCGTCGACCGCGGCAGGAGCCCGCCCGCCTGCGGCATGGCGCCGATCCGGCCCGCCGCCGCGGCCGCCTGTGGGCTGCCGCCGAACAGCCGCACGCTGCCGGTGCGCGGCGGCAGCAGCCCGAGCAGCATGAGCAGCATCGTCGACTTGCCGGCCCCGTTGGGCCCGAGGATCGCGACGACCTCCCCGGCGGCGACGCTGAGCGTGATGTCTTCCACGGCGTGGACGCTGCCATAGGCGTACGACAGTTTTTGGAGATCGACGGCGTTCATGCACGCAACGTTAGGGAGGCGGTGACGGTGGGTACAGATTCGTCCGTCGCAACACCGCGGTGACAAATGTCCTGTGAATCTTGACGCGGATACCATCGCCGCATGGCACCCACCCCGCAGCCGGGCATCTTCGCCGCTGCCCTGGCCGAGCATTCGTACCTGGAGTTCGATCTGCGCCCGGGCGTGCCGCTGCGGGCCCTGATCGCGGCACTGACCGCGGTCGGCGAGCCGATGCCGGCGACCGGCGCGATCAACGTGGTGATCGGGATCCGGCCGTCGCTGTGGGAGCCGATCGTCGCCGCGGACTTCAGCGAGGCGGTGGCCGGCCCGGACGGGTTCACGATGCCCGCCACGCAGCACGACGCGTGGCTGTGGCTGTCGGGCGCGGACCGCACCGCGTTGTTCGACTACACGCGCGCCGCGCTCGGCCTGCTCGAGCCCGTCGCGACCTGCGCCTGCGAGGTTTCCGGCTGGGTGTACCACCACGACCGCGACCTCACCGGGTTCATCGACGGCACCGAGAACCCGTCCCGCAGCCTCGCCCCGACGGTCGCCGCCGCCGCGGACGGCCCAGGCGCGGGCTGCAGCGTGGCGCTGGTCCAGCAGTGGCGGCACGACTCGGCCGCCTTCGAGGCGCTGAGCGTCGCGGAGCAGGAGCTGGTCATCGGCCGCACCAAGGCGGACTCCGTCGAGCTCGACGAGGACCACAAGCCGCCGACGTCGCACGTGTCCCGCACGGTCGTGGAGGAGAACGGGGAGGAGCTGAAGATCTTCCGCCGCAACACCGCCTACGGCACGGTGCGCGACCACGGCACGATGTTCGTCGGCTTCTGCGCGAGCCAGCACCCGCTGGCCGAGATGCTGCGCCGCATGGCGGGCGTCGGCGACGGCGTCCGCGATGCGCTGACCCGCTACACGGCGCCGCTGACCGGCGCGTACTACGTGATCCCGCCGGTCGAGGCGCTGGCACCCTTCGCCCCCGCCGCGGAGGACTGAGGGCGCGTCGCCTCACATTCCGGGGAACTGTGTCGTCGGACTGCTGAGAGGAACACACCACGACCAGCCCAGGAGGCATCATGACCACCCCGATTCCGGCAGCGCTGTTCACCGACCCGGCGCCCGCGGAGCGCCTGGAGCGGGCGGCCACTTCCCTGATGGCGAACGGTTTCACCGCCGAGATCCTCGACGACGCCGCCGCGGCGCGTACCCGCGTCAAAGATCTGATCCCCGAGGGCGCCAGCGTGTTCACCGCGGCCAGCGAGACCCTGCGCCTGTCCGGCATTGATGAGGACATCAATGCCAGCGGGCGGTACCAGGCCCTCAAGCCACGCCTTCTGGCGATGGACCGTGCCACCGGCGCCGACGAGATCCGGCGGCTGGCCGCCACCCCCGACGTCGTCGTGGGCAGCGTCGCCGCGCTCACCGAGACCGGCTCCCTCGTGGTCGCCTCGGCGAGCGGAAGCCAGGTGCCCGCCTACGGCGGCGGCGCCGCCCGCGCGATCTGGATCGTCGGGGCACAGAAGGTGGTACCCGACCTGAGCACCGCGCTACGCCGCGTCGAAGACCATGCCCTCCCGTTGGAAAGCGCCCGCGCCCAGGTGGCCTACGGGCAGCCCAGTGCGATCAACCGCCTTCTCGTCCTCAATGCGGAACTCCACCCCGGGCGCGGCACCGTCCTGCTGCTCAGGGAAGCCATCGGATTCTGAAACCAGACCGTTTCGCGGCGATGACGGCCTCGGCCGCGGCGGCGCAGTGCGCGAACAGGCTAGACCCGGGAGCGGAAGGCCTGCCGGTACGCCGACGGCGAGGTGCGCATGGCGTTGGCGAAGTGGTGGCGGTACGTCACCGGCGTCTCGAAGCCGACCGTGGCGGCGATCTGCTCGATCGGGGCGTCGGTCGTCTCCAGCAGGGCGAGGCTGGCCTGCACGCGCTGGCGCAGCAGCCAGCGGATCGGGCTGGTGCCGGTGGCGCGCGTGAAGTGGCGCAGGTACGTGCGCGGCGACATGTGCGCCTGCCGCGCCAGGGCCGGCAGGGTCAGCGGCTCGGACAGGTGCGCCAGCGCCCACGTCAGGCTCGCGGCGATGCGGTCGTCCGACGCGTCGGCGGGCATCGGCGCCTCGATGAACTGGGCCTGGCCGCCGTCGCGATGCGGCTGCACGACCAGGCGGCGGGCCACGGCGTTGGCGATCGCGGCGCCGTGGTCGGTCCGCACGACATGCAGGCACAGATCCAGGCCCGCGGCGCTGCCGGCGCTGGTCCACACGTCGCCGTCGGCCAGGTACAGCACGTCGGGGTCGAGCTCGACGTGCGGGAACCGGGCGCGGAACACGCCGGCGTAGCGCCAGTGCGTGGTGGCGTGGCGGCCGTCGAGCAGGCCCGCGGCGGCGAGCGCGAACGCGCCCGAGCAGATGGAGAGGATCCGCGCGCCCCGCTCGTGCGCGGACCGCAGCGCGTCGAGGACGGCGGGCGCGGGGTCGGCGTGGACGCTCTCGACGCCGGGCACGATGACCGTGTCCGCGGCGGCCAGTTCGGCGAGGCCGCCGCCGGGGTGCAGGGTGGCGCCGCCGACCACCGGCACCGGGGCCGAGGTCGGGGCGCAGATGCGCAGCTCGTACCACGGGACGTCGAACTCCGGCCGCGGCAGCCCGAAGACCTCGGTGACGATCCCGGTCTCGAACAGCGACATCCCCCTGAAGGCCAGGACCGAGACGGTGGGGCCACCGACGTGGACGCGCATGGCGAGATGTTAGCGGACGGCGTCGTTTTCGCCACTGTCCCGCGGTACCGCCGCGGGATCATGCTTCTGGGCATGACCGACGCCATCGAGCACTTCACCGCCCGCCTCGCCTTCGAGACCGACGTCAGCGACGTGCACGCGGCCATGACCGACGGCGCGGCGGGCCTCGTCGTCGTCGACTCGCGCGGCGCGCAGGCGTGGGCGCAGGGGCACATCCCGGGCGCCGTGCACCTGCCCACGGCCGACATCGCCGTCCGCGCCGCTGAGCTGATCCCGGCCGGCTCCGAGGTCGTCACGTACTGCTGGGGCCCGGGCTGCAACGGCGCCACCCGCGCGGCGCTGGAGTTCGCCAAGCTCGGCTACCGGGTGCGCGAGATGCTCGGCGGCTACGAGTACTGGGTGCGCGAGGGTCTGGAGTTCGCCACGCCGGCGGGCCCGCAGCGCCGGCCCGCCGACGAGCTCACCGCCCCGCGCCGGGCCGTGTCGTGCGACTGTTAGCCCACTGCCAGCAAGGTCTTGCCGATCGCGGTGCGCTGCTCGATGCCCCGGTGCGCCTCGGCCGCCTGGGATAATCCGTACACCTGCCCGACCAGCGGCGTGAAGCGCCTCTCGGCGACGGCGGCGAGGGCGCGGCCGAGGTACGCGCGGAAGCTCGCGGGGCGCAACTGCACCGCCGCGATGCCGGTGGCCGTGATCCCGCGCGCCCGCGCCGCCTCGGGGTCGGCGATGGCGAAGCCGCCCGCCGGCGTGCCGTGCCCGGAAAACCGGCCGCCGTCCTTGACCAGCGCGAACGCGGCGCGGCCGTAGTCGCCGCCGGCGCCGTCGAGCGCCACGTCGACCGGCTCGACCGCGGCGGTCCAGTCCGGCGTCGAGTAGTCGACGACCTGGTCGGCGCCGAGCAGGCGCAGGCGCTCGAGCTTCGCCGCGCCCCGTGCCGCGGCGACCACCGTCGCGCCCTGCGCCCTGGCCAGCTGGACCAGGATCGCGCCCATGCCGCCGCCGGCCGCGGTCACCAGCACCCGGTCGCCGGGGTGCACCGGCACCACCTCGAGCAGGGCCAGCGCCGTCACGCCGTCGTGCAGCACGGCCGCGGCGTCGGCCGCCTCGACGCCGTCGGGGATCACCACCAGCGCGTCGGCCTCCGCGAGGGCGCGGGTCGCGTAGCCGCCGCCGGCGTGGCCGGTGCGGGCCGCCACCCGCCTGCCGATCCACTGTGGAGCGACGCCGCTGCCCACATTGGACACCGTACCGGCGACGCCGACGCCCGGCCGGTACGGCAGCTCGACCGGGAACACGTCGCCGCCGCGCCCGGCCCGCACCATGGTCTCCAGCCACAGGGTGTCGGCGACCGCCACGTCGACGACGACCTGCCCGGGCCCGGGGAACGGGTCGGGCGCGTCGATCGGGACCAGGACCTCCGGCCCGCCGAAGCGGGCAACCTCTATCGCACGCATGAAACCACCCTCGGACCTCAAGCGCGGTTCATGTCAAGCGGACGGGTTAAACGGCCGGGGCCGGGGCAGCACACGCGCCGTGCGTGAGACACGAACCTCGAGCGACGTGACATTGCGCGTCAACGGGCACGCGCATCAGTTGCACGTGGACAACCGCGCGACGCTGCTGGACGTGCTGCGCGAGCGGCTCGACCTGCCCGGCACGAAGAAGGGGTGCGACCACGGCCAGTGCGGCGCCTGCACGGTGCTGCTGGACGGCCGCCGGGTGGTGAGCTGCCTCATCCTTGCGGTCACCACCGACGACACGGAGGTGACCACCGTGGAGGGGCTCAGCGCCGGGGACGGCCTGCACCCGATTCAGGAGGCGTTCATCGAGCACGACGCGCTGCAGTGCGGCTACTGCACGCCCGGCCAGATCTGCTCCGCGGCCGGGCTCACGCCGGAGGAGACCGCCTCCCTGGCCGACGTCCGGGAGGCGATGAGCGGCAACATCTGCCGCTGCGGGGCGTACGTGAACATCACCGCCGCCGTCTACGAGGCGGCGTCGGCGTCATGAGACCATTCGCATACGAACGACCGGGCGACGCCGAGGGCGCGCTGGCGACGATGGTCAAGCCCGGCGCGGTGTACCTGGCCGGGGGCACCAACCTCGTCGACCTCATGAAGCTCGGGGTGACCGCGCCCGACGTGCTGGTGGACCTCAGTCACCTGCCGTACCGCGACATCGAGGCCCTGCCGGGCGGCGGCCTGTACGTCGGCGCGCTGGTGCCCAACAGCGACCTCGCCGCGCATCCGGCCGTGCGCGCGGCCTACCCGGCCCTGTCGCAAGCGGTGCTCGCCGGCGCTTCCGGGCAGCTGCGCAACCGCGCGACCGTGGCCGGCAACCTGCTGCAGCGCACCCGCTGCCGGTACTTCCAGGACGTCACCAAGGCGTGCAACAAGCGCGCCCCGGGCTCGGGCTGCGACGCGCGCGAGGGCGAGCACCGCGACCTCGCGATCCTGGGCGCGTCCCCGCACTGCGTCGCGACCAACCCGTCGGACATGGCCGTGGCACTGTCCATGATGGACGCCTCGGTGCAGTACATCGGACCGCACGGCACCGCCGCGATCAGCGTGCACGACCTCTTCCGCCGCCCGGGCGACCGGCCCGACCGCGACACCAACCTGCCCCACGGCGCGCTGATCACCGGGATCGTCCTGCCGGAGCTGCCCATCGCCGCGACGTCGGTCTACCGCAAGGTCCGCGACCGCGCGTCCTTCGCCTTCGCCGCCGGCTCGATCGCGGCCGCGCTGGACGTGCGCGAGGGCGTCGTGCACGACGCCCGTATCGCCTGGGGCGCCGTCGCCCACCTGCCGTGGCGCGCCTGGGCCGCGGAGCGCGCGCTGCGCGGCGCACCGGCCACAGCGGACAGTTTCGCGCGGGCCGCCGACGAGGAGCTGGCCGGCGCCCGGCCGCTGCGCGACAACGGCTACAAGGTGCCGCTGCTGCGCAACCTGACCGTCGAGGTACTGCGGGAGATGATCTCATGACGACGCTGCGCACCGCCGCGAACGTCGGCACCGCCCAGCCGCGGCTGGAGGCGCGCGAGAAGGTCACCGGGCAGGCGCTGTATGCCGTGGACCGCCCCCTGCCCGGCGCCGTCTACGCCTGGCCGGTGCAGGCGGCGTTCGCCCGCGGGCGCGTGAAAGGCGTGGACACCGCTCCCGCGCTCGCGATCGACGGGGTCCTCGCGGTGCTGTGGCACGGCAACGCGCCGCGCCTCGAGCCCGCCAATGACCCTACGCTGCTCGTGCTGCAGTCGCCCGGCGTCGCCTTCCACGGGCAGGTCGTCGCGCTGGTCGTGGCGACGACCCTGGAGAGCGCGCGGGAGGGTGCGGAGGCGGTCGTGGTGCAGGCGGAGGTCCAGCCGGCGGACACCGTGCTGCGCGCCGACCATCCGGGTCTCTACGAACCGGCGACCGTCAACGCCGGCTACGTCGGCCGGGTGGAGAAGGGCGACTTCGACGCCGGGTTCGCCGCCGCGGAGGTGCGCGTCGACGCGACGTACCGAACGCCGATCGAGCACCACAACCCGATGGAGCCGCACGCCACGACGGCGTTCTGGGAGCGCGGGAGGCTCGTCGTGTTCGACGCGACGCAGTCCTCGACCACGGTACGCGACACCCTCGCCGCCCTCTTCGAGCTCCCGCCGCAGCTCGTGCGCGTGCAGAACGAGCATGTGGGCGGGGGCTTCGGCTCGAAGGGCCAGCCGCGGGTGAACGTGGTCCTCGCCGCGATGGCCGCCCGTTTCGTGGGCCGGCCGGTCAAGCTCGCGCTCAGCCGGCAGATGCTGTTCGCCCTGGCGGGGTACCGCACCCCGACCATCCAGCGGGTCAGGCTCGGCGCCGACCGCAACGGGCGCCTGCTCGCCCTCGCCCACGATGCCATCTCGCAGACGTCGCGGCTCGTGGAGTTCACCGAACAGAGCGCCGTCGTCAGCCGCGTCCTCTACAACCCGCCCGACCACGTCACCACGCACCGCGTCGTCGCCCTCGACGTGCCGCCGCCGACTTGGATGCGAGCCCCCGGCGACTGCCCGGGCTCGTTCGCCCTCGAGTCGGCCATCGACGAGCTGGCCATCGCCGGCAACTGGGATCCCGTGCAGCTGCGCATCGGCAACGACACCGCGACCGACGCCGAGGGCCTGCCGTTCAGCAGCCGGCACCTCGTCGAGTGCCTTCGGCACGGCGCCGACCTGTTCGGCTGGGCCGGGCGCGACCCGCGACCCGCGGCCCGCCGCGAGGGACGCTGGCTCCTCGGTACCGGTGTGGCGTCCGCCTCCTTCCCGGCGATCACCTGGCCGTCGACCGCGACCGCGCGCGCCACCGCCGACGAGCACTTCGAGGTCGCGGTCAACGCCGCGGACATCGGCACCGGCGCGCGCACGGTCATGCGGCAGATCGCCGCCGACGCCCTCGGCTGCGACGCGTCCCGCGTCGAGATCACCGTCGGCGACAGCGCGATCGGCCCGGCCGCGGTCGCGGGCGGCTCGATGGGCACCTCCTCGTGGGGCTGGGCCGTGACCAAGGCCTGCCGCCTCCTGATCGAGCGCATCGAACGCGACCACGACGGCAGCGTCCCGCCGGAGGGCGTCGCGGTCAGCGCCGACACAACCGCCGACATCGCCGCCCGCGACGAGTACGCCCGGCACGCCTTCGGCGCCCAGTTCTGCGCGCTGCGCGTCGACCCGTCCACCGGCGAGGTCCGCATCGACCGCATGCTGGGCGTCTTCGCGGCGGGCCGGATCATCAACCCGACCACGGCCCGCTCCCAGCTCCTCGGCGCGATGACGATGGGTGCGTCGATGGCGCTGATGGAGCAGACCATCCTGGACCCGCGCAGCGGCGACTTCGTGACGTCGGACCTGGCGTCGTACCACGTCGCGGTGAACGCCGACGTCCCGCGCATCGACGTGGAGTTCGTGCCGGAGGAGGACCCGCACCTCAACCCGATGGGCTCGAAGGGCATCGGCGAACTCGGCATCGTCGGCGCGGCCGCCGCGGTCGCGAACGCCGTCCACCACGCGACGGGCACCCGGGTCAGAAGCCTCCCGATCACCCCGTCTTCCCTGTTCTAGGTCAATTATGGCCCTATTTGGTTGTGGCGATTGACCACATGTGCCATCATGGTCGCCGGCGGCTCGCGTACACGGGAGGAACGACGCGATGACCACGACCATCCCAACCCAACGACCCCCACGACCGGAACTGGACGAGGACGGCTTCGACGAACTCGGCATCTGGCGCCCGACGAAGGAGGAACTGACCGCGTCGATCCAGCGGGCGCTCGACGAGATCGGCATAACCCGCGAGGAGTTGACCCGGCAGGCCGAAACCGGCGAGTTCCAGTGCTGGTGGGCGCGCGCCCTGTGGGACCTGATCGAGGTCGGCGGTGCCTGAGCCGCGGCCTGCGGTTCAGCGGTCCTCGTTCGGGATGTTCGTGGGCGCGGTCAGGTGCGTTCGGCCGGTGGGCGGCTGTCCCAGCGCCATGAGGTGCGGGCCGGGTGGCCGGGGAGTTCGCCGCGGCCCGTGGCCCACAGCAGGGTCTCCCACGGGTCCGGGTGCGGTGGCAGGTCTGTGAAGAGGCGGTCCAGGACGGCCTGGCAGAGGTGGGGCGGGGGAGTCCACGGGCGGTCGACCGTGTCGGCCACGTCCCAGGCGTGGACCAGGACCTCGACCACGCCCATCGCGGCGAAGCCCTCCGGGTCGCTGATGCCCTCCGGGTGCCAGCCGCGGCGGGTGGACGGGGCCGCGTCGACCACGCCGGCGAGCATGGCGGCGCACGCCTCCAGGACGCGCAGCAGGCCCAGGGTGCCGGCGGTGCGCTCGACGAAGACCGTGCTCGACGGGCCGCCCGCGCGCATCTCGCGCCAGACGAACGGGAGGTAGGACTCCTGCGGGCTGTCGGACGGGGCGATCTGGCCGGCGTAGGCGAACAGGTCGTCGGCCATGTGCTCGACCGTCTCCCAGCATGACCACGACAGAGTGCCGGCCGGGCGGTCCCAGCCGTCGTCGGGGACGTCGCCGAATGCGTGGCGTACGAGCGAGACGGAGGTGAGCACGTCGGTGCCGTTCATCGTCACGGCGCCGACGCTAGCAGGCCACGGCCGATCTCGTAGGCGGCGATGCACGAGTCCCCTCGGTACGACGCGGAGGCCAGACCGGTCAGGTGCGTGTCGGCGTTGACCGCGACGGTGGCGGACAGGTGCCGGAACAGCGGGGCGTCGGACACCGAGTCGCCGTACGCCACGCAGCGGGTCGCCTCGAAGCGGCCGAGCAGCCCGTCGACGACGGTGACCTTGTCGGCGGGGGTCAGGATGGCGGCGGGGTCGACGTCGACGGCGAACGGCAGCGGCGGGTACGCCGACGCGATCACCTCGTCGAAGCCCAGGTCGAGCAGGCCGCGGGCGAAGAAGTCCGGCGACATCGTGACGACCGCGCTGCGCTCGCCGCGGGCGCGGATGTCTTCGCAGACCTCGCGGATGCCGTGCAGCCACGGGCTGCCGGCGAAGGCGGCCGTCACGTGGGCGGGCGTGAGGCCGGTCCACAGCGAGCGGAGCTCGCGGGCGAAGCCGCGGGTGTCGAGCTCGCCGAGGGCGAAGCGGCGCTCCAGGGCGACGAGCGGATCGAGGGCGCCGAGGGCCGCGGCGATCTGCAGGCTCGCGGTGCTGCCCCGCAGCAGGGTGCCGTCCATGTCGAACACGTGCAGCACCGTCATGGCCGCCCTCCGTCTCGCTGTACCGGAACTCCGGCGGAGGAAGCCCCGCCGGGGGATTGATACAGCTCGCGGACGACGGCCTCGATGTCGGGCTCCTCGATGGTGAGGTCGTGCACCTGCGCGGTCGCGGCGACCGCGGCCAGGATCGCGGCGACGGTGGTGGTGCCGGGGGCGAACGACAGGCGCTGGCGCAGGCCGCCGGCCTCGACGCCGACGAGCCTGGTGCCGGGGACCGCGTCGAGCGGGGCGGCCGGCTCGACGAGGTCGAGCACGAGGATGCGCTCGGCGCCGGCGTGCCGGGCGAGGCCGTCGAGCGTGCCGTCGTACGCGAGCCGGCCGTGGTCCACGAGCAGGATCCGCTCGGTGAGCCGGCGCACGTCGCCCATGTCGTGCGTGGCCAGCAGCAGGCTGGTGCCGAACGCGGCGCGCTGCTCGACCAGGAACGCGCGCAGCCGCTCCTTGCTCAGCACGTCCAGGCCGATCGTCGGCTCGTCGAGGATGAGCAGCTCCGGCGCGTGCAGCAGCGCGGCGGCGACCTCGCCGCGGATGCGCTGGCCCAGGGACAGCTGGCGCACCGGAGTGTCCAGAAAGGACACCAGGTCGAGGCGCTCGGCGAGCTCGGCCAGGCGCGGGCGGTGGTCGATGCGGTGGATCGCGCGGAGCGCCCGGTAGGAGTCGCGCAGCGGCAGGTCCCACCACAGCTGGCTGCGCTGGCCGAAGACGACGCCGATGCGCCGGGCCAGCCGGCGGCGCTGCCGCAGCGGCTCCAGGCCGCAGGTGCGCACGGTGCCGGAGGTGGGGCGCAGGATGCCGGTCAGCATCTTGATTGTGGTGGACTTGCCGGCGCCGTTCGCGCCGATGTAGCCGACCGCGGCGCCCCGTTCGATGCCGAACGTCAGGCCGTCGACGGCGGCGACCTTCTTGAAATACCGCCGAAGCTGGGAAACTTCGATGATCATGAGCCCGTCCCGGTGTAGTGGCGCAGGCCGGCCCGCCAGCCCAGCAGCGCGATCGCCCACGCCCCGGCGGCGGCCAGGGGCGTGCACCAGCCGATCCAGGGTGGCAGGCCGGGCGGCGGCGGGAGCCGCAGCAGGGTGAGGACCGGCAGGTAGGCCACGAACGCGGCCGGGACCACAAACGTGAACAGCGTCCGCAACGGCCCGGGATAGACGCTCGCCGGGAACTGCGACGCGTACTGTCCACCGTAGACGAACGACGCGGTGACCTCGGCCCCGTCGACGAGCCAGAACTGCACGGCGGCCGCGGCCGTGAACAGCGCGGCGAAGATGGCCGTTCCACACAGGACGGTCAGCGTCACCAGCCCCACGTCCGCCGGGGTCCAGCGGATCCCGATCCCGGCCAGGACCGCCGTGGCAAGGACGGATCCGGCAACGGTACGGCCCAGACGGCGCAGCGACAGCTCAGCGCTCATCAGCTGGGGCAGCACCGGCAGCGGGCGCAGCAGGAAGGCGTCGAACGTCCCGCTGCGCAGGTAGCCGGGCAGCGCGTCGAGGTGGCCGAAGAACAGGTCGGCGAGGCTCATCGACACGTGGCCGAGCGCGAAGACCAGCAGCGCGGCCCGCAGCGTCAGCCCGCCCAGCGCCGGGACGTTCGCGAACACCACGTACAGCTCGCAGACGCCGCTGACGGTCGCCCCGACGCTGGCGAACAGCTCGATGGCGAACGATCCGCGGTAGGCCGTCTGCGCGCGCACGTGCATTCGGGCCAGCACGAGGTAGGGCTCAACCACCCTGGATCACCAGCCGCCGCGCGCCGAGCGCGAACCCGGCCCGCCCGGCCGCGAGCAGCCCGGCGAGCCAGAGCGCCTGCACCGCGAGGGTCTGCGGGCCCGACCGTCCCATGAGGACGTCGGTCGGCGCCTGCACCATCGACGGGAACGGCGTGGCGGCGGCGATCGCGGCCAGCCAGCCGGGGAACCAGTGCACCGGCACGATGAGTCCACACAGGACGCCGCTGACCACGAGGTACAGCGTCATCGGCCCGCGCAGGTCCAGCAGCCAGAACGCGCTGAGGTTCACCAGCCAGCGGCAGGCGAACGACAGGGCGGTGGCGAGCGCGACGCTGGCCAGGCCCAGTGCGTAGGGCGCCAGAGCGTGCGGCAGCGCGAGGCCGGTGACGAGCGCGCCGACCACCAGCGGCGGCAGGCCGCGCGGCAGCAGCGCGAACGTGGCCCGCCCGAGGTCGGCGGCGAGGTAGGCGAGCATCGGGTCGGCCGGGCGGGCCAGGTCGATCGCGATGTCGCCGGTGCGCACGCGCTGCGCCAGCTCGCCCCAGCCGAACAGCTGCACCGGGCCGATGAGCGCCTGGCCCAGCCACACGTAGGTGGCGGCGGTGGACCGGTCGTAGCCGGCGAGGGCGCCGCCGGCGGTGCCGACGACGGCGACCAGCACCGCGGAGCGGATCAGCCCGAAGACGCAGTTGGTGAAGGCGCCGGCGAGCGTCGCCGTCCGGTAGGCCGACCAGCGGCGGAACCCCAGCACGAACAGGGTCGGCCACATGTGCAACTCCTGCGGGCGGGTGCGGGCGGACGGGTCACAATACCCGCACGCCGGCGATCCGGCCGCCGATTAACTCGCCAGCGGGAGCGCCGCCGGGGCGGGCGCCGTCTCGCGCCAGTGGCGCAGCATCGGGGTGACCGGCCAGCGCAGCTCGCGTTCGCGGTACGCGGCGTCGGCGCAGCGGGCCGCCCAGCTGAGCGCCGCCCGGCCCAGCGGGACGCCGGGGCCGAGCAGCTCGTCGCGCAGCCCGAAGAGCACGGCGGCGGCGTGCTCGAAGGCTGGCACCTCGCGCTCGCGCTCGCCCAGGCCGGCCATCCAGTCCAGGTCCCGGCCCTCGCAGACGGGGCAGTCGCAGGCCCACAGCCGGGGGTCGGGATGTCCCCGTCTGCCGCGGGAGATCGCGCTGATCCGGCGGTACGACATGGTGGGTTTGAAGATCGTCGACGGCGGGCGGGGCCCCGGCGGCGGCCGGCCACCCGCGGCGTCGCGGGGCGCGAGATGCCGCAGCGCGCCGATCGTGCCGACCGCGGCCGCGACCGCGCCGTGGCACAGGGCGCCGAGCGCGGAGAGGTCGGAGCGCAGCAGCAGGGTCGGCACGCCGCAGCCCAGCACCTCCAGCAGGCCGGGCACGCAGCCGGGCAGGCCGAACGGGTCGTGCCTGGCCTCCAGCACCAGCGCGATCGGCACCCCGGCGTCGCGGACGTGGTTGGTCAGCGCGGTCAGGTGCAGCCGGTCGCGCAGCCACGCCGGGTGCAGCGGCAGTACCGCGACCGCGCCCGGGACGGCCGTCGCGCGGTGCAGGATGCTGACCAGGCCGGCCTCGTCGGCGGCGTCGACGTAGCCGGAGTCGGTCAGCATCGGCAGCCCCAGCTCCCGCTGGCGGCGCAGCCAGCGCGGGTTGAACGGGGCGCTGGCCGGGAGGCGGTTCTGGCCCGCGTACCGGGCGGCGTCGAGCAGCAGCGGGCCGTCGAAGTGGCGCTGGCGCAGCAGGTAGGCGGCGGTGGCCAGCAGCCCGCCCTCGTCATGACGATACGGCGAGATCACCAGCCCGGTGTGCGGCCGCCGTGCGATCGGGGCGCAGCGCAGGGCCTGGTTGGCCGAGCAGTGCACGAGCAGGCTGCGTCCGGTGAGCATGGTCGATCGCTCCCGTCACGGTTGGTACATCGAGGGTAACCAACCGTGTGGGATTCACGAACATTCATCTTCCGCGGTCGACGCCGATGGTGGTCTCGGCGGTCTCGGCGCTGGGCTGCGGCTCCCTCAGCGGGGCGGCCAGCTCGGGTGCGGTGGCTTGATCGTGAACGTCGGCCCCTTCGGCGTGGTCGTCCGCGTGTTCGGCGTCGTCGGCTGGGTGGTCGCCGGCTTCGCGGTCTTCGTCGGCTTCCCCGTCGTCGCCGGGTCGCCCGGCTCGCCGAGGTCGGACGCCATCGGCCACGACGGCGACGGCTCCGGCGATGCGGTCGGCGACGGCTGGCCCGTGGCCGAGCTCGCGACCGGCGACTCCTGGTTGGCCGCGGCCGGGGTGTCGACGGCGCCGCCGGTGCTCAGCGCGGCGATGACGAGGCCGATGATGAACACCAGCGCCAGCCCGCCGCCCGCGAGCAGGATCATCGTCTTGCGGTCCATCGGGCCGGGCGCGGCGTCGTCCTCGTCCGGCTCGGGGCGCTCGGGCAGCCGGAACTCGCCGGTGTACTCGCCGTAGATGAAGCGGGGCAGTCCGTCGCGCGTGGCATCGTCGTCGTTCATACGCCCACCTTCAAGCCGGTGCAGCGGGTCGGCTCGATCGTCTCGACCCAGAAGCCGACCGTGCGCTGCAGGTGATCCCTGCTGGTCTGGACGTGGAGCGCGCCGTCCGACCGGGACGGCCCCGCCGCCGCGGACGCCGAGCCGGTGACGGCGAATGTGCAGCGGGTGATGGCGACGTCCGACCGGCGGACCCTATCCGTCTCGGTTCGCCGGTCGCTTGACACGCAGGAATCCTAGACGAACACGAAGGGATTTCTAGGGCCCGGTGCAGTCGTCGGTGACCGTCGTCGCAGCGCTCGCGGTGCTCGGGCTGGTCACGTTCAGGGCGAACGTGTACGTGTTCTGGCGGGTGTTGTCGAGCCGGACACGGTACGTCGTGGTGTACGTGCCGTCGGTCGCGGTCGCGGTGCGGGTGCCGCGCCCGGTCGCCGTGTAGGTGACCTTGGTGCCCGGCTGGCTGGTCCTGATGGTCAGGGTGACCTCGACCTCCAGGTCGGTGGGGGTGCAGGGCCCGGTGTAGGTCGCCGGGTCGGTCTCGATTTCCGCCGAGAGGATCGCGCCTCGCGGCGGCGCGGTGGTCGTCTTCGTCTTCGTCGGCCGGGCCGTGGTCGCGGACGCCATCCCGGCCGACGGGGAGGCGCTCGGGCTCATCGGGTCCGCGGTCGGGCTCGGCTGATCCGGGGCGGTGGCCGGGCTCGGGGATGCTGTCGTGGCGCCCTGGGCCGCCTGTGGTGTGGCGTTGCCGCCGTGCCCGAGGGTGCCGATGCCGATGAGGAAGGCCAGGACGCCGATGCCGACGAGGGCGGCGACCTTCAGCTCGGGGGATTGCTTGCGTTTCGTCGTTGCGGGTCTTGGTTCGGGCCGGGCCTGGTTCGCCGCGGTGGTTGCTTGCGTCGCCGTGCCGACGGTCGTCGCCGGCGCCGCGAATTCGGCCGTTGGGCGTTCGCTGTTCGTCGTCGTTGCGCGCCCCTGGTCGGACATTTCCGATTTTTCGGAAATCTCGGGTTCTTTCGCGCTCGTCGTTCCTGCCTCGGGGGCGAGGGTTGGTGAGGGTGGCTCTTGCGGTACCGGATCCGGATCTCGGCCGGCGGCCACGGACAGCGCGGCGCGGGCGGCCTCGACCGACGGCCTGGCCAGCGGATCCCCGGCCATGAGCGCCTTCACGACGGCGTCCAGCGCGGTGTTGCTTTCCGTGCTGGACGGGTCGCGGCCCGTGGTGGCGAAGGCCAGGGTCGCGCCCAGGGAGAACAGGTCGGCGGCGGGGCCGCCCTCGCCGGACCGGCGGCGCTCGGGGGCCACGTAGGCCGGGTCGCCGAGCGGCACGCCGTCACCGAGCGTCGCGGCCAGGGCGAAATCCGTGAGGAGGGCGGGGCCTTCGGGGCGTACCAGGACGTTGGCCGGCTTCAGGTCGCCGTGCACGATCCCGGCCTCGTGCGCGGCCCGCAGCGCGTCGAGCAGGGTCAGGCCGATCTCGGCGGCCTCGGTGGGGGAGAGTGGGCCGTCGGCACGAACGCGTTCGTCAAGGGATCGGCCGTCGACGAGATCCATGACGATCCAGGGGCGACCGTCGTCGACCACGACCTCGTGCACGGTGACGACGCCGGGGTGCTCGATCCGCGCCGCTCCGGCGGCCGCCCGGATCGCCCGGTCGGCGAGGGCGGCGCGATCCGGTTCGGCCAGCGCCTCGGGGAGGCGCACCTCCTTGATCGCCACCATCCGCTGCCGGTGCAGATCGCGGGCTCGCCACACGATGCCCATGCCGCCCGCGCCGATCGCGTAGTCCAGCCGGTACCGGTCCACCAGCGTCTTCAAGATCCGACCCCGCCCATAGCCGATGAAAAAGACATCCCAGCATGCCCGCGGCCGATCCGGCGGTCGGTCGAACGGACGGTTCACTCTGCCGTATAGGTCTCCGGCGAGTCGAATCTCATCGATGCCGGCTTCGCTCTGTAGCTGGGTGTCAGGGCGCGGTGTCATTGCGGTGGCGTGGACAGGGGGCGCCGGCGGTGGGCGGGGGTAGGGGTGGACGAGGAGCCGCCGGGCGCCGCGGGTTGGCATTGGCCTCCGCGGCGCCCCAGGGTTACCGGGTCAGCGCAGGGACGGGAAGCCGCCCAGCGGATGCTGGCCCGCCTCGGCGCGGACCTGGTCCGCCGCGGCCGTCACTGAACCGGCCGCGGCCACGCGCTCGACCAGCGCCGCCACCACCTTCGGGGTGGCGAAGCTCGTCCCGCTCCAGGCCGCCCAACCCGACGCGAAGCTCGGGTGGTGGATGAACGTGCTGACGATGTCCTCGCCGGGGGCCACCAGGCTCACCCACGGGCCCCGGTTGCTCCAGGCGCACACGTCGTTGCCGTCGTGGGCGGCCACCGCGAGGACCTGCTGGGCCCACGGGGTACCGCTGGATGAAAACGCCGCCGGCCAGAACGGGCGGTCCTGGACCCCGTCGTTGCCCGCGGCGGCAACGACGATGCGGCCGGTGCTGGAGAGGAACCCGGACAGGGCCGCGGAGAGGATCGCGGGCGGCTGGTCGCCGATGGAGAAGCCGCCCAGCGACAGGTTGAGCACGTCGACGTCGGTGAGCGACGTGATCGCGGCGGCCAGGTCGGCCTCCGTGCAGACGCCGAACGTGTCCAGGATCTTGACGATGCGGATCTGCGCGGCGTCCGTGGACTGGACGACCACGCCGGCGATGAAGTTGGCGTGGCCGACGTCCGAGTCGAGCTCGCCGTCGTTGTCGCCGTCGAGGATGGTCTCGAGATTCTCGGCGGTCGCGGTGTAGCAGTCGGCCGGCAGCGGGCTGTTGGTCCACACCCCGGTGTCCATGACGACCACCCGTACGGAGGATGCGCCCGTGGCCGACGGGGCAAGTTTGGCCGGCGGGGCGTCGGAAGGGGCAGGCGGGCCGAACGGTCCGCCGTGCTCGTGCGGCGTTGACATGAACACGTGGTTGGGGCCGACCACCGCGTCCGGCAGCTGGCTGCGCAGCTGGCGTACGGCGGCGCTGACGTCCAGGCCCCGGGCCTTGAACCGGCGCAGGCCGGCGTGCGGCTCGTCCTCGGTGATATCGCTCGCCCGGTGGCCGAGGCCGCTGAGCGTCCGGTGCGCGATGCCGGCGCCGCGGTCGGAGACCAGGATCTCGTCGGCGACGAACCGCACCGGCCGGCCGGACTGTACTTCGGTACGCAACCACGGCAATGTGGACAGGCGCGCGGTGCGGGCCTGCTCCCACCGCCGAAGACGATCGTTTGGTACGGACATGACTGCTCCCCAAAACGGATCAACAATGAGGCCGGTGACATGAGTCGCGTTCCCGACCCCGTGATACACATCCGAGCTTTTGGCAGGATGCAACCATGACGGCAGCGTCCGTGCTCCCCGCCGCCGACGAAGATCTTGCGCAGCGGCTGCTACCGATTGTCATGGCCGACCCCGGCAAGGCCAAGCATCTCGCCGAGGCGGCGTTGCGCGACGCGCGCCGCGACGGCGACCCGGGCCGCGAGGCGGTGGCGCTGCGCGCGCTCGGCCTGGTCGCCCGGGCCCGCCACGATGCGGCCGGGGCGGCGGAACACCTGCGCGCCTCGATGACCGTGGCCCGCCGGCACGGGCTGCGGGTGCACGAGGCCGAGGCTCGGATGAGCCATGCGCTGATCCTCGACGATCTCGGGCGGCCGAGCGCGGCACTCAAGGAGATCGACCGCGCGGTCGCGGAGCTACACGGGCACCGGCGCGTCCGCGCGACGATGCAGCGGGCCCTCATCCTGCGCCGGCTCGGTTTCGACCATCAGGCGATGGAGTTGTACCGCGGGGCACTGCGCGCCTTCCGCAACTCGGGCGATCAGGTCTGGGAGGCCCGGACACTGACCAACCGGGGCGTTCTGCACGGGTACCGCGGAAACCTCAAACAGGCAGAGAACGACCTGCGCGCCGCGCAGGCGCTCTACAACCGGCTCGGCATGGCCACCGCGGCGGCGCAGGTCGAGCACAACCTGGGCTTCGTCGCGGCGCAGGCGGGCGACGTGCCGACCGCGCTCGCCCGCTACGACCGGGCCCACGACCGGCTCTGGAGCACCGGGGTCGACGCGGTCAGCCTGCTCGATCGGGCCGACCTGCTGCTGTCGGTGCGGCTGCTGCCCGAGGCGCACGCCGCGATCCGGGCCGCGATCGACGCCTGCACCGACGGCCACCTCGACTCGGTGCTCGGCCAGGCGCACCTGATGCTCGCCCGGCACGGCCTGGCCGCCGGCGAGGCGGACCAGTCGAAGGAGGCGGCGGCGGCCGCGCGGCGGGTCTTCCAGCGGCAGGGGCGCACCGTGTGGAGCGCCCGCGCCCGGGTCGCCGAGATCGCCGCCGTGGTCGCGCTCCGCAAGGCCAACCGTGGCACGCTGCGCGAGCTGCGCTCGGTCGCCGCCCACCTGCTCGAGGCCGGCTGGCTGCAGCCCGGCTGGGACGCGCTGCTCGACGCCGCGCAGCTGGCCGTCGACCTCGGCGAGCTCTACACCGCCCGGGAGCTGCTGACCGAGGCGGGCGGGGCGGCCAAGCTCGGGCCGGCGACGCTGCGGGTGCGCTGGTGGCACATCCGGGCCCGGGTGGAGCTCGCCGCCGGCGCCGTCACCGAGTCGGTGCGCGCGGCCACGTCCGGCCTGCGCCAGGCCGACGCCTACCGGGCCAGCCTCGGCGCCACCGAGCTGCGCGTGCGCGGCAGCGCGGAGACGGCGGCCCTGGCCGGACTGCGGCTGCGGCTCGCCCTCGTCCACGGCGGCCCCGCCTCCGCCCTGGCCTGGGCCCAGCGGTGCCGCTCCGCGGCGCTGTCGCTGCCGCCGACCCACCCGTCGACCGATCCGGTCGTGGGCCGGCACCTGACCGAGCTGCGGCGGATCAACGGCGAGCTGGCCGCGGCGCCGACCGGACCGCAGCGCACCAGCCGCCTGCTGCGCCGGCAGCGCGTCCTGGAGGCCGAGATCCGCCGCCGCTCGTGGCGTGCGCCCGGTTCCTCGCCCAACGCTGTTGAGTTGTCGATCCCCGCACTCGCCACGGCGCTGGGGGAGCGGGTGCTCGTCGAGCTGCTGGACATCGACGGGCGCCTGCATGCCCTGGTCGTGCGCGGGCGCAAGGTCACGCATCGCATCGTTGGCGAAATCGACGCGGTGCGAGCTGAGCTGGAGTCGCTGAGGTTCGCCCTGCACAACCAGGTGCTTGGGCACGCCGCCGGCGGCGAGCGACTCGAACGGCGCGCCGAGGTGCTCGACCGGCTCCTGCTGGGCCCGCTCGCCGATCTCCTCGGCGACGGGCCACTGGTCCTGGTGCCGACCGGCGCCCTCCACGCGCTGCCGTGGGGAATGCTACCGCGACTGCGCGGCCGCTCGCTGACCGTCGCACCCTCGGCGACGATCTGGCTGCGTTGCGTGACTTCATCCACTGTGGACGGCAAGCTCGTGCTGGTCGGGGCGCCCTCGGCCGAGCAGGCCGCCGACGAGGTCCGCGAGATCGCCGCCGACCGGCCCGGCGCCGTCGTCCTCGCCGGCGACCAGGCGCGGGTGGCGCCCGCACTGGCCGCGCTCGACGGCGCCTCGATCGGGCACATCGCCTCGCACGGCGAGTTCCGCGTCGACAACCCGCTCTTCTCGTTCCTGCTGCTCGCCGACGGGCAGCTCACGGTGTACGACCTGACCGCGCTGCGCCGGCCGCCCGCCCTGCTGGTGCTGTCCGGCTGCGACACCGGGCTCGCCGCCGTGCACCCCGGCGACGAGCTGATGGGCCTGGTCGCGGCGCTGCTCAACATGGGCACCGCGACCGTGATCGCCTCGACCGGTCCGGTCGACGACGGCGTGACCCGCCACCTCATGCGCGCCTTCTACGGCCACCTCGCCACCGGGCTCGGGCCGGCCGCGGCGCTCGCCGCCGCGCAGGCGTCCGCCGATCCGCGTGACCGTGCGAGCACGGACAGTTTCGTCTGCTTCGGCGCCGGGTGATTGCCCCTCGGAATTGTCGGACCCCCGCCCTACGATGTCGCCCGTGACCCGACGCCGTGCCCGCCTCCCGCTCACCACCCTGGTGGTGCTGCTGGCGCTGGGCGGGCTGGTGGCCTGGGCCGTCGGCGGGGCGCTGGGCCTGCGGTTCTCCCGTGCTTCGATACCGGTGGAGCGGCCCTCGGTCGCCGACGTCGCCCCGCCGGCGGCCGTGTCGCTGGGGTCCATCGCGGTGCCCTCCTCGCCCCGTCTCGCGCTGGCCGCGTCGGCGGTCTCCGAGGCGGTGGTGGCGCGCGGGCTGCCCCGCCCCGCCGTCTCGGCGGAGAGCCCGGCCGACCTGACGGTCCGGCTCGACCCGTCCGTCCCGGCCGGCTCCTACCGCCTCGACGAGCCCCTGGCGATCACCGCCGGCGACGAGGCGGGCGCCGCCTCCGGGCTCTACGCGCTCGCCGACCGCATCCGCTCCGGCGAGCCGCCGCTGCCCGACGAACTGCGCGAAACGGTCGTCACGCCCCGGCTCGGCCTGCGGCTCACCGACGCCGGCTCGGTCGGCCGCGAGCCCGACGTGGCCGCGTTCGCCGCCGGCACCGACTACTCGCTCAACACCGACGTCGTCGGCGGCGCGCTGCTGCCCGAGGCGCCGTGGGTCGACCCGGTCGCCGTCGAGCGCATCTCCGGGCAGTTCCACCAGTTCGTCGACCATGCCCTGGCGCAGGGGTACAACGGCGTCGTGCTGCCGGGGTTCCTGGAATACGTGACGTTCTCCGGCGTCGGCGGCGGGCACGCGATCTATCCGGCCGGCGACTCGCACATCGCCCGCGCCGAGGCCCTCACCGCTGCCTTCGCCCCGGTGTTCGGCTATGCGGCCGACATGGGCATGCGCGTCTACCTGCTGACCGACATGCTCTCGCTGTCGCCGCCCCTGCAGCGGTATCTCGAGCGGAGATTCGGCGGTCTCAAGGTCTCCGATCCGCAGTTCTGGCAGGTGTACGCCCAGGGGCTGGCCGAGCTGTTCCAGCGCATGCCGTTCGTCAGCGGGCTGATGGTCCGCGTGGGCGAGGGCGGCGACGTCTACCGGCAGGCCGGCTGGGACTACTCGTCGCGCATCGCGGTCACCACCCCGGCGGCCGTGCGCGCGATGCTCACCACGCTGCTGCAGACCGCCGGCGGGACCGGCCGCGACGTCATCTTCCGCACCTGGACCGTCGGCGTCGGCGCGGTCGGTGACCTGCACACCGACCCCGACGCCTACCGGGAGGTCCTCGGCGGTCTCGACGACCCGCACCTGATCGTGTCGACGAAGTACTCCCGCGGCGACTTCTACAGTCACCTGCCCTTCAACGCCACGCTCGAGGTCGGCGAGCAGCGGCGGATCGTGGAGTTCCAGTCGCGGCGCGAGTTCGAGGGGTTCGGCTCGCTGCCCAACGACCTCACCGGGCTGCACCAGCAGGCCCTGCAGCGCTTCCTCGCCGCCAACTCGCACGTCGAGGGCGTGTGGACCTGGACCCAGGACGGCGGCCCGCTGCGCGCCGGCCCGATGACGCTGCTGCTGCACTCCGGCTTCTGGCAGCTCTACGACCTCAACTCCTACGCCCTCGCCCGGCTCGCCTGGGAGCCGTCCACCCCGCCGGCGCGGATCACCGCCGACTGGGCCCGCCAGACGTTCTCCGACGACCCGGCGACCGTCACCGCGATCTGCCGGATGATGGCGATGTCCCGGGAGGCGGTCACCAAGGGCCTCTACCTGGGCCCCTACGCGGACGAGAAGGTCAACGCCCTCGGCCTCGAGCCGCCGCCGATGATGTGGATCTTCGAGTGGGACATCGTCACCGGCGACTCCGCCGCCCTCGACAGCATCTACGCGGTCAGCCGCGACCGGCTCGAGGAGGCGATCGCCGAGGGCGACCGCGCCGTGGCCCTCGCCGCCTCGATGCGGGAGACGATCGCCGCCACCGACCCGGCGAACTGGCGCGACGCCACGCTGCGGGCGCGGCTGCTGGACACGCTCGCGTACGAGACCGATCTGTTGCGCACCCTCGGCGCCTACCGCGCCATGGTCCTGCGGCACGCGCAGTGGCTCGACACCGGCTCGCCGACGGCGCGCGCGGCGTGGCAGGAGGCGGAGGCGCGATACCGGGAGGCCCGCGACGACCACGTCACGCGCTACCGCGGCGACGTGGACCTGCCGGCGTACAACTTCACCGCCGCCGACCTCGGCGCCGCCCGCGCGGACCGCGACCCGCCGATGGCCCTGCTCGCCCGCATCCTGCTCGGCCTGACCGTCTTCCTGCTGCTGCTCGGCGCCGTCGGCCGCTCCACCGGCCTGCGCGCGCTGTGGCTCGGCGCGACCCGCCCGTGGCGCCTCGCCGACCTCGCCCCGCTGCCCGGCCGCCTCGACCGCGTGCTCGTGATCGCCGTGCCCGCCCTGGTCCTGGTCGCGTCCCGGCTCGTCTACACCTGGTTCGCCGCCCCCGCCCACCTTGTGGTCGCCCTCGGCGGATGGCTGCTGTTCGCCGTCACCGCACGCGCGGTCGCCGGCCGCCGCGATCCGTTCCACCTGTGGGCCGTGATCGGCGGCGTCGCCATGCTGCGCACCGTGATCCTGCTCGGCGCCCTGGCCGGCCGCGGCCCCGGCGGCTACTGGTTCGCGTTCTGGACCGACCCGGTGCGGCGCTCGGCGTACGTGTGCGTGGCCTTCGCCGCCTTCGCCTGGCTCTTCGCCGCCGTGGCCCTGGTCGTGCGCGACCGCTACTCGCTTCCGCGCCGCCGCGCCGCGGCCGTGCTGCTCGCCGCGACCGGCGTGCCGCTGGCCCTGCTGGGCGGCCTGGTCGCCGCGGTCGGCCTGGAGCGCGCGCTGACCGTCTGGAACGATCAGATGGCGCTGCTGCCGTGGGGTTTGTCTCGGATCCTGGGCATCACCGTCTACCTGGGCATCCCGGCGTACCTGCCCACGGCCGCCGCCGTCCTCGGCGCCGCCCTGATCGCCCTGGCCGCCCTGCTCGTACTGCGCCGCCGCCCCCGGTCGGGCCGCCGCCTGATGACCCCGCGCGCCCCCTTACCGCCAGGCCCAACCTCCCCGCCCCTGGCTCCGCTCAACCCGCCCCGGCTCCGCTAAACCCGCCCCCGGCGGTCTCGACCCCGGCTGGTTCGAAATCAGCGGCCTCGGGTCCGGCTCGCTCGATCTTTTCGCGCTTGAAATGTCGGATAAGTCAGGCGCGCCAGCGCCGGACTTATCCGTGAAGATCTGCACGGTGGGCAAGGCCGGAAGTCGCGCGAAAGGCATGGCGGTCGGAGAGCGCTCTCCGAATAGATTCCGTTCACTCCCTTGACAGTTGGCCACCCTCAGGGGAACTCTGCAGAGAGCGCTCTCTCACCCGAAGGGTGCTTGTCCTCTCCGCCAAGAGGTCTTCATGCTCGCTGTCCTGAAACGCGGGGGCCGCATCAGGAAACTGGTGCCGCTCACCGTTGCCGCGCTCGTCGCAAGCTATCTCGTCGTCACCACGATCACCGCCTCCGCCGCGACGCAACTGCTGTCGCAAGGCAAGCCGGCCACCGCGTCGTCCACCGAGAATGCCGGTACGCCGGCCTCGAGCGCGGTCGACGGGAACGCGGGCACGCGGTGGTCGAGCGCGTTCTCCGACCCGCAGTGGATCCAGGTGGACCTGGGGGCCAGCGCCACGATCAGCCAGGTGGTGCTGCAGTGGGAGACGGCGTACGCGACCGCCTTCCAGATCCAGGTCTCCGCGGACGCGGCCGCCTGGACCACGATCTACAGCACCACGACCGGCACCGGTGGCACCCAGACGCTCAACGTGAGCGGGACCGGCCGGTACGTGCGCATGTACGGCACCGCGAGGGCCACCCAGTACGGGTACTCGCTGTGGGAGTTCCAGGTGTACGGCGACACGGGGGCCGGCACGTGCGGCACCGCGAACGCCGCGCTGAACCGCACCGCGACGGCCTCGTCGACCGAGAACGCGGGTACGCCGGCCTCGAGCGCGGTCGACGGGAACGCGGGCACGCGGTGGTCGAGCGCGTTCTCCGACCCGCAGTGGATCCAGGTGGACCTGGGCGCGAGCGCGCAGGTCTGCCAGGTGGTGCTGCAGTGGGAGACGGCGTACGCGACGGCCTTCCAGATCCAGCTGTCGGCCGACGGCACGAACTGGACGAGCGCGTACTCGACGACGAGCGGCGCGGGCGGCACCCAGACGATCAACGTGAGCGGCAGCGCGCGGTACGTGCGGATGTACGGCACGGCGAGGGCGACGCAGTACGGGTACTCGCTGTGGGAGTTCGAGGTGCACGTGATCGGGACGGTGCCGACGACCGCCCCGCCCACCACGTCGCCGCCGGCCGGGTGCCCGTGGGTCGGGTCGACGGCGCCGATCGCGACGCGGGTCAGCCAGCTGTTGAGCCGGATGACGACGGACCAGAAGATCTCGATCCTGCACGGCAACGGGGCTTCGTCGCCGTACATCGGGAATCTGACCGGCATCCCCTCGCTGTGCATTCCGGACATGGGCTTCCAGGACGGGCCCGGCGGCGTCGGCGACGGCATGGGCGGCGTCACCCAGATGCCGTCCGCGGTGACGTCGGCGGCGACGTTCGACCCGGCGCTGGAGCAGCAGTACGGCGCGGCGATCGGCGCCGAGTTCGCCGGCAAGGGCGCGAACGTGGCGCTCGGCCCGACGCTGAACATCGTGCGGGACCCGCGCTGGGGCCGGGCGTTCGAGACGTTCAGCGAGGATCCGTACCTGACGAGCCAGATGACCGTGGCCGACATCCGCGGCATCCAGAGCCAGGGCGTGCTGGCGCAGGCCAAGCACGCCGCCGTGTACAACCAGGAGACCAACCGCAACGGGCCGGCCGACAACGCCATCGTCGACACCCGCACCCTGCAGGAGATCTACCTGCCGGGCTTCCAGGCGGCGGTGACGCAGGGCGCGACGGCGTCGATCATGTGCGGGTACTCGACGGTCAACGGCACGTACGACTGCGACCACCCGTACCTGCTCAACACCGCCCTGTACCAGCAGGCCGGCTTCGGCGGGTTCGTCACCTCGGACTGGGGCGCGGCGCACTCGACCGTGCCGGCCGCGAACAACGGCATGACGATGGAGATGCCCGGCGGGTACTTCTACGCCGACTTCCTGCGCCAGGCGGTCGCCAACGGCCAGGTCAGCGCGGCGCAGCTGGACCTGATGGTGACCCGCGTGCTGACGCCGATGTTCGCGTTCGGGCTGTTCGACAAGCCGAAGGCGGGCTCGCCGACGGCCGGCGTGAGCACGGCCGCGCACATCGACGTCGCACGGCGCGGCGCCGAGGAGGGCACGGTCCTGCTGAAGAACAACGGGATCCTGCCGCTGTCGACCGCGACCACCCACTCGATCGCCGTGCTCGGCGTCGACGGCGGCGCGGGCGTGCAGAGCGTCGGCGGCGGCAGCGCCACCGCCACCAGCTCGGGCACGGTCTGGCCGCTGACCGGCATCCAGAACCGCGTCTCGGGCACGGGCACGACGGTGACGTACAACGACGGCACCAACCTGACGAACGCGGTGAACCTCGCCAAGAGCTCCGACGTGGCGATCGTGTTCGCCAGCAACAACTACGGCAACGAGGGCTCCGACCAGACCACGATCGACCTGCCGGGCACCCAGAACCAGCTCATCAGCCAGGTCGCGGCGGCCAACCCGAAGACCATCGTGGTGCTGCACACCAACTCGGCGACCACGATGCCGTGGCTGGACCAGGTCGCGGGCGTCTTCGAGGGCTTCTACGCCGGCCAGCAGGTCGGCACGGCGACGGCGGCGCTGCTCTTCGGCGATGCCAACCCGTCGGGCAAGCTGCCGGTCAGCTTCCCGAAGAGCCTCGCCGACGTGCCGGCGAACACCGCGGCGCAGTGGCCCGGGGCGAACAACCAGGTGCAGTACTCCGAGGGCCTGAAGGTCGGCTACCGCTGGTACGACAGCCAGAACATCGCGCCGCTGTTCCCGTTCGGCTACGGCCTGTCGTACACCACGTTCGGCTTCTCCAACCTGCAGGTCGGGGCGCTGAACAACGGCCGGGCCACGGTGAGCGCGACCGTCACCAACACCGGCGGCCGGGCCGGCACCGAGGTGGTCCAGTTGTACGTCGGGGCGCCGGCCGCCGTCGGCGAGCCCCCGCGGTCGCTGAAGGGCTTCCAGCGGGTGACGCTGAACGCGGGCGCGTCGACGACCGTCACGTTCACGGTCACCCAGCAGGACCTGGCGTACTGGAACACCACCAGCAACGCGTGGACGACCGCGTCCGGCACGTACCAGATCTCGATCGGCAACTCCTCGCGAAACCTGCCGCTGACCGGGAACCTGGCCGTGACCGCGGCGACGGTGCCGTCGAACCTGCTGCCCAACCCGTACGGGATGAGCAGCCCGGTCGGCAAGCCGGTCTCGTGGGCCTTCGGCGCGGCCGGCGCCACGTACACGGCGACCGGCCTGCCCGCCGGTCTGTCGATCAGCTCGGCGGGCGTCATCTCGGGCACGGCCACCGCGGCCGGCACGAGCACCGTGACCGTCACCGCGAGCACCGGGGCGAGCGCCACCTTCGTGTGGACGACGACCCCGTAGACCCCCTGAGGGCGGGGGAGGCGGGCCGCGCACACCAGTTGGCGGAGTGCGCGGCCCGCTCTACGCCGTGCGTGCCTACCCGAGCGTGGCCTGGTCCGCCGCCTCCCGGCCGGACTCCCAGCCCTCGCGGCTGTCGACCCGGCTGCCCCGGCCGCGCACGGTGTGCGGAAAGACCCGCAGCATGGTCTCGCGGACCTGTTCGTCCCGGGAGCGCAGCACGGGCAGGAGGTCCGCCGGCTCCGGGGCGGCGGCCTCCAGGGCGGCCTCGGCCGCGCGGGCCAGCCGCTCGCCGATGCGCACCCCGTAGGCGACGAGGAACGACTGGCGGAACGCCTTGAGCCGGGCCCGGCCGGCCTTGCCGCCCGGCGGCTCGGAGCGCGCCATCGCGCGGCCCGCCTGCACCAGCAGGGAGGTGTACAGCAGGTCGACCGCGTCGATGTCGGCGTCGAACCCGAACACCGTCGTGAACCCGTAGTCCGGCGACCACACCGTGTGGCAGCGGTTCGCCTGCGCCACGGCGCTGAGCAGCGACGCCTTCTCGCTCTCGTACGGGTGGTCGACGCCGATGCGCCGCGCGAACGGGACCACGCCGGCCTCGGGGCCGCCCGCGCCGGCCAGCAGCGCCTCGTCGATCGAGTGCCGGGCGATGAGTTCCTGCGCCTTCGCCGTGTAGGTCTCGGCCTCGGCCGGGTACCCCGTCGACTCCGCCTTGGCCAGCAGCGCCCGCACCCGGTCGAGCAGCCGCTCGTCGACCCGCGCCGCGGTGGAGGCACTGCGGGGCCGGGCGGTGCCCGGCGGCGGGACCAGCACCTCGATCGCCGGCAGCTCGGCCAGCACGACCAGCAGGCTCAGCAGGTCGTCGAGGGCCGACACCCGGTCGAGCCGGCGGCGGGCGGCCAGCTCGGACACGTACGTCGCGTCGGCGCTCCACCACACCGCCGCGCCGAGCTCGTCCGCCTGCGCCAGCCAGCGCTCGTCCACGTCCCGCCGGCGGAAGCCGCGCAGGTGTGCGGCGACGGCGTCGGCGACGGCCTGGCCAAGCACCGGCCGGTCGGTGCCGCCGCGGCGGACCACGGCCCGGTGCAGCTCGGCCGGCTGCCAGCCGCCCCGCCACAGCCGCTCGCACGCGTCCCCGACGGCGGCGGACAGGGTCGGATCGACCTCCGCGGCGGGCGCCACGGCGAGCGCGTCGAGCCCGTCCTCGTACGCCACCGCGCCCCGGACGATGGCGTCGATCTGCCGGCGGCGCTCGCTGTTCACCGCGCCAAGGCTACTTGGCCGGCTCGCGAACCCCCGCGCGTGTGTCGCCGGAGGGGGTGAACTGGTAGAAAAGCGGCGTGAAGATCGTGCTTGCCGGGGGCACCGGGGCACTGGGGCGCCGGATCGCGGCTGACCTGGCCGCGCGCGGGGACGAGATCGTGATCCTGACCCGGCGGGTCCGCGACGACTTACCGTACCGCCAGATCCTGTGGGACGGCATCACGGTGGAGGACTGGGCCGCCGAGCTCGCCGGCGCCGCCGTGATCAACCTGGCCGGCGAGCTCGTCGACCGCCGCCCGACGGCCGCCAACGTCGACCTGCTGCGCCTGTCCCGGGTCCGCCCGACCTTCGCCCTCGTCGAGGCCGCCGCCGTCCTCGCCGAGCCGCCGCCGGTCTGGCTGCAGGCGAGCACCCTGGCGATCTACGGCGACGCCGGCGAGGACGAGCTCGACGAATCCGCCCCGGTGGCCGAGGGCCCGCCCCAGATGGCCGGCGTGGCGCGCGCCTGGGAGGCCGCGGCGTCGCTGACGGAGGCGGCGACGTTCCAGCGCGCGATCATCGAGGACACCCGCCAGGTCGTACTGCGGATGGGCATCGTCCTGGACCGCGACACCCCGGCCCTGAACCGCCTGGCCGGCCTGGTCCGGTGGGGCCTGGGCGGCCGGGTCGGCAGCGGGCGGCAGTGGGTCAGCTGGATCCACGTCGCGGACCTGCTCGCCGCGGTACGCCGGTGCATCGACGACGCCAACCTGCACGGCGTGGTCCACGTGACCTCCCCGAACCCGGTGCGCAACGCCGACCTCATGCGCGCGCTGCGCACCGTGCTGCGCCGCCCGGCCGCCCCGCCCGCGCCGGCGCCGCTGGTCCGCCTCGGCGCGATGCTGCTGCGCACCGACCCGGCCCTGGCCCTGACCGGCCGTCGCTGCGTGCCGAGGCGCCTGCTGGAGGCGGGCTTCGAGTTCGAACACCCCGATCTGCTCCCGGCGCTGCAGGACCTCTTCGGCCGCCGCGTTTCTTAGGTACGTCACCCGAACGGGACGCGTGCGGCTGAGGCCATGCTGAAATCCACCTTTCCTCGCTGCCGCCGTCGTCCGGTACGTGGTCGGATCGGACTGTCCGAACCGCACCAGCCGGAGGGTCGATGCACCTGTCTCGCAGGCTCGCCGTGGCGTTCGCCGCCGCGGGGGCGCTCATCGCGGTACCGCTCGGCATCTGGGCGAACGCCGGCGCGGAGACCGGCCTGTCCGGATCCGGGCGCTATGTGCGCCTGTACGGTACCGGCCGCGGAACGAAGTGGGGGTATTCGTTGTACGAGTTCGAGGTGTACGGCTCCGGCTCGGGGGGCGCCCCGAGCACCCGCCGAGCCGGGCGCGCGTCGCAGCCCGCGCCGTCGAGCACCGCCCCGCCGCCGACCGCCACGGCGGCGGCCATGGTGCCGGCTTCCGTGCGGGCCGAGGCCGCGTCGGCGGACCTGACCGACCCGCGCAAGAAGGACATCGCGATGCAGTTGGTGTCCTCGGCGGAGAACTCCTCGCTGGACTGGAAGGCGCAGTACCAGTACATCGAGGACATCGGCGACGGCCGCGGGTACACGGCCGGCATCATCGGCTTCTGCTCCGGCACCGGCGACATGCTCGAGCTCGTCGAGGCCTACACGCAGCGCGTCCCCGGCAACCGGCTCGCGAACTACCTGCCGGCGCTGCGCCGCGTCAACGGCACCGCCTCCCACGCCGGCCTCGACCCGGGCTTCACCGCCGATTGGCGCGCCGCGGCCGCCGACCCGCAGTTCACCAAGGCTCAGGACGACGAGCGGGACCGTGTGTACTTCAACCCCGCCGTCAACCAGGCCAAGGCCGACGGCCTCGGCGCGCTGGGCCAGTTCATCTACTACGACGCGATGGTCATGCACGGCCCGGGCCCGGACGCGGACAGCTTCGGCGGCATCCGCGGGGCCGCGCTGGCGAGGGCGAAGCCCCCGGCCCAGGGCGGCGACGAGACCGCGTACCTCAACGCCTTCCTGGACGCCCGCGTCGCCGCGATGCGCACGGAGGCCGCGCACAGCGACACCAGCCGCGTCGACACCGCCCAGCGCCAGTTCCTGAAGGACGGCAACCTCGACCTGCACACCCCGCTGACCTGGAAGGTGTACGGCGACACCTTCCGCATCGCCTGACCATCGCCTGCCCTGGCCCGGCTGCGGATATGTCCGCCACTCCGTGACGGACATATCCGAAATTTCGGGTATGTCGCTTTGTGCGGCGGCGGCCGGGCGCGACGGGCGGCTCGGCGCAACCTGGCAGGCTCGACGCAACGTGGCAGGTGAGAGCGCCGCTGGCCGGGAGTCGCGAGAGCCGGGCGGACCTTTGCACGGGTGCGTACGATCGGCGGCGTGGCGCTGGCGATCTTCGATCTCGACAACACGCTCATCGACCGGGCGGCGGCGTTCCGGCGCTGGGCGGCGGCCTACGTCGCCGAGCGCGGACTGCCCCCGGCCGAGACCGCCTGGCTGGAGCGGGCCGACGGCGACGGGTACACCCCCCGCGCGCGGCTGCTGGCCGCGATCCGGGAGCGTCACGGCGTCCACAAGACGGTCGAGGCCCTGCGGGCGGAGCTGGTGGCGAACATCGAGCCCGACCCGCGGCTGCCGGGCCTGCTCGACGATCTGCGCTCGGCCGGCTGGCGGGTGGCCGTGGCCACCAACGGCGCGACCGCGCAGCAGCACGCCAAGCTGCGCCACACCGGCCTCGCCGCGCACGTGGACGCGGTCGCGGTCTCCGAGGAGGTCGGCGCGGACAAGCCCGACCTCCGCATGTTCACCACGGCCGCCGAGCGCTGCGGCGAGCGGCTCACCGGGGAGACGTGGATGGTCGGCGACTGCCCCGTACGAGACATCGCGGGCGCCCGATCCGCCGGGCTGCGCACGATCTGGCTCAGCCGCGGCCGCGCCTGGGACCCCGCGCAACCGCCGCCGGACGCCGTGGCCGGCGACATCACGGCGGCCTTCCCCCTGATCGGCGCCGCGCTCGGGCCGGTGCCGCGGTGAGCGCCCCCGACCCGCTCGAGCTGTGCGTGGAGGCGCTGGCCACCGCCCGGGTGCACGGCATGGACGCCGACGCGCCGCTGCACGCCCTGGCCTCGGCCCTCGGCCACGAGTACAGCGAGCACGCCTCCGCCGACGGCATGTACCGCGACTTCGGCCCGGTCGAGTGCCACTACGAGCGCCTGGGCCCGGACGAGCCGTGGCAGGGCCGCTTCCTCGTGGTGCGCGCGGACCGCCTGGCCGCCCGGGTCCGCCTCGACGACCTGCACGAGGAGCTGCGCCGGGTGGGCCAGACCCTGGTCCAGCTCCCGCCGTCGCGGCACGGCGCCCCCGGCACCACGCTGCGGGCCCCGCTGAGCGGCTCGATCCTGACCGCCGAGGACGGGGTGGCGGTGGCGATAGCGGCCCCCGTGTGGCCGGTCCCGGAGTCACCGGCCCTGCCGGAGGCCCGCTGGCGGGCGGTGTGCGAGAGCCTTCAGTACCTCCTCCCGCTCACGAGGACCGAGCGCGCCGAGTGGCTCTCCGACCGCGTGCCGGACAGCGCCGAGGCGGCCGGCTGGTGGGTCGCCCTGCTGCACCCCCTGCCCACGCTGCGCTTCCAGGAGTGGCAGCGCGCCGCCGAGTGGGCCGGCCTGGAGATCTGGCTGCTGGACCGCGCCGCGGACGCCGCCGCCTGGTCGCGCGAGGAGTGGGTCTGGCGGTGGATGTGGTTCGTGCGCAGCCTGACCGCGCCCGCGGCGCGCCCGCACGCCGCCGACCTGACGAGGCTGAGCCTGGCCGCCCTGCCGATGACGGTCGCGCAGCTGCGCGGGCTGCCGACCGACTGGCGCGCCCTCACCGCCGCGGACCTGCGCCGCGCGAGAACGGCCCGCGCCCTCCTCTCGGTGGCGACGTCCTACGGCGCCCGGGTCATGGGCTGACGTCAGCGGGCGGTCAGGACAGCTTGCGCACGTCCCACATCCACAGGCCGCCCGTCTGCCGCCCCGGGCCGAACAGCGCGGTCAAGGTCTCGCGCGTGGGGGCCCACTGCGCGCCGTCCGGGGCAAGGACCAGGGCCGCGTGCCAGTACTGCACGTCCGTGCGCGCCTGCTCGCGGTCGGCGTCGGTCACCGACGGCACGGTGCTCTTGTACATGGCGACGCTGAAGAGCTTGTCCGTCGGGCGCGGCACCGGGCCCACGAACGCGTGGCGGCCCCTGACGCCGTCGGCCGGGCCGAGGAAGTACCCGTGCGACAGCGGCAGCTCGGCGTTGGTCGACGCGGCCCAGAACATGCCGGTCTCGAAGTCCCACTGCGGCAGCGGGACCACCACCACCGTCTGGCCCGGCCCGACGTAGGAGCGCCACGCGCCGGAGGAGATGAACGACGGCACCGGCGGGCGCAGGGCGACCTTGATCGGCATCGGCGCCGCCGGCACCAGGACCGCGGCGAACACGCCGATCAGCAGCATCCGCCGGGTGCGCGCCGGCACGCCGCGCAGGTCGATGAGCCGCTGCAGGCCGAGCGCGACGATGGGCACGACCGCCCAGTTGGTGGCCTCGCCGAGGCGCGTGGGCAGCACCGTGTCGAACAGCGGCAGGTGCTGCAGCAGCGCGTACGGCCCGGGGATGCCGGTGACCTCGCCCTGGAACTGCAGCGGCGTGCCCCAGGCGAGCGCGGCGAAGCACGCCCCGGTGAGCGCCATGCACCGGATCCGCACGTCGTGCCACTGCCACACGACCAGCGCGACGATCAGCAGGAACAGGCCCCAGCCGAAGTACCCGTGCTCCTCGGCGCCCAGCGGTGGCGGGGGCGCCCCGAGCGTGCGCAGGCGCTCGGCCACGCTGTTGCTGCCGTACGAGGTCAGGCCGAGCACGTCCATGCGGAACGTGGTCATGTACTGCTCGCCGCCCTGGTAGCTGCCCGGGCCGAGGAACTGGAAGTACAGCGGATAGGCCAGCACGACGATCGACGCGCCCGCGGCGACCCCGAGCCCGGCGGCCAGCGGCCGGAGCGCGGCGCGCACCCGGTCGCGCCGCTGCACCGCCAGGAGCAGCAGGAACAGCCCCATCACCAGGGCGACGAGGAACAGCGTCTCCTCGTTGATGAAGACCTGGAGCACCACGAGCGCCGCGAGCAGCAGGCCGTTGCGCACCGAGCGCCCCGGCTCCAGGAGCTTGAGGGATCGCCAGATCAGCAGCGGTACCAGGAACTGTGCGACGAGGTTCGGGTGGTACGACGCGTGCGAGGCGACGGCGGGGGCGAACCCGCCGATCAGGCCGCCGACCCAGGCCGCGGTCCGGCTGCTGACCACGTGCCTCGACAGCAGCCAGTACCACGCCGCGGCCGAGCCGGCGAGGCCCAGCACGATCAGCACGTCGAAGCTGACCTGCGAGCCGAACAGCAGCGTGATCGGCGTCATGGGGATGCCCAGGGCCAGCACCGTGGTGTTGCTCATGCCGTTGACCCCGAACGGCGCGTTGAGCTGCGGGATGAACAGCGGATTTTCGCCGTGGGTGACGGCGCGCGCGGCCCACCCGAGGAAGAGCTCCGACAGGGCCCGGTCGCCGGGCCGGATCGCCATCCGTTGGCCGTAGTGGGCCAGCAGCGGCGACACGACGAACAGCGCCCCCAGCAGGTAGCTGCCGAGCGCGAGCAGGTCCGCACGGCGGCCGGGCCGCTGCCCGGCGGCCGTGTCGCTGTTCTCGGCGACGCCGTTGGAATCCTCGCTGGTCTGCGGCGCATCGCCGCCGCGCCGCTGCGCGACGATCCTGCCCGTGGCAGGTGCGGTCGCGTCGCCGGGGTCGGCCGTACCCGTCAACATCGGGTGACAATATCAGCGAGCGGGGTAAGCAGACGCCCTATACGGCAACGGATCGGGGCGGACCCGGCGACCGGATCCGCCCGGCGCATCGTGGCGGTCACCGCCCCCGCTCGGTGAACGTCATCGTCGGCATCGAGGCGACGCGGTCCCGGCCGTGGACCTTCGCGTCGTACAGGGCCCGGTCCGCCGCGGCCAGCAGTGCCTCGGCGCCGACGGGGGCGGGCGCGGACGCGAAGGCCGTCGACGATGAGCAGGCAGCGTTCCGCGCCGGTGGCCAGCGCCCGGGTCAGGTCCAGGTCGAAGGCGCGCCGGTTCGGCAGGCCGGTGAGCGGGTCGGTCAGCGCCACCCGACCATCAGGAAGTACGCCACGGCGCGCGTCGCGGCCACCCGGTCGCGCGCGTGGATCAGGGGCCGGACCGGCGCGCGCCACACCCATTGCCGATCGGCGGGCGCGGCGCGAAACTGAGCAAACGCGAGTGACGCGCATCGCCAAGAACCGGACAACACGCCGAGCGATAAGGGACTAAGCTGCCCCGCGTCTTCCGCGTGCCGAGGAGCTTTCATGTCTGACCCGTACGCACCACAACCCCCACACGACCCCTACGGCCAGCAGCCGCCCGCATACGGCCAGCAGCCGTCGCCATATGGACAGCAGCCGTCGTACGGACAGCAGCCGCCCTCCTACGGCCAGCCCTCATACGGCAACGACCCCGGATACGGTCAGCCGAGCTACGGCAACGACCCGGGCTACGGTCAGCCGTCCTACGGTCAGCCGAGCTACGGCGGCGACCAGGGTTACGGCCAGCCGTCCTACGGCAACGACCCCGGCTACGGCCAGCCGAACTACGCGCAGCCGACGTCGGCCATGCCGGCATCTGGCGGCGGCGGATACGGCCAGCCCGCCTACGGTCAGCCCCAGCCCGGTTACGGTCAGTCCGGCTACGGCCAGCCGCAGCCGGACTACCCGGCCTGGTCCGGCGCCGCCCCCGAGCCGCCGAAGAAGCGCACCGGCCTCGTGCTGAGCCTGGTGTTCGGCGCGCTCGCCCTGGTGCTGTGCGGCGGCATCGGCATCGCGGCGTGGGTCTACACCTCCGACGGCAAGCCCGACGCCGCGGCCTCGACCGGCCCGACGCAGGGCGCCTCGACCGGCCCGACGTCGGGCGCTTCCGCCGGCGCGTCCAAGCCCCCGACCGGCCCGAAGGTGCAGCTCACCGCCCCGGCGACGATCAGCACCTGGAAGAAGCAGGCCAACCAGGACCAGGCGAAGGCCCTGAGCCAGCAGATGTCGGACGCCGGCATCAAAAACCCGTTCGCCGCCCAGTACCAGGACACGGCCAAGCCCGCGCGGGTCGCCGTGGTGTGGGGCGGCACCGGGTCGATCTTCAGCATCGGCGGCCCGCAGAAGCAGCTCGACGAGTTCTTCAAGGGCGCGTTGAAGGAGCTCGGCGGCAGCGGCGGCAACCCGGTGAACATCGACCCGGGGAAGCTGGGCGGCAAGGCCGAGTGCCAGAAGACCGACGCCTCCGGCCAGCAGGTCTCCATCTGCGCCTGGGTCGGCAACGAAGCCCTGCTCGCGTTCATGTTCAACTCGCTCGAGCCGGACGCCGCCGGGACCCAGATGAAGCTCATGCTCCCGGCGATCGCGGTCGCGTCCTGACCCCCGGGTAGCCACCGCGCCCGGTCCGGCTCAGTGCGGCTTCGCGCTGAGCCGGACCGGGCGAGTCGCCGCCTCAGCCCCGGGCGACGCCCATCGCGGCCTCGACGATCCGGATCGCCTCGGCCGGCTCGACCCCTGCGGCGGCGGCGACGGCCGCGTAGTCCGCCGCCGCCCGACGGACCCGCTCCCGCGCCTGCTCACCGGCGGCCGACACGAATGACCCCGCCCGTCCGTGGGTCTCGATCAGCCCCGCGTCCTCCAGCTCGCGGTACGCCCGGGCGACCGTGTTGACCGCCAGCCCGAGCTCGGCCGCCAGGCTGCGAATCGTGGGCAGCCGCGTGCCCACGGCGAGGCTGCGCTCCTGAATCCGCCGCGCGAAGTGCGCCCGCAGCTGCTCGTAGGGCGGCACCGCCGACCCGGCGTCGATGACGATCATCGGGCCTCCACCGCCGCGCGCCCCGCCATGCCGGCCAGCAGGAGCTCCGTCAGCCGCCCGATCGTCGCCGCCGCGCGGGCCGGCGGCAGCGCGCGCAGCGAGGCCAGGGCCGTCAGCCCGGCCCGCACGTCCTGCACCGACAGGCCGGGCCGGGCGACGCCCGCGTGGCTGGCCCGGTCCACGAGGCGTTCGAGGGCGCCGGCGTGGGCCCGGCGCTGCTCGGCGAACGCCGTCCCGGGGGGCAGCAGCACCTCGTTCAGCCCGCGGTCGTCGACCTGGCGGGCCGCGAAGTGACGGACCGTGGCCGACAGCCCACGCCACGGGTCGGGGTCGGTCAGGGCCGCGCGCAGGTCGGCCTCGCAGGCCGCCACGCGCTCGGCCAGCACGGCGTCGAGCAGCTCCCGGTTGTGTCGCGCGTCCGTGCGGGATTTCCGAGTCAAAGTCTTCCGCTCGCCTCTCGTTTCCGGTGGTACCGCACCAGCCAGGCCTACCGTAGCCCGCCGGAGGTGTGATCGATGTTCGCGGTACAGTTCGACCGTTTCGGTGCTCCCGAGGTGCTGCACCTGGCCGGGCACCCGGAGCCGCACGCGGGCCCGGGCGAGGTCCGGATCAGGGTCCGCGCGGCGAGCGTCTCACCCGTTGACGTCGCCCTGCGCGCCGGCCGCTCGCCCCGGCGGCCCACACAGCGTTCGAGACCGGCCCCCGCCGCGGCAAGATCGTGCTCACCACCTGACCGGGGGCCGGCTCGACCTGCCCGGCCGCCACCGCACCGATACCGTCACGCCGCGCTGATCGCCTCCAGCACGTCGAGCCGGGCGGCACGCCGGGCGGGCAGCAGCCCGGCGACGAGGCCGGCGAGCGTGGCGACCGCGACGACGACCGCGAGCCGGCCGGCGGGGACCACCACGGCGAGCGGCGTGATCCCGCCCAGCGCCCTCACCGTGCCGGCGCCGAAACCGACGCCGAGCGCCACGCCGATCACCACCGACAGCGCCGCCACCAGGACCGCCTCGCCGCGCACCATCCACCGCAGCTGGGCGCGGGTCATGCCCACCGCCCGCAGCAGCCCGATCTCGCGGGTGCGTTCGACGATGGACAGGGCCAGGGTGTTGGTGATGCCCAGCAGCGCCATCACGACGGTGAAGAGCAGCAGCGCCGTGGTGAGGCCGAGGACCTGGTCGATGGTGCGGGTACGCTCGGCGGCGGCACCGGCCTGGTCACGCACCTGCGCGGTCGGCGAGTCGGCCAGCGCCGCCTCGATGGCGCGCTTGGCGGCCGCCCGGTCGACGCCCGGCGCGATCCTGACGAAGACGCTCGCGTCGACGTCCTCGGCGTAGTGCCGGGCGTAGGTGTCCAGGCCGATGAGGTAGTCGGTCGACAGTGCCTGCGCGTCGCCGTCGCGCAGCAGCCCGACGATCGGCAGGCGCTGGGCACCGGTACGGGCGAACGTCATCGGCAGCTCGTCGCCGACGGCGAGGTGCCGCTCCCGGGCCACGCGCTCGGCCAGGACGACCCCGCCGTCCGTCAGCGCGTCGAGGCGGCCGGCGACCATGTGCAGGGACGTGACCCGCGGCAGCGTCGCGGGGTCGACCGCGGTCAGCGCGCCCGTCATCGCACCGTCCTTCCAGTGCCCGTACCGCAGCCGCGACACCACCGACACCTCCGGCAGGGCCTCGACGTGGTGGTGCACGGTGTGCGGCAGCCCACCGAGCATCTCGTTGCGGCCGCTCTCGATGACGTAGTCGGCGGTGACGGTCTCGCCGTACGACTGGCGCAGCCCGTCCTTCACCGACGCGCCGACCACCGTGATGAAGCTGATCAGCGCCAGGCCGAGCGCGAGGGCCATGGCGGTCGCCGCGGTGCGCCGGGGCGCCCGCGTCGCGGCCTGGCGGGCCAGCCGGCCCGGGACGCCGGCGAGGTCGAGCGGGCGCCCGACCAGCCGGGTCAGGACCGGGGCGAGCACCGGGCCGATGAGCGTCAGCCCGGCGACGGTGACGAGCGCGCCGAGGCCGAGCAGCGCGAACGAGCCCGCGCCGGCCAGCACGGCGGCCAAGGCGGCGGCGCCGGCGACGGTGACGAGCGAACCGGCGATCGTGCGGGCACGGCCGGCCACCACCGGGGCCGACGACTGCCGCATCGCCTCGACCGGGGCCACCCGCGCCGCCCGCCGGGCCGGCGCCGTCGCGGCGACCAGGGTGACCAGCACGCCGATGACGGCCGCGACGAGCACCGTGCGGGGCAGCAGGACGAGCCCGCCGCCGGGCAGCGCGACGCCGAACCGGCTGGCGAGGCTGCGCAGCCCGGCCGCGGCCGCGACGCCGAGCCCGATGCCGGCCGCCGACGCGGCGACGCCGACCAGGACCGCCTCGCCGAGGACCGAGGCGAGGATCTGCCGGCCGGTGGCGCCGGTCGCCCGCAGCACGGCGAGCTCGCGGGTGCGCTGGCTGGTCACGACGGAGAAGGTGTTGGCGATGAGGAACGCGCCGACGAGCAGCGCCGCCGCGGCCAGCGCGAGCAGCATCACCCGCAGGAAGCCGACCTGGCTCTTGGCCGCGGCCGCGCCGGCCGCCGCCACGTCCTGGCTGGCGACGATCTCGTGCTCCGCGCCGAGCTCGGTGGCGAGGCGCTGGCGCACCTGCTGGGCGCTCGTGCCGTCGGCTACGGAGACGGCGACCTGGGACACGCCGGTGCCCAGGTGCAGCAGCCGCTGCGCGGTGGGCAGCGCGACCAGCGCGACGGTGCTGCCGGGCAGGCCGGGGGTGTCGCCGAACCAGGCCAGGCCGACGACCCGCAGCGTGGCGGACTCCGTCGCCTGCACGGTGACGACGTCGCCGAGCCCGATGTGGTGCTCGCGCGCGGTCGCCGCGTCGACGGCCACCTCACCGTCGGCGGCCGGCGGCCGGCCGTCGCGCACGGTGAAGGCGTTGAACGGCGCGGACGTCCACGACAGCAGCAGCGACGGCCCCGAGGGTACGATCGCCCGCCCGCCGGCGGTGAGCAGCCCCTGGCCGCGGACGGCCGGCTGGGCGTCGGCGACGCCCGGCACCGCGCGGACGCGGTCGACGGTGCCGGCCGGCAGCGGGTCGCGCTCCACCTCGACGCCCATCGCGTCGTCGAACGCGGTGGCCCGGCGCACGGTGAGGTCGGTGCCCGCCGCGGCGGTGCGGAACTGGTCGTCCAGCAGCCTCGATGACGTGTCGGTGAGGATCAGGCTGCCGGTGACGAAGGTGATCCCGAGCGCCACGGCGAGCAGGGTCAGCGCGAGACGGGCGGGCCGGGCGACGGTGTTGCGGAAGGTCAGGCGCCACATCGCGATCACCGCCCCGTTCCGGACGTCGCGGCGGGGGACGCGGGCGCGTCGAGGCGCGCCATCTGGGTCAGGACCGTGGCGGCGGTCGGGTCGTCGAGCTCGGCGACGACCCGGCCGTCGGCGAGGAAGACGACACGATCGGCGTACGCGGCGGCGCGCGGGTCGTGGGTGACCATCACGATCGTCTGGCCGAGGCGGTGGGCGGCGTCGCGCAGGAAGTCCAGCAGCGCCTCGCCGCTGCGCGAGTCGAGGTTGCCGGTCGGCTCGTCGGCGAAGACGATCTCCGGCCGGGCGATGAGGGCGCGGGCCACCGCGACCCGCTGCTGCTGGCCGCCGGACAGCTCGGCCGGGCGGTGGTGCAGCCGGCCGGCCAGCCCGAGCGTCTCCACCAGCAGGTCGAGCCAGGCCGGGTCCGGGCTGCGGCCAGCGAGGGTGAGCGGAAGGCGGATGTTCTCCGCCGCGGTCAGCGCCGGCACCAGGTTGAAGCTCTGGAAGACGAAGCCGAGGCGTTCGCGGCGCAGCAGCGTGCGGCGCCGCTCGTCGAGCGCGGTCAGGTCGGTGCCGCCGAGCAGCACCCGGCCCGCGTCGACGGTGTCGAGCCCGGCGAGGGCGTGCATCAGCGTCGACTTGCCGGAGCCGGACGGGCCCATGACGGCGGTGAAGGTACCGGCGGGGATCGACACGCTCGCGCCGTCGAGCGCCCGGACGGCGGTGTCGCCCCGGCCGTAGATCTTGACGAGTTCGTGCGCCTGCGCGGCCGTGCCCGGACGGACCGGGACGGGATGCGGGGCGGTGGTGGGGTGCATCGTGACTCCTTGGCGGTCGCGGTTGCCGTTCCGTCACCGGGAGCGTGCGACGGCGCCCTGTCCCCGCACTGGCCGGCCGCTTACGCCGGCGGCCGGCGCGGACAGCGTCCGGACAGCGACCGGCCAGCCGCCCGGGTCAGGCTGGGCCCATGACGACGATCGTGACGGTGCTCGTGGGCGGCCCGATCTGCCGGCGCTGCGTACGCCGGGCCAGCCGGCACGTCAGCGACGTCCCCGGCGTCGTGTCGCTCGAGGTGCGCGCCGACCGCGGCCTGCTGCGGGTGCGGGGGGCGCTGTGCCCGGCGGCCGTCGCCGCCGCGCTGCGCCTGGGCGGCTATCCGGTGCTGGACGTCCGCGACGGCTAATCGGCCGCCGCGGCGCACGCGCGCAGCCGGGTCAGCGCCCAGGGGAACTCGCGATCCTCCAGCAGCGTCACCGCCCGGTGGCACTCCCGCCCGGCCGTGCCCGCGTCGGCGTGTGCGAGGGCGATGCGGGCGCGGCCCCACGCCGCCCATGCCTGGCAGCGCGGGTTGCGCGCGTGCCGGGCGATCGCGTCGGCCTCGTCGAGCAGCGCCGCCACGTCGCCGTCGCCGGCGTCGAGGCGGGCGTGGGCCAGCTGGACGAGGGAGAAGGCCAGCCCGTGCGGGGAGTTCGACCGGCGGGCCGCGGCGGCCGCCCGGTGCAGCACGTCGAGGGCGTCGGTCAGCTGCCCGGCCTCGCGCAGCGCGACGCCGAGGTGGGCCACGGCCGCGCCGCCGAGCATCGCGTCGCCGGCGAGGTCGAAGAGGGTCTCGGCGTGCCGCCAGCGCCGGGCCGAGTCGTCGAACGCGCCGGTGCGCAGGTCCAGCAGCGCCTCGAGGTACTCGGCCACGGCCAGCCACCAGCCGTTGTCGGCGTCGCCGAGCTCGCTGCGGCCGCGTCGCACGAGGCCGCGGCACTCCTCGGCGTCCCCGCCGTACTGTCCCTCCCAGGCCACGACGAGCCTGGACATCGCGGCGTTCGAGGTGTCGCCGAGCGCCTCGAAGAGCGCGAGGCCGTCCCGGGCCGCGGCGCGGGAGCGGGGCGTGGGGTAGTAGACGTTGAGCAGGCCGATGCTCCGCAACGCCTGCGCCCGGGTGTGCGCATCGGCGCCGCCGGAGTCGAGCAGGGCGGTCAGGGCCCGGTCGCCCTCGTGCCGCAGCCCGTAGTTCCAGTACCAGATCAGCGCGGCGGTCAGCCGCTGCGCGCTCGCGGGATCCCTGGGCGCGCGGTGCAGGGCGCGGTCCACGGCGTCGCGGAGGTTGTCGGCGTCCTCGAGCAGGCGGGCCCAGGCGGTGCCGTCCCCGCGGACCCGCGACCCGTGCTCCTCCGCCAGGCGGGTGTAGTGCTCCAGGTGGCGGTCGCGGCAGGCGTCGGTCTCGACGGCCTCGGCGAGCCGTTCCACGGCGTACTCCTGGATCGTGGCCAGCAGCCGGAACCGCCCGGTGTGCGGATCCGGCACCACCAGCGACCGGTCGACCAGGCGGAACAGCAGGTCGAGCACGTCGCCGGGCGCGAGGCCGGCGAATCCGCAGACGTCCTCGGCCGCGGCCAGGTCCCAGCCGCCGCGGAACACCGCCAGCCGGCGCAGCAGCACGCGCTCCGGCTCGGGCAGCAGGTCGTGGCTCCAGTCGAGCGCGGCCCGCAGCGTCCGGTGCCGGGCCTCGGCGGTGCGGGGGCCGCCGGACAGCAGCGTGAACCGGTCGTGCAGCCGGGCCGCGATCTCGGCCGGTGGCAGCGCCTTGACCCGGGCGGCGGCCAGTTCGATCGCCAGCGGCATGCCGTCGAGCTGGCGGCAGATGGTGACGACCGCCGGCGCGGTGCCGGCGTCGAGCTCGAAGCCGGGGCGCACCGCGCGGGCCCGGTCGAGGAAGAGCTGGACGGCGGGCGTCGCCGCCGGGTCGGCCGCGCCGATGGGCACGGCGAGCGGCGCGACGGCCAGCTGGACCTCGCCGGTGACGGCGAGCGCCTCCCGGCTGGTCGCCAGGACCCGCAGGTCCGGGCACGACCGGACCAGGTGCTCCACGAGCGTGGCGGCGCCGTCGACGACGTGCTCGCAGTTGTCGAGCAGCAGCAGCGTCCGGGTGCCGGCCAGGTGTGCGGCGGCGGCGTCACCGGCGGCGCCCGGCCCGGCGGCGGTCAGGCCGAGCTGCACCGCCACCTCCTCGGCGACATCCGCCCCGACGGCCAGCGCGGCCAGGCGGACGAACCGCACCGTGCCGGCGATCCGGGCGTCCACGCGCCGGGCCGCCTCCAGCGCGAGGGTGGTCTTGCCGACGCCGCCCGGCCCGGTCAGCGTGACCACCCGCGCGGCGCGCAGCTGGTCGAGCACCGTCGCGAGGTCATCCTGCCGTCCCACCAGCGAGGTGAGCCGGGCCGGCAGCGACGTCCCGGCCGGTGCGGGCATCACCGCCGGCGGGGGCGTCGCGGCCGCCGGGGACGGCGCCGGAGCCTCGACGGGCGCCGGTGCCGCGGCCGCCGGGACCTGCTGGCGCAGGATGGCCTCGGCGAGGGCCTGCACGTCGGGTGCGGGGTCGATGCCGAGCTCGTCGGCCAGCCGTTCGCGCAGCGCCCGGTGGACGGTCAGCGCCTCGGCCTGCCGGCCGCTGCCGTACAGCGCGAGCATGAGCAGGCGCGAGAGCCGTTCGCGCAGCGGATGCTCCGCCACGAGCCGCTCCAGGTCGGCGACCGCGTCGGCGTGCCGGCCGGTCTCCAGCAGCAGCTCCAGCCGGTCCTCCACGGCGCCCAGCCGCAGCTGCTCCAGGCGGTGCCGTTCCCGCTCCGCCCACTCGGCGTCGCCGGCGTCGGCCAGGGCGGGGCCGCGCCACCAGCGCAGCGCCTCGTCGTACCCGCGGATCGCGTCGGCCGCGGCCCCGGCGTCGCGGGCCGCCCGGGCGCGGCCCACCGCCTGCTCGAACCGCTGAACGTCGGCGGCCTCCGGCGCCACCGCCAGCTGGTACCCCGGCGCCCGGGTGACGAGCAGTTCGCCGGCCGGGCCCAGGGCCCGGCGCAGCTTGGAGATCCGGGTCTGCAGGGCGTTCGTCGCGTCGGCCGGCAGCTGCTCGCCCCACAGCGCGTCGGTCAGCGTGTCGACCGGCACGACCCGGCCCGCGGCGAGGACCAGCCGGGCCAGCAGCGGCCGCAGGGACGGCGGCAGCGCGGCCGCCGGCCGGCCGGGCACGTGCACCTCGACGGGCCCGAGCAGGCGGAACACGACATCGTCGGCCACGTCCACCTCCTCCGGTCCGGCCCTCCAGGTGGAGGTTCCGGCCATGCTACCGGCCGTGCGAGCTCACCCGACCTGGGCCGATGCCCTCGTGGCCGCCCTCGGCGCGTCGGCGAGCAGGCGTCCGGCCAGGTCCGCCGCGTCGCGGCCGACCCAGCCGAGCACGGCCGAGCCCCGGGTGCGCTGCCACGGCAGCCCGAGGAAGTACAGGCCGGGCCAGGCGGTCTCGCCCTGCCGGTGGACCGGCGCGCCGGACGCGTCCAGCACGGGCACTCGCAGCCACGGGTAGTGCGGCCGGAAGCCGGTCGCCCAGACCACGGCGTCGACGCGCCGCCGCGTTCCGCCGGCCAGGAGCAGGTCCCGCCCGTCCGCACCGGTCACCCGGTCCAGCCGCTCCACCCGCCGCAGCAAGCCGCGCACGTCGGTACCGATGATCGGGTTTTGTGCCCGCAGGCGCCGGCCGATCCGGCTGTCGGGGCCCACGCCCATGGTCCCCAGGCGGGAGAACCACCAGAAGACGTCCCGGCCGAGCCATCGCTGCGGCAGCACCGGGCCGAGCGTGGGGGCCGACAGCGCCACCCGGCGCCCGTCGGCGGCCAGCTCCTCGGCGATCTGCACGCCGGTGTTGCCGGCGCCCACCACGACGACGTCATCGCCGGCGAGCTGCGCAGGGTTGCGGTACCGGCTGCTGTGCACCTGGACGACGGACGGGGACAGCCGGTCGGCGAACCGCGGGGTCTGCGGGGTGTGGAACGCGCCCGCGGCCACGACGACGCGGCGGGCCGTGTACCGCTCGCCCGGGGTCTCGACGACGAAGACGCCGGGCCCAGCCGGAGCCGGATGAACAGCCGGAGCGTCGGCCGGACGCACCGACGTCACCGGGCTGTCCAGGCGTACCGGCAGGCCGAAGCGTGCGGCGTAGTCCTCCAGGTAGTCGGCGACCTGGTCCTTCGTCGGGTGCGCGTCGGGATGGCCGGGGAACGGCAGTCCGGGCAGCCCGTTGTACCGGTTGGGCGTGAACAGCGTCAGCGAGTCCCAGCGCCGCCGCCAGGAGTCCCCGACGCGGCCGTTGGCGTCGAGGACGGCGCAGCGCACGCCGGCGCGGTGCAGGTAGTGGGCGAGCGCGAGCCCGGCCTGCCCGCCGCCGACGATCGCGGTGTCGAGCTCAGTGCCGAGTTCACTGCCCGGTTCGGTGAGCACGGCGGCCTCACACCGTCTCGTAGCCGGCGTCGTCGATCGCCGCCCGCACCGCGTCCGGGTCGGCGTCGCCGGTCGTGCGGACGGTCTTCGCGGCCACGTCGACATGGACGGCGGTCACGCCGGGCACCCGCCCGACGGACGCGGTGATCGCGGTGACGCAGTGCTCGCAGGTGATGCCGGGCACGGCGAGCAGGATCTCGTTCACGGGATCGCTCCTTCCTCACGGCGGGCCGCCCGATGCGGCCCGCTGCTGTGCCACAGCCTGTGTGCCGCCGCTGTCCGGCCCCTGTCCGCGCGCCGTCCGTGCCGCGCGGGGCGGCGCGGCGGGGACAGCGGACCGGCACCGCGCGGACAGCGGCGCCGGGCACGGTCGGCGCACCGGCCCGGTTCGCGGGCCCGCTGACGAGGAGCACCAGATGGCGACATCGACAGCCGCCTCCTGCACGCTGGAGATCGGCGGCATGACCTGCGCGTCGTGCGTGGGGCGGGTGGAGAAGGCACTGCGGAAGGTCGACGGCGTCGACGCGGCCGAGGTCAACCTGGCCACCGAGACCGCCGCGATCACCTTCGACCCGGCCCGCGTCACGATCGAGACGCTCACCGCCGCCGTGGGCCGGGCCGGCTACGCCGCCGCACCCCGCTCGGCGCCGCAGGCCTCGCCGGCCGCAGGGGCCGGCGCGGCCCCGGCCCCCACCCCAGCGGCCGACGGGGAGGACCGGCGAGATCGAGAGCTGCGCCGGCTCAAGTGGACGTGGCTGACCACGCTCGCGGTCGGCCTCGTGATGATGGTCCTGATGTACGTGCCGCTGCCCGTCGACGCGATGGACTGGCTCATGCCGCTGCTGCTCGTCGTCGCCACGGTCGTGCAGGTGCAGGCCGCCCGGCCCTTCTACCGGGCGGCGTGGGCGGCGGCCCGGCACGGCGCGGTCAACATGAACACCCTCGTCGCCCTCGGCACCACGGTGGCCTACGCCTACAGCGCGTTCGTCACCCTCTGGCCGGCCCTGGCCGAACGGTGGGGACTGCCCCTGCACGTGTACTTCGAGATCTCCGTCGTCGTCACCGCGCTCGTGCTCGCCGGGAGGTGGCTCGAGGCCCGCGCCAAGCGGCAGACCGCGGCGGCGATCAAGGCCCTCGTCGGGCTGCAACCCCGCACGGCCCGGGTCGTGCGCGGCGACGACGAGGTCGAGGTCCGCGTCGAGGAGGTGGCCGTCGGCGACCTGATCCGGGTCCGGCCCGGCGAGCAGGTCCCGGTCGACGGCGTCGTCGCCGACGGCGGCACGACCGTCGACGAAAGCATGATCACCGGCGAGAGCCTGCCGGTGGCGAAGGCCGCCGGTGACACCCTCATCGGCGCCACCGTCAACCGCACCGGCGCCGTCGTCATGCGCGCCACGGCGGTCGGCCGGGACACCACCCTGGCCCAGATCGTGCGCCTGGTGGAGGACGCGCAGGCCGGCAAGGCGCCGATGCAGCGCCTCGTCGACACCGTGGCGAGCTGGTTCGTGCCCGCCGTGATCGGCATCGCGGCCCTCACCTTCGGCATCTGGGCGCTGGCCGGTCCCGAGCCGGGCCGGCTCACCCTCGGCATCGGCACCGCGATCGCCGTGCTGATCATCGCCTGCCCCTGCGCCCTCGGCCTGGCCACCCCCACCGCGATCATGGTCGGCACCGGCAAGGCGGCCGAGCTGGGCATCCTCATCTCCGGCGGCGACGCGCTCGAGCAGGCCCGCCGCGTCACGACCGTCGTGCTCGACAAGACCGGCACCATCACCCGCGGCCGTCCCGCCGTCACCACCGTCACCGCGCTGCCCGGCACGACCGCGGATGAACTGCTCGCGCTCGCCGCCGCCGCCGAGACGGGCTCCGAGCACCCGGTCGGCGAGGCGATCGTCGCCCACGCCCGCGAACAGGGCGTCGCGGTGCCGCCGGCCGCGGCGTTCGAGGCCCTGCCGGGCTACGGCATCCGGGCCGGCGCCGGTGGCCGCGACGTCCTCATTGGCAACGCCGCTCTCATGGCGCGCCACGACGTGCCCGTCGCGCCGCTGGTCGCGGCCGCGGACGACGTCGCCGACGCCGGCGGGACCGCGGTGTACGTCGCGCTCGACGGACGGCTGCGGGGCCTGATCGGCGTGTCCGACACCGTCAAGCCCGGCTCCCGCGACGCCGTCGAGCAGCTGCGCGCCCTCGGACTGCAGGTGTGGATGCTGACCGGCGACAACCGCCGCACCGCCGAGGTCGTCGCCGGGCAGGTCGGCATCGACCGGGTCATCGCCGACGTGCGCCCCGCCGACAAGGCCGCCCACATCGCCGCTCTGCAGGAGCGCGGCGCCGTCGTCGCGATGGTCGGCGATGGCATCAACGACGCGCCCGCCCTGGCGACGGCCGACCTCGGCATCGCCATCGGCACCGGCACCGACGTGGCCATCGCCGCCTCCGACATCACCCTGGTCGGCGGCGACCTGCGCGGCATCGTCTCCGCGATCGCGCTGTCCCGGCGCACCGTCGCCACCATCAAGCAGGGCCTGGGCTGGGCGTTCGGCTACAACGTGCTGCTGATCCCGGTCGCCGCCGGCGTGCTGTACCCGATCCACGGCATCCTGCTCGATCCCGCGCTCGCCGCCGCCGCGATGGCGATGAGCTCGGTCAGCGTGGTCACCAACGCGCTGCGGCTGCGCCGGTTCCGGCGCCCGGACACCGCCGCGGACCTGCGACCGCGGTGGGGTGCCAGGATCGCCGACCTGGCGTACCTGACCGGCGTCGCGGCCCTGGCCGTCGTCGTGGGCGCGGGGCTGACCGGCCTGAGCCGCACCGACGCCGCCCGCCGCGGCATGAACGGCGTCCTCGCCTGGACCCAGGGCACCGGCATGCCGATGCGCCCCTCGATGAGCGTCATGATGGGCGCCGACATCGCGCCCCGGCCCGCCGACGACGCCGGCCTGAAGGTCGCGCTGCAGGTCCCGGGCGACGTCACGCCCGGGCGGCCCACGACGATCCGGATCCTGGTGACCGACGCGTCGACCGGTCGCCCCGTCGACGACATCGGCCGCAGCCACGAGGCCTGGATGCACTTCATCGTCACCCGCGCCGACCTCGGCACCTTCGCCCACGTCCACCCGCAGCCCACCGGGCGCACCGGCGAGTTCACGGTCGGCCTGACGTTCCCCACCGCGGGCCGGTACCTGATCCACACCGAATTCCGCCGCACGGGCGAGATGGGCGACGTGGTCGACCGCCACGAGATCGTGGTCGGCGACCCGGGCGCCACGCCCCGCGCCGATGCCGCCCGCTCACCGCGCGACCAGATCGTGGACGGCGTCCAGGTGATCCTCGCCGGTACCGCGAGGGTCGGCGCCCCGAGCCGCTTCACCTACTGGTTCGCCGACGTGGCCACCGGCGAGCCCATCACCGACCTGCGCCCCTACCTGGCCGCCGCCGGTCACGTGGTCGTCATGCCGCTGGACGGCAGCGGCTTCGCCCACGAGCACGCCGAGGCCGAGGACGACCGGGGACGGCCCGTGTTCGCGCTGCCCGGCCAGACGTTCGGGCCCGACCTGCAACTGCACGTGACCTTCCCGCGACCGGGTCTGTACCGGATGTGGGGCCAGTTCCGCACGGCCGCCGGTACGGTCATCACCACGACGTTCACCGTGGAGGCGAAGCCGGAGGCCGGGGAGCCGTCCTGAGCCCGTCCTCCCAGGGCCGGTCGGATGCCGACCGGCCCGGCGCAGGCCCTGGCCGGCCGATCGTCGCGGTGACAATCTGTCGCAACGCCGACCGGGCGGGCCCGGCCACCGCCCGTATCCTCGACGGATGCGCGTGGCGGTGCTGGGCCCGGTCGAGGTCCTCGACGACGGCGTCCCCGTGGACGCGGGCACACCGAAGCAGCGCGCCATCCTCGCCGCCCTGGTGCTGCACCGGCCGCGGGCGGTCGCCGTCGACGCGCTGGTCGACCTCGTCTGGGGCGACGACCCGCCGCCGTCGCCGCTGAGCTCGCTGCACGGGTACGTCTCCGGCCTGCGCCGCGTCGTCGAGCCCCGGCGGGCGGCGCGCGAGCGCGCGTCGGTGCTGGTGACCGTGCCGCCGGGGTATGCGCTGCGGCTGAGCGACGAGGACGTGGACGCGACCCGGTTCGCCGCGGCCGTGGACGCCGTGCACCGGCGGCTCGCGCTCGCCGACGCCTCGGGGCTTCCGGCGGTACCGGCCGGCGTCGCCCCCGCGGAGCTGGCGGCCATGGCGCACCGGCTGGGGGAGGCGCTCATGCTCTGGCGCGGCACGCCGTTCCAGGAGCTCGAAGAGGCCGACGCCGCGGTCGCCGAGCGCGCCCGCCTGGCCGAGCTGCGGCTGGTCGCGACCGAGGACCTCGCGCTGATCCGGCTGGAGCTCGGCGAGCACGCGACCGTCGCCGCTGAGCTGACGGGGCGTGCGCAGCGTTACCCGCTGCGGGAGCGGCTGTGGGCGCTGCGCGCGCTCGCCCAGGCCCGCGCGGGCCGGCAGGCCGACGCGCTGGCGTCGCTGCAGACGATCCGGCACACGCTCGGCGAGCAGCTGGGCGTGGACCCGGGACCGGTGCTGCGGGCTGTGGAGCTCGCGGTACTCAAGCAGGACCCGGCGGCGGTCCGCGGGGCCCGGCCGGTGCCCGCCCCTGCCCCGCCCACACCCGCGCCGTCCGCCGGCGGCGGGGCGGGGCCGGCCGGCGCCGTCGTCACCGGCGATCCGCGCACCTGGCCGCTCGTCGACCGGGACGCCGAGCTGGCCGCGCTGCTCGAGCTGCTCGGCCCGGTCCGCTCGGGCCGCACCGAGCTGGCGTTGCTCGTCGGCGAGCCGGGCATCGGCAAGTCCCGGCTCGTGGCGGAGCTCGCCCGGCGCGCCGCCGACGACGGCTTCGCCGTGCTCGTGGGGCGCTGCTCCGAGGACGAGGGCGCGCCGCCCTTCTGGCCCTGGGCGAGCGCGCTGCGCGACCTGTCCGGCGTGCTCGGCAACGGCGTGCTGCGCGAGCTTGCCGGCGCCGACGCGGACCGGCTCGCGGGGCTGCTGCCCGCCGGGCCCGGCCGGGATCGGGCCGCGGCGGTGCCGGAGGCGGCCGACGGGTCCTCGGCCGACGCGGAGCGGTTCCGCATCTCGGATGCCTTCGCCCGGCTGCTCGCCGCCGCGGCCGAGCGCCGCCCGCTGCTCGTCGTGCTCGACGACCTGCACTGGGCCGACCTGTCCTCGCTGCGGCTGCTGCACCACCTCGCCGACCATCTCACCGGCGCGCCGGTGCTGCTCGTCGCGACCCGGCGGGCCCACCCCGAGCCGGCCGGTGTGCTGGCCGACGTCGTCGCCGCGCTCGGCCGGCGCCATGCGCTGCGCCTCGACCTGCCGGGCCTGTCCCCCGTCGGCGTCGCCGAACTGGCCCGGGCGGTGACGGGTGAGGCCGCGCCGGCCCAGCGGGCGGCGTCGCTGCGGGAGCGCACCGACGGCAACCCGTTCTTCCTCGTCGAGCTGCTGCGCCTGCGCGGCGGCGCCGACATCCCGGCGGCGGTCACCGACGTCGTCGCCCGGCGAGTGGCCCGGCTGCCCGATCCGACCCAGCACCTGCTGCGGGCCGCGGCGGTGATCGGCCGGCAGTACGACCTCGACCTCCTCGCGGCCGTCACCGGCCACGACGCCGACACGGTGCTCGACGACCTCGACCCGGCCGTCGCCGCCGGCGTGGTGCTGGAGGAGGAGACGGCGCCGGGCCGGTTCCGGTTCGCGCACGCGCTGGTCCGCGACGTCGTGTACCAGGCGGAGAGCGCGGCGCGCCGGGCACGCCGCCACGCCGGCGTCGCGGCGGCGCTGCGGGACGAGGGCGATGAGCGGCTCTCCGAGGCGGCCCGGCACTGGCTCGCCGCCGGGCCCGCCCACGCCGGGGCCGCGTGGCGGGCCGCCGCCCGGGCCGCCGCCCGGGCGCGTGCCGTCCACGGCTACGAGGAGGCCGCCGCGCTGCTCGCGGCGGCCAGGGCGGCGCAGGCACAGGACCGGTCCTGTACCGCAGTTGAGCGGTACGACCTGCTGATGGCCCACGCCGCGGCGGGCCAGTGGATCGGTGACCGCGTCACGCAACTCGACGCGCTGGACCTGGCCTGCCGTGCGGCCGAGGAGCTCGGCGACGTTCACCGGCTCGCCCGGGCCGCGATCGGCTCCGCGGACGGCTCGGTGTGGACCATCCGGGACCGGACCGTGGTCCACGCACCCGCGGTCGCGGCGCTGCGCCGGGTGTTGCGGGAGCTGCCCGCCGGGGACAGCGACCTGCGCTGCCGGGCGCTGCTGACGCTGGCGGGCGAGCTGCATTACGCCGACGCGCCGCGGGAACGCGACGCGCTGGCCGAGGAGGGGCTGGCCATGGCCCGGCGGATCGGCGATCCGCAGCTGCTGGCCTGGGCGGCGGCGACCGCCTTCGTGGCCACCTGGCAGACGGCCAACGCCGAGCAGCGGTGGAGCCGGATCGACGAGGCGCTGCGGCTGACCGAGGGGCCGGCCGGCGGCGACGCCGCCCGCACGCACCTGCTCACGTTCCGGGCGATCGCCGGGCAGGAGACGGGTCGCGTCGAGGCGATGTGGCACGACGTCGCCGAGGCCCGGGCCGGTGCGCAGCGGCTGCGCCTGGCGTACCCACTGGTGGTCCTGAACGGCATGGAGCTGCCGTGGCGGGTCATGCAGGACCGTTCCGCCGAGGTCGAGGAGCTGCTCGCGGAGTCGGCCGCCCTGTCCGCGAGCACCGCGCTGCCCGCCCGGGAGTTGTTCGTCGTCTCGTCCCTCTTCGCGAAGATGTGGCAGGGGCGGGCGGGCGAGTTCCTGCCGATCGCCCGCGCGATGTACGACGCGGAGCCGGCGATGGCCATCACCGTCTATCTGCTGACCCTCGTTCGCAGCGGCGAGCACGACACGGTCGCGGCGGTGCTGGACCGCGACGGATGGGTGCCGGACGGCACGTCCTGGGCCGCCACCTTCGACCTGGCCATCGGCGCGCACGCCGCCTACGCGGCGCGGCGGCCCCGGTTCGCCGCCCAGGTGTACGAGCTGCTGGCACCGCACGCGGGCCGGCCCGCCACGGCGGGGTCCGGCGGCGCGCTCGGGCCCGTCGACGCGTACCTCGCGCTCGCCGCGGCGGCGGCCGGCGAGCGGGACCTGGCCGCCCGCCACGCCGACGACGCGGCCGGGCTCGCCGCCGCGTGGGACGTGCCCGTGATGGCCCGGTGGCTGGCCGAGCTCCGGGCCGACGGCGGCTTCTGACGGGCGGCCGGCGGCTCAGCCGGCGTAGCGGAACGCGCGGCGCTCCCGGCGAGCGAACGGCCGGCGCAACACCAGCCGCCACAGCACGCGCACGGGGGCCGCCCCGCCGAGCAGGCGAGCGGCGGCCGGCTCCGGCAGGTCGTGCAGCACCCACGCGACGAGCGCGGCGACCTCGCGCGGGGTCTTGGCCCGCTCGAAGTACACCTTGGAGATCCGCTCCCACTCGGCGGGCGGGAGGTGCCGCTGTATCAGGGCCAGCGCGTCGCGCTCCTCGTGGGCTAGGTGGCGGCCGAGCCGTTCCCGGGCCGCCACCACGCGCACCTCCAGCGCCGCCCGCGCGTCCGGATCGGGCGTGGCCGCCATCCGGTCCATTCCCTCGGCGACCGAGGCGAGCAGCGGATCGATGTCGTGGTGCTCGGCCGCCATGGCGTCGAGCACGGCCGCGCCCGCCGCGTCGGCCGAGGAGCGCAGGGCCGGCCACAACCCCTCGTCCTCGCCCGTGTGGTGGTCGTGCAGGACGTGGCGGAACAGGCTCCAGCGGCGGGCCAGGGCGCGCCACGCGGCCTGGTCCTCGACCGGCGTGTGGATCGCCGCGGCGGCGAAGCGGTCCAGATCCCGGCGGAATGCCCAATGCATGACAAACATGCCGGTCAGGTCGTTGGGGCCGTCGGGTGCGGCGGCCTGGCCGGGCAGGTTGATCTGGCCGGCGGTCGGTGCGTTGGCACTACGAGTCATGCCCGCACCCTGCACGCCCGCGCTTGGCGCGGAATGGGAGCCGACTGGGGGCGCGCGCCGTACCGGGGCCAAGCGCTCTTCCAGGGCCCGGTCGCAGTGTGACGGCACCGCAAGTCGGTACCCCTTCAGACAGGAGCACGGTAGTGCGCAAAGTTTATCTGGGCATGAGCGGCGTGGTGCTGCTCGCGGTGCTGGCCCAGTTCTATTTCGCCGCGTTCGGCGCGTTCTCCATCCCGCGCGATCATGCGTCCTTCGAGATGCACTCCGTCAACGGCATGATCGTGATCCCCCTCGCCTCGCTGCTGACCACCGCCGTCGCCGCGATCGCCCGGGTGCCGGGCCGGCTGATCGGTCTCGCGGCCGTCCCGTTCGGCCTGGTGGTCGTGCAGATCCTGATCTTCGTGGTGGTCCACCTGGTGACCGAGATGACCATGGAGCAGAGCACCCCTGGCGCCCAGTGGATCCTCGGCTTCCACGCCCTCAACGGCCTCGCCGTGGTGTCCGTCGCCGTGCTCGGCGTGGTGCGGGCCCGCCGGTTCGTGCGGGCGGCGTCCGCCGGGTCCGGTTCCCGCCCGACCGCCGTCACCGCGCCGGCCGAGCCGAGCGGGGTGACGGTGTGACCGCCCGGCTCATCGACGTGGAGGTGCTCGCCGCGACCCTGTCGGCGGCGGCCTGGCTCGGCGCGGCGTGGTGCGCCGCGGCTCGGCGGCACCGCGCGGCCGTACTGCTGGTCACGGCCGCCGTGCTGGCCATGCTCGCGAGGTTCGGCCTCGTGGCGGCGATCGCCCGGGCCGGTTGGTGGTTCGTCCAGGAGAAGGTGTCGGTGGCGCTGCCGCTGGCCGCGGTCACCGCCGCGGCGGCCGGCGCGGCGGTGGTCGTGGCCCGGCGGTTGACGCCGGTGGCGCTGGCCGTCGCCGGCTACGCTGCGGCCGTCGGGCCCGTCCTGACCCTGCTCGCCGGCTACCCGGCCGGCTGGGGTACCGGGCTGGTCGCGGCCGGTGCGGTGGCGCTCGCCGGGATGGTCACCTGGCGGGCCGCGGGGAACCGCTCCCGGCGGGCGCCGTTCGCCTGGCTGTTCGCGCTGGCGCCGGTCGTCCTGGGCGTGGCCATCGCCGTCCCGGCGCCCGTGTCCGCGGCGCCGGAGGACGGGCACGGGGTGGCGGTGACCTCCCTGCGGGGCCCGGATCCGGCGGCCGCGGCGGCGTCCGGCATCCCGGTCCGCCGGTTCACGCTCACCGCCCGTACCGCCACCATCACCCTCTCCTCCGGGCAGCGCTTCCAGGCGTGGACGTTCGACGGGCGGGCGCCGGGGCCGGCCCTCGAGGTGACGCAGGGCGACCTCGTCGTGGTGACGCTGCGCAACGCCGACATCGCCGCTGGGGTCACGCTGCACTGGCACGGCTACGACGTGCCGGTCGGCGAGGACGGGGTCGCCGGCATGACCCAGGACGCGGTACGCCCGGGCGAGGCGTTCGAGTACCGCTTTCGCGCCGACCGGGTGGGCACGTACTGGTACCACACCCACGAGGCGTCCGACCGCGCCGTCCGGCTGGGCCTGTACGGCACGCTTGTCGTCCGCCCGCGCGACGCCGCCGCCGGGGCCGACCTCACGCTGCCGCTGCACACGTTCGGCACCGCCCTCGCCGTCGGCGACCGCGACCAGCCCACCACGCACGTGGTGGCGCCGGGCACGCCGGTCCGGCTGCGGGTGGTCAACACCGACGACGGCCCGCACCGGCTCGCGCTGACCGGCGCGCCGTTCCGGCTGGCGGCCGTCGACGGCACCGACCTCAACGAGCCCGGCGTCGTGGACCGGGTGGCGCTGCGGCTGCCCGCCGGCGCCCGCGCCGACCTGCTGGTGACGGCCGGCCCGGCGCCGGTGACGCTGCTGGTGGACGGCGGCCGCGCCACCGTCCGGCTCGCGCCCGCCGCGGACGCTGCGGCACCGGCGCCGGTCGACACCGCGGCCTGGCCGACGCTGGACCAGACCCGCTACGGCGCGCCCGCGGCGACCCCGTTCGGCCCGGACAGCCACTTCGACAAGCGGTTCACGATGGTGCTCGACCGCGGGGTGTCCATGGTGGACGGCCTGCCGAAGTACGCGTTCACCGTCAACGGGCGCGCGTACCCGAACGTCGCGACGCAGACGGTGCGCACCGGGGACCTCGTCCACCTGACGGTCGTCAACCGCAGCCGGGACACGCACCCGATGCACCTGCACGGCCATCACGTGCTGGCACTGCGGTACAACGGCCGCCCCTTCACCGGAAGTCCACTGTGGATGGACACGTTCGACGTGCAGCCGGGCGAGGTGTGGGAGGTCGCGCTGCGGGCCGACAACCCGGGCGTCTGGATGAACCACTGCCACAACCTCAAACACGCCGCGAAGGGCATGGTCGTGCACCTCGCCTACGAGGGCTACGCGGCGCCCTCCCACCACGTCCACGGCGCCTGACGGCGCCACAGCAGACAGGAAGAGAAGATGACGGTACTGGTCACCGGCGCGACGGGAAGCATCGGCCGGGAGGTGACGGCGGCGCTGCTGGCCCGCGGCGCCGACGTGCGGGCGCTCGTGCGGGGCCCCGAACGGGCCCGGCTGCTGCCGCCGGACGCAAAGCCGGTCGTCGCCGACCTGCGGGATGCGGCGTCCGTCGAGGCCGCACTGGCAGGCGCCACGGCCGCGCTGTACGTTTCGCCGCACGATCCGGACGAGGAGCGGATGGCCGCCACGTTCGTGGCCGCCTGCGAGCGGCTCGGCGTGCGGCTGGTCTTCGCCGGCGTCCACGTCAGTGGGTACAACGTCGTGGTGCGCTGGTTCCTGCGGAAGCTGATCGGCCTCGGCCTGCCGCACTACCGCGGGAAGCTGCGCATCGGGCACCGCATCAGCCGGTCGAAGGCCAGGCCGGTGCTGTTCGGGGTGACGAACTACTACCAGAACGACGAGCTGATCCGCGCCGACATCCTGGCGGGCCGGTACGGCCTGCCGGCCAACGGCGCGGGCGTGAACCGGATCGACCTGCGTGACGTCGGCGAGGTGGTGGCCCGGGCGATGACCGACCCGGCCTTCCCGTCCGGCGCATACGCGCTGGCCGGCCCGGAGTCGGTCAGCGGCGCCCGGGCGGCGCAGGTCTGGAGCGAGGTCCTCGGCCGGCCGGTGCGCTACGAGGGCGACCGCCCGGACTGGCCTGACGTGCTCGCCCGGAGCCTGAGCGGGCCGAAGCTCGCCGACTTCCAGCGCTCGTACGCCTTCGTCGCCAAGCGCAGCATGCCGACGTCGGCCCGCGACGTGGCGACGACCACCCGCCTGCTCGGCCGTCCGCCGCGGCGCTATGAGACGTACGTGCGGGACATGGCCGAGCGGTGGGGCCGAGCCGCCGCTTGACCTCGGCGCTACGTATGGCATTCGGCCTCTACGATCGGTCTGTGGCGGATGGCGGTGACGACTTCTCGTGGCGGCGGGCCCTGTTCTGGCTGACGATCGTTCTGGTGCTCGGCACGGGCGCGATGCTGTTCCTCGACTGGATCTTCAACTGGATCTGGCCGTCCAGTCACCATATGCGTTCGTCGAGCGTGTGGCTGGCCACGCCGAGCGTGATCCTCAGCGTCTTCGGTGGCGCACGGCGGCCGCTGGCGTGGCTGCTGGTGCTGGCCGTGTCGACGTTCGCGACGGTGCTGTTGGCGGGGGCCGTGAACGAGCTCCGCGATCTGCAACAGGCGCCGGTATGGATGTTCCACGGCGCCTGGGCCTGCGCGGCCTGGATCGGCGGCGTCGCCGCCATGGGCGTGGGCAGGGCGCTGCCGCGTCGCGACCGTGCGACACCGGCCAGCCAGGCGGACAATGGCAGCCCGGAGACCAGCGACTCGACGGACGGGTGACCGGCGACGCGGGTCTGTGCACCGCGGTGCCCGACGGGGAGGCGATATGGATCTTGTGTTGCCGGACGGCCGGGTCCTGGGCTGGGCGGAGTATGGCGATCCGGCGGGGCCGCCGGTGGTGTTCCTGCACGGCACGCCGGGCTCCCGGCTCAGCCGCCCGGACGACACGGCCCTGGCGGGCTTCCGCCTGATCACCGTGGACCGGCCCGGGTACGGCCGGTCCACGCCTGCCCGGCGGCCGACGCTGCTCGGCGTCGCCGACGACGTCGGTACGCTGATGCGATCCCTGGAGATCGAGCGCTTCGGCGTAATCGGGTTCTCCGGCGGCGCGCCGTACGCCGTGGCGTGTGGGGCCCGGTTCCCGCATCGCCTTACCGGCGTGGTCGCCGCCGGTTTCACCGGCCCGGATCGGGAACTGCGCACGCTGCGTGGCCGGGAGCGGCTGCAGGCGTGGGCGCTGCGGAGCGTTCCGGGGCTCGGGCGCCGCTACGTGACCCGCGCCGCCGCGTGGTACGCCGAGGATCCGCTCAAGCAGCACCGGCAACTGCTCGCCGCGGGCCGGGACGCCTGGATGCGGCCGCACGAGGAGTCCTACCGCGAAGGCGCCAGCCAGGGCGCGGCCGGCCTGGTCGGCGACTGGCTCGCCACCGACATCCACCCGTGGGGGTTCGGCCTGCGCGGCGTGCCCTGCCGCGTCCTCGTCTGGGCCGGTCGGCACGACCCCGGCCGGGCTGTTCCCGATGCGCCACTGATCGCCGCACGGATGCCCGACGCCACGATTCGCATCGGCGAGGACGCGGCCCACACGCCGTCACCCGCACACTGGCAAGCGATGCTGACGTGGGTGACGGGAGGCTGAGAACCGATGGCCGCTCAGCTCGCCGGGCTGCCGGCTTGATCACCGCCGCAACCGCAACCCCCGCAGCCGCAGCCGCCGGCCGGCTGCGCGGCGCCGACGGATTCCGGGCCGGGGAGGCCGAGGAGGTCGTGCATGCCCGCGAGGATGCCGGCCAGGGACACGCCGGGCGCGGCGACCAGCAGCGGCAGTACGAGATCGTTCTCCTTGGCCAGGTGGACGGCGAACAGCGCGCTCAGCGCGCGGCCGGCCGCGGCGGCGCGCACCGGCGAACCCGTGGCGGCCAGTTCCCCGATCAGCGCGGTCAGCGCACGGTGCTCGCCGAGCATGCCGTCGACCAGCAGGCGACCCTCCGGCTCGGCGGCGGCCGCCGGGTAGAGCGCCCGCTCCTCCGCCAGGGCGTGCGGGACGATCTCGCGCCGCAGGTGACCCAGTAGGTCCTGGCGGGCCTCCTCGGCCGTATACGGGTCATCGTCGTCGACCAGGCGCAGCAGCGCCTCCACCCGCTGGTCGAGCTCGGCGGCGAGCTGGGCGTGATGGCGTCTGACCGCCTGCGCGGCGGTCTCGTCCGCGGTTTCCGGATGTGACATGGAGCCCTCCACTAGTTTTGCTGGCGATTACCGTTGTAACGTTATATCCCGTGACAACGGTAGGGCGTGGGCCATCCAGTGAGGTACCCGACACCGCCCGGCATCGGGCGCTGTCGGCGGTCAGCCGGGTCCGGATGCTGGACCTGGTCCGCCGCGCGGACGAGGGCATGACCGCGGCGGAGGTCGCCGACGCGACCGGGCTGCACCCCAGCACCGTGCGCGCCCACCTGGACCAGCTCGTCGAGTCCGGGCTGCTGACCCGACAGCGCCGCGGCGACGGCTCCCCGGGCCGGCCCGCCTGGCGCTATCAGGCCGCCACCCAGCCCGACACCGGGGAAGCGCAGTCACCGGCGGCCCGGCCGTACCGGGATCTGGCCGCCGCGCTGATCGGGCACCTCGCCCGCGACGCCGACGACCCGCACGCCGCCGGGGTGCGCGCCGGGCGGGACTGGGGCCGGGCCCTCGCCGCGCCCCTCACGGCCGCCCGGGCCGGGGACGCGGCCCGGCCCACCCCCGTCGACGGACTGGTCCGGGTCCTGGACGGGCTCGGCTTCACCCCGCAGGTCGTCGACCGGCCGGCCCCGGGCTCCGCGGTGGTACACCTGCGATCCTGCCCGTTCCTGGACCTCGCCCTGGCCAACCCGGACGTGGTGTGCGGGGTGCACCACGGCGTCATCGGCGGCGCGCTGGGCGCGCTGGGCGCCTCCGGCGCGGACACCGAGCTGGAGCCGTTCGCCGTGCCCGGCGCCTGCGTGGTCCGCCTGCGCAGCGGCGGCGAGCGGCCGGATCGGTGAGCAGCCGGCACGCCGTCCCGGTCGGATGGCGATTGCCGCTGCTCGTCACCGGGGGAGTGGGGCTGCTCGGCGGCCTGTACGCCGCCCTGATCCTGCTCGACCTGCCGCTGCCGGACCGCTCGGGCGCGGCCGGCGTCGGTGCCGTGCACGGGCCGGTGATGGTCTTCGGATTCGTCGGCACCCTGGTCGCTCTGGAACGCGCCGTCGCCCTCGGCGCCCGGTGGGGGCTGCTCGCCCCGGCCTGTTCCGGGCTGGGCGCGCTGCTCCTGCTGGTCGCCGGGCCGGGGCCGGCCGCGCGGCTGGGTCTGGGGGACTGGGCCGGGCTGGTCCCGGTCTGGCGATGGGCCGGCGTGGTCAACGAGGTCTCCGTGGCCGGGTTCGTGGTCTGCGCCGCCGCGCTCGCGCTGCGCGCCCGCCGGCCCCGGCGCGCGGTGCCGCACGCCCGGGCCGCCGAGACGGCGGCAGGGCGGTGAGCGCGACCGCCGAACGGGCGTCATCGGGCCGGGCCGGTTGGCACCGGCGGGCCGGCCTGCTGCCGCTGGCGTACCTGGCCGGGATGGTGGCCGTCGGTCTGGCCCACCCGTTCGTGCCGCAGGGCCGGTGGCTGCTGGTGCACCTGCTGCTCCTGGGCGCCGTCACCAACGCCGTCCTGGTCTGGGGAGCGCATTTCGCCGCGGCGATCCTGCGTACCGCGGCGCCGCCGGACCGCCGTGGCGAGGCCGCCCGCCTGGTGATGCTCAACGCCGGCGTGCTCGGCGTGCTGGCCGGCGGCAGCGCGGGCCCGGCATGGCTGGGCGTGGCCGCCGCCGCGCTCGTGTTCGCCGCGATCGGTGCCCATCTGTGGGATCTCGCCGTCCGGTTACGGCGGGCCTTGCCGGCCCGGTTCGCGGTCACGGTGCACTACTACCTCGCCGCCTGCGTCGCGGTGCTGGCCGGCATCCCGGCCGGGGCGTGGATGCTGCTGGCCGACGACGATCGGCGGCCGAGGCTGCTGCTGTTCCACGCGCACGTCAACCTGCTCGGCTTCGTCACCCTCACCGTGCTGGGCACCCTCCTGACGCTGTGGCCGACCGTGCTGCGCACCCGCATGCACCACGGTGCCGCCTCGGCCACCGGCAAGGCGCTGCCGCTGGGCCTGGCCGGCCTCGCCTGCCTCGGCGTGGGCACCCTCGCCTGGTGGCCGGTCCTCGCCGCGGCCGGACTGGCGCTGTTCGCCGCCGCAGCTGTCCTGGTCGCGTTGCCCGCCGCCGCGACGGCCCGGCAGCGCCCGCCGGCGTCCTTCGCCACCTGGTCCATCGCCGCCGGCCTGTGCTGGCTGCCGGTCGCCCTCGCCTGGGACGCCGTCGCGCTGCTCACCGCGCACAGCGCGGCAACCGCCGCCGACCGATTCGACACCGTCCTGCTGCCGCTCGGCGGCGGGTTCGTGGCGCAGGTCCTGCTCGGCGCGCTGTCCTACCTGCTGCCGATGGCCCTCGGCGGCGGGCCCGGGCCGGTCCGTGAACGCACCGCCCGCATGGACGCGCACTGGCCGCAGCGGCTCACCATGACCAACCTCGCGCTCGCCGTCTACCTCCTGCCCGTCCCGCCGTTCGTGCGGATCACCACCTCCGTGCTGCTGCTCGCCGCGCTGCTGCAGTTCCTGCTGCCGGCGGCGCGCATCCTGCTGTCCCGAGCGAGGTAGCCCATGCCCGCACCGTCCACATCGGACCTCAACCCGCCCGCGCCGCCCTCGGCGGCGGCACCGGCCCGGCCGCTGGGCGGGATCGCGACCGGCGTCGCCCTCGTCCTGCTCGCCGTCGTCGCCGGGGTCATCGGCCAGCACGCCGCCGACGGCGGTACCCCCGCGACCCCGGCCGCGGCGGTGACGGCCACCGGGCACACCACGACCCTGCCGGTCACCGCCAAGGGGATGCGCTACCAGCCCGACCACCTCGCCGTCCCGGCCGGCGACCGCCTGGTCATCGTGCTGACCAACGCCGACGACCGCCGCCACGACCTGGTGCTGGCCAACGGGGCGCGCACATCGTTGCTGGGCAAGGGGGACACCGCCCGCCTGGACGCGGGGATCATCGGCGGCACCGTGCAGGGCTGGTGCTCGCAGCCCGCCCACCGCGCGTCGGGCATGACCCTCACCATCACCGCCACGGGTACGGCGTCCGGCGCGGAACCCGCCGCCGGCTCGACGGCCGCCATGCCCGGCATGACCGGAACCGCCGGCGCCGACCGGCTGGACCCGATGGCCGACCCGGGCCCCGGCTTCACCGCTCGCGACGCCGCCCTGCCCCCGGCGCCGGCCGGACGCGAGCACCGCATCACCCTGCACGCCCAGCAGGTGCGGCGCGACGTCGCCGCCGGGATCAACCAGCAACTGTGGACGTTCAACGGCACCACGCCGGCGCCGGTGCTGCGCGGCCGGATCGGCGACACCTTCGAGGTCACCCTGGTCAACGACACCACCGTCGAGCACGGCATCGACTTTCACGTAGCGGCGCTCGCCCCGGACACCGGGATGCGCACCGTCGAGCCGGGGCAGAGCATCGTGTACCGGTTCACCGCCGGCAGGGCCGGAATCTGGATGTACCACTGCTCGGCCATGCCGATGCTGTACCACGTCGGCAACGGCATGTACGGCGCGCTGATCATCGACCCGCCCGACCTTTCGCCGGTCGACGGCGAATACCTGCTGGTGCAGTCCGAGTTCTACCTCGGCGCGCAGGGACAGGCCGGCGACGCGGCCAAGATGGCGTCCGGCCGGCCCGACGTCGTCGTATTCAACGGATACGCCTCCCAGTACGCGTTCCGGCCGCTCACCGCCCGCGCCGGGCAGCGGGTGCGGATCTGGCTGCTCGACGCCGGCCCCAACCGGTCCACCGCCTTCCACGTCGTCGGGGCGCCGTTCGACACCGTCTACGCCGAGGGCGGCTACCGGCTGCGACCGGCCGATCCCGGCGGCGCGCAGATCCTCGACCTCGCCCCCGGCAGCGGCGGGTTCATCGAAACCAGGTTCGACCAGCCGGGCGGCTACCCGTTCCTCAGCCACGCCCTTGCCGACGCGGACCTGGGCGCCCGCGGCACCATCCGGGTCACCGGGTAGAACCAGGAGGTCACCATGCGCGACACGGCCACCCCGACGACCCCGACCGCCACGGCCGGGCAGGGCCGGTCGGGCCGGTCGGGCCGGTCGGGTCGGGGCGCTGCCGCGGGCCGCCGGCGCCGGTTTCTGCCGCCGCAGCACGGTGCGTGGGCGATGCTCACCGTGCCCTACCTCGCCGGGCTGCTCGCCGCCGGGTACCGCTGGCCCGACCTGCCGCTGCTCGGGGCCTGGCTCGCCGGGTACCTGCTGTCCTACTACGTGTTCCAGGCGGTCAAGTCCCGCCGGCCGAGCCGCTACCGGGCGCAGCTGTGGCTGTACGGCGGGATCGCCGCGCCGCTCGCCGCCCTCGTCGTGGCCGCCCGCCCGGCGGTGCTGTGGTATGCGCCCGCCTACGCCGCGTTGTTCGGCCTCAACGCCTGGTACGCGGCCCGCCGCCGCGAGCGCAGCACGTTCAACGACCTCGCCTCGGTCGCGCAGAGCTGCCTGATCGCGCTGGTCGTGGCCACCGTCGCCGGCCGTGCACCGGCCGCGGTCTTCGAGGCGTTCCTGCTGTGCCTGGCCTATTTCGCCGGTACTGTCTGCTATGTCAAAACCATGATCCGCGAGCGCGGCAACGCCGCCTACCGGCGGTGGTCGATCGGCTACCATGCCCTGGCCCTGGTGGTCGCCGCATGGCTGAGCCCCTGGGCCGGCGCGCTGTTCGCGGTGCTGCTGCTCCGAGCGGCGCTGCTACCCGGCCGCGGCTGGACCCCGAAACGGGTCGGCCTCATGGAGATCGCCAACTGCGTGCTGCTGCTCGCCTGCGTCGCGCTCGCGCTGTAACACCGCGCTGCGCCGAAACGCTCCTTACAGGGTTGGTCCGCGCCGGACCCGCACCCGAAGCATGACGTTCCAGCAGTTCCATGCCTCGCCCAGCGAGGCAGGCCGACACGACGAGGCAGGCTCACGACCCATGGACGCCCTCACGACGATCGCCCGGCACCGGTGAGCCGCCCGATGTCGTGGTCGGATGCTTCTGGCGGAGCCGTGCCCATGTCCGCGTTGTCCGCCGGCACGCGCATCCACGACCGGTTCACGCTGCGCGAGCGGATCGGGACGGGCGGCATGTCGGAGGTCTGGCGGGCCGATGACCTGGTCCTGGGCCGCGCGGTGGCGGTGAAGGTACTCACCACCGCGCTGGCCATGGATCCGCTGCTGCGCGCCGCGACCTGGACGGAGGCGCGCGCCTCGGCCCGCCTGGCCCACCCGCACGTGACCCAGGTGTACGACTACGGTGAGATGACGCTGCCGGGCGGTGCCGTGGCCGGGTACATGGTGATGGAGCTGGTCGAAGGGCAGAGCCTCGCCGACCGGCTGCGGCTCGGACCGCTGCCGTGGGAGCAGGCGACCATCGTGGTCGCTCAGGTCGCCGCGGCGCTGGCCGCCGCGCACCGCATCGGTGTGGTACACCGCGATGTCAAGCCCGGCAACGTGATGCTGACCCAGGCCGGCGCCAAGATCCTCGACTTCGGCATCGCCGCGCTGGGCGGAGGCGAGCCGGCCGCCGACGGAGGCCGGCTGGTCGGCACCCCGGCGTATGCGGCGCCGGAGCGACTCCGGCCGGGCGCGGCGTCGCCCGAAAGCGACGTCTACGCCCTGGGCGTGCTGCTGTACGAGGCGCTGACCGGGCACCGGCCAGGCGCGGTGACCACCTGGGCGGAGGCAGCGTCCGCGCACCTGGCCGGTGCGGCGGTGCCGCCCCCGGACGTCGACGGGCTGCCGCGCCAGGTGCGCCGGCTGTGCATGGCCTGCATGGCGCCCGATCCGGCCCAGCGGCCCACCGCCGAAGCGGTGGCGCAGGGCCTGGCCGCGGCCGCCGGTCAGCCGCCGCCGGTCACGCCGGCCCTACCGACCGTCGTGGGCGACCAGCCGCCGGTCACGCCCAACCCACGCCCCGGTCACGCCGTCGGCTCGGCGCCGCTGCCGCACCCGCCCACCATGATCGAGCATGACCTGCCGGCGTTCGGCGTCGAACCGGCTGCGCCTCCTGCGCGACGCATGCCACGACCGCTGCTGGCCGGCCTGGTCGGCGCGGTGGTGGTGCTCGGCCTCGCCCTCGTCGTCGTGATCGCGATGCTGGTGTCCCGTCCCGCGGGCGAAACGGCGCAACTGGCCCAGTCGGGCCCGCCGACCCAGACCCAGACGGCTTCGCCGGCGCCCCCCTCCGCGACGGCGTCCCCGATCCCGACCGCCACCACCGCACGGGCCATCGCGGACCAGTTCGACGCCGCGATCGCCGACGGTCTCGCCGCCGGCAGCATCGACTCCGGCACCGCGGAGAAGCTGCGCGGCAAGCTCAACGACCTGCGCCAGGGCTCCGGCCGCGGCAAGGTGCGCAAGACGGCCCAGGAACTGCAGAAGCAGATCAACGAGCTGCACGACGACGGACGCCTCGACGACCAGACCGCCGGCCGGCTCACCGCACTGCTGCGCCCCCTCATGAAAGGCGACTGACAGCACATTCTTTCGCCGGAGGTGGAACCTGGCGGCTGTCCCGTGAGTGGGATAGCCAAAGGGAGGAGTCCACGGTGCCCGACGGCGACGTGATCGATCAGGTCTACGCGGCTTGTTTTCAGCGCCTGGTGGTGCAGTTGTACGCGGTGACGGGCGATCTCAGCGAGGCCCAGGAGGCGGTGCAGGAGGCGTTCGTCCGCGCGATCTCCGATCCGCGCCGGTTCCAGCGTCTCGACAACCCCGAGGCGTGGTTGTGCCGGGTTGCGATCAACATCAGCCGGAGCCGGTTTCGGCGGCGGATGGTCCTCGAGACGCTGTTGCGCCGGGCCGGGCCCGTGCCGGTGGTGCCCGACCCGTCACCGGAGCACGTGACGCTGATGGCCGCGCTGCGCCGGCTTCCGGTCGGCCAGCGGTACGCGATCGCCCTGCACTACCTCGCGGACCGGCCGGTCGAGGAGGTGGCCGAGGTGCTCGGCGTCTCGATCGGCACGGTGAAGTCGCGGCTGTCCCGGGGCCGCCGCGCACTCGCGGCGCTGCTGGCCGACGAGCAACCCACCGCGGAGCGAACCACGATCGGCGCCGCCGGCGCGCAACCGACGTTTTCGGGGAGCACGAGTGACTGACATCGACCAACTGCCGTTCGACCGGACACGCGTCGCGGACGCCGTGCGGCAGTACCCCTTGGAGCAGCTGTACGCGCGGGCCGCGCGGCGTCGCCGCCGTCGCACGGCGAGCCTGGCGCTCACCGTCGCGGCGCTGGTGGCCGCCGGCATGGTGTTCACGATGCCGCCCCGGGTATCGGTGCCCTCGTTGCCGCTCACCGATACGCCGCCACCCCCGCCGCTGACCGCGTCAAGGCCGACGAGGCTCACGCTGCTCTCGCCGGACACCGCCGTCGCCGTCTGGGCCGGACCGTGCGAGCTGCGGTTCGCCTTCACCACGGATGCCGGTCGCGGGTGGAGCGCGGCCAGCGGTCCGGCGCCGGCGAGCCAGTGCGACCCGCTCGACCCGTCCGCCGGTCCCGATGCGTTCGTCATCGACGCGCAGACGTATCTCGCGAGCGTGCAGGGCGCCGACTACCTGACCACCGACGCCGGGCACACGTGGCGACCCGCGGCGTCGGCGTTCGTCGACGTCGCCGCGTTCCCGTCCACCGCCCGGGTGATGGACTGCGGCTCCTCGCGCTGCTTCACGCACAGCGCGACGCCGTACGCCGTCGACACGTCCAGCGGCGCGGTGTACCGGCTGATCTCGTCGCCGGCCGGTCTCCGGATCACCGCGTACCAGCAGGCCGACGGCATCCTGTGGGCGACGCTGTTCGGCACCCGGTTCGACAGCGCCGCGGTGGGCTGGAGCGCAGACGGCGGCGCGACGTGGCAGACCAGTCCCGTGCCGGCCAAGACCGGTGCGGAAGGCGTGTTCGCCGTCGACCGGCACCGTGCCTATGTCCCCTACACCCCGGACAGCGGCGCACCCATGCACGTCCTGAGCACCGCCGACGCGGGCCGGACCTGGCAGGACGTGACGACCGACATGCCGGTGACGGACCACGTCCGGGACTTCACCGCCACCTCGGACGGTGCCCTGCTGCTCGCCGACAGCGAGCCCGCGGGGGCCTGGATCAGCCGGGACGGCGGTGCCCACTTCACCCGGTCGACCCCGCCGGAGGTCGGCATCGACACCCCGACCGCGGGCGCCGGGCCCGGGCTGGCGTACATCGCGATCTCGGGCCCCGCCACCGTGTACGTCACCACGGACGCGAACCGGTGGACGACCTTCCCGCTCATGCGCTGAAGCGGCGGCGATCCAAGTCAGATCCAAGTCAAATGACGCAATCGGCGGGCCGGCGGCCGGATCTAGCGTGGCACCAGTACTTCGGAGGAGGAATGAACAATGAGTACCGGTGACCCCATTCGCAACGTCGTGCTGGTGCACGGCGGTTTCGTCGACGGCGGCGGCTGGCAGGCGGTGTACGAGCTGCTCAAGGCCGACGGCTACCACGTGAGCATCGTGCAGAACCCCACCCTGTCGCTGGCCGGCGACGCCACCGCGACCCGGCAGATTCTCAACCTGCAGGACGGACCCACCGTGCTGGTCGGTCACTCCTACGGCGGCGCCGTCATCAGCGAGGCCGGCACCCACGACAAGGTCGCGGCGCTGGTCTACATCGCCGCGTTCGCGCCCGACAAGGGTGAGTCCGTCAACACCCTCATCGCCGACCCGCCGCCGGGCGCCCCGGTCCCGCCGATCCTGCCCCCGGTCGACGGCTTCCTGTTCCTCGACCGCGACAAATTCCACGGCTCCTTCGCCGGGGACCTGCCCGCCGACCGCGCCGCGTTCCTCGCCGACTCGCAGGTACCGTGGGGTCTGGACGCGCTCGCCGGCGCGGTCACCGAGCCGGCCTGGCGTGCCAAGCCGAGCTGGTACCTCGTCGCCACCGACGACAGGATGATCCCCCCGCCGGCCCAGCGGGCGATGTCCGAGCGCGCCGGCTCGACCGTCGTCGAGGTGCCCGGCAGCCACGCCATCTACGAGTCCCGCCCCGACGCGGTCGCGGACCTGATCAAGCGAGCCGCTGCCGGCCAGTAGACGGACACCGGCAGAAGCCCCGGCCGAAGTCAGGTCGGCCGGGGCTTCCTCGCCGTCGTCGGGTCTCCGGGTCAGCCGGCGGTGAACAGGCCGCGGTGGCGATCCGCTGCTTCCAGGCGGCACCAGACCGGGATCTCGTCGGCCGGGGCCGGGACCTCCACCTCGCGGGCGCCGTCCAGCACCTCGTGCGTCCGCAGGTCCAGCCAGCGTCCCTGCGGCAGGTAGGCCGACCGGGTCGTCGAGCCCTCCTCGACCACCGGCGACACCAGCAGGTCGTCGCCGAGCAGATAGTCGTACGGGTGCTGCCACGCGCGGGGGTCGTCCGGCGCGACCAGGCACACCGAGCGCAGCAGCGGCCAGCCGGTCTCGATCGTCCGGGCCGCCGAGGCGGCGAGGTACGGCACCAGCCGCTCGCGCAGGTGCGCGTACCGGCGGAACACCGGCAGCACCCGAGGGTCGCCGGTCTGCGCGGCGACGTTCCACGGGGTGCGGTCACGGGACGGTTTGCGATGGTGGTTGTACTCCGAGTGGTACTGCATGATCGGCAGGAACGCAGACATCGCCGTGGCCCGCAGGTACAGCTCGGCGGAGGGGACCGGTCCCGAGAAGCCGGCCAGATCCCAGCCCCAGTAGACGATCCCGCACGCCGCCGCGGTCAGGCCGGCCCGCAGCGAGGACCGCATCGCCTCCCACGTGGAGTCCTCGTCGCCAGCCCAGAACACGCCGTGCGGCTGTGAGCCGGTGAAGCCGGCCCGGCTGAACGTGACCGGCGCCTTGCCGCAGGAGCGCAGCAGGGCCCCGTAGGCCGCGGCGTAGTGCACGGGGAAGCGGTTGTTGCCGGTGGCGCCGACCGAGCCGTCGGCGTAGCGCAGGTCGTGGCCCCACGCGTGTTCGCCGCCGTCGGTCTTGAACCCGTCGATGCCGACGTCTTCCACGAGGTACCGCCGCTTCGCCAGCCACCAGTCGCGCGCCTCGGCGCTTGTGAGGTCCGGCATGAGCGCGGTCGGGAACCACCAGCCACGGTTGCGGTACGGCCGGCCGTCGCCTTCGCGCACCCCGTAGCCGCGGGCGACCATGGTGGCGGAGTCGGCGGCGGCCTGGCCGGTCGGGTGGGGGCGCATCTTCTGCAGGGGAATCTGCCACAGCACGACCTTGACGCCGTCGGCGTGCAGGTCGTCGACCATGCCCTTCGGGTCGGGCCAGGCGCCGTCCGGCGGGAAGGTGAAGTCGGCCAGGCGGTGCGGGCGGCCGTCGTCGTGGACCTCGTACCGCGCGTCGCGGAACGCCACGAACGTCGACTCGTCGCTCCACGCCTCGACGACCACGACCCCGACCGGGACGTCGTGCTCGCGGTGCAGCGCCATCTCGGTGGCGACCCGCTCCTGGGTGTTCCACTCGTTGCCGCTGGCCCACAGCCGGAACACCCAGTCGGGCAGCGGTTCCGGCCGGCCGACCTCGCCGAGCCACCGGTGCAGGGTCTCGCCGGGTGTGCCGTCGTAGAAGCGGACGTCCAGGTGTCCGTCCACCACGTCGGCCTCGACCCAGAGGTCCGCGCCGGCGTCGAACCAGGTCCGCTCGGCGGTGTCGACGTGGAACGCCCAGCCGGAGCCGCCGAGGACGTGCGCGAACGGCATCGGCAGGTAGGTGCGCCCGGCCGCGCCCTGGCCCTTGTACTGCTCGAAGACCGTCGCGTCGAGCGCGTGCCCGCGCTGGTCGAGCCGGTCGAAGCGCTCCCCGAACCCGACGACGTGCTCGTCGGCGGTGAGCCGCAGCGCGAACCGGACCCGGTGGACCCCGTCGGGGCTCATGAGCCACGAGGTGGTGTCCGGCACGAGGCGGCTCGTTCCGTGGGTGGTGAGCGTGCCGCCGGCCGGCGACCAGGCCGCGCCGCTGACGTCGAACCATCGGGTGTGACGGGTGCGGGTGCCGTCGGTGGCGACGAACCGGTACCGGACCCGCCGGTCGGCGGGCAGTGGCGGGCTGTCGGCGGCCCAGCGGACGCTGCGGCCCCGCTGCCCGGCGGCGGCCGTGGCGAGGTGCCCCTCGGCCCCGGCCGTCGGCCCCGTCGGCGTGCCCTCGCGGTGCAGGTCGAACGTGCCGCCGTCCCACTCGCAGCGCACCGCCGTGACGGACGCGGCGGCGGCGACGCCGAGGTTTACCGGCTCGCCCGCGAGGGGCCGCACCGGCAGGCGCTGGTCGATGGACGGCTGGTAGGCGTGGCCGGAGCCGAAGGGCCGGTGCCGGATCACAGGGTCACCCCCAGTTCGGCGGAGAGGGACAGGAATGCGCCGTGCGACCACAGCAGCGGGGTCGCGACCGGGCCCCACCGTTCGAGCCACTCCCGGCGGTGCTCCGGGTGGAGCAGCCGGTCACTGACCTGCTCCGGCAGGTCGCCGTTGTCCGCGGCGGTACCGGCGATCCAGGCGAGCTGGCGGCCGGCGTCGTCGGGGCGACCGAGCCGGAGGTACGCCTGCCCGAGCAGCCCCGCGAGGACCGGCCACCGCCCGCCGCCGTAGAACACGTCGGCCCGGAATCGGTGCACGCCGCCGCCGTCGAGGAGGTCGCGCTCCACGGCGGCGACCGTGCGCTGTGCCGTGGCATCGTCCACGACGCGGAACGGTGCGACGGCGGCGAGGAGACTGCCGTCGACGGCGTCGGAGCCGAGCCACTTGCGCAGCCGCCCGTCCACGCTGCCCTCCCGGGCGATGACCGCGGCGATCGCGTCGGCGGTGGACAGCGCCGACGCGGCGTCGCCGTCACCGAGCAGTCCGGTGCGCAGCGCCGCGCGCAGCCCGGCCTCGACCGATGCGAGCGTGGCGACGTGCACCTGCTCGGCGTGCTCCTCCCACCAGTCGTAGCAGGGCAGTCGCCACGTGGCGCAGAGGTAGCGCACCGTGAGGGCGACCGCCGCCGCGAACGCGGGGTCCGCGGTCCCGTCCGCGGTCCCCGTGAAGTGCCGCTCCAGCGCCCACAGCCAGGTGCCGTAGCCGTCGAGCTGGAAGTCCCACCAGGACTCCGACCCGTCGGCGCCGTCGAGGGTGTAGCGGGTGGGCAGGAACCGCGCCTGGTCGACCTCCTCACCGGCGGCGAGCGCCGCGACGACCGCCTCGATCCGCCCCGCGCGGTCGCCGACGACCCGGGCCGTCCACTCGTGGAAGGCCCGCGGCCCGTCGACGATGCCGTGGGCCCGCAGACCGTCGGCGACGAACGCGCCGTCGCGCAGCCATGCGTAGCCGTACACGGGGAAGTTCGAACAGGCGGGGTAGGCGCCGGTCGGCGCCTGCTCGCGGGTGATCACCTTGATGCTGTGCTCGACCAGGTCGCGCATGTGCTGTTCCTTATCCTGTTAGATCCCTGCCAGGGGTGTCCCGGTCGCTTGCTAGAGCAGTGCCGTGACCTGCTTGGCCGCGTCGTCGAGGGTCTTCTGCAGGTCCGCGCCGCCGGCCGCCTTGGTCAGGGCGTTGTTGACGATGTCCTGCATCTCCTGCTCCTTGGCGATGACCGGCAGCAGCGACTGCTTGCCCAGCGCGTCCATGACGGCCTTGCGGTTCGACGGCGGCGTCTTGCTGAGGTAGCCGGACAGCTTCGAGGCGTCGGCGAGCGGCGGCAGCTCCCACGACGAGTTGATCCGCGCGGTGACGGTCTGCTCGGACGTGGTGAGGAAGTTCAGCCAGCGGAACGCGGCGTCCTGGTGGCTGCTCTTCGCCGACACCGCGACGCCGTTCTGGAACACGGCGCTGGCCTTCTGCGCGTCACCGGGCTCGACCATCACGTCCCAGCCGAACGGCACGTCCTTGAGCGTGTCGAACTGCCAGTTCCCGTTGTGCCACATCGCCAGCTTGCCCGACTTGAACAGGTTGGTGTCGAAGTCCGGGGTGTTGCCGATCTCGGTCAGCGTCGGCATCGTGGTGCCGGGCTTGCCGATGAGCCATTTCGCCGCGGCGACGCCCTCCGGGCTGTTGAACGTGGCCGACTTGCCGTCGGGGCTGAGGAACGAGCCGCCGGCCTGGTTCACGGCCTTGTAGAACTCGTAGAAGCTCACCGGCTGGAAGTCGCCGTAGACGCCCTTGGCCTTGTCGGTGAGCTTCTGCGCGGCGGCCGCCTCATCCGACCACTTCCAGTCGGCCGTCGGGTAGGCCACGCCGGCGGCGTCGAACAGCGCCTTGTTGTAGATGAGCACGACGGTCGAGAAGGACTCGGGGAGTCCGTACTGCTTGCCGCCGTGCTTGAACGCGTCGAGCGCGGCCGGCGAGAGCACCGACGGCTGCCACGTCTTGTCGTTGGCGGCCGGGCCGGCGAGATCGGCCAGAGATCCGGCCTGGGCGTAGGTGACGAAGTTCTGGTAGTCCAGCTCGAAGGCGTCCGGGGCGGTACCGCCGGCGATCGAGGTCTGCAGCTGGGTGAAGTAGTCCTTGTACGGCGCGGTCTGCACGGAGACCTTGACGTCGGGGTTGGCCTTCTCGAACGCGTCGACGATGCCGTTGAGGTCGTTGAGGTGGTCCGGCGCGGCGGAGAACGTCAGGTAACGGACGGTGGTGACGCCGCCCTCGGACGTGTCCTTCGTGGCGGAGCCCTTGGAGCATCCGGCCAGCGCGAGCGCGGCGACGGCGATCAGAGCGGCGGCCCGGTGTAAACGGAGCCGGGGGCGAGCGGACATGCTGAGCCTCACAATCGGGGGGTGTCTGGTTACTTGAGACCGGCCTGGGCGACGCTCTGCACGATGTGCTTCTGCGCCACGGCGTAGAGGGCGAGGATGGGAACGATGCTCACCACCGAGCCGGCCATGATGGCGTTCCACTGGATGGTGTATTCGCCGCTGAGGCTGGCCAGGCCCAGCGGCAGGGTCATGAACTCGCGGGAGCGGATGACGACCAGTGGCCACAGGAACGCGTTCCAGCTGGACATGAACGCGAACAGGCCGTAGGTCACCAGGGCGGGGCGGATCAGCGGCAGTGTGATCCGCAGGAAGATGCGGATGTGCCCGGCGCCGTCGACGAACGCCGCCTCGTCGAGCTCCTTCGGCAGCACGGCGACGGACTGGCGCAGCAGGAAGACGCCGAACGCGGAGGCGATCGTCGGGACGATGAGCGAGGCGTACGTGTCGACCAGGTCGAACGCGCGGACCTCGATGAACAGCGGCACGACGAGCACCTGCATGGGGATCATCAGCGTCGCGAGGTACGCGACGAAGATGACGTTCTTGCCGGGAAAGTTCAGCCGCGCGAAGGCGTAGGCCGCCGTGGAGCTGGTGATGAGCAGCAGCGCGGTGGAGACCACGGCCAGCACGAAGCTGTTCACCGTGATCCGCCAGAACGGCAGGGCCTCGAAGAGTTTGCGGTACCCGTCGAGGCCGGCCTTCTCGGGGATCAGGCGGGGCGTGGTGAGGACGTCGCCGCCGGCGGTGATCGAGGTGACGAAGGTCCAGACGAACGGGAAGATCATGAGCAGCGCGCCGACGGCGAGCAAGGCGATGAGCAGCCGCCTAGACATAGGTCACCCACCGGCGCTGCAGGCGCTGCTGGACGACGGTGACCACCAGGATCAGCGCGAACAGCAGCAGGCTCAGGGCCGACGCGCCGCCGGCGTCGCCGTAGCGGAACGTCAGGTCGTAGATCTCCTCGACCAGCGGCCGGGACGCGCCGGCCGGCCCGCCGCCGGTCATGACGTAGATCTGGTCGAAGACCTGAAACCCGCTGATCAGCGAGATCACCACGACGAAGTAGCTCGACGGGGTCAGCAGCGGGAACGTGACCCGCCAGAAGGTCTGCCACGCCGACGCGCCGTCGAGGCGGGCGGCCTCGAGGTACTCCTCCGGGATGCTCTGCAGGCCGGCCAGCAGGATCACCATGACGAATCCGGCGTCCTTCCAGACCGACGCGACGACCGCGGACGGGATGGCCCAGCCCTCCGACGCCCACCAGCCCGGCCCGGGGATGCCGACCGCCTCCAGGGCGTGGTTCACCAAGCCGTTGGCCGGGTTCAGCAGCCACTTCCAGGTCAGCGCGACGACGACCCAGCTGGTGACGACCGGCAGGAAGTACATCGAGCGCAGCAGGCTTCTCCCGGGGAACCGGCGGTTGAGCCCGACGGCGAGCGCCAGGCCCAGCACGTAGACCAGCGGCAGGTACAGGACCAGGAAGTACAGCGTGTGCAGCAGCGCGTCGCGGGTGCCGGCGTCGCCGAGCAGCCGGGCGTAGTTGTCGAGGCCGGTCCACCGCATCGGCGACTGGAGGTTCCAGGTGTGCAGGCTGATCCACGCCGCGCCGAACATCGGCGCGATCGTGAACAGCAGCAGCGGCACGGCACTGGGCAGCAGGAACAGCGCGACGATGCCGGCCTTGCGCACGCCGCGGGGCCCGGTCATCACTCCACCGTCCCGTCGGTGCCGTCGATGCTGCCGTGCAGGCGGGCGACGACGAGGTTCGCCTGTTCGCCGCCGAAGCCGTCGAGGTCGAACGGCGCGGCGAGCACCAGCGCCGCCGCGCCCTGCGCCCAGCTGCTGTCGTCCCAGGTGTGCACCACCACGGCGATCCCGTCGCCGCCGCTCAACTGGCGGCGAGCGAACTCGGCGCGGAACGTGGCGTCCCAGTGGATCCAGTGCGCCACCCCCTCGCCGGCGATGACGATCCGCTCCGGGTCGAGCATGTTCGCGGCGCCGGCGACCGCCCGGCCGAGCAGCCGCCCGGCGTCGGCGAAGATCTCGGCGGCCTGCCCGTCACCGCGATCGGCGGCCGCGACGAGCGCGGCGAACCCCTGCCGCGGGCCGATCACGCCACGCTCGCGGGCGATGCGCTCCAGCGCCGGCTCGCCGAGCCACGCTTCCAGGCAGCCGTGCCGCCCGCACTGGCACAGCGGCCCCTCGTCGTCCATCGGCACGTGCCCGAACTCACCGGCGCCGCCTTTGCCGCCCCGGTACACCGAACGGTCGGCGACGATGCTCATGCCGATGCCGCGGCCGATGGTCAGCACGAGGAAGTCGTCCGCCTCGCGGCCGTGGCCGTAGAGCACCTCGGCGACGGCGAGGGCGTTGACGTCGTTCTCGACCACGACGGGCAACCCGAGCACTCCGCGCAGGTGCCGACCGACCGGCAGCCGGCGCCACTGCAGGACGTCCGCGTCGACGATGCCCTTGTCGGGGCTCGGCACGACACCCGGCACCGCCACGCCGACGCCGAGCAGCTTGGGCAGCCCGGGGTCGGTGTGCGTGTGGGGTGCCAGCTCGGCGCCCAGCTTGGTGAGCGCGTCGGGGGTCATCGCGTCGAACGCTAGGGTGGTGCTGCTGAGCATCTGCCCGTCGAGGCGGACGTTGACGATCACGAGGTGGTCGGCCGCGACCTTGACCCCGAGCGCCCGGCCGGCCTCGCCGACGAGTCCGATGAGCGATCCGGGCCGCCCGCCGCTGGACGGCGCCTGCGCGACCTCCTCGACCATCCGCTGCTCGAGCAGCCGGCGCATGATCTGCGACACAGCTGCTGGACTGAGCCCGAGCTCACGCGCGATGTCCGCGCGGGACGTGGGCCCGCGGCTCCCCAGGAGCGCGAGCACCGCCGACCGGGAGAGATCCCGCCCGGCCCCATGCTTCGCCAACGGCACTTTGTCCACCTACTTCATTAAGTTGCGATACAAAGTCCCACGCGAAGCCTCCAAGGTCAAGGACACATTTCGGTAACCGATCGCACGTGACGGGCGGGGCGAGCGCCGGGCCGTCGCTGATCTCCCCGACCAGCGTCGGCCGGTCGACGGCAGGCTGCGCGGCCGCCCGCAGGGGAGCCAGGGCGGCGGCGAGCGGCAACCCGGCCAGGCCCAGGGGCGCCCGGCGGCGGCAGTTGCTTCCCGGTCAACAGTTGCGGCAGGCGCCGGCCGAGGATGCTCGGCGGCGCCGCGGAAGCCGGCGGTCACAATCCACGCCGGCATGACGACGAGCGGGCCGGCGCACGCGACCCGGAGGGTCCGGCGCCGGCCCGAGGATGCCCGGTGATGAACGTCAGTGAGAAGCGACGGGAGGCTGCTCGGTGCCGCAGTAGCGGCACTTCTTGGCTGCCGCCGGGAGGTCGTCGGAGAGGCAGGCCGGGCAGGTCTTGATGGCCGCGGGCTCACCGAAGACGGTGACACCCCGCCGAGCCTGGACGCGCTTGTAGGGCACGACGATCAGGAAGTAGACGACGGCCATGAAGATGATGAAGTAGATGAGCGCCGAGATGAACTGCCCGATGTCGAGGTAGGTCGCATGGTTTCCCGGCCCGCCGAGTTGCCAGCCGAGCCCGACGGCCGAGCCTCCCTGAAACCGGGCGATGATCGGGTTGATGATGAAGTCGGTGAATGCCTTGATCAGCGTGGAAAACGCCAGAGCGGTCACCAGACCCACGGCGACGACGATCACATCGCCGCGCATGAGGAAGTTCTTGAAGCCTCTGAGCACTTCCTTCCACACCCGCTTCCGCTGCAGAGAGCTCAGCTGCACCCGCCAGGCGCGATGCGGCCTGGCCGGTCATGACCGTACATCGTGGTTCGCGGGCTTTTCGGAGATTTCGGCAGTCCGGGACGCGATGCCGAGTTCCGGCTAGGATTCGCCGCTCTTCCAGTGGGCAGCAAGATTGGAGATGAGCGTCCACCGGCTCAGGGCCGTGCGGTCAAGCCGAACGGCACCGAGAGAAAGGACAGTTGTCGTGAGTATTGCCCGCCGCCTGGCCAATCTCTTTCGGATCAAGGCCAACAAGGCCCTCGACCGGGCCGAGGACCCACGCGAGGTGCTCGACTACTCCTACGAACGCCAACTGGAGATGCTGACGAAGGTCCGCCGCGGCGTGGCCGACGTCGCCACCAGCCGCAAACGCCTCGACCTGCAACTCACCCAGTTGCAGCAGGGCGCCGACCGGCTGCAGGAACAGGCCGCGCAGGCCGTCGACCTCGGCCGCGACGACCTCGCCCGGGAGGCCCTGACGCGCCGGGCCGCCGTCACCGCCCAGATGGGCGACATCACCGCCCAGCGTGACGCACTGAACGCCGAGGAGGCCAAGCTCACCACCGCCGCCACCAGGCTGCAGGCCCGGGTGGAGGCGTTCCGCACGCGCAAGGAGACCATCAAGGCCACCTACACCGCGGCGGAGGCGCAGACCCGTGTGGGTGAGGCGGTCTCCGGTATCTCGGAGGAGATGGGCGACGTCGGTCTGGCCGTTCAGCGCGCCGAGGACAAGACCGCGCAGATGCAGGCCCGCGCCGGCGCGATCGACGACCTCCTCGCCTCGGGCGCGTTGCAGGACGCCACCGCGACGACCGCCGGCCGCGACGACCTGCAGGCCGCGCTCGATGCGGCGCGCGGTGACCAGGGGGTCGACCGCGAACTCGCGGCGCTCAAGGCCGGCCGGTCGACGCCGGCCGTCGGCGGCCGTCCGGAACTTCGCGCGGTGAGCGGGGGAAAGCCGGACGAGGAGGCCCAGCGATGATCATCAGGATTCTTGGGGAAGGCCAGTACGACGTGCCCGAGGCCGCGCTGACCGAACTCAACGTGCTCGACGCCTCGGTGCAGACGGCCGTCGACGCCGGCGACGCGACCGCGTTCCGCACACGGCTGGGCGATCTGCTCGCCGTCGTCCGTCAGCGCGGCACCTCCGTGCCCGACGACGTGCTGACCGTCTCCAACCTGGTCCTGCCCGCGCCCGACAGCGCTCTGGCGGATGTGGCCGCGCTGCTGGGCGACGAGGGCCTCATCCCGGGCTGAGGAGCCGGCAATGCGTACACGGTTCCGTCCCGACCGCCAGCTGACCGCGCGCATGACGCTGACCGTATTCCTGCTCGGGCTGGTGTACGTGGCGTTCGTCGCCGTGTTGATCGCGCTGCTCAAGTCGTGGGTCCTGATCGTGCTCATCGCGGGTGGCGTGCTGGCCGTCCAGTACTGGTGCTCCGACCGGATCGCCCTGGTGGCCATGCGCGCCCAGGTCGTCGACGCGCAGCAGCAGCCCCGTCTGCACGGGATCATCGACCGGCTGTGCGCCGCCGCCGACATGCCCAAACCGCGCGTCGCGGTCGCCACCACCGATCTGCCCAATGCGTTCGCCACCGGGCGCAACACCGAGCGCGCGGTGGTGTGCGTGACCACCGGCATCATGCGTCGCCTCGACACCGACGAACTGGAAGGGGTGCTCGCCCACGAGCTGTCCCACATCGCACACCGCGACGTGGCGGTCATGACCATCGCCTCGTTCCTCGGCGTCCTGGCCGGCCTGGTCACCCGCTTCATGTTCTACTCGCAGCTGTTCGGCGGGCGCCGCCGCGACGGCGACCAGACGTACCTGCTGGTCATGCTGGTCATGCTCGTCTCCGCGGTGGTGTACACGCTGAGCTTCCTGCTGATCCGGGCCCTGTCCCGCTATCGGGAGCTGGCCGCCGACCGCGCCGGCGCGACGCTGACCGGCCGTCCCTCCGTGCTCGCCTCGGCCCTGACGAAGGTGACCGGCGAGATCGCCCGCATTCCCACCCGCGACCTGCGCACCGCGCAGGCGTTCAACGCGTTCTTCTTCACCCCCGCGGTCGGGGCGCGGCCGAGCCTGTCGACCCTGCTGTCCACGCATCCGAGCCTGCAGCAGCGCCTGGACCAGCTGGCCGAGATCTCGGCCGAACTCGGAGAGGCGGCACCGAGCGCATGAGATTCCTCGACGCGTTGCTGGGGCGCACGAGACCGGTCCAGCCGGACCTCGACGCCCTGTTCGCGGTACCGGCCGCGGCCACCACCCTGCAGGCGGCCCTGGACCTGGTCCCCACCGGCGTGGGCGCGGTCTGCTTCAAACCCGCCGAAGGCCAGGCCGCCACGCAGGCCCAGGCGGACGCGGTCGCGCTGCTCACCGCGGACCGCGGGGCGCATGTGGCCGTCAGCCAGGACGAGTACGGCTACACCTGGATCGCCGGCCGGCACGAGAGCAGCGACCTGGCCGGCCTCGTCACCGACCTGCACGCGGTGAACAGCACCCTCGCCGACGCCGGCTACGGGCCGAGCCTGCTGTGCACGATCATCGGGTTCGTCGGCGCCGCCGACCGCCGCCGGCTCGGCCTGGTCTACCTGTTCAAACGCGGCACGTTCTACCCGTTCGCCCCCTCCGGGGCGCACACCCGCGACAACGCCCTCGAGCTGCAGGCCCGTGCGCAGCTCAGCGGCGAGCTTCCGCTCGAGTCGGACCTCAGCCGCTGGTTTCCGATCTGGACGACGCCGGCGCTGTAGCACGGCGCGGGAACGGCCGGGTGTGCGCGGCTGTCGCAGTCTCCGGGTCCGGGAGACTGCGGCAGCACGTCGTCGCCACCCTGGCTAGGCGGTAGGGCCGGGCGGCAGGTCGAACTCGTCGTTGCGCATACGCAGGAGTGCGTAGGAGGCGCCGGCGAACCCGACCGCGGCGACCCACAGTCCGAGGCCCTGGGCGATGTAGCCCGGGACGATGCCGGAGACGAAGGGGTGGGTGAAGCCGCCGACGGCCAGCGCCCAGCCCATCCATGCCGGTGCCGCGTGGCTGCGCCACAGCGCGAGCCCGAGCAGCAGCAGCCCGATGGTGATGCCGATGATGAACAGCAGGCCGCCCAGCTGCCCGAGCAGGTAGTTGTCCTCGGCGTCGGACAGCGCTGCCATCGCGGTGACGTCGAAGTTGTTGCTCGCGGTGAGGTAGGTCAGCCGGTCGCCGTTGGGGATAAGCGGGAATCCGGCGAGGTCGCCGAGCAGGGCGAGCACCGCGCCGGCGGTGGCCAGCCGCGGTGCGCGGCGGCGTGCGACCCAGGCGACCGCGAATGTGGCGGGGATGAGCCCGACCAGGAAGGGCGTCTCGATCCATTGCAGGGCCCCGATGAGACTGAGGTGGTCGGCCGTGTCGTGCACGGTCTGCTGGAACGCGGCGCTGCTGTCCCAGGGCGACAGGACGTAGTACAGGCCCTGGGCGAGCATCGGCAGCGGCGCGACGATCGCGAGCAGGATCCGCCAGAAGCCGCGCACGTCCTTCGGTGGTTTGCCGGCTTTCGCCGCAGCCTCGATCGATGTGATGTCGGTCCGCACGGTGCGTCCTCCGTTCTGCGAGAAGGTGGTCAGTCGGCCCGCGGGGTCCTCGCCGCCCGGCTGCTGGCATAGGTGACGGCCAGGGCGGTGCCGACGGCGCTGAGTACCAGGCCGATGACGGCGCCCTGGCTGTTGTTGACGAGCGCGGCGATGGCGCCGATGAGGTTGAGCACGCCGACGGCGATCACCGCGGGAGTGGCCCAGGCGGCGGAGCGGAACAGGCCGATCGCGGCGACGATGCCGGCGACGCCGAGCAGGCTGATCAGCCAGGCGACCGGGGCCGCCAGGCCGGCGCCCGCGGGGTCGAGCGCGATCGGCAGGTTGAGCAGGGACATGATGACGGTCGCGATGGCAGCGGTGTAGCGGATGGTCCTCATGACGGCCTCCCGGTGGCGGTGATTGCCCGATCAGCGTCGAACGCGCCGGGATCACCGGCCCAGGGCTTGCGTTCCCGATTCGCGCCGGCCGCTCCCGCCGAGGCGTCTCCGTGTTCCCGGGTGGCTCGGGAACGGTTTCCCGGCAGGCCGGGAACCGCGCCCGGCGGACCCGGGCCGGGTACCATCGCTGGGTCCGTGCCGGGAACGCCGACGGAAACGCCGTGCGGTTTGGGGTTCTGGGGCCCGGAGACGATCGCCCGTCTGGTGGCCCCGTACGTCGACCCGGACCGTTTCACCGTCACCCGCGCCGTCGTCTACACCTTCCATCACCTGGTCGCCGAGCGGTGGCGGAGCGGACGGGTGTTCCTGCTCGGCGACGCGGCCCACCAGATGCCGCCGTTCCTGGGCCAGGGCCTGTGCAGCGGCCTGCGCGACGCCGCGAACCTCACCTGGAAGCTCGCCCTGGTCCTCGAGGGCACGGACGGCGCGGCGGGCCCGGACCTGCTCGACTCCTACGAGGCCGAACGGCGCCCGCACACCGAGGAGATGGCGGTCACGAGCCTCCGCCTGGGCAAGGTCTTCCTGGTCCGCAACCGCTACGCCGCCGCCGCGCGCGACGCGGTGCTCCGCGGCGTCCAGATCGTGCCCCGGGTCCGCCGCTTCGTGCGCCGTTTCGAGTTCAAGCCGGCCCCGGCATTGCGTACGGGCATGCTGTCCGGCGGCGTTCGCAAGGGCCCGATCGGCACGATGTTTCCCCAGCCGGAGGTCACGACCCCGGGCAGCACGACCCCGCGCCTGCTGGAGCACGTGCTGGGCCCGGCCTTCACGGTGATCGGCCCGGCCGTGGACGCGCGGACGGCGGCCACCTGGGCGGGTCCCGCGGCGACGTTCGTCCGGGTCCTGCCGACCGGTTCGTCCGGCGCGCCGAGCACCCCGGCCCACGACGTGGTCAACGTGGTCGACGTCAACGGCGTGCTCGGCGACTGGTTTCACCGGCACCGCGTCGCCCTGGCCGTGCTGCGCCCGGACCGCTTCGTCTACGGCACCACCGCGGACGCCGTGCCGCTGTGTTCCCCGGCCGGAGGTGGCGGCAGCGGTACCGCGGCCTCGGCGGTGTAGACCAGGAAGGTCAGCGTTTCCTGGAAGTACAGCTGGATGCTCGTCGCGTCATGGGTGAGGTAGCCGATGGCGACGTCCTGGCCGAGGTGGAGCTCGAAGTCGCCGCCGCGGGTGGACAGCAGGAAGGCGCCGCCGATGGCGGGTGCCCAGATGATCTCGCCGTCCACGACGCGGGCGATGTGGTCCCGGATCGGGTATCCGTGATCGGAGGTCTCGCTGACAGCGGTGTACGCATCGGCGCCGAGCGCCAGTGCGTACGGCCCGTTGACGCCGGCCAGGCGCAGCGCGGTCGCGGCCTGGCTGACGGCGGTCGGGTAGTCGCGGACGTCCGTCGGCAGGGTGATCGCCGGGTTGGACGAGCCGGGGCTGATACCGGCGATACCGGCCTCGGCGTATCCGTCGAAGACCGCGCGGTCTTCGGCGAACGCCAGTCGACGGGCGGCGTCCTTGACCGGCTGCCAGTCGGCGTCCTTGGCGCCACGTTCGACGTCGTCGACCTGCTCCCGGTCGACGGTGAAGGGCACCCGGAGTTCGACGACCGGCTGTGAACGGCGGACGCGAGCGGCGACCCCGTCGGCGTGGGACTCGATGCCCCGCAGATGCCCGGTGCCCACCCCCGGCAACGCAACCCCGGCCGGGCCCACGACGTCGACGAGGCGACGACCGGCCACATGCCGGCGAAACGTACGCCGCGCCTCATCCTCCAGGTCAGCCCAGGCGGCGTCGGAGATCGGCGCCAGTTCCCGATGCAGGTTGTCCATCAGTCGTCGCTCCCTTTGAGGTCACCGATCCCGAGGGTTCGCAGGGCCGGCATCGCGTGCTCGGAGGGCGCACCGGCAACGGCATCGACGGCACCGTCGCCGACCGGCACAGCCGCCGCGACGACGGGTGCATCGGGCAGGTCGTCGAGGAAATCGGCGCTCGGGACGAAGAACAGAGTGCCGGTCACGGGGGTGGAGAAGTCCAGGATCCGGTCGTGCCGCGCCGGCGGATCACCGAGGAACATCCGTTCCAGCATCCGCTCGGTGACGGCCGGGGTGCGGGCGTAGCCGATGAAGTACGTGCCGAACTCACCACGTCCTACCGTGCCGAAGGGCATGTTGTCACGCAGGATCTGGCGCTCGGTGCCGTCGGGTTCGGTGATCGTGGTCAGCGCGACGTGCGAGTCGGCCGGCTTGACGGCGTCGTCCAGCTCGATGTCGGAGAGCTTCTCACGGCCGATCACCAGCTCCTGGGCCTCGACCGGCAGGGCGTTCCACGCCTGCAGGTCGTGCAGGTACTTCTGGACGATGACGTAGCTGCCGCCGGCGAACCGCTCGTCTTCCGCGCCGATCAGCACCGCGGCGGTCGCCGCCGGACCGACCGGGTTCTCGGTGCCGTCGACGAAACCCAGCAGGTCGCGCACGTCGAAGTACTTGAACCCGTGGACCTCGTCCTGAACGGTCACCGCGCCCCGTACGCGCTGCATGATCTCGGCCGCCAGCGCGAAGCACAGGTCCGGCCGCTGTGCCCGGATGTGGAACAGCAGGTCTCCCGACGTGGCCACCGCCCGGTGGACCGGTCCGGCGAGTTCGCGGAACGGGTGCAGTTCGGCGGGGCGCGGCCCGGCGAACAGCCGATCCCACGCCCGCGAGCCGACCCCCGCGACGCAGCTCAACCCGCCTTCCTGCGCCCGGAACCCGATGGCCCGCTGCAGGCCCGGCAGGTCGGACAGCAGTGCCCGCGCCCGCGACTCGCCCCCGGCGTCGATGGTCAGCACAAGGAACAGCGCAGCGCGGGTCAGCGGGCTCAACACCGCCTGCGGGATCACCTCCCGGCCGGGCTCCGCCATGCTGTCGCCCTACCCGTTCGTAGCAGCGCTACGCCTGAGGCGAGGAGGACCACGGCACGACGTGCGGGGTGCTAGATTTCCTCTCCCCATCGAGGAACAGCCCGAAAGGCAATCGATGAACCTTCAGCTGCCCTCTTCCCTCGTCGCGCACGCCGCGTGGGCTCCGCCGTCCGACGCTCCGGGTGCGCCGTGGATCGTCTACGCCACGCACCGCGCACGCCGCCGGCTCGGCCTGAGCGTCTGCTTCATCGGGTTGGCCTATGTCCTCACGCTGCTGTTCTTCACCCAGGACGTCGAGTTCTATCTCATCGGTCTGATCGTGGTCGTCTTCGGTGCCGGCCTGCAGAGCACCGGTGGAAGCGGCTACTACGCCGTTGACGCGGACGGCGTGACCGAGCACATCAGCTGGCGGCCGCCGACGTTCCTGCTCCAGGGGCGCCGCAAGGTGAAGGTCAAGGCGGGTGTGCTGCAGGTGGGCTGATCCAGGTCGTCGCGCCGCGGAAACCATGACTGTCCACTCGCTGTCCGTTCGCTGTCCGTAGCCGTTCACGGTCGGCCAGCCGCCAGTCAGCGCACAGCAAGGCGACGCACCGACGCTCGCTCCTGACCGATTCCTTCCTCAGTCAGGAGTCCACATGTCCGCCCTTCGTCCTCGCACCAACCCGCCCGACTCGTCACCCGCCCGCGGCGCTCACGCCCGCGGCAAGGTCGGCGCGATGGTCGATCGCGCGTCACTGCGCCTGTCGGCCACGCTGCTGCTCGCGGGACAGCTCCTGTTCATCGTGGTCACCCACTTCCACACCGGTGGGCCCGCCAACAACCACCCCGAGGTGTTCGCCGGGTACGCCGGCAGCCAGGCCTGGACGGCCGTGCACATCGGTCAGTTCGCGGCCATGGCGATCCTGCTCGCGGGGCTGCTCGCCCTGTTCTCCGCCCTGAACGCCCGGGCTGGGGCGGCGCGATGGGCGAGTCGGTTCGGCGCCGCTTCGGCGGTGGCGGCGCTGGCGCTGTACGCCATCCTCCAGGCGGTGGACGGGGTCGCCCTCAAGCACGCCGTGGACGCGTGGGCCGGCGCCCCGGACGCCGAGAAGCCGGCGCGCTTCGCGAGCGCCGAGGCGATCCGCTGGCTCGAGTGGGGCATGCGGAGCTACCAGGACTTCGCGCTGGGCCTCGCCTTGCTCCTGTTGGCGGCCGCGGTCGTGCGGGCGAAGGGAATCCCGCGGCCGATCGCCTACCTGATGGGGCTGTCCGGCCTCACCTACCTGGCGCAGGGCTGGGTGGCCGGCTCCGAGGGCTTCACCTCGACGCAAACGATCCTGATCGTACTGGCCTTCGTCCTCGACCTCGCGTGGATGATCTGGCTGGTCGCCGTCGCCTGGCGGATGCAGGATCCGGACGTCCAGTTTACTGAGTAAGTAGTTACTTGGTAAGGTGACCCGTCATGCGGAGAGGTGCGGTGCACTGGGGGCTGCTGGCGCTGTTCAGTGATGGTCCGAAGTACGGCTACCAGCTGCGGACCGAACTGGACACGCGGACCGGCGGAATGTGGACGCTCAATGTCGGGCAGATCTACACGACGCTGGAGCGGCTGCACCGCGACGGCCTCGTCGACTCGGTAGGACACAACGACGAGGGCCGGACGATGTACGCCATGACCGAGCAGGGTCAGGCGGCGCTGGCCGAATGGTTCGCCACACCGGTGACCACCGCGGACCGGTCGCGCAGCGAACTGGCGATGAAGCTGGCCATCGCCGTTACCACGCCGCATGCGGACGTGGCCGGCATCGTCCAGGCCCAGCGGGTCGAGTCGATGCGCCAGATGCGCGACTACACCGATCTGCGCCGGCGCACCGATCCGGCGAAGGAGCCGGCCTGGATGCTGCTGCTCGACCACCTGATGTTCGCCCTGGAAAGCGAGCTTCGGTGGCTCGACCACATCGAGGCCACGGTATTGCACCGCAGGCCGTCGGCCGGTTCGTCAGCGCACGCACCGGCCGATCGCCCGTCGGGTCCGCTCGTGGAGGCCGCGGAGCAGCCGCCGGCAGGCGGCGTGCGATGAGCGACGTCGTGCTGCGGTTCGCGGAGGTGAGCCGGACCTTCCGCTCCGGCGATGACGACGTCCGGGCGCTCGACGAGGTGAGTTTCGAGGTCCGTGCGGGCGAGCTGGTCGCCGTCATGGGTCCGTCGGGATCAGGCAAGTCGACGCTGCTCGCCGTCGCCGGTGGCCTCGATCTGCCGACGTCCGGGGTGGTGTCCGTGGAGGGCATCGCCCTGGACAGCCTGACCGCGACCGAGCTGGCGAGGTTGCGGCGCGACCGGATCGGCTACGTCTTCCAGGACCTCAACCTCATCGCGGACCTGACCGCGGCCGAGAACGTCGGGTTGCCGCGCGAACTGGCGGGCCTGAGCGCCCGTGCCGCCCGGCGGGAAGCGCTCGCCGCACTCGCGGAGGTCGGCGTCGGCCACCTGGCGCGTCGGTTCCCCGACCAGATGTCCGGTGGGCAGCAGCAGCGGGTCGCCATCGCCAGGGCGCTGATCGGCGAGCGACGGCTGGTGCTGGCCGACGAGCCGACCGGCGCGCTGGACTCCCGCACCGGCGAGGCGGTCCTCGAGGTGCTGCGCAGCCGGGTCGACGCCGGCGCGGCCGGGGTCCTCGTCACGCATGAGCCCCGGTATGCGGGCTGGGCAGACCGCACCATCTTCCTGCGCGACGGCCGGCTCACCGACACCACCGGACCACGCGTCCCGGTCGAGCACCTGCTCAGGGGCGCCTCGTGAGTGCGGCACCGGCAGCGCTACGGCCCAGGTCGGGATACGGCGGCTCGTGGCGTGTCGCGCTGCGCATCGGCCGGCGATCGATATGGCGCGACAAGACCCGCAACATGCTGATCCTGCTCATGCTCTTCGTGCCGGCATATGCCGGCGTCGTCCTCGTGGTCTCGTGGGGAAATCTCAGCGGCACCTCCGCGCAGCAGGCGACCTTTCGACTGGGCCGGGCCGACCTGCTGATCGGCGCCGACGACGTGGCAGCCGCAGCCGCATCGCTGCCGGCCGGCAGCCGCACCGAGCCGGTCGCGGACGGCAGGACCATCGTGCGGACCCCGCAGGGGCTGGACGTATTCGACTACGAGGCCGTCGACGTCACCGGCGTCATCGCCGAGGGCAGGTACGTGCTGCGGGCCGGTGGAGCACCACGGGACGGCACCGAGGTGGCGCTGACCAGGGCGCTGGCCCGGCAGTTACACGTCGACGTGGGCCGGCGGATCGAGGCCGGCATGCCGGCGCGGCAGCTGACCGTCGTCGGCATCGTGGACCTGAGCAGGTCGTTGCGGCTCCCGGCGCTGATCGTGTCCGCGGACGATCCGCTGTCGGCCGGCGCGCACCGGCAGCTGCTGGTCGACCTACCCGGCGACTCCGCATCCTGGTCACCGCCCGGCGCCGCCGTGCCGGGGCTGAGCTACGTCGATCGGAAGGCTCTGCAACCCAGCAGCCGGCAGCGGGCGATCGAGGCCGCCGCCACGACGGTCGTCGTGGCGTTCGCCGGCGCTCAGGTGGTCCTCCTCGCCGGCGCGGCATTCATGATCGGCGCGAGACGCCGGCGGCAGCAGTTGCTGATGCTGTCCGCGGTCGGTGCCACGTCGCGCCAGGTCGGCCGGGTCGTCGTCGCCGCCGGCCTGGTCCTCGGCGCCGCCGCCGCAGCGCTCGGCGTCGTGCTCGGGCTGCTGACGTTCACGCTGGCCGGGCCGATGATCGAGCGGGTCGCCGATCACCCGCTGATCGACACCTCGATCCCGCCCGTGCCGGTCGCGGCGGTCGTGCTGCTCGTGGTCGTGATCGGCCTGCTCGCCGCGTACCTTCCGGCGCGCACCGCCGGGAATCGTCCGGTCCGGGTCGAGACCAGCGCGAACCGGTCCCGCTCCGCCGGCGACCTGCGCTGGCTGGCCGGCGGGCTGCTGTGCGCGGCGGCCGGGACGGCCTTGCTGGGGTACACCGCGAATCCGGACGGGCGGCCGGAGCTCATCGCGGCGGGCGGCGTCGCACAACTCGCCGGCATCGTGGCCGTCGTACCGGCGCTCGTGCGCCGCGTCGGCGGACGCGCCGCGCACGTGCTGCCGCTTGCCGCCCGGCTGGCCACCCGGCACGCCGCGCGGCACTCCCTGCGCACCGCGTCGGCGGTGGCCGCGGTGGCCGCCGCGGTCGCAGGGACGGTGGCGTTGACGCTCGTCGGCGACGCGCGGGGGCAGATCACGCCCCTGCGGCAGCACGCTCGCCCGGGGCAGGTGATGCTGCCGGCCGAGGCGGTGGAGCTGCTGGGCGAGGACGGTCTGGGGCGCCTGGCGTCGACCCTGCCCACCCGTAACCTCATCGTGCTGCGGATCGTGACCGGTTCGGCGGGCGGCCGGGTCTTCGTACCGATGGGCGGGCACGTCGAGGACACCGCCGACGGCTCCGCGCTGGCCGCCATGGAGCAGCGCGCCGTCGCCGTCGGTGGTGACGAGGTCATCCAGCTGGTCACCGGGCGTGCGGCGACGGCGGCGGAGTCGGATGTGCTCCGCGCGGGTGGCGCGGTGGCGTTCAACGACACGCTGGTCAGCGGCGATAGGGTGACGCTGGCGTCCGACGGGGGTGCCGAACAGGTGCTCCCGGCGAGCACCGCCGCCACTGGGGCCTACTTCACAGACCTTCCCGGCCTGCTCGTCTCGCCGGACACCGCTCGCCGGCTCGGCCTCACCACCGCGGTCAACGCCGTCGTCGTCGACACCGTCCGACCGCCACGCCCGGCCGAGCTTGCCGCCGCCACCCAGCTGCTGTTGCAGGCACAGCTGCGCGCCGGCCAGGTCCCGGGGACGCCGATCGTGCCGGACGTGATCGCCGCGCAGCGCCGGCCGGTCAGCGAGACCAGCACCATGTTCTCCATCCTCGCCACGGTCAGCGTGATCGTCACTGCCATCGCAAGCACGGTCGCCGTCGGGCTCGCGGCTGCGGAGATGCGCGGCGACCTGGCCACCATGGTCGCCGTCGGGGCCACGCCGAACATCCGCCGGCGCATCCGGGCCGGCCAGGCCGCGCTGATCGTCGGTCTGGCCACCCCGCTCGGCCTGGCCGCCGGGATCGGACCAGCCGTCGGCTACGTCGCCTACAACGTCGAGACCAACTGGCATACGCCGTGGCTCGCGTTGCTGTTGGTCGTTGCCCTGCCGCCGGTGGTCGCCACCGTCCTGGCCGCGCTGCCCACCGGCGGCCAGCCGGAGCTGGTGCGACGCGCGACATGATGCGCCCGCGTCACAGGTCTGCGGGACGTCGCATCAGGTTGCGGCCGGAGTGTGGCGGCGGGGGGCCTGCGGGGCGGCGAGGCCGGTGTTGAGCAGGCGGGCGTCGACCTCGTCGAGGGCGAGCCGCAGGGCGCCGAGAGCGACGCTTTCGTCGCCGAGCGTGGAGGCGCGGATCTCGGGCACGCGCAGGCAGAGGCGTTCCAGCTCACGGCGGAGCGGTTCGAGCAGGACGTCGGCGGAGCGGGAGTAGCCGCCACCGACGACCACGACGTGCGGGTCGAGGGCGAGGACGAGCGCCGCGGCACCGATCGCGAGGTCGCGGGTGTAGCGGCGCACCGCGGTCCGGGCGGCGCGGTTGCCGTCCCGGGCGGCGGCGAAGACCCAGGCAGCGGCGTCGTCGGGTCCTACGCTGTCCGGCAGGTCGGGGCAGTTCTGCAGGTGGGTCGGCGCGTCCAGCCAGCGCACCGCGCGCAGGGCGCCGATCTCGCCGGCCGCGCCGCCGTAGCCGCGGCGCAGGGTGCCGTCGATGATCAGGCCGGCGCCGGTGCGCATGCCGGCGAGCAGGTAGACGATGTCGTCGGAGTCCTGGGCGACGCCGTGCCAGCGTTCCGCGACCGCGGCGAGCTTGCAGTCGTTCTCCACCAGGATCGGGCAGGAGAACATGGTGCCGAGGTGCTCGGCCGGGTTGACGCTGGTCCAGCCGGGGAGCGGGGTGAACAGGGTGGTGCGTCCGGTCGCGTCGACCGGCCCGGTGACGCCGACGGTGACCGCCCACAGGTCGGCGGAGGTCATGCCGGCCCCGGCGAGGCACTCGGCGATCGTGGCGTCCATTGCGGACAGTCGGGTGGCCGGGTCGGCGTCGGAGGTCACCGGCCGCCGGGTGCTGTGCAGCACGGTGCCGTCGAGGTCGGCGAGGACGGCGAGGATCTTGTGCCCGCCGACGTCGACGCCGAGGACGTGGCCCGCGTCGGCGCGGAACTGGTAGCGGCGCGCGGGCCGGCCGACGATGCTGCTGCCGGTCGGTTCGACGACGGTGGCCCAGCCGTCGGCGACCAGGGCCTGCACCATGACGTCGGTGGAGGGTCTGGACAGTCCGGTGCGGCCGGACAGTTCGGTGACGGTGGACGGCGGGTAGCCGCGCAGGGCGCGGATGACGGTGAGCGAGTTGAGTTCGCGCAACCGGGTCAGATCGGTTCCGGTCGTCACCAACTCGGTCACCGCAGCCCCCTCGACACGTAGTCCACACCAACCAATAATGCTGTGATCTTTACGAAGTCTAGCGAGCGAATCACGAGATCGGATACGGCTGCTCGCCGATTGCCGGGTCCACGGCTGGGGTGAAGTCCACCACGCGGCCGTCAATGGCGTAACGGTACCGGTCGTGCCGGGTGATCGCCGGGCGCCTGCTCAGGTAGGTGGTCATCGCGTCGAGCTCGCCGGGGGTGAGCCAGCCGGGCGGGTCGGACACCGCTCGGAAGCCGCAGATGTCGGCCAGGTCGCGCAGCCAGTCCATCTGGCGCTCGGTGAGCAGGTTGAGGCGGCTTCGGAAGTAGACGACGTCCGGATCGATCTCGGCCAGCGGTGCCTGCCACAGGCGGTGGACGGTGTTGACGACGGCGTTGCGGGCCATCGCGTCGGAGGGGTCGTCACTGGCGTAGTTCTGCCAGATGGGTGCGACGTCGGGTCCGCTGCGCAGGCCGTCGAGGAGTCCGAGCGAGGGCAGCAGCAGGGCGCCGCTGCCCAGCAGGTAGGTGTCGTCGCCGGCGACCTCGCGGACGAGGGCCAGCGCGTCGCGGTAGACCTGTTCCCGGTCGGTGCCGGCAGGCCGGACGCCGGGGGCCAGAGCGGCGTTGATGAAGTCGAGCTTGAGGTACCGGAAGCCCCATTCGTGCACGACGCGGTGGATGAGCGTGGCGACGTGTTCACGGGCGTCGTCGCGGGTCAGGTCCAGCGCCCAGTAGCCGGTGCCCCAGTTGTAGCCGGCGGTCACCGGCCGGCCTTCGGCGTCGCGCAGCAGCAGCTCGGGCCGGCTCCGGGCGGTCTCGGAGCCGGGCAGGGCGATGAACGGCGCGAGCCACAGTCCGGCCGTCAGCCCGGCGTCGGTGATCCGTTCGGCCAACGCGGCCATGCCGGACGGGAACTTCGCGTTGGGCTGCCAGTCGCCGACCAACTGTTGCCAGCCGTCGTCGATCTGGGCCACGTCGAACGGCAGCCCACGCAGCGCGGCGATGTCCTCTTTCAGCTGGGTCTCGGTGATGGCCTCGTAGTAGGCATACCAGCTGCACCACACGTTGCCGGCCCGCCCCTTCCGGGAACCGATGCGCCTGTGCAGGTGTTCGGCGTAGTCGGCGAAGACCTGCTCCTCGCGGCCGTAGGCCAGGAACCAGGGCGCGGCGCCGTGCTCGTACCACCCGGCCAGGGTGTCCTGGTCGGCGCTGAGCCGTGGCGTGCCCAGCCCGAGCGCGCCCAGCAGCAGCACGTTGCCGTTGCCGTCCTGCACGGCGGCCACGGCCGACGAGTGGTGCCGGGCCGGGTCGTCCCAGATCGTGTCGTCGGCGGTGGTCCGGCGTCGCTCGTCGGCGATGCGCAGCGGCGCCGCGGACAGGCGCCGCCAGCCGCAGGGGCTCCAGGAGTTCTGGCCGTTGCGGTAGAACAATGCGTCGCCCATGGTGTGCAGGACCGCCACCCGCCCGGCGGGGAGCAGCAGGCCGCCGTCCACCGGTTGCGGTGTGCCGTCGCCGCCGAGTTCGACGGCGAAGGTGCGGTCGGCCAGAGGTACGAGCAGTGACATGGTTCTCCTTGCGGTGCGACGCGACGCAGCGGGGTTGCGGACGATGGGCGGGTTGAGACGCGGCGGGACGCCGTGGTTGGCGTCCCGCCGCATCCGGTGTGCTTCGGGGTTACTTGAACAGCGCGTTGACCTTGTCGTTGGCCTTCTTCAGCGCCTCGCCCGCCGGAGCCTGACCGAGGATGACCGACTGCACGGCATCCTCGACGATCTGGCTGACCTCATTGCCGTGGTCGGTGATCGGCAGGAAGAACGTGCCGCCGGGCGCCTTCGCCTGGTCAGTGAACGCGCGCACGTCCCGGCCCTTCGCCTGGTGCGCGGCCAGCGACTTGTCGGTGGCCGTCTTGATGGCGGGGAAGACCACCGCGTTGGCCCCGACGAGGTCCTGGCAGTCGCTGGAGCCCAGGAACTTGACCCACTTCCAGGCCTCATCCTTGTGCTTGGTGCCGGCGTAGATGGCGTCGGACAGGCCGTTGATGGCGGTCTTGCGCCCGGCCGGGCCGGTGGGCAGCGGCGCGAACGCGTACTTCTGCTTGGCGCTGGAGCCGAGGTAGGTGCTGATCGTCCACGAGCCGACGATGGTGATCGCGCCCTGGCCGGCGTCCATCACCGCGTCACGGCCCACGGTGGACTTCTTGTCGAACTTGGGTGCGTAGCCCTTGTCGATGAGCTGCTTGTACCAGTCGATGGTCTGGGCGAGCTTCGGGTCGTCGTAGTTGTAGTGGGTGCCCCACGGGTTCTTGTCCAGGAACGTGAAGCCGTTGCTGACCGCGAAGTCGCCCCAGCCGTTCTGCCCCTGTGAGCCGTCGGCCCATTCCGGCTCGAACCCGTACACCTTGACCTTGTTCTTGTCGAACGCCGGATCGAGGCCGTTGTGTCCGTTCTGGTCGACGGTGGCCTTCGCGATGACCTGCTGCAGGCTCCCGCCGTCGGTGGGGTTCCAGGTCAGGTCGGCCATCGCTTCGGGCGTGACGCCCTGCGCCGACAGCAACGTCGTGTTGTAGACCAGCGCCATGGTGTCCCAGTCCTTGGGCAGGCCGTAGCGCTTGCCGTCCTTGACGAAGAGGTCCGCCAGGCCGGCCTGGTACTGGTTGAGGTCGACCTTGTCCTGGTCCACGTAGGGCTGGATGTCCAGGATCTGGTTGCTGGTGACGAACTGCGGATAGTAGGAGGCGTGGTCGGTCCACACGTCGGGCGCCGACCCGGAGGCGAGCTGGGTGGTCAGATTCTGCCAGTACTGCGCCCACGCCGTCTGGCTGATCTTGACTGTGATGGTCGGGTTGGCCTGGTGGAAGGCGTCGGCGCAGGCCTGGTAGGACGCGGTCTGGTTGTCGTCCCAGAGCCAGTAGTTGAGCGCGACGTTGCCGCCGCTCTTGCTGTCGGAGGAGTCGCCGCACGCGGCCAAGGGCCCGGCAAGGGCGACGGCCAGGACGGCGGCCGCAATGCGTTTCGGACGGTTCACGGGGGTGTCTCTTTCTCGGGTGGGTGGGGTGTGGGTGTCACTTGATGCCGGTGAAGTTGAGCGACTCCACAAGCCGCTTTCCCAGGAAGATCAGCAGGACGAGGACCGGCAGGACGGACAGCGTGGAGCCGGCCATGAGCCCGGTCCAGTCCGGCTGGGTGTTGGGGGACTGCTGAAGAAAGACGCCGAGCGCGACGGTGAGCACCCGGGTCTGCTCCTCCCGGCCCACGAGCAGCGGCCAGAGGAAGTCCTTCCACGCCCAGACCGTGGTGGTGAGCGCGATGGTGATGAGTGGGCCGCGGCTCATCGGCAGGACGATGCGCCAGAAGATGCCCCATCGGCCGGTGCCGTCGAGCACCGCGGCCTCTTCGACCTCTTTCGGGATGGACAGGAAGAACTGCCGCAGGAAGAACACGGCGAACGGGGTCATCAGCAGGCTCGGCGCGACCAACCCGGCGAACGTGTTGAGCAGGCCGAGGTCCTTGACCAGCGAGAAGTTCGGCAGCAGCGTGAAGATCGGCGGCACCATCAGCGACGCGATCATCAGCCCGAAGACCAGGTCCCGCCCCGGGAAGCGCAGCCGGGCGAAGGCGTAGCCGGCCATCGCACAGAAGAATGTCTGCGCCACGGCGATGGTGCCGCTGTAGATGATCGAGTTGACGGTGTACCACAGGAAGTTGATGTGTGCCCCCGAGCCACCCGCCGCGCGCGCCTCCTCCGCGTCCACGAAGCCGAGCACGCGGGCGAAGTTGATGAGCGTCGGGTGCTGCGGCCAGAGCCGTCCGGCGTCGGAGAACAGGTCTGCCGCCGGCGTCAGCGCGGTGCGCAGCATCCAGTAGAACGGGAAGATCGTCACCACCACCGCGACGATCAGGACTGTCCATGCCAGTGCCCGGCCGAGTTGGCCGCGCCGGTCGCGTTGCGTGTTGCGCATCGTGTCTCCTAGGCCAGGTCCGAGCGGGAGGCACGCAGCAGGCGAAGCTGCACAAAGGTGAGGATGCCGAGAATGACGACCAGTGCCATCGCCACGGCGGCGGCGTAGCCCATGTGGAAGTAGGTGAATGCCTGCTGGTAGATGTAGAAGTAGATCACCCGGGTCTCCGGGATGGGTTTGCCCTGGTAGACCACCGCGACGGTGTCGAAGATCTGGAACGAGCCGATCAGCGACACCACCAGGACCAGTGCCAGGATCGGGCGCAGCAGCGGCAGCGTGATCCGGCGGAACATGCGCAGCTCGCCGGCGCCGTCGAGCGCCGCGCTCTCGTAGAGGTGCTGGGGGATCTGCAGCATGCCGGCGTAGAACAGCAGCGCCGTGTAGCCGGTGTAGGCCCAGGTGTTGACCAGCGCGATCGACGGCATGGACCAGCTGGGGGAGTAGAACGACACCCCGTCCAGCCCGAGTCCGTACAGCAGATGATTGATGAAGCCGAGGTTGGCGTCCAGCAGCCAGGCCCACAGCAGGCCGACCGTCACGTTGGGCACCAGCCACGGCACCAGCAGCGTGGCCCGCAGCACCGTGGACCGGGTGAGCCGATGCATCAGCGCCGCCAGACCGAGCGCGAGCAGGGTCTGCGAACCGATGTTGACGAGCACGTAGTAGCCGGTCACCCGCAGCGAGTTCCAGAACTGCGCGTCGTCCAGCATCTTGGCGTAGTTCGCGCCGCCGACATAGCTCGGCGTGTTGAGCAGGCTGTAGTCGGTCAGCGAGAACCACATCCCGCGCACCGTCGGATACAGGTAGAACACCGTGAAGCCGAGCAGCACCGGCGCCAGGAACAGCCAGGCGACCCGCCGATCGTCACGCCGTCGTGATCGCCGGCGCCCATCCTGAGCATCCGCGGGCGCCGCGACGGGGACGGTGCCGCTCGCCGGACCGGCCACGGCGGTCACCGCTCCACCCCCGGCGCGGCGGCAGACGCCCGGCCGGACCGGCCGGTCCGGCCGGTCTCGTGGGATCGAGGCCGGCACCTGAATCGGCTCTTGCTACTTCGATCTGACACGCCAATAATGATGAAGCGCTTCGAAATTTTGTCAACACCTTCTCGTATCGAACCGGAAACAGGCGAGCGTAGCCGCTCCTCGGATGCAGCGTTTGTCCTGGTCAGGTCGCGTTTCCGTCAGCATCGCAGGCGACACCGGTCAGCCGTTTGTGGCCGCATCGGTGTCGACTCTGTGTGTCAACCGCGCAGAATCGCTCGCCATGTCCGGCGCCGGGATTCCGGACGCCGCGACGTTCGCCCGGGGTCGGTGTTGCGCGGCGTCCGGCCGATCGTGGCCACCCGGGAGAGACACCCATGACATCCCAGCCAATCCGGATGCCGGACGCCCAGCGGCACCGGCACCCAGATCAGCGCCGTGCCGAGATCCTCCACGTCGTCAACCGCGACGGCGGCGCGCGGATCGGCGACCTGGCCCGCCATTTCGACGTCTCCTGCGTCACCGTGCTGCGCGACCTGCGCCGCATGACCCGCCTCGGTCTCCTGGAACAAGTCCGCGGCGGTGCCGTCGCGGCGACGATACCCACCGCTCGGGCAACCTGGACCCATCGAGCCGCGCTTCCGGCGCACCATGCGATCGCGCGTCATGCCGCCGCGCTCGTCGCCGCGGACGCGGCCGTCACGATCACCGGCGACGTCATGTCCGGCCTGCTCGCCGGGTACCTCGTCGGCGTGCCGCGACTGACCGTCGTGACGAACTCGATCGCCGCGTGCACGGTCCTCAGCCGGCACGGCCGTCAGGACCAGCAGCTCGTGCTGACCGGCGGCGAGAGGACCCGAACGGGTGCCCTCGCCGGACCGGTGGCCGAAGCGGCGGCACGGTCGCTCAACGTCGACCAGTGCTTCCTCGCGCCGTACGGCATCGATGAGCGCGGCTACACCGCAGCCGACCCGATGGAGGCGACCGTCATCCGTTCCTTCCTGGCGATGGCCAGCAGCGTCATCGTGCTTGCCGACCACACCCGGTGGAACACCACCGGCGTCGCCACCATCGGGCCACTGAACTGCGCGGACACCGTCATCGTCGACCAGGGGATGCCGGCCGCCGCCCGGCGCGTCCTCAGCGGGAACACCGGCACCCTGGTAACGGTCGATCACGATCCAGAGGGCATCGGCTCCCTGGTCAGCGGACGGTGAAGGTGCCGAGCCCCAGCCAGCCGGTCTGGACGTCCTGGCTGGTGTTGGCGAATCGCAGATCATTGCCGCCGGGCAGCGGGTTGGCCACCCGGAGCACCAGCCGGTAGCTGCCATCGTGCAGTCCACCCAGATCCAGCTGGGTCGACAGTTCGGTCGGTGGCTGGTCCGGCTGGATGCCGGTCACCGACCAGGGGGTGTGCCACCGCTTCGCGATGCGTCCTTTGTGGTCGATCGCGGCCAGTTCGACGTCCCAGTCGTAGTAGAACGGGGCCACGCCGCGGTTGGCGATGCGCACCGCGACGTTCGCACGCCGGTTGGCGGCCGCGCGGAGGGAGTCCTCAGTGACGGTCAGTTCGTAGCCCAGCGACCTGGCGCCGGCCAGCGCCCGCAGGTACTTGTCACCGGTGAAGCCGGCCCCGTCGAAGGGCGTCTGGTTGAGCAGGAACGAGGCGTGGGTGCTGGTTACGGACTCGGCCCAGTCCTCGTACTGGCCGCAGCTGATCGGCTGATCCCAGATGCAGGACTGGACTTCCGGTCGCAGTTCGCCGCCGATGGGCTGCTGCCGCCACTTGCCGGTGACACCGGCGTCGATCATTCGCTGCACGAAGTGCCACGAGGTCGGCGGCAGCGTCTCGAACGCGAACGAGTCGTCGTGGTAACCCATGTTCAGCGCGGCGTTCTGGGCGTTCGGGTAGCGAACCAACAGCCGGGTGCGATGGAAGGCCGCCGCGAAATCGGACAGGATCCGGCCCTGGACCTCGTCCGTGGCCATCCAGTTCTCGGGGTTGGTCCAGCCGTCGTACGGCCAGGTGTGCCACTCACCCCAGAATCCGATCAGCCCGAGGGTGATGAAGCCGATGCGCTTGTCGCCGTCGTATCTGCGGCCCAGTTGGCTGATGAAGGTGTCGAGTGCGGCGGCCAGGCGGGGGTCGTTGTAGTCGGGGGCGAGGCTGACTCCGTTGTTGCCGAAGTCGTCGTACGTGTGCGTGGCCAGGCCCTGGTCCAGGAGGAACTGGGGTATCCCGGTGGGTTTGCCGGGGTAGTCGAGGTAGAACCGGAACGCGGCATGGTGGCCGCGCCGGCTGATCTCGTCGAGCCGGCGTTCCAGCGGCGCCCAGGTGAACGTCCTGGGTCCGGTCATCACCTCGCGCAGCGGGATGTAGAACCACTCCATGCTGTAGGGAAAGGCCTGGTAGCTGCCGGCGTAGGGCATGAAGCCCTTGAGTGGGTTGTCCGCTGGCGCCGGCCGATAGGTCAGCGGTGTCCACTGTGGTGTGTCGGTGCGCTGCTGCGCCCAGGCGGGGGTTGCGCCGGCCACCGTGAACATGAGTGCCAGCGCCACCGCCATGCGGATGGCTCGTGTCATGCGACGGACTCCTTGCAGGGGGAGTGCGGGTATCGGAGCGCATCCAAACAGAGAAACGCAAGCTAACGCAAGATTTGACTGTGGTTTATGTCCGTTTCCATCCTAATAATTACCGTATTGGATTGCTGTAACGCAAGACCATCTCTTGTGATTGCGCAACCCCTCTGGTGTCATGGGATACGTTCCTGCCCCTGTCCCGGAGGGATCCGATGAGACTCCTACGACGACTGCTGGCCGTCGTTTCAGCGGCGCTGGCCGTGGTGTTGGCCACGTCGAGCGCGGCTGTGGCCGCGGCCGGCCCGCCCGCCCGACCGCCGGTGGGACCCGGCCCCGACGCCGGCCTGACCGCCCATACCTACACCTACGCCGCCGCTGCGGTAGGCCAGCCGCTCAAGGGCTTCGCGCCGTACCTGTTCCCCGGCGACAACTACGCCAGCAAGTACCCCGGCGGCGTGATGTGGGCGTACTTCGCGCTCAACGAGGTCATGAAGGACCCCTCGAGCTGCACCGTCTTCGATTGGAGCGTGTTCGACAAGGCGCTGGACGAGGCGGCGGTCTGGGGTCGTCAGCTCGCGTTCCGCTTCTACGTCGAGTATCCGGGTGGTACGGGCTCGCATCCGGGCAACGGCATCCCACCGTGCCTCAACGGCAAGATGGCGCTGCGCACCAACGGGTTCTGGGGCACGGTGAGCCCCGACTACGACGATCCCGACGTGATCGCGGCGTTCACCAGCTTCATCAACGCGTTCGCCGCCCGATACGACCACGCCGGTCCGGGTGGCACCGCCGACCCCCGGATCGCGTTCATGACGCTGGGCCTTGTCGGGTTGTGGGGGGAGTGGCACACCTGGCCCTATGACCGGGACACCACCGACGGCTACCCCGATCTGATGCCCACCGACGCCACCATCCGCACCATCCTCCAGGCGTTCGACAACGCGTTCGACAACATCCAGCTCGAGGTGCGCTACCCGGGCCTGGCCGGCACGCAGACCGCGAACATCGGCTTCCACGACGACTCCTGGCCGTACATGGAATGGCGCAACGGGCAGCTCAAGAGCATGACCCTGCCCGTGTCCATGAACGGGTGGCCCGACGCGTTCACGCAGCTGATGCTCGACTCGGGCACGGAGAACCGGTGGACCACCCAGTCGATCGGCGGCGAGGCACGGCCTGAGATCCAGGGCAGCCTCTACGCCAACTGGCCCGGCGGTTCGGGCCAGGTCGACGACGTGCTGGCCGCGACGGAGCTCACCCACATCAGCTGGATGATCAACCAGACCGGTGCGGGCGGGTACAGCGCCACCGATCCGAAGGTCGCCGCGGGCGTGCGGAAGATGGGCTACAACCTGCACATCCCGCAGGCCAACTTCAACGCCACCGCCTCGGGCACGTTCAAGGTCGGCGTCACCATGCAGAACGACGGGGTCGCGCCGTTCTACTACCCGTGGACCGTGGTCGTCGGCCTGCGCGACAGCGGCGGCAACATCGTCAAGTCCTGGGACACCGACTGGGACCTGCGGCAGGTCCAGCCCCTGAAGATCCGTGCCTTCCCGGACTGGAACGTCGGGGCCAACCCGACCTACCTCGACTTCGGCCGCCCGGTCAACTTCTCCGCCACCCTCAACGCCGCCGGCGTCCCCGCCGGCAACTACAGCCTCGTCCTGCGCGTGCGCAACCCGCTCGAGGCCGTCACCCCTGCCGTGCTGCGCTCCCGCCCCGCGGCATCCCGGCTCACCGACTGGGTCATCGACCAGTGGCGGCCCGCATACCCGCTCTCCTTCGCCAACAGCAACCAGGGCACGGACGGCTGGGTGAACCTCGGCGCGCTGAGCACCACCGGTGCCTGCACGGGTGACTGCACGGCGCCGTCGGTCCCGACGGGCCTGGCCGTCACCGGGGTGACCGACACGAGTGTGTCGCTGTCGTGGTCCGCGTCCACCGACACCGGCGGCAGCGGGCTGCGCGGGTACGACGTCTACCGCGACGGTGCGAAGGTCACCGCCGCCCCCGTGACCGCGACGTCATTCACCGACACCGGCCGCTCACCGGGTCGGACCTACCAGTACACGGTCGTCGCCGTCGACAACGCCGGCAACGCGTCCGCGCCGTCGACCGCCGTCTCCGCCACCACGACCGGATGCGCCGGCGACTGTACGCCACCGACGGCACCGACCGGACTGGCCTCACCCACGCAGACCGGCACCAGCATCGCGTTGACGTGGAACGCCAGTACCGACAACGTCGCGGTCACCGGATACCGCGTCTATCGCGGCGGCTCCGAGGTCGGCACCGCCGCCGGCACCTCGTTCACCGACACCGGCCTGTCGCCGAGCACCGCCTACAGCTACACGGTCAAGGCATTCGACGCCGCCGGGAACCTGTCCGCGGCCTCGGCGACGCTCAACGTCTCGACCAAGGCCGGCGGCCCGGTCGGGCTGGTCGTCGACAACTTCGACGGCACCCCGGCCTACCCGTCGTCCAACCTCAACGACCTGGGCAAGTGGACCGGCGGCAACTGCTTCCTCAACGGCGGCGGCAGCGGCGTGGTCGCCGGCGGGGCGCTGGTCCTGCAGTACAACAACTGCGGCTGGTTCGGCAGCGACATCAACACCGACGTCTCCGCCTACACCTACCTCGTCGTCAGGGTCAAGGGCGCCTCGGGCGGCGAGCAGACGCACTTCAACGTGTCGGTCGGCGGGACGACGAAGGTGTTCGCCGACTTCACCCTCGACGGCGGCGCACATCCGACGATCACCACCTCCTACCAGGACATCAGGATCCCGATGGTGGCCAACGGCATCAGCCGTACCAGTCCGGGTCAGTTCCAGATGGGCTTCTGGCAGGGCGGCAGCAGCACCATCTCCATCGACGAGATCCGCTTCGAGTGACATCCGGCCGGGCCGGGGACCCTGCCCCGGCCCGGCCGGTCGCCGCATACCAGGAGGTTGCCGTGTTCATCCGCCCCTTGCGACGAGCCGCCCTGCTCGTCGCCGGCCTGCTGACGGTGGGGGTGGGCGCCGCCGCCATCGGCGCCGCGCCCGCGCAGGCCGCGACGGTCAGCTATTCCGCCGACTTCGCCACCGCGTTCGCCAATCCCGAGCGTGGCTTCCACAACCGCTACGAGATCATCAACGATCCGGCGGTCAACGACTACGTCAACGCCGCCGCCATCCCCGGCTTCAATCCCGACCTGCTCGACCGCACCTTCGCCCGGGCGAAGGCGCACGGCGACACCCTCGTGCACAGCTACGTGCACCTGGACAAGTACAAGACCCAGCCGCTCCCGCAGGCGTTGCTGGACAACCTCGCCTCGGGCCTCGCCGCGGTGCGCACCGCCGGCCTGAAGATCGTGCTGCGCCCGGCGTACACGTGGGACGGCTACGTCACCGTGGACGAGGCCCAGATCCTGGCCCACATCGGTCAGCTCAACGCCGTGATCAGTGCCAACGCCGACGTGGTACTACACCTGGAGACGGGCTACCTGGGCGCGTGGGGCGAATGGCACACGGGCGGATACACCAACCCGTCCGCCGCGGACGAGGCACCCACCCGCTACCGGATCGTGAAGAAGATTCTCGACACGACGCCCGCCACGATGCCGCTGGTGATGCGCTACCCCATCTACATCAAAGAGATCGTCGATCCGACGTCCTGCGTCGTGCCCGGGGGCTGCACGATGACCCAGGCCCAGAAGGACCGCATCGGCTTCCACAACGACTGTTTCCTCGCCGACTACAACGACCAGGGCACCTACGACAACCCGTCGTGGATGGGCTGGTACTACATCGAGCAGAAGAAGCAGTGGATGTACGACATGGCCACCTCCACCGGCCTGAACAAGATGGTCGGCGGGGAGACCTGCGGCTCGGACGGCTACAACGACGCCGCGTGCGTCAACGCCCAGACCGAGATGCAGAAGCTCCACTTCACCGAGATCAACGAGGACTACGCGGCGGTCAACACCGACAAGTGGAAGGCCGCGAACCTCGCCGCGTCGGGCAACGACCCGGCGGAGACCTGCTTCACGCGGATCAAGCGCAAGATGGGGTACCGGTTGCGGCTGACCGACGCCACCTTCCCCACGACGGTGTCCCCGGGCGGCAGCCTGACGTTCTCGGCGAACCTGAGCAACGACGGCTGGTCCGGCATGATCAAGTCCCGGCCCGTCTACCTGGTGCTGGACAACGGCACGCAGCGCTACAACCTGCCGCTGACGGCGGTTGACCCGCGCACCTGGCTGTCCGGGGCCGGCACGATCCCGGCCCAGACCGTCACCGTGCCCGCAGGCGCGGCCGCCGGGACCTACAAGCTGGCCCTGTGGCTGCCGGACCCGAGCGCTGGACTGCAGGCTCGGCCGGAGTACTCCGTCCGGCTGGCCAACACCGGCACCTGGGACGCGGCGAAGGGCTACAACGTCCTGTCCAGCGCGGTCACGGTCGGCAACTGCACCGGCGACTGCACCCCGCCGACCGCGCCGACCCTGTCCGGGTCGGTCAACGGCAGCACCGTCTCGCTGACGTGGAGCGGCGCCACCGACAACGTCGGCGTGACCGGCTACCAGGTGTACCGCGACGCCGCCCTTGCCGGCACCGTCACGGCGACCTCGTTCACCGACACCGGCGTCGCGCCGGGCACCCACTCCTACCAGGTGCGCGCCCGCGACGCGGCCGGCAACGTGTCCGGGCCGTCCAACACGGTGACGCTGACCGTCTCCGCCGGCGCGGACACGACACCGCCGAGCACCCCGACGCTGTCCTCGACCGGCGTGACCGGCACGACCGTGTCGCTGTCGTGGACGGCCGCGACCGACAACGTCGGCGTCGTGGGCTACGAGGTGTTCCGCGGCGCCACCCTGGCCGGCTCGCCGACCGGCACCACGTTCACCGACACCGGTCTGAGCCCCGGCACCGCCTACAGCTACACCGTCAAAGCCGTCGACGCCGCCGGCAACCGGTCCGCGGCCAGCAACGTCGTCACGGTGTCCACCAGCTCGACGCCGGGCGGCCTGGTCCTGGACGACTTCGACGGCAATCCGCCCTACCCGTCGTCCTACCTGAACGATCTGGGCAAGTGGACGGGCGCGAACTGCTTCCTCGACGGCGGCGGATCCGGCGTCGTCGCCGATGGGGCGCTGAGCCTGCGGTACAACAACTGCGGCTGGTTCGGCTCCGACGTCGGCGTGGACCTGACCGCCAGGACCTATCTCGTCATCCGGATCAAGGGCGCCGCAGGCGGCGAGCAGACCCACTTCAACCTGGGTCTGGGCGGCTCGACGAAGCTGTTCGCCGACTTCACCCTCGACGGCGGCGCGCATCCGGTGATCACCACGAGCTACCAGGACATCCGCATCCCGATGGCCGCCAACGGCATCAACCGCAACTCGCCCTCGCAGCTGGCGATGGGCTTCTGGTTCGGCGGCAACAGCACCGTCACCATCGACCACATCTTCTTCGAGTGAACTGAGCGGCCACGGTGGGGTACCGGACGCAGCCGGTGCCCCACCGTGGTTTTGATTTGGAAACAAGCTTCACGCTGCTGAAATGCGCCAAAGCGCTTTGCTCTTGACAAGAGAACGAAAGATTTCGCAAGATTGCGGCATGGCAGACAGTGTTGAGCCGTTACCGGCAGAGGTCCGCCGCGAGCGGATGCTTGCCCTGGTGCTCGACCGCGAGTTTGTCCGGGTCGCCGATCTCGGCGCGGCCTTCGGCATCTCGGACGTGACGGTGCGTGCCGATCTCGACGTGCTGGAGGAGCGTAACGCCATCCGGCGGGTCCGTGGGGGAGCGATGGCCCTGGGGTCGCGGATGCGCTCGGAGCCCTCGTTCGAGGAAGCGCTCGCCACCTCCGCGATCGAGAAGACCCTCATCGGCGAGGCGGCCGCCGCCATGATCGGAAACGGGGAGAGCGTCACGCTCGACGTCGGCACCACCACGACGTTCATCGCCCGGGCGCTGGCGGCCCGCGCCGACCTCAGCGAGGTGGTGGTCCTGACCAACGGCCTGCACATCGCCATGGAGCTGGAGGACGCGATTCCACGGGTGACCGTCGTGCTCACCGGCGGCACCCTGCGCCGGCTGCAGCACTCCCTGGTCGACCCCATGGCCAGACACGTCCTCGACCGGCTCAACGCCGACACGGTGTTCCTCGGCTGCAACGGTGTGCACCCGATCGCCGGCATCACCAACATCAACCTGCCCGAGGCGGAGATGAAGCAGCGGATGCTGCGCTCGGCCACCCGGCGCGTCGTGGTCGCCGACGGCTCCAAGGTCGGCCAGGTTCAGCTGGCGAAGGTCGCCGCGATCACCGACGTCGACCTGCTGATCACCGGCGCTTCCGCGGACCCGGCCGTCGTCTCCGATCTTCGCGACCGTGGACTGCGCGTGGACGTGGTGGCTTGACGTCCGCCGTGGCCGGCGGGTTTCGCAACTGTGCCGAAATGGTAACCTCGCCGGCCAAGGAGGTTTCGAATGGCAAAGGTTGCAGTCATCGGCGCCGGCAACATCGAACTCACCCGGAAGATCATCTCCGACCTGTTCGGCGCCGCCGAACTGGCCGGCAGCCTGCACATCGCGCTGCATGACATCGACCCGATGCGGCTGGCCACCGCCGAGGCGATCGTCCGGCGCATCGACTCCGAAACCTGCGCAGCCGCGACCATCGACGCCCACGCCGACCGCCGCGCGGCGCTCGCCGACGCCGACTACGTCATCTGCCAGATCGAGGTCGGTGGCCTCGACGCGGCGGTCCGCGACTTCGAGATCCCCCGCCGCTACGGGATTCGCCAGACCATCGGCGACACCCTGGGCATCGGCGGTATCTTCCGAGGCCTCCGCACCGCGCCGGTGCTCATCGGCATAGCCCGGGACATGGCCGAGCTCTGCCCGCAGGCGTGGCTGCTGTCCTACTGCGATCCCATGGCCATCCTGTGCTGGTCGACCTACGCCGCCGTGCCCGACCTGCGTGTCGTCGGCATCTGCCACTCGGTACGCGACACGCACTCCATGCTCGCCGACCTCGTGGGCCGGGAACTCGCCGAGATCACCTTCCACACCGCCGGGGTCAACCACCAGGCTTTCGTACTCACCTTCGAAGCCGACGGACGCTCGCTCTACCCCGACCTCGACGAGGCCATCGCCGCCGACCCGGAACTTCGCGGCCACGTCCGCGTCGAGCTGTACCGCCGGTTCGGCTTCTTCCCCACCGAATCCAGCGAACACGCCGCCGAATACCTGCCCTGGTTCCTGCGCCACGACAGGGAGGTCGCCCGGCTCGGCCTACCGGTCGACGAGTACTTCCGGCGCCGGGGCAAGCACCTCGACGACTACGAACGCGTTCGCAGAATGCTCGCCGCGGGCGAGCCGGTCACCGCGCGATGGAAGCATTTCGAGATGGCATCCGAGATCATTCACTCGTTGATCACGGACAGATCCCGCACGGTGTACGTCAGCGTTCCCAACCGCGGTCTCATCACCAACCTGCCCGCTGAGGCCTGCGTCGAGGTCCCCGCCACTGTCGACGCCGACGGCATCCACCCACAACGCATCGGCGACCTGCCGGTCCAACTGGCCGCGCTCAACCGCACCTTCCTCAACGTCGCCGAGCTGACCGTTGCCGCGGCCCTCAACCCGCGGCGCAGCACGATTCACCAGGCCGCCATGCTCGACCCGAGTACGGCAGCCACCCTGACGCTGCCCGAGATCGCCGCCATGTGCGACGAACTCATCGGCGCCCACGCCGCCCTCCTGCCCTCATTGACCGACGTCACCGATGACAGGATTGTCGCGTGACCGCGCTTCCCGAGACCGTGTCAGCCGACGTGCGCCGAGAAAGGATCATCTCCCTGCTCGCCGAGCACGAGTTCGTGCGGGTCACCGATCTGGCGGAGCAATTCGGGGTGTCCAGTGTCACGATCCGCGCCGACCTCGACGCACTGGGCGAACAACGCGCGATCCGTCGCGTGCGCGGCGGCGCGATGCTGGCACGACCTCCGCAGTCCGTGGAACCCTCCTTCGAGGTGTCTCTCGGCAGCGCGGCCCTGGAGAAGACCCTCATCGCGAAAGCGGCGGCTCAGCTCGTCAGCAACGGCGAAAGCATCATCATCGACGCCGGCACTACCGCCACCTTCGTCGCCCGGGAACTGGCCGCCCGCGCCACCCTGACCGACGTGGTCGTCTTCACCAACGGGCTGCGCACGGCGCTCGAGTTGGAGCCCGCCATCCCGCGCTTCTCCGTGCTGGTGACCGGCGGCACGCTGCGCCCGGCCAAACACTCCCTCGTCGACCCGCTCGGAGCGCCGATGCTCGAGCGCATCCATGCTGACACGATCTTCCTCGGCGCCCACGGCATCCACCCGAAGGCCGGCGTGACCAGCCTCAATCTGCAAGAAGCCGAAATGAAGAGTCGCATGATCCAGGCCGCCGCCCGCCGGATCCTCGTCGCGGACTCGTCCAAACTGGGCAATGTGGAGCTGGCACCGGTCTGCCTGCTCAACGACATTCACCTGCTCATCACCGGAAACCATGCCGATCCGGCCGTCGTCACCGCACTCCGCGACCAGGGCATGGAAATCGAGCTCATCGGGGTCTGAGCCGGTTCCAGGCCGGGCTTGACGCCGCCGGCTGTGCCGGCCGTGCCGGCCCTGGCCCCGGGGAGCCATCCCGGCGGGGTGAGCGATGGGGCAGCCGCTGGCGAAACCGCCCTGGTCAGCCGCCGAGCGCCGCCATGATGCCCGCATGACGCAGACAACGGGCCGCGACCGCTACCTCGACGCGCTGCGCGCGATTGCCGTCGTCCGGGTCGTGACGTACCACATGTTCGCCATCCCGTGGCTGAGCTGGGCGTTCCCGGCAATGGGCGTGATGTTCGCGTTGGGTGGCTCGCTCATGGCGGCGTCGATCCAGCGTTCCGCCGCCCGCGCGGTCCGCAGCCGGATCCGGCGGCTGCTGCCGGCGCTGTGGGCGATGGGCCTGATTGTGGTACCGGCCATGTTCTGGCACGGCTGGACCGCGGCCGACGACAACGGCCGCGACCTCGGCGCCCTGGTCTTCTGGGTGGTGCCGCTGGCCCAGCCGCCCGGCAACGCGTGGGCCGCCAACGTGACGGTGGTGCTGTGGTACCTCGTGACGTACCTCTGGCTGGTCCTGCTGTCCCCGGCGGCGTGGTGGCTGTTCCGCCGCCAGCCGTTCCTGACCGTGCTGGTGCCGCTGGCCCTGCTCGCGCTCCTCAAGCTCGGCCCGTCACTCGGCGTGACGCAGCTGGACCCCTTCGCGCTGAACGGTTCCGCCGCCGCCGTGATGCTCCACGTCGCCACCTACGGTGCATGCTGGTGCACCGGCTTCGCGCACCGCACCGGTGCCCTGCGCCGCATGCGCCTGCCGGTGCTGCTCACGGCCGCCGTCGCGTGCATCGCGGCGGGGGCGGCCTGGGCGCTGATCCACCACGGGGACACGGGCGCCACCGACCTCAACAGCATCCCGCCGGCCCAGGCGCTGTACTCCCTGGGCGTCGTCCTGCTGGTCCTCCGCGCCGCCCCGGCGATGTCCTGGCTGCGGCGCGCCCGCCCGCTGGACGCTTTCGTCACGCTGCTCAACGCCCGGACCGTCACCGTGTACCTGTGGCACAACGTCGCCATCGCCGTGTGCTTCACGATCGGCGACCGGCTGCAGGCCTGGCGTGCGGGCCAGTTCGGCTACTTCGCCGTGGCGCTGGTCCTGATCGCCCTGGTCGTCGCTGCGCTCGGCTGGGTCGAGGACCTCGCCGCGAAACGCCGGCCGGCGCTGTTCCCGATCGGCCGCCCACACACCGCTCCGCCCTCGCACGTCGCGACACCGCCACCGCCCCCGGAGTCCCAGCAGGCCGCAAACCTCGACGCGCACCGGTCCTAGCGGTCCAGGCGCGCGTGTCGGCGGACAGCAGGTTCGCCGAGCGGACCGCTGCCTGCAGGTCTGAGGGCCTTGTCATTCCTCGGAGAGCAGCTGGGCGGTCGGCAGCCGGCGCAGCAGGGCCGCCGGCACCAGTGCGGCGGCGGTGGCCACCAGCGCACCCACGACGGCGGCGAGCGCCGCGACCGTGAGCAGGCCGGCGGCGACCGAGCCGACCAGCCAGGACGCTCCCGCCAGGCCCGCGCCCGCTCCCGCGGTACCGCCGAGAATCCCGATGCCGAAACCCTCGGCGGCGACGAGACGGGCCAGCATGCCGTCACTCCACCCGCTCGCCCGCAGCGTCGCCAACTCGGCCGCACGGTCACGGATGTTGAGGTACAGCACGTCGCCGACGGCCAGGGCGCCGAGCAGCACGGTGGCGGCCACCGCGACCGTGTCGACGCTGCGCACCCGCAGGGACACGGCGTCGCCGAGGCGGGTGCCGACGAGCTCACCCCGGAAGGAGACCGTGATCGCGACGAGGACGGTCAGCGCCGCGATGCCGATCGCGAGCGACACGGCGCCGAGAACCGTACGCCGGGGCACCCGGGCCAGGTTGACCAGGCCGAGGCCCACCACGGTCCGGGGGCTGGCGGCCCGGCGCACGGGCGCGACGGCCGGACGCAGCCCGTCAGCCGGGTGTGCACCGGCCGCCCGCAGCGCGGGCAGCGCACCGGCGACGAGCGACAGGCCGATCGCGATCGGCACCGCGAGCAGCGCCTGATACCAGACGATGCCGATGTCGAGCAGGCCACCCAGGGGCGCGGCGAGCGCGAGCGACGCCACCCCCGCGGCCAGCCCCAGGGCCGTCACCTCGCCGAGGATCGAGGCGGCGATGCGTCGCGCGGGCCATCCCAGGCAGGCGAGGACGGCGAGCTCGGATCTTCGGTCGCGCACGGCGGCGGTGACGGCGTTGGCCAGGAACAGCGCGCAGACCACCAGGACCAGGACGAACAGCACGAGGCTCTTGCGGTCCACGGAGGTGATGATCGCTGTCGCCACGCCCTTCTTCGACCAGCCCTCGGACACCAGCAGGTCGGGCCGCCCGTACGAGCCGGGTGCCAGGTCGACGGTCTGCGGGGCGGGCGAGGAGCCGTAGGTGATGTCGACGTCCAGCCCGGTGCGCGTGGCGATCTCCTCGGCGACGATCCGCACCCGCTCCTGCGCAGTCTTCGAGTAGTCCCGCGCGCCGGCGACCCGGACCCGGATCGCGCTGATCGGTGCCCTGATGGAGTCGGTTGCCCTGGTGCCGCGGAGCATGTCGTTCGCCACGCTCAGCGTGGTGAGCAGCAGCGGCGGCGTCGCGACGTATCCGGCCGGGTTCGCGCCCGGGCCGAGCGTCTGGCCGGCGAGCAGGTCGCGGCTGCGGCGGTCGGCGCCGGTCACGCCGGGCGGCTCGTACGTCTCCAGCGGCAGGTGAGGTCGAACTCCAGGGGGAGGAACGCATTGCCATATCCGATCATCGCGATGGGCGCCGCGACGTCGATGCCGGGGACGGCCTTCACCTGCTCGTACTGCTGCATCGTGAGGCCGCCGAAGAGGCCGGACAGGTAGTTCGGCCGGACCAGGGCGCGCTCGTTCTCCAGAGCGGTGCGCGCGCCCCGCGGCCGCACCAGGATGTCGTAGGCGGCGTTCGTGGTCTTGTCGACCGTCCCGGTGACCCGCAGCTGCGATGTGCTCGTGGTGCCGGTCAGCACGGTGAACCCGGTGGTCGCGATGAGCACCCCGACGAGCAACGCGAGCGACCGCGCCGCCCGCCCCCGCAGGTGCGCCCAGACGAACGAGAGCATGCCCCACTCTGACCCATGCATTGTCACAATGCAACAGCTTCACAACCGCCCCGGTTGGTGCCGCAATCTCGGAGCGAGGTCAGCCGTTCGCGCGGCGCAGTGACCTCGCACGCACTGCTGCCTGGTAGGCGGCGCCGGCGGAGGCACTGGCGCCGCCCGCGGGCCACCACTGCTCGCGCGCATGCGTGAAGGGATACCACCGCCCGTCCGGTCCCAGCCGCAGCCGTACCCCCGCCCCGGCGTCTGTGATCGTTCCCGCGTCGACGGACAGCTCGCCAACGGCGAATGTCCGTCGTCCGCGGACCTCGTCCACCGCGGCGGACAACTCTTCGGGGCCGCACGGTGTCGCTTCGCGCGCTGCGGACACGCCGGCGGTGCCGCCGTGCCGGTACGCGAGGGTGAGTCGCCGTAGGTCATCCTCGGGGATGCCGGTCAGCTGTGTCACCCGCGTGGTGTACGGGGTTCCCGAGACGGATGCGAGCAGCCGTACCGCGTCGATCAGCGGGTCCTCCGTGAGCGTGGTGCTGCCCGCGAGCATGGCGGTGGCCCGTCCTGCCGCGTCTGCGGCGAGCAGGTCCAAGAGCCCCTTGCCGGGAACACCCGGTGGCGTCTCCCAGCCTTCCCAGGCCCGCGGATCCGGGTGCGTGGGTTGACTCACGCTCACGCTGCGCCTCCCGTGCTCAGGTCTGTGCCGAGGCTCACCAGCGCGGACAGTTCGCCGTCGGAAAGTTCGGTCAGGGCCACCGGCTCATCGGGCAGGACCGCTTCGGTCAGGTGCCGCTTGCGGATGAGGAGCCCGGCGATCCGGTCTTCGATCGTGGCCTCGGCGATCAGGTGGTGAACTTCGACGAGGCGGTGCTGACCGATACGGTGCGCCCGGTCGGTGGCCTGGTCTTCGACGGCCGGATTCCACGGCCGGTCGAAATGGATGACGTGCCCGGCTCGCGTCAGGTTCAACCCGGTCCCGGCCGCACGGACCGACAGGATGAGCGCGTTGCCGTCACCGGACTGGAACCGATCGACAATCTTCTGCCTGGTCGTGGCCGGCACGCCGCCGTGGAGAAACTCCGCCTGGATGCCGCGGGCAGCGAGGTGGGCGCGGATGAGGTGTCCCATGGACACGTACCCGGTGAAGATCAGTGCGGCGTCCTCGGTGAGGGTGACCGATTCCATCAGCTCTTCGAGGACCTGGAGCTTGCCGGACCGGGTGGCCTGCCTGGCGGCATCCCAGTCGTTCGGGGACTCGCGCAGGTAGTGCGCGGGCGAGTTGCAGATCTGCCGCAGCGACTGCAGCAGACGCAACACCTGGCCGCGCCGTCGCAGGCCGTCGCTGGCCGCGATCCGCTCCAGAGCCTCCGCTGTGGCCGCCTGGTAGAGCGCGGCCTGCTCGCGGGTGAGCTCCACGTAGCGGTCGTTGATCACCTTGTCGGGCAATTCGGGGACGACGGCCGGGTCGGTCTTGCGGCGGCGCATGACGAACGGGGCGATGAGCCGGCCGAGCAGGCGCGCCGCGTCACGATCGGCGACAGCGTCGGCCGCTTCCCGCTCGGCGGCGCGGCCGAACCGTTCGCGGAACGCGGTCAGGGAACCGAACAGCCCAGGGTTCGTCCAGTCCAGGATTGCCCACAGCTCCGTCAAGGAGTTCTCGACCGGGGTTCCCGTCACCGCGACCCGCGCCGCCGGGCGCAACAGCCGCAGTGCGCGGGCAGCCTGCGAGCGGTGGTTCTTGATCTGCTGCGCCTCGTCGGCCACGACCAGGTCCCACGGCACGTCGGCGAGGACCCCGGCGTCACGCAGCAGCGTTCCGTAGGTGGTGACGACGACCTCGCCGGGCTCCAGGCCGTCGAGGGATCGGCCGGCTGCGTGGTAGCGCCGGACCTTGACGCCGGGCGCGAACCGCGCGAGCTCCTGTTCCCAGTTGACGACCAGCGACGCCGGGCAGACGACGAGCGATTGCCCGGCGTTCTCCCGGGACAGCCGGTAGGCGATCACCGTGAGGGTCTTCCCGAGGCCCATGTCGTCGGCGAGCAGCGCCCCGAACCCCGCAGACGTCGTTCGCACCAGCCATTGCACGGCAACACGCTGGTACTGGCGCAAGGTCGCATGCAGCCCGTCCGGCACCGCGAGGCTGTCGTGCGTGCTGGAACCGGCCGCGCGCAGGGTGGCCATGAGATCGGCCAGACGCCCGGTCGCGGAGCAGGCAACGTCCCGTCCACCGACGATCACCTGGCCGGTGAGCGCCGCGCCCAGTGCCTGCGCCCCGGTGAGCCGGCCGGCGCCGCGATTGCCCGCGATCCGCCGCGTCTCGGCGTCGATGACGACCCAGCGTCCGCGGATCCGGATGACACCCGCGACCGCTTCGGCGGCCGCCCCGATCTCCTCATCTGTCAACGGGTCCCCGTCAAGGCTGAGCTGCCAGGTCAAATCCGCCTCGCCGGCCAGGGAGAAGGTGCCCGAGCCGCCCGGGGCCTGGGACGCGACGATGATCTGCCTCCCCAGACCGCTGGCCGTGACCAGGTCGGCCGGCCACTCCGCGGTGACCCCGAGCGCCGCCAGCCGTTGCCCCGCCGGGCCCAGGAGCTCGGCGGCCTCGGCGCCGCCCAGCGTCCCGTCACGCCAGATGCGCTCCAGGGGCGGCCACTGCCGGCAGGCCCTGCGCACCAGCCGTTCCTCCGCGCGGCTCTCACCGGATGTGTCCCCGCCTGACTGGAGAACCCTGCCTGCTCCGGCTGCGCGCAACTGCGCGCGCAGCGGCAGACCGTCGCGGTCGGGTGGGCGCAGCCGGATCACCAAGGGCGCGGCGGCGGTCCCTTCGGCGGCATCGGCAGCGCGGTCGGCCCAGTCAGCTGCGTCCGGGTCGAGCGGCCGCGCGCGTCCCGCGTACGGCAGGTCCCCGACCACCAGGCGCGCCCCCGGAGGCCGCAGCAGCATCTCCGCGACCGTGTCGAGGAAGCGCGCGAGAGCAGGATCCTGCGGGACGTTCAGGGCGAGCCGCCAACAGTCCCGCCCGTCGGCGTCCAGGGCCGGGTAGACGCGCCGGGCAGCGACCGCCTCCAGCGCTGCCTTCGCGGCTGACGCCCAGGTCCGCGCCGATGGGTGAACCTGACCGTCGAGCGTGACCAGGATCGGCAGGGCGGACAGGACAGGGAGTCCGTATCCCGCCAAGGGCTCCGGGAGATCGCCGCCGATCCGGAAGCTCCAGCCGGTGAAGTCCACGGGGCAGCCGGCTCGCAGCAGTCGGGTGAAGATGCCCTCGGGGCTTCGGGCCTGCTCGCGGCGAGCCCGGGCAAGACGGGCCAGGTGTGCTCGTTCCGCGCAGAGAACCTGCTCCAGAAGCTCCGCGGCGGCAGCCGCCTTCGCCGCGTGCTTGCTCGTCGCCTCGGCGGAGCTGACGTAGCGGTCCGTGGCGTGCACGCAGCTGGCGGTACAGGTGAACATCGGCCGGTGGGCGGGCCCCGTCGCGTCCTGCGTGTAGGTCAAGTCCGCGATGACGCCGATCTGGGCGCGTTCGTTGAGCAGGCCGACCGGATTGCCCCCGGGCGCAGGCCCTCCCGGCCCATCGTCTCCTTCGACGGGCGGTGCGAGGTCCCTGACCAGGGCAAGTGCGGCTGACGCGCGGGCCGCCCGGACCCCTGCGGCGACGGCAGGTTCGCCGACGACCGGCCCGTCAGGTGTCGTCACGTAGGCGAGCGCGACGTTTTCGCTCAGCTCCACGTAGACGGCCGGCGGCCAGGAGCGAGCCTGGGTGTGCATCGACAGGACCCCCGGTGCCTGCGAGGTGGCGGCGACGAGGGAATCCCAGGCTCTGCCGCGGTGGCGGACCCATCCCTGCGGCGGGGCCTCGAAGAGCAGCAGGTACAGCGAGCGTGTCGTCAGGCGTCCCGACGCCAGCTGGTCGGCCAACTCGGGGTCGGGCTGCGGCCGGCCGACCACGTACTCGAGCCATGCCTCCAGATCAGCGGGACTCATCGCCGGCGCGACCGGCACGTGCGCCGATCCCGGCCCGGAGGCCCCTTCTGACCCGGTCGCTGCCGGGGCGGGGACCTCGACCAGCAGGGCAAGCAACGACACCACCGCCCGTTGGCTCGCGCGTTTCTTGCTGGTGTCGAAGCAGGGCTGCCCCTCTGCGGTCACACCGTCGCGGTCGAGCGACGCCCGTGCGGTGAAGCCCCCCTCGCCGGCCGATTCGATCACGCGCATCGGCGCCACGCCGAGGCGTTGGATCTCCAGATTGACGACCTCCACCGCGAGATGGGGCTGCCGGGCAACGACAGCCATCGCCGCGCGCCGAACGTCGCTCCACCCGCCGTCGTGACCAGCCGAGAAGAGCACCTGATGCAGGTCGCGTGACGCCGCGGTGCCCTCAGCGAGACGACGCCTGACCTCAGCCATCAACGCCGCATTGACCACGCCGTCCTGGCAGGCACACCGCAGCGCCGCGAAGAACTCGTCGGCGTCCAGAGCGGTGAAGTCCGTCGCGGGGTCGGTGACCAGGGACCGAAGGGCCAACCGTGCGCGTTCCTTCTCGATCTCGGCGAGCCGCCTGTCCCGCGACGGCTGCGGCGGCGCGGGCGGGCGCCGGACGCGGGCCAGGCCGGCGGGCGAGGGAATGGGAGACTGATCCGGCACGCTCATTGTCTACCGTTAGCCGCGGTTCGCCCCGCGACCGGCCCGCGGAACCCGCGTGTATCGCGCCGGAACCCGTCACACACGCGGTGAGCTACGGACAGGAGCGCCGGGTTGGACCGTATCGAGGCGTTGCTTGCCGCCGTCGATTGGTGGGATGTCGAGGGTGGCTGGCCAGGCGGCCACACCGGGCCGATGGCCGACGTGCCGGAGATGGTGCGTGATCTCTGGCACGCCGATTTCGGCCGGCGTTTGGACGCGGTCAGCTTCCTCGAGACGGCTGGCTTCGAGTACGCCGACATCCGTCCGGCGACCGTGCTGCTGGTCCCGGTGGTCGTGGCGGTGCTGGCCGATCCGCGCTCCGCCGGGGTCTGGGTGTACGACTCGTGGGATCCGGAGCTGCCACTGCGGGCTAAGCTGCTGGAGCTGCTGGGTACCGCGGCGAAGGCGCCGGCGTGGGGTGGCACGGACGAGGAGCTGCGGGCGAAGGCGGCGGCCGTTGCGGCCGGCGCCGAGGATCTGCCCGGGCCGGATCTGATCGCCGGGTACGAGGCGCCGGAGCGGCTCGGGGTGCGGGCGCTGGCCGGGGAGATGCTCGGCGATCTGCTGCCGTACGTCGACGACCCGGAGGTGCGGGTCGCGCACGCGGCGATGTTCGCGGTGACCCGGTTCGCGCAGCTGCTGCAGCCGGAGGTTCGCGGCGCCGCGGCGGACGGCGCGGCGGCCGAACAGGTTGCGGCGGCGGTGCAGCGGCTGCTTTCGGTCGCCGGGCGCGGTGACGGTGTGGTGAGCGTGTCGGGTGCGGCGGCGTACGCCCTCGCAGAGCTGGGTGCGGACACGGTGTCGCTGCTGGGCCACCCATCGTTGGTGGCGCGGGCGTGTGCGGCGCTGTCGGCGTCAACGGCCGGTGACGCCCGTGCGGTCGCGGCGCTGGAGGAGGCGTTGCGGTACACCCCGGACAACGACAGGTGGCTGCATCCGGGGTCGTCGCTGCAACAACGGTTGCGGCTGCACATGAAGTTCGCCAAGGTCGCCGGGGCGCGGGCGGGCAGCTTCGATGAACTCGTGCCCGGTGCCTTCGTGGTTGCCGCGCCGGCGGCGGAGTCGACCGAGGCCGGGTGGGGGCCGCTGCTGCGGGTGGCGTTCCCGCCCGGGTGGCAGGACCGGCCACTCACCGGCAACCAGCGGGAGTTCCTGCGTCGGCTGGTCAACGACGACCACAATTGGGGCGAACGGGCGAAGTACACCATGCCGTACTTCGCCGAGGTCGGTCTGCCCCAGGACCGCGATGCCTGCCGGATGCTGCTCGTCGCCGCCGGCAACGCCGGGCGGCCGTGACGCCGGTGGAGGTGGTGTTCGTCCACTGGTTATCTGCGGACGGCTCGGCTACGGAGTGGCCGGCGGATTCCAGTACTCGTGATCGGTGAGGCGGAACATACAGCCGATGCAGCAGAGGATGACGAACAGCGCCACCGGGATGCCCAAGGCGAGGCACAGCAGGACCTTCCCGGCGAGCTTGACGCGCGGTGCGGAGGGGGAACTCGGCTGATCGGGGCCGTTTTCTGGTTGCATGCAGAGGATGCTCCACCAACGAACGTCGCCGGCCAACGGCGGACCGCTCCCGATCCTCAGCAGGAGCGAGAATGTGGCCGTGGATGATGTGGTAGCAATCGAGGTTCGCCTCGCCGACGGAGGGTCCCGCTACTTCCTGACGTGGGGCCGTATCCAGCATCCCGTTGACCCAAGCCCGGTATGCAACCTCGTACTTCAGGCATCCTCGATGTTCGCCCTTGGGAGTGATCCGGTGAGTGCCCAGCTTTGCGCCAACCTGCGGGAGGCGGCTGAGTCACCCGACGCCCCATCCTTCTACGAGTGTTTTTTGAGCTTCTGCCACAAGCCAGTCCCCCGCGGAGACGGTTACGAGACCTGGCGCATCTCGATGGACCTGGCGATGCGCGCCGGCGAAGAGATCGCCTACTGCGGTCGCCGTACCGAATCCAGGGGCTAAGTTCACCCGCCCCCGGCTGGAGGCCCCGCCGGAGGCAAGGAGCGCAACTACACGCGGAGCTGGCAGGGAGCGAAGCGACCGGTGTCCGCGGGAGCTGCGGTGTGTAGCCCGACGGACCGAGGTCCAGAAGCCGCGGACCATCGACGGCCGCAAGCTGACCGGGCTTCTTCTTTGCCAGACGACCGTAACCTATTTCCATGCATCAGCAGGTCGTCTCGCGGTCTTTCGTATCAGCGATGTTGGCGGCCCTTGCCGCGCTCGTTGGGCTGGCCGCTTGCACCGGCCCGACGAGCCCGTCCGCGCCGGACTACAGATCGATGCCGGACCAGACCCCCGACTCCTTCGAGCGGCTGGTCGGCGCCTGGAGTTCGAAGGTGTACGGTTCCCCACACATCGAAGTCGCGATACCCGAAGGGTGGCTGGTCCGGCTCCGAGGACGATGCACGGGCTCCGGCGAGCTCGCGGTGCACGTGAGCGGACAGAGCTTCAGCCAAGACGAGCGATGGCCATGCATCGAAAGATGGGAATTCTCGAAGAGTCTTTTTCCGCCCGATGAGCGTGCGGTCGGCCACCAGGACCTCGGTCCCTACCCCGTGGTCATCGACCGGGCGGACACCATCACTTCCTGGGATTTGGAGGCTTACTCGACGGAGTTGCCCCCATCAGCCAGCCCGCGGCCGGTCTCGTCATGACGTACGCAGCGCTGACCCGCACCGAGTTCCGGCTCGCCCCCATTCCAGCGCCACGCCGAATTAGGCGCCGAAGTTCCTGCCGGGCGGCGCTCGGCCTGTACGTCCGCGCAGCTCACAGCACCACGGCAGATCAAAGGCTGCTCGCCCTCCGGGGGCGGGGGCGCAGGTTCGAATCCTACCGGGGCACCACCCGCCAGAAGGCGGTCTAGCAGGACAAACGAAGCCCTGGAGCAGCGAGAACCCTGTCCAGGGCTTCACCGTTGTGTACGGCTATAGCCGGCGCTGACCGGCCCTCAGCGGACGTCTGTGCCCAATGCGTGCCCAACTCTGGAGGACGGACAGCCAGAACAGTCTCGGGCAAGCGGCCGGACCACGCAGCGGAACTAGAACTCCAGCCGCCCAGTTGCTCGGCGCAGCCTCTCCCGCACGTGTGGATGGTCGGATGTGCCGGCGCGCACCGACTGCAGGAGTTTGCCTAAGAACCGCGTCGTCGCTGTTCAGGGGTCAGATGTGACGGTCGCGGCGGTGCGGCGCCGAGGGCGAGCCGCAAGCTGATGGTTGCCAGGCAGGATAGAGTACCGCACGATCAAACTGGCGTTGATCTATTCGGTCGCCGGATACGGGGTTGACTGCCGGGTGGGCGCGGCCTGAGCCTCTCGGCTATTCCCTGGCGGGAGTTAGCCACGTACTGTCGAACGTGTCGCATGGCGTTAAGCGACGGCGGCCGCAGCAGGGGAGCGCCTGTGACGAATGCAGTCTGGGAACCACAGCACCACTCCATCGTCACCGTCGACATGGAAGGTTTCGGCTCACCGACGCGCACGGATCCGATCCGGGCCGGGCTTCGCCGAGATCTCGACTCCTTGATCCGGATGGCAATCAAACGCATGGCGCACTCCGAAGCGCTCAGCGCGGAGGGCGACACCGGTGACGGCAAGTGGCTGCTCTTCCGCTCCGATCTGCCGAAGACCTCGATCTTGCAGGATTTCATGCCGGCGCTCGAAACGGGTGTGCGTCACCACAACCGCGCCGCAAACTCCGCCGCCGCCCTGCGGCTTCGTATCGGCGTGCACCACGGTGAGGTCACTGTTGACGCTCAGGGGCACTCCGGAGAACAGTTGAATCACGCCTTCCGGATCATCGACAATGACGTGATCCGCGATGCGCTCAAAGCGACCAAACGCGATGTGGTCGTCGTGGTCTCCGACGACTTCTACGACAAGATCATTCGTCCTGGGTACGGCTCGCTCGAACCGGAAAGCTTCGCCCCGGTCAAGATCGCGGTGAAAGAGACCACGACCGTAGTCTGGCTCGATTCCGCATACGCGCTCGCGTCGCCGGCCCGGGCCGACCTGCCCACCGCTCGACCGGTTCCGGCAGGGCAGCAGGCACCTCCCCGGGTTATGACCCTGCGCGATCTGCCGCCGACGACGCTCTACGTCGCGATCACCGACATCCACAATGCGGCCCTCTATCGACGCCGGTTCCCCGAGGCGCCCGTGGTCCAACATCTGGAGGCGGCGCTCCTGCTGGCGGACAAGGCGGTCATTCACTGCGCGGACCCGTACCGGTCGGCACAGGTCGCCAAGACCGTCCAGGAGTTGCTGCCGTGCGTGGCCGCAGGCGACCTGTTGTTCCTCCTGGGAGAGAACACGCAGAATCCGCGCACGCATTTCCGCGGCTACATCGATTTCAAGATCCAACAGTACGGAAAATCCGAACTCGGACAGAACGACGTGGCGTCGCTGGAGCAGGTGGAGGGCGACGCCATCGAGCGGGCCGAGGCGCTGCTCGGGGTGAGCCCGTATGCCCTCATCCGCGGGTTCTCCGGTTCGGACGCGTTCAACCGGGCGGTCCGGCAGGACCTGCGCCCGACCGAGTTGGTGACCATCTGCGAACACTTCGCCGCGAGTATCGTCAGTCAACTCGGGCTCACGCTTCGGCAGTTGCTTGACCTCAGCCATCAGGCCGCGGACGGCACGCTGAGCCGGGTGGTGGCCGATCCGGCGACGGTCGGGCGGCTGCAGGACCACGTCAATCAACTGGCCAACCACAACTCCTTCTCGCGGCAGATCCTGATGGAGGCGATCCGTCGCGGCACGGGGATCACCGAGGCCGACGCCGCTTACGAGGCGTTCGAGGAGCGGGTGAGCCTGCTGCACTTGGCCGGCACCACCGGCGGGTTGCCGCACCTCGAGGTGACGAACCGGCGTGACCGCCTCAGTGTCTACTACTTCGGGCACCTCCTCGACCACCTCAGCGTGCTGTCGGAGGTCCCGCATCCTGGCCGATTCGGTGGGGAGTTGGTCATGGAGCTACGTGCCTTGCCGATCTGGCGGTTCTTCGCGTCTTACCACACCCGGCTGGTCGGTCATCTCATTCACCAGACACGTGACGAACCGCCTACGGGCGAGCCGTCGAGCGGGTTCGACTGGTCGCGGCGCGTTCCGGAGTTCGAGGGGATTCGTACCGTGGTGCGCCGTTATTGGGAGGCGAGTGCTTGACATGCCGCCGGACGTCGTGTTGTCGACCAATGTCGGGACGTTTCCGGATTTCGCCGGCGCCTGGCTGCGATGCGTGCGGCAGGTGCTCACCAGCGGGCAGGTGGTCCATGACGACGGGGTCGCCCTGCGTGAGTCGCTGAATGTCAGCGTGTCGGCTTGGACCTGTGACACCGAGAGCCTCGTGCGGGCGGGCGCCGACGCCGCCCGGATCGCGCTGATGATCGACAAGTATGAGTCAATGACCCCGCTGCCGATGTACCCGATGAGCTACGGCAGGCTCTTTCGCGAACACGCCGGAGTCGATCAGGTCGAGTGGCTGATCGACCGGCTTAGACTACGGCCCGAGACCAAGTCCGCGACGATTGGGTTCCACATTCCTGGAGATGAGGTCCTGAGCTGCATCTCGCTCGTAGACTGCAAGGTGCGGCATGGCAGTCTGCACCTCAACGCGGTGTTCCGCAGCCAGAACGTCTTCGCCAGTCAACCGGGCAATGCCATGGCGTTGCATCGGTTGCAGATCGACATCTCCGACAAGCTGGGTGTCCCAGCCGGTCCATTGACCCTGCACATCATCTCGGCGCACATCTACGAAAGAGATTGGGATGCCGCGCATCGCCTCATTTCGCCCGGCGACCGAGGCGGCCGCCATGACTAGCAATCGACTCCGTCCGCGCAGAGTCGAGCCGCGTACCAGCGACGAATTGGCGGCCGAATGGGATCGAGTGGCGGCGGATCGTGATCAGCTGATCGTCGAAGGTCGTGACCTGAGCTACAGCTACATCCTGATACCAGCACTTCTGCAGTTGAGCGCCAAGTGGTTGATGCCGGGCCACCGGATCCTCGACGCCGGGTGCGGAACTGGAAAATTCGCGTCTGAGCTTGCCCGCGATCATCCGGAATGCCAAATCGTCGGCATCGACCCTAGCCCGTCGAGTATCGACATCGCCGACCATAAGCGGTCCGGAGTGGCAAACCTGCAATTCCGCCAGCAGACCGTCGAGGGGTTCGCGACGGAGGTGGAACGGCAGTCGTTTGACCTCGTCATTGCGAACATGTTGCTGCAGAACGTCAGCTCGTTGCCGTCTGTGCTGAACGCCTGCGCACAGATGCTGGACGCGAATGGCGCGTTCGTGTTCGCGGTCCCGCACCCGTGTTTCTGGCCCCGCTACTGGAAGTACGAGAAGGCACCGTGGTTCCGTTACGACCGTGAGATCTGGATCGAGGCGCCGTTCCGCACTTCGCTCAATCCAGACAATCCCGTCACAACGACCCACACCCATCGTCCGCTGTACGGGTACTTCAACGCGTTTACCGCAGCCGGCCTAGTGGTCGAGGAGATCACGGAGCCCTATCCGGACGAGGGAATCGAGGGGCAGTACCCGATCGCCTGGGAGTTCCCCCGCTTCCTGCTCGGGCGCTGCCGGCCCAGATGCGGTATCGACCGCTGAGCGGCGAGACTCCGCCGGGCGTGATATGGGTCCTGGGCGACGTTGCTGTCGACGTCGTCCTGCACCTGACGGCCTTCCCGCAAGAGGGCGGCGACGCCTTTGTCGACGAACGCATGGTGACCGTCGGCGGGTGCGGTGTCAACATCGCGCTGATCCTTGCCCGGCTGGGTGGCCGCCCCGTGCTCGTGGCTAACCTCGGTCAGGACCATTGGGGCGACCAAGCGCTCGCCCTGCTGCGGCGGGAACGGGTCGATGTCACGGGAGTGTCCCGGGACGAGGAACTGCCGACGCATCTCACCGTCATCCTCGTGTCCGGCCCGGGTGAACGGACCATCATCGGGCACCGTGGCGCCAGCGCGCGGCCCGGTCCGGACGACGCCTGGACGACGCTGCCCGGACCTGCTGCGGTGCTAGTAGTCTCCGGGTACTCGCTGTTCGGCGCCGCGCGCTCAGAGCAGGCGAGGCAGCTGATGGACCTCGCCAGTGAGGCAGGTGCCATGGTCGTACTCGACCTACCCACCGACCTTCCCGACGAGGTCCGTAACGAGGTAATGCGCCTGCTGCCATGCATCGACGTGCTGGTTGTCGGGGCCGACGAGGCGTACCGGCTGTGCGGCGCGTCCAACCCGCGCGAGGCAGCCGAGCGGCTGGCGGTCCCGCGGCGGACGGTGGTTGTCACGCTGGGTTCCGCGGGTTGTGTCGGTGTCGGCCCGGACGGTGTTGTACAGGCGGCGGGCGTGGACGTCGCCCCGGTCGACACGTCCGGCGCCGGGGACGCCTTCGTCGCCGCCTTGACCGTGGGGCTACTGCGCAGCCTGCCCTTCACCGAGACTCTCGCGCTCGCCAACGGCTTCGGGGCGGCGGCGACCCTGCGCAGCGGCACGGGATCGGCGCTTCCAGGACCCGACGAGGTCGCCGCCCTGCTTCAGCAAAGGTGATGACTGGTTACCGCCACTGCGTCGATCATGCAGTAGTGGTTGCCGGACAAGATCACAGCTATTTGATCAGTACGGCAGAAACACCCAATAGCGGCGCCGATCCGCTGAAGGCGTAAAGTCCAAATTTGAAATACCGCAGCTTTTTTGTCGCTATCTCGGCCAGGGCGCGGGCCTGTACCCAAGCCTCCTCGCGCTGCGCAACAGCATCCAACGTTGGCAAGTACCCGAAGTCGTGTCGGATTAGGTCGGGAAACGCATATCGCGTCGACATTGGCGGTGACGCGGTGCGTGGAGTGAGTGCACAGACGAGACTGAGCGCTGCAAGCGTTACACCTACTAGCGAGGCAATAAGGAGCGTGCCTCCCACCTCGCTTCGAACCCCGGAGAACGGGTGAGAATTGACGAAGTGGTTCAATTTTCCAAATTCCGCCGCACCAATTACCGTGACACCAGTAGCGAGGAATCCAATCTTCGTATCCGCGTTGACAATCCAAGCGCTATAAAAAGCAATTGCACTGAGTCCATCATTTCGGTCCGGAGAGGGAGATGGTGCTTCCCTAGGCGCACGATTCTTAAGCGGACTCGCGGCCATATCCCACCATCGTCGGCCAGGAACTACGCATGAGCCACCTTCCCGTCCATCTCACTTGGGCGAACCAGGGTGCCCCAAGCTTACTCAGCGGGTACAACAGAACCCGGGCGACAAGATCTTCATGGTCAATTCATGGATGGCCGGTCCATGATCATCCGAACCATCGTCAGCTCGGTCCGGTCTCCAACACCATCGGGCTGTCAGCAAGGACGAGATACTCGGCCTCGGCATCGTGTACCTGCAGCGCGCAGACGGTGGCCGCTGGAGTGCCAGGATGGGCCAGGTCGCAACTGCCACCGTGGTCACCGCGTACGCCGTCGATCGCGTCCGCGAGGAGCTGGGCCAGCGTGGTCCTCGGGGCCGCGACGTAGCCCGCGCACAGGCGAGCCGCGAGGCGATGCACGTACCACGCCGGTCCGTGGACGCAACCGCCGTTCATGCCGTCGAGCTGTGTCACGCCGCCGAAGACGGCGACCAGGTCGCCGATGGCCAGTGCGTAGTCTTCGAATCGGCCGGTCGTCGTCGGCGACGTGGCCGGTAGGTTCGCCCGGCGGCGCAGCAGGAGGCCCCCGTTTCGGAGGCCGCGCCATTACTGGGGCGAGGTGGCGGCTCGTCCAACAAGCACCACGGTTCCCTGCAACTACAGGGAGGGCGGCTGCTCCGGGTGCCCATCCCGAACGCGACGAGCGCGCCCGACCCGGCCCGCGGCCGCCACCGACGTCGCGCCCACGACCTGAGGCTTATCTACGCTGAGTAGCGGAACTGGCTGTACCTGCTCACCGGGGCAACAGGGGCGGCAGTAAGGCGGCCCATACGCCGGATACTGGGGTTTACCCCATGGTTGCGCCCTTGCCCGTGCGATAGCTTTGCCGAACGTTACCGATAAATGTGTCGGGGCCGGGAATTTCGTCGGATACGGGGACATTCATGCGTCGGCAACTCCACATCCTCAAGGTCGTCGCCATTGCCGGTATCGTTGTCGGCGGACTTGGCGCGTGCGGATCCATGCCAGCGAAGACCTTCGAAGATGACAGCGCGTTGCAGGGCGCGATCACGTCCGTACGGCTGGACAATAGTTCCGGCGGCGTCGAACTGCGTGGCAAAGAGGGCGCCGATGAGGTGTCGATGCACCGAAAAGTCGAGTATCGGGGCGATCGTCCCCACGGTGCCACCCATAAGGTCGAGAACGGCGTCCTGGTCCTCGGTGGATGTGGTCGCCACTGCTCGGTGAGCTACAGCATCGACCTGCCTGCGGGCCTCCCGGTGAGCGGCGAGACCTCGACAGGTGCCATCAGCCTGTCCCACGTAGGCGAGGTAAGCGTGTCGACCGGTTCCGGGCGCATCGTTCTGGATGAAGTCACCGGCTCGGTTGACGTGCGGACCACCAACGGCCGGATCGGCGGACGAGGACTGGCCGGTGGACGCATCCGGGCGGAGACCTCCAACGGTGCCATCGAACTCACTCCGACCACATCGCAGGATATCCAGGCGAAGACGTCCAACGGGCACATCACCCTCACCGTCCCGGCCGGGCGGTACCAGGGTCCGCGCAGACGAACCGAGGGGACAAAAGCATCGCCACGCCCAACGACCCGACGGGCGACCACCGGCTCGACCTGACCACGAGCAACGGAGACATTACGGTGAAATTCGCGTCCTGATAACGGGTTCGCGAATGCGGCCGTGACACCTGTGATCAAGGTGTCACGGCCGTCTTTCCTGCTCGACTCTCCGCCGTTGGTGCGAGATACAGGATCAACCTCCGCGAGGAGTACCCACTGCCCCGACCGCGCCACTCCGGGCCGCGTGCCCGTCGTCTCCCGCCACGTCGATGATCGGCGACGCCGACCCCCGACCCCGGCGGCGAACCCGGGCGCCTGGGGCACCCCGCCCGGCGCGGCGTGGCCCCCGGTCCCCGTCCCGGCCTGTGCGCCGGCTCGGCTGGGGGCGGGCGCTGTGGCGCCTAGCGGGCCGTTCTCAGTACGTGGTTCGTTTGGCCGGCTGGTGCCCGGCCGGCTGCGGCCGCAACGGCGGTGACGGCGGCGGTGACCGCGAGCGTCCAGCTGGGCTCGCCGGAGATGAGGCTCAGCGCAAGCGTCGGGACGGACGCGCCGGCCACCGCGCCCGCCAACCCGGCGGCGGCCCTGGCGAACCAGCCCGTCCGGCGCGCCATGAGCAGCGCGGCGAGCAGGCCGAGCCCGGCCCCGGCGCCCGCGAGGGCCGGCGCGGCGGGGGTGTCGAGCAGCGGGTACGCGAGGCTGTGCCGGCCCCACGCGGACTCCGCCGACCACAGCAGCGCGGCGAGGGGCATCGTCAGCAGCAGCGCCCGGCGTGGCCGGGGGACCGGCAGCAGCCAGGCCGCGAACGCGAGCACGGCCGGCCCCGCGATCATCGGTACGGTCAGCGCCTCGAACCGGGCGGCGGCGAACGCCGCCAGGGGCTGGGCGACCAGCAGCCACAGCGTGGTCCGTCGCTGGCCGGTCGCCCAGGTTGCCGCGGCGGCGAGCGCCACCGCCGCGGGCACGGCGGTCAGGGCGACCAGTTGCCAGGCCGGGCGCGGGGACGGTGCCACCGCCGAGCCGAAAACGGAGCCGATCCACAGCGCGGCCATCCCGGTGCTCAGGGCGATCAGCAGCGCGGCGAGCACCAGGGTCGCCGTCGCGGCGAGGCGGAGTCGCAGCCCGAGGCCGACGACGCCGGCCGCCTGGCGCAGGCTGGGCCGCTCGCGGCCCTCGTCGAGGTCGAGCAGCAGGCCGAGCAGCTCCTCGCCGCGCGCCGCCCGATGGTCGGCCGGCAGTATGCGGATGAGCGCACGGTATCGGCGCTTGAGCGGGCCCATCCGGTCGTCTCCGGTCGCGCCGTCGCGGTCCCGGCTGAACCGGGCGCTCATCCGGCGGTCCCCAGCCGTGGGGCGTGGCCGGAACGCTGGGCCAGCCGCTGGCGGGCCGCCTTGGCCTGCGCCGCCATCCGTGCCGTCTCCTCCTCGACGGCCGCCGCGCCGGCGTCGGTGAGCCGGTAGTAGCGGCGCAACCGGCCGTTCTCCACCTCGTCGCGCTCCGGCGCGACGAGCCCCCGCGTGGAGAGCCGGTCCAGCGCCGCGTACAGCGTGCTGGCCCGCAGCCGCACGCGATCGCCGGACAGCGCCGCGACCTCCGTCACCAACCCGTATCCGTGCCGGGGCTGGTCGGCGAGCGCGACCAGGATCAGGAACGACTGCTCGCTCATTGATTCCATGTGGAGAACATATACCGTCGCGCGGTATATGCCAAGAGTCGAATCCCCGTTGCCATCGTCGAGGCGTCCTCCCGATCGGGCCAAGCAATCGTGGCGGCGCGGTACTCGGGCAACTCGGCAAGGAGCGCGAAGAGTCAGGCGGAAAGATCGACGCAGGTCAGCGCGGGCCCTGCGGTGCGAACCTGAGACTGTCGGCATTCATCGACAGCGATAATGTGTGCAGCATGATGAGGCGGTGCCTCGCGTTCGTCGTCGCGGCCGCGGTGCAGCTCGCTTCGCTGGGCTGCCTCGCGCTGGGCGTCTGGCTGTGCGCTCGGCACTTCCCGAGCGTGGGGCTGCTGCCGGGAGTGGTGCTGCTGGCGCTCGGCGCGCTGACGCTGCCCCGCCCGCCGGCGCTGCCGCGCGAGGCCACCCGGCTGTCCCGGGCCGAGGCGCCCGCATTGCACGACCTGGCCGGCCGGGTCAGCGCCGCGCTCGGCCTCACGCGCCCGCGGGTCGTGGCGGTCGACGACCGCCTGGACGCCGCCAGCGGCTTCGACGGCGTTCTCCGGCGCCGGTACCTCAGGATCGGCGCCCCGCTGTGGGCCGTCCTCGACGGGCACCAGCGCATCGCCCTGCTTGCCATGGAGCTGGCCCGCAACGGCACCGGCGACCCGGACCGCGCACCGGTCACCGGCTGGGTGGACCGCAGCCTCGGCGAGCTGGAGGCGCTGCTGGAGCCGCAGCGGGACGAGTCGCTGCGCGCCCTGCAGGACCCGACACTCGTGGCGGCCGCTCCGACCCGGATGGGCAGTCAGGTGACCGGGACGGTGTCCCCGGTGTGGGTCGCGGAGCTGCTGCTGTTTCCGGTGGTCTGGGTGGTACGCGGCGTGGTTGGGCTGCTGCGCCGGGCGTATGTCGCGCTACAGCGCCCCGCCGCGGTGCGTGCCCTGCACGCCGCCGACGCCGCCGGGGCCAGGCTGGCCGGCTCCGCGGCCGTCCGTGACGTGCTCGCGATCCGGGCCCTGGCCCCGTCGATCGCCACCGTACTGCGCCGCGATGCCCGGGCCGGCGACCACGCGGGCGCGGACGCGGCGGCACTGCGCCGCGGGCCGGTCGGCCCGGTCGTGGCGGGCTGGCCGGCGCTCGTCGCGCAGATCCGGGCCGCGCAGCCGTCCCTTGTGGACGACGATCCGGCGGCGTACCCGCCGTCGCTGGCCCGGCGCGCGGCGCTCCTGGCGGACGCGGCCGGCGTCCCGGCGCTGGAGGTCGACACCTCGGCGACCGACGGCGAGCTGGAGCCGATCTACCGGCGAGTGGTCCGCGACCTGCGCACCGGCTGATCGCCGCCGCTTCGCAGAGCACGTGCGGGCAGGGGCAGGGTCGACCCGCCGACGCGCAGGAATGGAAAACGGAGGGCGATCTCGAATCCCTGCCCCACGATCTGACCGTCGATTCTTGAGCGGGCGAAGCGAGCGGGAGGAATCCACCGCCGGGCACAACGAAAAGGGGTGGAGTCCCTTGAGTAGACTCCGCCCCTCGGCGGTGGGCGATACTGGGATCGAACCAGTGACCTCTTCGGTGTGAACGCCATGATGTCCGGGCTGGACGTGCCCAAACCCCTTGCGCCGCAACGGTTCGAGGTTCACAAGCGTTCGTGGCTGTACGCGGCTGTTCGCTCCCGTGACCCCCTGTTTGCCCCCAGGGATGGCTGGAACACAACTCCCGTCGGCTGCTCATGCATCCACGATGTCGCCGGATGCTTGGATTGCATCGACAAAGCGGCGGAAGACCGGCCATGGGATCGCCCAATTCCCGTGCATGGTCAGCGTCACGCGGTCGGTAGGACCCGGCACGAACGGCCCGCTCGCCGGCTGAGCATCCGGGATCGGGAGTGTCAAGTTAACGGCTGATCTGGATTGTTGAATTGGTCAGTGGTTGGTCGGGTTCAGGCGGCCCTCGAACGCGATCTGGAACGCGTT
>NZ_JBICTV010000018.1:0-26246 GCF_043197855.1 Dactylosporangium sp. NPDC048998
TTCGGCGATGGGTCAGCAACGCCGATCTTGGACACCCTCACCCCATCTACCTGGCAACGACACAGGCCGGGATCTTCAAGGCATCAATCATCTAGAGGCGCACCGTGTGGCGGTCGCCCTCGGTGGCCAGGAACGTGTGGCCGCGCATGCGGCACCACGCGGGGATGTCGACGGCCGCGGCCGGGTCATCGGCCAGCACGGCGATCTCGGTGCCGGGCTCCTGGGTCGCGGCGAGCTTGGCCAGCATGATCACCGGCAGCGGGCACCGCTTCCCCAGCGCGTCGACGACCAGGCTCACAGTCCCACCTCCGCCCTGACCTCGGCGACCAGGCCCGGAAGCACGGCGAGGAAGCGGCGGACGTCGTCATCGGCGACTCCACTGTGGAGCGAGACCCGCACGTTACCGTGGGTGAGCACGCCCATCGCGGCCAGCACGTGCGACGGGTGCAGGGTGTCCGACGTGCACGCCGAGCCGGAGGAGACCGCGAACCCGGCGCGGTCGAGGGCGTGCAGCAGCGCCTCTCCGTCGACGTAGAGGCACGAGAACGTCACGATGTGTGGAAGTCGCTCGTCCGGCTCGCCGACGATCTCCACGTCGGGCACGGTCGCGGCCACCGTGCGGCGGATCTCGTCGACGAGGGCTCGTTGGCGTACCGACTCGGCATGTGCCTCCTCGGCGACGGCCCGCAGCGAAGCCGCGGCGGCGACCACCGCGGGCACGTCCGCGGCGCCCTCGTCCCAGGGCGACTCCCACCGGGTGCCCTTGCGGACTGCGAGCAGGCCGACACCGGCCGGGCCGCCCCACTTGCGGGCGCTGCCGGCCAGCAGCGACCAGCCCACGGGCAGCGGCGCGCGGCCGATCGACTGGGCGGCGTCGACCAGCAGCGGCGCCCCGGCCGCGGCGCACAGCGCGGCCGCCCGGGCGACCGGCTGCACCGTCCCCACCTCATGATTCGCGCTCTGTACCGCGGCCAGGGCCACTTCCGGCGAACCCAGCGCGGATTCCAGCGCGGCCAGGTCCACGACGCCGGTGCGCGACACCGGCACGGACACGGCGTCGTCCCCGGCGGCCTTGATGACCGAGGAGTGCTCGACCGCGGTGTGCACCACGACCCGGCGGTCGCGGGAGCGGCGCACGCCGGCCACGGCGCGCCGGACCGCGTCGGTCCCGCCGGCGGTGAAGTGCAGCTCGTCGGGGCGCACCCCGAGCACCCCGGCGGCCGACTCGCGGGCCGCGTCGAGCAGTTGCCGGGCCCGCCGTGAGGGTGTGTAGAGCCGGCCCGGGTCGGCCCAGCCGTCCTCGGCGGCGGCCAGAAACGCTTGGCGCGCAACGGGATGCGGGGGAGCGGCGGTGGCCGAATCGAAGTAGACACCCACCCCCGCAACGCTATCGCGACCCGGACACGGCGACCCCAAGCCGGGCGGACCGCGCATGGTCGAGTACGCTCGCCAGCGTTGGTGAGGCTTGCCGCGCGAAGCTACTTCAAGATGGCTTCCCCGGCGCTGCTAAGGAGGCAGGAGCAGGTGGTCTCAAGAGGTTTGAGCCCCGCGCGCGCCATCGGGCTCGCCGTCTCGGCCGTCGGGGTGACGACCCTGCTCGCCGGTTGCTCCGTCGGGGACACGTTTAACGGCTTCGGCTGGCCGAAGAGCGTCACCGTGCAGGGCGACCGGATGTACAACCTGTGGATCGGGTCGGTCGTCGCGGCGCTCGCGGTCGGCGTGTTCGTGTGGGGCCTGATCTTCTGGTGCGTGGTGCGCTACCGGAAGCGGGGCGAGGAGCTGCCGCCGCAGACGCGCTACAACATGCCGTTCGAGATCCTCTACACGGTGGCGCCGTTCGTGGTCATCGCCGTGCTGTTCTTCTACACCGCCGTCATCCAGACCGACGTCGACCGGCTCTCGAAGAACCCGGACGTCACCGTCGAGGTGATCGCCTCCAAGTGGAACTGGCAGTTCGTCTACACGGACACCAAGGGCCCCGACGGCAACGCGATCACCACCGTCGGCTCGAGCGACTACATCCCGGTCCTGGTGCTGCCCGCGGGCAAGACGGTCCAGTTCCACGAGATCTCGAGGGACGTCATCCACTCGTTCTGGGTGCCGGACATCCTGTTCAAGCGGGACGTCATCCCCGGCCTGGAGAACAAGTTCGAGATCAAGCTCAAGGACGACGCCACGGGCGCCTACGTGGGCCGCTGCGCCGAGCTGTGCGGCACGTATCACTCGATGATGAACTTCGAGATGCGGGTCGTGACGGCGGAGCAGTACTCGCAGTACCTGGCGCTGCGTACGGCGGGCAAGAGCACCCCCGAGGCGCTCGCCACGCTGGGCTTCCCGAACCAGGGCTACGCGACGACGACCCACCCGTTCGACACCGACCGCACCAAGCGGTCCTCGAGCTGAGAGGCGAACGGCGATGAAGTCAGAGAACCGTCTCTTCTTCGTGCTGGCGCTGTTCCTGTTCGGCATGGCCGGCCTGTACGCCTGGTGGACCAACGCGGCGTCGCCCGAGCAGAGCGGGCACCGCGGCATCGAGTGGATCGGCGTCGTGGCGCTGATCCTGTCCGGCCTGCTGCTGACGATGATCGGCCTCGCGCTGTGGATCATCTCGCGGCGCATCGAGCCGCGCCCGGAGGACCGCAGCGACGCGGAAATCGCCGAGGGTGCGGGCGACCTGGGCTTCTTCAGCCCGGGCAGCTACTGGCCGTTCGGCCTGGCGCTCTCGGCGATGATCGCGAGCCTGGGTCTCGCGTTCGACCAGTGGTGGCTGGTCGCGACCGGCCTGATCTCGGTGCTGGTCGCGACGTGCGGGCTGATGTTCGAGTACTACACCGGCAGCCGGCGCGGCGCCGAGCACTGAGCTCGTCCTGCTAAAAGGGGCCCCTCGCGGGCCCCTTTTTCATGCCCGGCCGCCCGAGCGGCACTTGCGGTGGCTGGACGGAGGTTCAGGCGGCCCGGCGCGCCGTCCGGCGCAGCAGCACCCGCGGGCGCCGGTCCATGAGCAGGATCACCGGGGTGATCACGATCGCCGCGCCGCAGGCCGTGCAGGCCCAGTCGGGGCAGCTCGCCCGGGGGTGGTCGGCGCAGGCCGGTTGCTCGAAGATCCGCACCCGGGCGCAGGTGTCGCAGTGCAGCTCCATGCCGCCACCGTGCCATCGCCGAGCCACGCCGCCGCGGACCCGGGCCCGCGTGTCGGGTCACATTTCGGTGATCACTTCTTGGCGGTGGCCTTCGGCGGCTGGAAGGCCTCGTCGCTCACGCTGGGGCTGGTGTACTGCAGGATCAGCTCCGTCGTCCGGCCCGCGTCCGAGGTGCCCTGGAAGTAGGCGAGCAGCCCGGCGGGGTTGACGCACGCGATCTCGGTGCGGATCCGGTCGCGGTGACCGACACGCACTGCGCGTCGCCGCGCTTGGAGGCTCCGGCGCGCACGCCCTCCCCCTGCGCGATGCTCGCGAGGCGCCCCACGGCCGCCTCGGGGGCCATGAACTCGCCCCCGAACGCCACGCTGATGGCCTTGGCCTCGGTGGGGGACATGGTGTCCGCCCCCGGGTCCTCCTGGCACGTCACGGGCGGCTCGGGCGACTTCGCCGGCGCGGTGGGCTTGCGCCCCTTGGTGGGCGACGGGGACGGGCCGGTGACGCACAGGAAGGTGCCGTCCGGGGTCGAGATGTACGTCACGCCGGCGCTGCGGTACGCCCGGCGCGGCGCCGACTGCGACACGGTCACGACCGCCCCGGACGGGGTGGCGTACGGCAGCGTCGCGTCGGAGTCGAGGCCGAGCACGAGCCGGGACGCGAGCGAGTCGACCATCTCCAGCGCCTGGTTGACCGGCTCCGCCCGCTGTTGTACCGGCGCGTCGCAGGACTTCACCATCATGCCGGCGAAGCCGACCGTCAGCGCGCCGGCCACGACGGCGGAGACCAGCGCCTTCTTGGAGTTGTTCCGCGGCAGTCCGGCCATGGCTGGACCAACGCCACTCGCCGCCCGTCGGTTATGCGGCGGTTTGCCGAAGAACGGTGGCTTTGTACCGCGTCATGCGGGCTTGAACGCGGCCCAGCGCTCGACCAGGGCCGTCGCGGCGCCCGAGTCCACGGCCGCGGCCGCGCGCTCGATGCCGGCCTTGAGCTGCCCGTGCAGGTCCTGCAGGACCAGCCCTTCCCGCGCGGCGATCGCGGCGGCCGCATTGAGCAGCACCGCGTCGCGCACCGGCCCGCCCTCACCGGCGAACATCCGCCGCGCGACGTCGGCGTTGTGCTCGGGGTCGCCGCCGCGCAGGTCGCCCGGCGCCGAGCGGGCCAGGCCCAGGTCGGCGCTGTCGACGACGGTCTCGGTGACCGCGTTGCCGGTCGCCGCCCACACCCGGGTCGGCGCGGCGGTGGTGAACTCGTCCAGGCCGTCCTCGCCGCGCACCACCAGCGCCGAGTAGCCCCGGCCGGCCATCACGGCGGCCACGACCGGCGCCATGCGCAGGTCGAAGCAGCCGATGGTGGCCGCGGTGGGCTGGGCCGGGTTGGTCAGCGGGCCGAGGAAGTTGAACACCGTCGGCACGCCCATCTCGCGGCGCGGGCCGCCGGCGTGGCGCATGCCGGCGTGGAACCGCGCGGCGAAGCAGAAGGCGATGCCCACCTCGGCCACGCTGCGGGCGACGTCCTCCGGGCCCAGGTCGATGGTGACCCCGAGCCGCTCGAGCAGGTCGGCGGCGCCGGTGGAGGAGGAGGCGGCCCGGTTGCCGTGCTTGACCACGGGGACGCCGGCGGCCGCCGTGACCACCGCGGCCATGGTCGAGATGTTCACGGTGTTGGCCCGGTCACCGCCGGTGCCGACGATGTCGACGGCGGCGTCGCGCAGCTCGTCGGAGATCGGCACGCGGATCGCCTGGGCCAGCATCATGTCGGCGCACCCGGCGACCTCGGCCGGCGTCTCGCCCTTGGCGCGTAGCGCGATGACGAACGCGGCCGTCTGTACGGGCGTGGCCGATCCGGAGAAGATCTCGCGCATCGCCCAGCCCGTGTCCTCGGTGGACAGGTCCTCCCCGCGCAGCAGGGCGGTGAGCAGCGTCGGCCAGGTGCGGTCGCCCATGATGGCCTCCAGAGGTGTCCTGACTTACCGGCGAATGGCGGGGTATGCGCGGAGCAGGGCGGAGACGGTCTCGCCGGTGGTGACGGGGTCGAGGGGGTACATGATCGTGCCCTCGACGCGGGCGTAGGACGCCAGCCAGCGGTCCGCGGCGCGGGCGATGGCGAGCACGACCGGGGGCGCGTCGACGATCTCGTCCTTGAGCTGCCGGGCGATGCCCAGCCCGCCGCCGGGGGTGGCCTCGCCGTCGAGCACCAGCAGGTCGACGTCGGTGTCGTCGACGAGCTTGACGACCTCGGCGTAGGTCGAGGCGTCGACGAATCTCACCGTCAGGTCGGCCGCCGGACGGGTGCCGATGGCCAGCCGCATGCGGTCGCGGACCTCGGCGTCGTCGCTGTACAGCAGGACAATGTGCTCGCTCATGTGCGTGCTGCTCCTTGTGTGGCGTCTGCCTCCGGGATCGTACCGTCCTTCCGAATCGGCGTTTCGCCGCCGTCGGGCGTTATGAGGATTCCGGTGCGGGCGGTCCATTCCGCCTCCTCGCGCCGCAGCCGCTCCTCGCGGTCCAGCTGGCGGTCCGTCCGCCGGGCCTCCCGGTCCGACTGGCGCATCCACTGCACCACCAGCACCGCCAGCATCGTCACCGAGACGAACTCGCCGCCGGCCCAGAGGATCCCGCCCGCGACGACCTGGTCGGCGGCGGGGTCGGTCCAGCTCAGGTGCAGCGACGGGTACCAGTCCCCGCCGAGCAGCGTCTTGCTCTGCATGATGGTCAGCCCGAGCACGGTGTGGAACGGCGTGGACAGGAACATCAGCAGCGCGCGGGCCGGGTAGGGCCACCGCCCGGGCAGCGGGTCGAGGCCGATCAGCGGCCAGAAGAACAGGCAGCCCACCGCGATGAAGTGCGCGTGCGTGAGCTCGTGGATCCACTCGTGGCGCATGGTCAGGCCGTAGAGGCCGGTGAAATAGAGTATGAACGGCGTCACCACGAAGAAGCCGAACGCCACCAGGGGAAACGCCAGGATCCGCGCCGGGCGCGAGTGCACGACGGCCAGCAGCACCTTGCGCCCGCCGGTGGGCAGCGTGCGCAGCGCGAGCGTCACCGGCGCGCCCAGGGCCAGGAAGATCGGCGCGATCATCGACAGGATCATGTGCTGGATCATGTGCACCGACAGCAGCGCGGTGTCGTACTCCTCGATCCCGCTCATGGTGACCGCGGCGATCGCGCCCAGGCCGGGGACCAGGAACAACACCGTGCGCGCGACGGGCCAGTGGTCGCCGCGCCGGCGCAGCTTCACCACGCCGGCCAGGTAGAGCCCCGCGGCGGCGAGCAGCACGAGCGTCAGCCACGACACGTGGAACGAGCCGAACAGCGTCGCGGCCGACACTGGACCGGGTTCACCTGCGGATTCGAGTGCGTGGAACACGGACCCAGACTATGCCGTCGCACGAATAGTCCGTGTCTGGTGGACCCCGCGCAAACCTGGCGATGATCGGGGGCAATAATGACGTCGTGACTGCGGCCCCAGCGATTGCCAAGAGCCAGATCCACTCACTGACCAGGCCCAACATGGTCAGTGTCGGGACGATCGTGTGGCTCTCCAGCGAACTGATGTTCTTCGCGGCGCTGTTCGCGATGTACTTCTCCATCCGCGCCGCCGCGCCGGAGCTCTGGGAGAAGCACACCGAGGTGCTGAACATCCCCTATGCCCTGACGTTCACGATCATCCTCGTGCTCTCGTCCATCACCTGCCAGATCGGCGTGTTCCGCGCCGAGCGCGGTGACGTGCACGGGCTGCGGCGCTGGTTCGCCCTGACGTTCATCATGGGCCTGACCTTCGTGCTCGGGCAGGTGAACGAGTACCGCAACCTGGTCGGCGAGGGCATCAAGATCAACGGCGACGGTTACGGCTCGATGTTCTACCTGACCACCGGGTTCCACGGCCTGCACGTCACCGGCGGCCTCATCGCCTTCATCATCTATCTGATCCGCACGACGATGGGCCGCTTCACCCCGGCCCAGGCGACCGCGGCGATCGTCGTGTCCTACTACTGGCACTTCGTCGACGTGGTCTGGATCGCGCTGTTCGCGATGATCTACTTCCTGCAGTAGCAGGCTCGGGCCGCGCGTCACGCTCCGGACCACTCCTCCAGGACCACTACCCCGAGACGGCACATAGGTGATGACGACAAAGGTGAGGCCATGACTTCTGAGCAGAGCAGGCGGCCGCTTGCCCGGCTGGTGCCGGGTGGTGCGCGCGCGGCCCGGGGCAAGCTTCGCCGGCGGTTGTCGGCGGCCGTGCGCCTGATCGCCGCGCTCACGCTGGTCGGCGGCCTCTACAGCGCATACGCCCCCGGCGTCGGCCGCGCCGAGGAGACACCGGCGCTTTCGGAGCAGGCGAAGCACGGCAAGGAGCTGTACGAGACCAGCTGCATCACCTGCCACGGCACCAATGCGCAGGGCGTGCAGGACCGCGGCCCCAGCCTGATCGGCGTCGGGTCCGCCGCGGTCGAGTTCCAGGTCAACACCGGTCGCATGCCGCTGGCCCGCCAGGAGGCGCAGGCGGAGCGCAAGGCACCGGCGCTCAGCCCGGCCGACGCCGCCGACATCGGCGCGTACATCCAGGAGCTGGGCGGCGGCCCGCAGCTGCCGAGTGCGTCGAGCCTCGACGCGGACGTGAAGAAGGCCCAGTCGGACCCGAAGACCCTCGCGCACGGCGGCGAGCTGTACCGGGTCAACTGCTCGTCCTGCCACGCGTTCTCCACCGGCGGCGGCGCGCTGTCCTCCGGCAAGTACGCCCCGACGCTGCAGCACTCCACCAACCGCGACATCTACGGCGCCATGCTGACCGGCCCGCAGAACATGCCGGTGTTCGGCAACAACCAGCTGAGCCCGGAAGACAAGGCCGCGATCATCGCCTACATCCAGAACCTCAACAAGAACTCGCAGACAGACCCCGGTGGCTGGAACATCGGCCGCTACGGCCCGGTCCCCGAGGGGCTCGTCATCTTCCTCATCGGGATCGCGGCGCTCGTGTTCGCCACGCTGTGGATTGCAGGGAAGTCATGACCACCCACACCGCTGCTGAGGGTCACGCCGCTGAGGAGCCGTTCGACGCGAGCGACCCCAGCCTCACCCGGTTCGACCTCGTCAAGGAGGGCGCGCGCCGCGACGGCGTCGAGATCGTGCACTACGCGCCGCGGTTCCCGGTCCCGGGCACCAAGGCCGAGAAGCGCATCGAGCGCGTCCTCGCGCTGCTGTTCCTGCTCACCGGCCTCATGGGCACCGCGTTCGTGGTCGCCTACATCGCGTGGCCGTGGCACTACGGCCACGGCGACGAGACCTACCAGAGGCTGTACCCGTACTACACCCCGGTGCTCGGCGCGACGCTCGGCCTCGCGCTGCTGACCCTGGGCCTGGGCATCATCACGTGGTCGAAGAAGCTCCTGCCCGAGGAGGTCTCGGTCCAGTCGCGCCACGACGGGCCGTCGGACCGCACCGAGCAGCGGCTCACCGCGGCCACCATCGTCAACATGGGCGACGAGCTGGGCCTCAAGCGGCGCCGCTTCGTCGGCCTGGCGTTCCTGGCCGGCGCCGCTCCGCTGGGCGCGGCCGCCGGCGCGGTGCTGGTCGGCTCGCTCATCAAGGCGCCGACCCAGAACGGCGAAAACGTGTTCTTCACCACCGGGTGGGACCCGAAGAAGAACGACGGCAAGCCGGTCCGCCTCACCCACGAGGACGGCACCCCGATCCGCCCGGCCGACATCAGCGTCGGCGGCCAGATCACCGTCTTCCCCGGCATCCCGGGCGGTGCGACCAACAAGTACGCCGACTCGCCCACCCTGCTGATCCACCTGCGTGAGGACGACGCGCTGCTCACGCAGAAGAACGCCAAGCCGATCAACGTCGGCTCGCAGTGGCAGAACTACGTCGCGTACTCGAAGATCTGCACCCACGCGGGCTGCCCGGCCAGCCTGTACGAGCAGCAGACCAACCGCCTGCTGTGCCCCTGTCACCAGTCGCAGTTCCAGATCACCGACAACGCGCGGCCGGTCTTCGGCCCCGCGAGCCGGGCGCTTCCGCAGCTGCCGATCACGGTTGACGATGAGGGATACTTCGTTGCGGTGTCCGACTACAAGATTGCGGTCGGACCGGCCTTCTGGGAGCGGCCATGAAACGGCGCAAGATCGACGTCCGGGCCCTGCCGGCCAAGTCCGCCGAGGCGCTCGACGAGCGCTTCCAAGCGGCGACGCCGCTGCGGCGGCTGCTGAACAAGGTCTTCCCCGACCACTGGTCGTTCCTGCTGGGTGAGATCGCCCTCTACTCGTTCATCGTGCTGCTGCTCAGCGGCATCTTCCTCGCGCTGTTCTTCGACCCGTCGATGCGCGAGACGGTGTACGACGGCAGCTACGCCCCGCTGCGCGGCGTGGAGATGTCGCAGGCGTACAACACCGCGCTGCACCTGACGTTCGACGTGCGCGGCGGCCTCTTCATGCGGCAGATGCACCACTGGGCGGCGCTGCTGTTCATGGCCGCGATCGTGGTCCACATGTTCCGGGTGTTCTTCACCGGCGCGTTCCGCAAGCCGCGCGAGGCCAACTGGATCGTCGGCGTGCTGCTGTTCTGGATGGGCTTCCTGGAGGGCTTCGGCGGTTACTCGCTGCCCGACGACGCGCTGTCCGGCACCGGCCTGCGCATCGCGAGCGCCATCATGCTGTCGATCCCGATCGTCGGCACCTGGGTGACCACCTCGCTGTTCGGCGGCGAGTTCCCGGGCGAGGTCATCCTCGACCGGCTGTACATCGTGCACGTCCTGCTGGTCCCCGGCGCGCTGCTCGCGCTCATCAGCGTCCACATGGGCCTGCTGGTGAAGCAGAAGCACACCCAGTGGCCCGGCCCCGGCCGCACCAACGAGAACGTGGTCGGCGTGCGGATGTTCCCGGGCTTCGCGGCCAAGGCCGGCGGCTTCTTCATGATCGTGTTCGGCATGATCGCCGCGCTGGCCGGCCTCTTCCAGATCAACCCGATCTGGCTGTTCGGCCCGTACAAGGCCGCGGTCGTCTCGGCGGCGAGCCAGCCCGACTGGTACGTCATGTTCCTCGACGGCTCGACGCGTCTCTTCCCGGCCTGGGAGATCCGCTTCGGCCTGTTCGGCTGGGGCGACGGCTACACCATCCCGCCGATCTTCTGGCCGACGGTGGTGCTGCCCGGCATCCTGACGATGCTGCCGATCTTCTATCCGTTCATCGAGGCGCGGTTCACCAAGGACAAGGCCGTGCACAACCTGCTCGAGCGCCCGCGGGACAACCCGCTGCGCACCGCGCTGGGTGCCATGGCGATCGCGTTCTACGTGGTGCTGCTGATCTCCGGCGGCAACGACGTGGTGGCGGACAAGTTCCACATCAGCCTCAACGCGATGACCTGGGCGGGCCGCATCGGCATCCTGGTCCTGCCGCCGCTGGCGTACTACTGCGCCTACCGCATCGCGCTGGGCCTGCAGCAGCACGACCGCGAGGTGCTGGCGCACGGCGTCGAGACCGGCATCATCCGGCGCATGCCGGACGGCCGGTTCATCGAGGTCCACCAGCCGTTGCCGGCGCCGGACGGCCACGCCGTGGAGGGCGACGGGCACCACGCGCTGGACTACGCGGGCTGGGTCGTGCCGAAGAAGATGAACCGCATCGGCGCCCTGGCCCCGACGGTGAAGGGCTTCTTCTACCCGATCGAGAAGGCGGCCCCGGCCGAGAAGCCGGTGCCGCGCCAGGTCACCGAGGTCGACCGCGAAGAGATCACCTCGGGGCACTGAGCCCACCGCACGACGTCGAACGGCCCCCGGCACCGCGCCGGGGGCCGTTCGGCGTTGGCAAGCCTTGGCGAGGCGCTTACGGCAGGGACGCGGCCCAGTCGGCCACGCGGCGGGCCAGGGCGGTGCCCTCCTTCGCCCAGCGGAAGTGGTCGATCGGCGGGCCCGGCGCGTAGTCCTCGCGGGTCACCGGGGCGGCGGAGAGCTTCTCCAGCAGCTGGGAGACCGTGCCGGGCGGCGTGTACGCGTCGCCGGCCATGTCGACGGCGAGCACCGGGGTTGTCACCCTCGCCAGGGCGGACTCCAGGTCCGCGCCCTGCATCGCCGGGTAGCGGCCCGTGCGCGCGGTGTGCGCCCAGTCCCGGATCACCCCGCGCGCCTGGCGACCGCCGAAGCCCCAGCCCGGCCACACGCGCAGCAGCGCGGCGGCCGTGCCGAGCGTCTGGGTCTGCAGCAGCACCGGGAGGCGGCGGCCCGCCGGGTACCGGCGCCAGTACGGCACGCCGACCGCCAGCAGCGCCAGCCCGGCCACGTCGGAGCCGGGCTCCGCGGCGAGGTGCAGCGCGCACGCCTGGCCGCCGAGGGAGTGCCCGACGAGGATCGTGCGGCGCCCGGCACGGCACGGCTTGAGGTGGGTCAGCACGGCGTCCACGTCGGCGGCCAGGTCGGCCAGGCCATACCCCGAGGCCCGTGACGGCGGCGGCGTGCTCGCCCCGGTGCCGCGCAGGTCGGCGACAACCACGGCCATACCCGCGGCGGCCAGGTCGGCGGCGAACGCGCGGTAGTAGCGGGCCGGCACCCCCATCGCCGGCCAGAGCACCGCGAGCGTCGGCGCGTCCCCGGGCGCCGCGTACACCTGCAGGGCGATCCGGTCCGTCCCGCGTTCCACCGTCTCCAGCGTCGGATCCATGTCCGTAGGGTAGGGCTAGGAGGTTACCCGCGGGTAAGGAGGGTGGCCGCGGTTACGGTGCAGAACGTGAAGCCAGTCGATCTGCCGCGAATGCGCACGCCCGGGGCGCCCACCGTGAGCCCGGACGGCGCCATCGCCGTCGTCGCGGTCTCCCGGCCCGACCTCGCCACCGACGCGTACACCTCGCAGTTGTGGCTCGTGCCGACCGACGGCTCACGCCCCGCGGTGCGACTGACCCGGGGATGGCACGACAGCGCGCCCCGCTACTCCCCGGACGGGCGCTGGATCGCCTTCCTGCGCCGCGCCGGCAAGGGCGCGAAGCCCCAGCTGTGGGTGCTGCCGGTCGGCGGGGGAGACGGGCGGGCGCTGACGGACGAGCCGCTGGGCGTGGGCGCGCCCGACTGGTCGCCGGACTCCGCCCGGCTCGCATTTTCCGCTCGTGTACCGCAGGAGCAGCGCTACGGCACCGGCCACACCGACGACGGGGAGCCCATCGGCCCCGACGGCGAGCCCCCGCGCCGGATCACGGAACTGTCCAACCGCCTCGACGGCGTCGGCTTCCTGCGCGACCGCCCGGCGCACCTGTTCGTGGCCGCGCTCGACGGCGAGGTCACCCAGATCACGCAGATCACCCGGGGCGAGCACGACCACGACGACCCCCGCTGGAGCCCGGACGGCCAGTGGCTGACGTTCGTCTCCGCGCGTCACGAGGGCTGGGCCGCGGACCGGGCCGCCGACGTCTGTGTGGTGCGCCCCGACGGCACCGGGCTGCGCGCGCTGACCGACGCCACGTTCGTGCCGAGCCTGCCGCGCTTCACCCCGGACGGCGACGCGGTCGTGTTCGCCGGCACGCCGGCCGGAGCGCGACGGGTCGACCCGGTGCTGCGCAACCAGTCGCTGTGGTCGGTGCCGTTCGTCGGCGGTGCGGCGCGGCCGCTGCTCGACCCGGCCGAGCACCATCTCGCGATGCCGGGCGGCGACCTCGACGTCACCCCGGACGGGGTGCTCTTCGCCGACGAGCGGCGCGGCGCGGTACAACTGCTGCTTGTGCCCTTCGACGGCGGGCCGCACACCGTCGTGGTGGACGGCGAGCGGCAGGTCGCCGGCTTCGCCTGGGCCGGGGGCGTGCTGGTCAGCACCATCGCTGGGCCGGCCGACTGGGGCGAGCTCTACGCCGGCGAGCGGCGGCTCACGAGTTTCAGCGAGGGCGTCGAGGCGCTCGAGCAGGTCGAGATCACCGCGACCGCGCCCGACGGCTACCCGGTGCACGGCTGGGTCGTCCGGCCCGCCGGGGAGGGCCCGCACCCCGTCCTGCTCATGATCCACGGAGGGCCCTACACGCAGTACGGCTGGCGGCTCTTCGACGAGGCCCAAGTCTATGCCGGCGGCGGCTACGCGGTCGTCTTCGGCAACCCACGCGGCTCCTCCGGCTACGGCGTGGAGCACGGCAGGGCGATCCGGGGCAACGTCGGCGAGGTGAGCGCGGTCGACCTGCTGGCCCTGCTCGACGCCGCGCTGAAGGCCCCGGATCTCGACGAGCGCCGCGTCGGCGTGCTCGGCGGCTCGCACGGCGGCTTCATGACCACGTGGCTGGCCGCCCACCACGGCGACCGGTTCCGCGCCGCGGTGTCGGAGCGCGCGGTCAACAGCATCGACAGCTTCGCGGGCACGTCGGACATCGGCTGGTACTTCGCCGACTCGCTGTACGTGGACGACTTCGCCCGGCAGAGCCCGCTGACGTACGCCGACCGGATCACCGCCCCGATGCTGATCATCCACTCGGAGCAGGATTGGCGTTGCCCGGTCGAGCAGGCGTACCGGCTGTTTGTGGCGCTGCGGCGCCGCGGGGCGCCGGCCGAGCTGCTGCTGTTCCCGGGCGAGGGGCACGAACTGTCCCGCACCGGGCGGCCGCGGCACCGGGTGCAGCGCTTCGAGGCGATCCTCGACTGGTTCGACCGCCACATGTGAAAGGTGGGGCGGCGCCGCCCCACCTTTCGGCCGTGCCGTGTTTTCAGGCGGCCAGCAGCTCGGCGATCTGCACCGCGTTGAGCGCCGCACCCTTGCGCAGGTTGTCGTTGGCGACGAACAGCGCCAGGCCGTTGTCGACGGTCTCGTCGACGCGGATGCGCCCGACGTACGACGGGTCGGCGCCCGCCGCCTGCAGCGGCGTCGGGATGTCGCTGAGCACCACGCCGGGCGCGGCGGCCAGCAGCTCGGTGGCGCGCTCGACGCCGATCGGGCGGGCGAAGCGCAGGTTGAGCTGCAGCGAGTGGCCGGTGAAGACGGGCACGCGCACGCAGGTGCCGGACACCTTGAGCCCGGGGATCTCGAGGATCTTCCGGCTCTCGTTGCGTAGCTTCTGCTCCTCGTCGGTCTCGAAGGAGCCGTCGTCGACGATCGAGCCGGCCAGCGGCAGCACGTTGAACGCGATCGGGCGGGCGAACTGCTTCGGCTCCGGGAACTCGACCGCCGAGCCGTCGAAGGCGAGCGCGGCAGCGCCGTCGGCGACCTTGCGCACCTGCTCGTCGAGTTCGGCGACGCCGGCCAGCCCGGCGCCGGAGACGGCCTGGTAGGTGGCGGCCACCATGGCGACCAGCTCGGCCTCGTCGTGCAGCGGGCGCACGACCGGCATCGCGGCCATCGTGGTGCAGTTGGGGTTGGCGATGATCCCCTTCGGCCGGTGTGCCGCGGCGTGCGGGTTGACCTCGGCGACGACCAGCGGCACGTCCGGGTCCATCCGCCACGCGGAGGAGTTGTCGATCACGACGGCCCCGGCGGCGGCCACCTTCGGGGCGAGCTCCTTCGACGTGCCCTTGCCGGCCGAGAACAGCACGATGTCGAGCCCGGCGTAGTCCGCGGTCGCCGCGTCCTCCACCGTGACCTGCGTGTCCTGCCAGTCGATGGGCCGCCCGGCTGAGCGGGCGGACGCGAACAGTCGCAACTCGTCTACCGGGAACCGCCGTTCGGCCAGGATGTGGCGCATGACGCTGCCGACCTGCCCGGTGGCCCCTACGATGCCGATCCTCATGGCCGCGAGGGTACCGGGTGCGGACCGCGCACTCGATGCGATTTGCCACACTCCCGGCGCCGCAACCAGGGCAAACGGCCCCTTCTTGCGGCCCCGCCGAGCCCTTGCTGCACGCCTTCTCGCCGCGCGGAGGAAAAACCGCGGGATTTAGTCGGCGTCGGGGAGGCCGATCGCGAAAGCCTCTTCCAGGTCGTGGCGGGAGTACGCCTGGAACGCGATGTGCGTGTCGGTCTCCACCACGCCGGGCACCTTCGAGATCCGGTTGGCGATCACCTCGGCGATCTCCTCGAACTGCCGCACCCGCACCATCGCGATCAGGTCGGTGTTGCCGGCGACGGAATACACCTCGCTGACGCCGTCGAGGTTGGCGATGCTCTCGGCCACCTCCGGGATCGAGTCGGTGGCGCAGTCGATGAGGACGATCGCGGTGATCACCGGCGGTGCTCCTTCCAACAGGTGGGCACCCGTCATGCTAATGCGCGGCGACGGTCAGCCCCCGGCCGACCCGGATCCCGTCGGCGAGCGCCTCGCCCGCCGCCACGACACCGCCCGGCCACACCACCCCGCGGGTGACCGACCCGGCCACGACGGCGCCCGAACCGACCACGGCCCGGTCGAGCGCCCCGACGACCTCGGCGTCCGGCGCCACGAGGCTGCCACCGCCCGCCGCATGCAGGTTTGCCTGCAGGTAGTCCGCCGGAGTACCGGTGTCCACATAGCTGCCCGGGTACTCCACCACGCGCAGCCGGCCCTGGCGCTCGGCGGGGCGCCAGGCCAGGCGCACCAGATCGGATGGCTCCGGCTCCAGGGCTGCGACCAGGTCCCACGGCAGCAGCGAGAAGCCGGCGAAGCGGTGGGTGCCGAACTCGTCCGGCGGCCCGGGCACGCCGAGCAGCCGCGCCTCGTGCCCGTCCCACCCGTCGAGCAGGGCGGCGATGTCGGCCCCCGGCTCCTCGTCCGAGGCCAGGTAGGCGTCGGCGTTGCCGACGAGCACGCCCCGCCCGCCGATCCAGTCCCGCAGCAGGCCGAGCCCGCCCGCGGTACCGAGGGGGTCGCCCGGCTCCACGGAGAGGTGCGCGCGGTCGCCGACGTGCTCGACGACCAGGTGGCCGAGGTAGCAGGCGTTCACGGCGACGCTGTGCGGCCGGTCGAAGCCGAGCGCCCGCACGCGGGCCAGGGCGCGGTCCAGCAGCGCCACGTTGCCGACCGGGCACAGCGCCTTCGGCAGGTGCTCGGTGAGCGGCCGCAGGCGGCGCCCCTCGCCGGCCGCGAGCACGACGGCGCAGACGTCCGCGTTCACGCCTCGCGGACCTCGGGGTAGTCCTGGTAGGGGCCGATGCCGTAGTGGGCGAGCAGCTTCGACGTGGACACCGTCAGCGGCGGCAGGTTGTCCAGCCGGTGCCAGGCGGCCTCGAGCACCTCGGCGGCGTCGACGACGAGCTCGACGCCCGGCTCGACCTCGGTCTCGAACACCACGTCGACCCAGCGGCCGCGGGTGTGCACGATCGCGTTGGGCGTGGCGGGGCGCAGCCGCTCGGGCGGCACCTTGACGCCGGTCTCCTCGCCGAGCTCGCGGGCCGCGCACTGGACCGGGGTCTCGCCGCGGTCCATCAGGCCGGCCGGGAGCGACCAGCCCGCGCCTGGCGGCTGGCGTAGCAGGAGGATCCGGTTCAGCTGCGGGTCGCGGACGATCGCGACGGCGCCGATCGTGTACGTCGGCTGGTACGCCCGCACGATGCGCCGCCGCCAGCGGGCCGGCAGCCGGTAGAACGTGCTGTAGGCCAGCCCGCGCACGCGACCACGGAAGTCGGTCATCCGGCTAAGGCTAGTGAGCTACCGCGGGGAGTGGTCGACCAGGGCGATCAACTCGGCCACGACCTCGTCCGCGGTGCGGGCGTGGTCGGCGACGGCGACGAGCAGCGTCTCCAGGTCGGGGTAGCCCAGCCGCGGCGCGAGGCGCACCAGCGGCAGGTCGCTGGCCAGGCCGCGGCCCTGCTGGCGCAGCGCGAGGCCGATCGCGAGGCGGCCCAGCCGGACCTTGTTGGCGACGGTGATGGCGGGCGCCTCGTGCGCCTCGAACCAGCGGCTGATGTGCAGCCGGGCGTGGGGCGTCCGGACGAAGTCGAGCCATTCCGGGGACGGGCCGCGCGCCGGCGCGTCGGCGTCGAAGTCGAACTCGTCGCGCTGCCCGGCGCGGGTGATGATCTCGACGGTGTCGCCGTCGGCGAGCGGCGACGACACGGCGGTCAGGCGGCCGTTGACCCGGGCGCCGATACATCGGTTGCCGACGTTGGCGCCGAGGATGTACGCCAGGTCGACCGGCGTCGCGTCCGAGGGCAGCAGCACCGGCCGCCCGCCGCCGGCCGTCAGCACCAGGATCTGGTCCTCGGCGAGGTCGCAGCGCAGCGACGCGATGAACTGCGCCGGGTCGGACGCCGCGGCCTCCCAGTCCAGCAGCCGGCGCAGCCAGTCGAGCTGCTCGGCCTTGGTCGCCGGGCCGAACCGGGCGGCGGTGGTGGGGTAGCGGAAGTTCGCCACGATGCCGTACTCCGCCGCCTGGTGCATCTCGACGGTACGGATGAGCACCTCGAGCGAGCGCCCCTCCGGCCCGAGAACCGTCGTGTGCAGCGACTTGTAGTTGTTGTTCTTCGGCGTGGCGATGAAGTCCTTGAACCGCCCGGGCACCGGGCGCCACTTGCCGTGCACGGCGCCGAGCGCGGCGTAGCAGTCGGTCTCGGGCCCGTCGACGACGATCACCATGCGCGGCAGGTCGTGCGGCTCGGCGTAGTTGCCGTCGACGGTGTCCTTCCAGATCGAGTACAGGTGCCGGGGCCTGGGCGACACCGTGGCGTCGATGCCGAACTTCTTCAGGTCGGTGCCCACGGCCGAGGTGACCTTGTCGAGGTACCCGTCCCAGCCGACCCGCTGCTGCACGTAGTCGGCGACGACCGCGTAGCCGCTCGGGGAGACCGCGCGCAGCACCCAGTCCTCGAGCTCCCGCTTGAGCGCCTGGATGCCGAGCCGCTCGCACAGCGGGATCAGCACCTCACGGGTGGCGGTGGCGATGCGCACCCGGCTCTTCACCGACCGCGCGTCGATCGTGCGCATGTTGTGCAGCCGGTCGGCGAGCTTGATGACCAGCACCCGCACGTCGCGCCCGGCGGCGACGATCATCTTGCGGATCGTCTCGGCCTCGGCGTCGGCGCCGTAGAACATCTTGTCGAACTTCGTCACGCCGTCGACCAGCAGCGCGACCTCGCCGCCGAAGTCCCGCTCCAGCGCGCCGAGGGTGTAGTCGGTGTCCTCGACGGTGTCGTGCAGCAGCGACGCGACCAGCGTCGTGGTGTCCATGCCGAGGTCGGCCAGGATCTCGGTGACCTCGAGCGGGTGCGTGATGAACGGCTCGCCGCTCTTGCGCATCTGCCCGCGGTGCATCTGCTCGGCGGTCACATACGCCCGGCGCAGCAGCGCGATGTCCGCCGAGGCGTGGATCTGCCGGTGCGCCCGCAGGATCGGCGCCATCGGGTCGTCGCTGGACTGCCACGGGAACATGGCGCGCAGCCGCGAGCCGATGATGGCCGTGTACGTCGACGTCGGGTCGCCTGGTACCGCCGCGCCCACCAGCGCGGAGTAGGTCGGCGGCGGGGGCACCTCGGGCGAGTCGTCGGTGGGGGGCGCGGTGAGCTTCTGCCGGGGCGCCGCGTACCGGTCGTCGAGCTGCGGCTCGCGCGCCTTGGGCCGCGGCAGCGCGCCCTGCTTCTTGGCACCCGGGCCGGTCTGCTCAGGCTGCTCGGTCTGCGCGGGATGCTTGATCTGCGCGGACTGCTTGGGCTGCGCGGCCTGCCGGGGTTGTCCGCCCGGGCCGGTCGCTTCACGGCCGGGCTCGTCGCGGCGGGCGGTGGTCCGCGCGCCGCGGTCGTGCGGTTGCTGCTGCTTGCTCTGGTGCGTGTTGCGGGGCTTGTCGTTGGGCTCTGCCTGGCGCTCGTTGGTGGCCGCGTGTTCGTTGATGACCGCGTGTTCGTTGGCGGCTGTGCGCTCGTTGGTGGCTGTGCGCTCGTGGTTGGCCGCGTCCGCCTGGCCCGGCGGCGCCGCGTCTCCCCGGTCGCCCGCGCCCGGCGCGCCGTCGTCGCCGCTCGGGCGCGTCCGTGTCTCGATCGCGCGGTCGTTGGCGGGCCAGTCTGACCCCCGGCGCGTCGCGGACCGCTCGTCGGCGGGCCGGTCCGCGCCACCGTTCGCACCGCGTGCCGCCTCGGTCCGGGACGCTTCCGTCCGCCGTACTCGGTCGGGGCGCGATCCGTGCTCGTTCGTCGCGTGCTCGTTCGGTGCGCGGTCACCCGATGCCCGGTCGTTCGGGCCGCGGTCCGCCGGTGCCCGGTCGTTCGGTGCCCGGTCGTTCGGGCCGCGGTCCGCGGGTGCCCTGTCGTTCATGGCACGGTCGGGGGCGTCGCGGTCGGTTGCGGCGCGGTCTGCGGGTGCCTGGTCGTTCGCGGTGTGGTCCGTGGGCGCCTGCTCGGGCTGTGGTGCGCGGTCGTTGAGCGCCCTGTCGTGCTGGTGGCCGCGCTCGTCCGTGGCCCGCTCGCCCGTGGCCCGCTCGGCTCGGCGGTCCTGGTCAGCCGGCGTGCGGTCCGCGGGGCCCGGCGGGGCCAGCGGGCGCCGGCGCGCCGGCGACTCCGGGGCGTTGATGGCCGCGGTCGGCAGGCCCTTGGGGCCGAGGAACATCTCGCCGGCCCGGAGCCGGTCGCCCCCGGTCTCGCCGGCTCCCGTGGGCGTGCCCGGACTCCCCGCGGCGCCGATCGCCCCGAAACCACCGGCGCCGAACGCGGTCGTGCTTCCCGGGGGAGTCGTGCTTCCCGGGGGACTGGTTGCGAATCCGCCGGTCCCCAGGGGCTCGACCCGGATCGTCAGCGGGCCGAGGGCCGCGTCCGTCCCGTCGAGGAGCTGGGCATCGTGGCTGGTCGCGGGGGAGGCGAACGCCGGGGCCGGGCCGACACGAAAATTTGGAAACTGCGTGGGGTTGCCGTCTGACGCCGCTGGGTCCAACATGTACTCGCTGTGCGTCGCGTTCGGGCCCGAACGCGGTCCGTAAGCGTTGGGACTGTGAACATCGGGATCGAGCTCATCGCCCGATTCCGGCCGTAGATCCGCACCACTCGAAGGGTGGGGAGCGTCAGAGACATCCGGGCCGCCGAGCAGATCGGGGCCGTTCAGCACGCCGGGCACAACGTGACCATGCTGTGCGCTGGGGCCGTGCTGCTGGCTTTGGCCATGCTGTGAGCTTGGTCCGTGCTGCTGGCCGGGACCGAGCTGGGCGTTTGGTCCATGCTGGGCGTTTTGGCCGTGCTGCGGGCTGGGGCCGTGGCCCTCAGGCGCCGGGCTTGACGCCGTGGAGGGACCCGCGCTGAAGGGCGCGCCGGACTGCAGACCGGGCTCCATGCGGCACCTCCTCACCGACGGGCCGGGCGGGCCTAGGTTTGGGTAGGTTCCAGCCTAGTTTCCTCTCGCGCATCCGATCGGTCATTTGAGTATGTGCGATCGTCCGATGTGCCTACCCATCCAGATCATTCTGAACCGTGGCCGCGGCCTCCGCACGGGCCAGGAACGGCCGCCACCGGGCGGCGCCGATGGCCGGGTATGACCAGCCCACATCGGTCTTGACCAGGCGGGTCTCGGGCCGCTCGAGCCACGCGAGGATCCGTTCGGTCTCCTCCGGCGTGGCGCGCGGCGTCGGGCCCGGGCCGGGCACCACGGTCTCCGCTGTGGCCAACACCACATCCACTGTCGGCTGTGGATGCACCCTCGGGGGTGAAACGCCCGCAGCGGCGAGCCGCCCGTGCCGCACCACCGCGATCTCCCACCCCCCGGCCGCGGCCGGGCGGGCGGCGACCAGCTCGGGCAGCGCGGACAGCGACGCGAGGCGCTGCATCCGGATCGCGGTGCGCAGGAACACGATCAGCCGCCCCCGGATCGCCGCGGCGTCCTCGTAGCGCTCCGCGGCGGCGAGCGTCTCGATCCGGGCCATCAGCCCGCGCACGACCGGGCTCGGGTCCCCGGTGGTCGCCGCGCGGAACGGGGCCGCGGCCGCCGCCTCGTAGTCCTCGGCGGAGATCCGGTGCTCGCACGGTGCCGGGCAGCGGCCGAGCTCGGCCAGCGCGCACGCCGGCGTGGGCGTGCGCGGCGACAGCTTGTGGGTGCACTGCCGGATCGGCAGCGCGTCGTAGACGCCGGCCGCGGCGAGCTCCGCGCCGCGCCGCGAGCCGAACGGCCCGAGGTAGGCGGCGCCGTCGGCGTGCAGCTCGCGCACCACGGACAGGCGCGGATAGGCCTCGGCGGTCAGCTTGAGCCACAGCACGCGCTCGGGGAACTTCGAGCGGCGGTTGTACGGCGGCTTGTGCGCCGCGATCAGCCGCAGCTCGCGGACCTCGGCCTCCAGCGAGTGCGAGCACGGGATCGCCTCGACCCGCTCGGCGGCGTTGAGCATCTCGTCGATGCGGGCGCGCTTCTCCGCGGCGGTGAAGTAGCTGCGCACCCTGGTCGCGATCGAGGAACTCGTCCCGATGTACAGCGGCCGGTCCTTGTGCCCCCGGAACACGTAGACCCCCGGGGCGTCGGGCAGCCCCTCGGCGAGGTGCCGCTTGCGCCGCTGGGCCGGGCTGACCGCCTTGACGAACTCGATCGTGTCGCCGACGGTGTGCACCTTGAGGCTGCCGAGCCGGGCGAACAGGCCGTGCAGCACGTCCACCGTGGCGCGCGCGTCGTCGAGCGCGCGGTGGATCGGCTGGGTCGCCGCCCGGAAGTGCCGGGCCAGGGTCGACAGCTTGTGGTTGGGCACCTCGTCGGCGATGAGCGCGCGCCGGGCGATGGCGGCGGTGTCGAGCACGATCGGCTTGGGCCACGGGTAGCCGTGCCGGGCGCAGGCCGCCTTCAGAAACCCGGTGTCGTAGGGCGCGTTGTGCGCGACCCAGACGGCGCCCTTGGCGAACTCGAGGAAACTGGGCAGCACCGTGTCGAGCTTCGGCGCCTCGAGCAGCATCATCTCGGTGATGCCGGTGAGCACCGTGATGAACGCCGGGAGCCGCTCTTCGGGGTTGACCAGCGTGCCGAACTCTCCCAGGACCTCGCCGCCGCGGACCTTGACCGCGCCGATCTCGGTGATGCCGCCGCCGTCGGGCGCGCCGCCGGTCGTCTCCAGGTCGACCACGACGAACGTGGTCGAGAAGAGCGTCGCGGCGCGCGGATCGTCGAACAGCGCGTCGAGCGTTTCCTGGTGGTAGTCGGGCACGGCCGCACACTACGGCCAGGGTGTGACAAAAAAACTCAGTGCGGGGGGAAGCGCAGCTCGAAGCGCACGTCGGGCGAGCCGATGATCGCCGACGTGTCCATGACGGTGGCGCCGTGGGCGCGCAGGATGCCGGCGACCGCCCGCGGTACCGGCTCGTCGGCCTCCCGGAGCCCGGCGAGGTCGGCGTGCCACTCGGGCCGGATGCTGCCGCCGGAGTGGCCGATCTCGATCGTGGGCACCGGCGTGCCCAGGACCCGCGCCGCGACCCGCCCGCCGGACGGGGTGATCTTCAGCGCGCTGAAGATCACGTAGTCGAGAGCACGGGAGAGCTCGGCCGGGTCCGCGAGCACGAAGGCCGGGTCGGTGAGGCCCAGCGTGATCGCGATGTTGCGGGCGTCGGCGATCCCGCGCAGCTCCTGGACGCGGCACTCGGTCAGGTACGACAGGTCCACCGAGCGCGGCCCCTTCGGCGGCTCCGGCTCGTCGGTCACCAGCCGGCGCAGCTCCAGTAGCTCTGTCACGTGCCGCGCCAGGGCCCGCAGCGCGCGCATCTGGTCGAGGTTGAGCCGGTGCGGGGCGTGGTCGACCACGCAGAGCGTGCCGAGCGCGGCACCGCCGGTGGTCAGCAGCGGCGCGCCGGCGTAGAAGCGGATGCCGTCGTCGGCGCGCACGAAGGGGTTGTCGGCGAAGCGCGCGTCGGCGGAGGCGTCGGGCACGACCATCAGGTCGCGGCCCATGATCGCGTGGGCGCAGAACGCCACCTCGCGCGGCGTCTCGTCGGCGTCGAGGTCGCCGGTCTTGGCCTTGAACCACTGCCGCTCGGCGTCGACGAGCGTGACCAGCGAGATCGGCGCGCCGCAGATCTCGCTGGCGATCCGGACAATGTCGTCGAAATCGGCCTCGGGCGGCGTGTCCAGGACGGCCATCGCGTGCAGGGCGGAGAGCCGTTCCGCCTCGTTCCGGGGCACCGGTGTCGCCATCCCCGCCTCCCGAGCCGTACACCCAATCAGGTGAAATAAGGATATGTCAGCTTTTAGTCTTTGGAGGTAAGGCGGCGCTCCTGGGCACCATCCCGGGTGAATGTGGTCGACAATGCGACACTGGAGTGATGTCTGCGCACGACGCTCCCGACGACCTCGAGGCCGAGGTGTCGGTTGAGGCTGCGCAGACGGCCGACGACCAGGAGCCGATCCTGCCCGAGGTGGTCCGGCAAAGGGTGATCTCCCTGGCCGCGGGCGCCATGACCGGCCTGCCGCTGGAGGAGCTGCCCATGCCGCTGCGGCGGGTGGCGAAGTTCGCCCCGAACCGCCGCGCGCGCCTGGGCGGGCCCGTGATCGCGATGCAGCTCTCCGGCGATCCGCTCCTGCGCCAGCGGCTCGCCACCCGGGTCGTCAACGAGGCCGGTGACCTGGGCGCCGCCGTCCTGGAGGGCGCCGCGCCGGCCGCCGCCGACCCGGTCGAGGTCGCGGCGCTGGCCTACCTCGCCCGCCCCGACGGCTGGCGGGTGTTGGTCACCGACGCCACGGAGACCCTGCGCGCCGAGGCCGAGGGCGCCATCGCCTCCGAGCGCTTCCGCGACGTGGAGCAGCGCCTCGCCCGGGCCGAGCACGACCGGGCCGTGGCCCGCGTCGAGGCCGACAAGCTGCGCGACGAGCTGGCCCGCCTGCGCGACGAGGCCGCCGGCCTGCGCGAGGAGGTCCGCTCGCTGGGCAAGGCGCTGCGCGAGTCGCAGGCCAAGGAGCGCAAGGCCACCGACATGCTCGCGGCCGAGAAGGGCCGGGCCGCGCGGTCCACCGCCGACCACGACGCCGAGCTGCGCCGGCTGCGGGCCAAGCTGGCCGAGGCCGAGACCGCCGCGGGCGCGCAGCGGCAGAGCGCCAAGGACGCCCGGGCCGTCGACGACGCGCGGCTGTGGCTGCTGCTGGAGACCATCGGTCAGGCCGCCGTCGGGCTGCGCCGCGAGCTGGCCCTCGACCCCACCGACAAGCTCCCCGCCGACTTCGTCGCCGACACCGCCGCCGACCGGCCCGAGAACGCCTCCGGCGCCGGCTCGGCCCGTGCGCTGGACGCCGACGACCCGGCCCGCCTCGACCAGCTGCTGAGCCTGCCCAAGGCGCACATGATCGTGGACGGCTACAACGTGACCAAGAAGGGTTACGCGGAGATCTCGCTCGAGCAGCAGCGCAACCGGCTGATCGCCGGCGTGGGCGGGCTGGTGGCGCAGACGCGGGCCGAGGTCACGGTCGTCTTCGACGGCGCCGAACGGGTGCACGGGCTGCCGCCGGCCCCGCGCGGGGTACGCGTGCTGTTCTCCAAGAAGGGCGAGACCGCCGACGAGCTCATCCGCCGCCTGGTGCGTGCCGAGCCGGCGGGCCGCCCGATCGTGGTGATCTCCTCCGACAAGGAGGTCATCGACGGGGTGCGCCGCCACGGGGCGTACCCGCTGTCCTCCGACACGCTGCTGCGCCGCCTGTCACGCTCCTGACCTGGGGTTTCCCATTTTTGTCGTACCCCACCGTTACCGTTCGTGCTATCGGGTTCACCGATGGATCGGTATTGGAGGAGCGATGCTCGTCGACTGCGAAAGCTGCTCGGTGCGCGGCACCGCCTGCAGCGGTTGCGTGGTGACCCTGCTGCTCGACACCCCACCGGCGTTTCATCAACTCGGCGCCGAGGAAGTGCGCGCCATCGAGATCTTCGAGCTGGCCGGGTTCGAGGTCACCGTGCTGGAGCCCACCCACTTCGAGACCGTGCCCGTCACCCCTGTCCCCGCACCCCGGCGCCGTCGCGGGCGCGCCGCATAGGCTGACGCGATGACCCCTCGCTTCTGGGCCGTGATCACGCTCGTCGCGCTGATCGTCGCGGCGGCCGTCGTCGCGCTGCTGCGGGTGCCGTGGGCGGCGCCGCCCGCGCCGCGGGCCGACCAGATCGCCGCGCTCGACTCGCTGCCGCGCGACGCCGTCGCCCAGGGGCGCGCCTTCCACGCCGCGCTGCGCCCCGGCACCTACCTGTCCCTGGCCATAGGCCTGGTGGTCGCGCTGCTGCTGGGCCTGACCCCGGCCGGCTCGTGGATCGTCGAGCAGGCCGGCCGGCCGTTCGGCGGCCACTGGCTGGCCAGGGCCCTGCTCGGCGGATTCGCCGTCACCCTCGTCGGCGAGATCGTCGTCCTGCCGCTGGCGGCGTGGCGGCAGTCCATCCTGCGTCACTACGGGCTGTCCACCCAGGGCTGGGGCGGCTGGACCGTCGACCTGCTGAAGGGCTACGCCGTCGGGGCCGTCATCGGCGCCATCGTCCTCGTCGGCTTCTTCGCCATCACCCACTTCGCCCCCCGCTGGTGGTGGGCGTGGGCCGCGGCCGGCGCCGCGGCGCTCGCCATCCTGCTCAGCTTCGTCTTCCCGGTGCTGGTGGAGCCGGTCTTCAACAAGTTCACCCCGATGCCCGCGGGCGAGCAGCGCACCCGCCTGATGGAGATGGCCGCCCGCGACGGCGTGCCGGTCCGCGACGTGCTCATCGCCGACGCGTCCCGGCGCACGAGGTCCGTCAACGCCTACGTGTCGGGCCTGGGCCCGACACGTCGCATCGTCGTCTACGACACCCTGCTCGAGAAGGCCCCGCCAGCCGAGGTGGAGGCCGTCGTCGCCCACGAGCTGGGCCACGCCAAGGACGGCGACGTGCTGACCGGCACCCTGCTCGGCGCCCTGGGCGCGGCCGCCGCGGTCTGCGCGCTCTACCTGCTGGGCTCGTGGTCCGCCCTGCTCCGCCTGGCCCGCGTCGACTCGATAGCCGAGCCCCGCGCCATAGCCCTGCTCCTGGCCGTGGCTACGGTCGCCGGCCTCTTCGCGGGCCCGGTGCAGTCCCTGGTCTCCCGCCGCGTCGAGGCCCGCGCCGACGAACACGCGCTGCAGCTGACGCGCGACCCGGCCGAGTTCGAGGCCATGCAGGGCCGCCTCGCCCTGGTCAACCTGGGCGACCCGGACCCCAACCCGGTGGAACAGTTCCTGTTCGGCTCCCACCCGACAGCCGTGGAACGCATGGCCGCCGCCCGCGCCTGGGCCCGCGCCCACCGCTAACCCCACCGCGCCGCCCGCGCCGCGCCGTGCTCGCTGCGCCGCCCGCGCCGTGCTGTGCCGCGCCGCGCCGCGCCGTGCC